>NZ_SJPU01000001.1:1895014-2495014 GCF_007860105.1 Allorhodopirellula heiligendammensis
TGTGTTTGGTGGGTGGAGTAAATGTGACGGGCGGCCGCAAGCTGCCCAGATCACGGGTTTGAGTCGCCAGTTTTTTAACGAATGGCTCCCACCCGTCAAACCTTGGACTTACATGGATTCTTTATCCGACTTACAACCCTTACTTGCCTATGAACGACCCATCTTCCCGCACGCCCGAGGGCATCCCGCATCGTTGCGATGTCTGTGGAACTGAGTTCAGACTCAATCTCGCCCTTTCTGGTGACACATGCTGTCCGAACTGCAACTCTCTCGCTTGGCCGGTTGGCGATGACGCATCCGAGTCGCAATCGCAGCTAAGCAAAGCCACCACTCTACGAACAAAGGAGGTTCGGATTCGTCCGAAGACAGATGCCGCGGATATTAGTGATGAGACCCGACGCATCCTTGCCTTCCTTAAAAGGCGTAACGATGTTAGCGTCTCGGTCTTGTTTCCTGGACGTGATCCGGAACACCAAGCCCTGTGCAGGTCTGTGCTTGAGCGGCTCGTAGATTCACTCGTCCCTGAGCTCGCGGTTGTGAAGACCCCTCCACATCTTGCAACTCGACGCATTTGCTGTACTCTGTCTCCCCCAAATCCCATTGCGGGCGGGTAACCAATGAGGATTTGACTTCGCGTAAACGCGACGGTTGAGTTACTATCTGATTCGATTTACTTCGTTCGTCGCAGGCAGAATTGCGAACGCCTAGCCGAAGCTCAAGTCCTTTGTTCAGGAAGCCCGGTGCTTACCCGACGCACCTTGAGCTTTGCTTCCACGCGGACAGCCCAGGTGCAGGCGGTGGTGCGTTTTGTGAATCCGGTGCGACGGATGACGACACCAAGAATCGCCTCCCGTGTACTTGGCAGATTGATGATTGGCGGTTTTTCCTCGACATTCACGCTCCTGTGACGACTTCGGATGTGATTGGCGCATAGCTTCATCGATCGCCCTCCTGCAGACGTTTCGATTCTCGCGGTCTTGTCAACTCGATGCCTCATCGCTTACCCGCTGTCGTAGAAGGTCTGTCCGTGTTCGGGACGAACGCCCAGCGAACCGAGTGAGCGGTAGGTCACTTCGGTCACCCGCATCTCGCCGCCACACTCGATGCACTTCATCGGTGCTGTCAACTTCTTAGTCTGCGGCGCATAGCCACTGGCTAGCCAGAACGTCCAGCCCAGCATGATCCACACGAGCCACTTCACTTCATCGACCGAGATCTTGCTGTTACCGCTCATCCAGCCATAGTGACGGATCTTCATGAAGTTCGTCGGCAGCACGTGCTGCGCGAAGTTTTCGACGAACGTTTCGCCAGGAACCACCTTGGTTTCCATCCGATTGCCTTTGCGGCGAATTCGATACGTCACCGTTTCTTCGTTGACGTCCACGATCCGGCTGTCGTTGATCGCAACGCGATGCACGTAAGGTATGAATGGTGCCCCTCTTAACCAAGTTCATTTTCGTTGTGATCCGCTTCATGGCACCCTGGACTGCCGTTTCGCTCATGGGTTTCTGGGCGCGACTGATACCTTGGCGAGCAAACGTATGATTGCGTCCGTCAGCGGGGAAGCGAAGCCGCGGGTGACAATGTGTTATCCAATGCTTTCTGAGCACCCGGGGCGTGGAATTGGCGATCGGCACACATCGATCCTTGGCTCCTTTGCCGCGATGAACATGCACCAGCCCACGGGCAGCATCAATGCCGCCCACTTGCAGGTGCAGGGCCTCGTTCATCCGCAGGCCCAACGAATAGACGGTCCAGAGGTAGGCTCGCATTCGAAGAGTCGTCGTCGCATGCACGATGGCATGGACTTGATCAATCGTAAGCACTTCAGGTAGGGCGGTGATATTCTGGAGCTTGAGCATCTCGAAAATTGCCCAATCCCGCTTACAGGTATAGGTATAGAAGAACTTCACTCCCGAGAGTGCAACGCGCAGCGTGCCATACGCGAAACCGAAGTCGTTTTTGAGATAGAGGAAGAATCGCCTGGCATCTTGCTCGGTCACGTCGATGGGCGACTTTTGTGCAAAGTCAGAGAGTTGGCGAACGGCGCGGATGTATCCCTTTCGAGTTCAGTCGGCTTTACCGGTCAGATGGAGATCATCACTCAATTTTTTGTTGGAGTTCAGCGGGAAAGAAGTGACCGAGTGGCTGTACGCCGTCGAGGGAGGTAAACTGAGGCATTGTTGTTTTCCTGATTCAGCAGGAGTTTTGGTTCGCTGCTCACAGCGAACAGCTCCTCCTGAAGCAGGTACCTCACGATCCAACCTTCACGACTCCCCGCCGCGATAGCGGCTTATGTGAACCATGCGATGAAGACGGAGCGGCAGTGGTCGCCGTTATCCCAGTGATTGAGTCGCTCGCCGCAGCCCGTATTTCGCCGTCGTTCGTCAGACAAGATGAGTCGCAGACGTGCAGGAAGATTCAAGACGACATTAGTCGTCATCGGATGCGTCATCGCCCTGCCCGTGATTTCTACCGTTATACCATCGAAGATTCCAGGCTTTGACCGATATTCTTATGCTCATAGGTGATCCTACCGATTTCGCGATTGAAGCGATGGTTGAGCCTGACTTAAAGGCTCCATCTGCCGTCTGGCGTCGGATGCGCATTCACCTCGGAAACGTGACGCTTGGAGACTTCGATGATCCCTACTGTGCGTTGTATCCCGCGTACGGACACTTTAAATGGCATGCGAAGTTAAACGATCAACTGTGGAACGACAGTTTCAATGGAATGATACCCGAGGAAATCCATGACACTGTGCGCGAAGCGATTTACGGCGATGACGAGAGGACGACGGATCAAATTCAACGCGACTCGCTGGAATATGGTAGATTCGATTTCCTGACAAACTGGGGTGAGCAATTTGATGGTTACAGTTCCGTGATTCTATCGCCCAAACCAACCGATATGATGGTTCTTCATCGTCCGTTTGTAGCCGTCGATTCGCCGCGTAGACTTCCTGACGCTTTCGTCGTCGCTCATTGTTCGCGTGCCGCTTTTGTCACTGCGTCGCTGGGGTTCGTGAAATGGTTTGATGAGGTGGCGGAGCGACTCTTGCCACGAAATGCATAACGATCCCGTGAACCGTAGCCGCGTGCCAAACGCCTTGGCGATGGTGAACTTTTTCGTCGCGACCCGGTTACGGCTGGCGTTCACTGATTGACTGATATGAACCTTGCCTGTGCGCTCACGATTCGCGTTTTCCGTCTTTTGCTTCATTGCGCTTGCCAATATTCTTGTCACTGGCTGTGGAACTCAACGAATGCCCAAACAAGAAGAAGTCGAGGCACTGGTCGCATCTGCATACCAGCTCAACGAACAGGGTAAAGATCAGGATGCGCTTGATGTCATCGAGCGAGCATTGTCATTGCAACCTGACGACGAAGACCTGCTTGAACTCAAGTCGGTTTTTCTTTGGAATGTCACGGCCTATCGTTCTCCACAAACCTGCCTGGATTTTGGTAACGATTGTCTCGCCCGTGAGGTTGGCAGCGAGCTGTATTTTCGCGTTTGGAGAGCTCGAGTGCTCGACATCATGGGATGCCGCTATGACGACGGGACTCCCGAGGTAACGGACGTAGATAAATGCTTAACCGGGATCGCAGACCTGCAACGAGCTCTTGAGCTCGAGCCGAACCTCTTTTCTAAAGCCGAAGAATGGGGTTGGGTTCCTCTCAGTTGGGAGGAGGACTTTGGTGGACTACGACTACTCCCAGAATTTCCATCGAAATTGATACGTTGACGCTTCGAGAGCTTGAGAACACGGAACCATGCGATGGACCGCAGTCGCGGGTAAAGCGTTTTGAAATGGAAACCGCATTGTCGCGACACGGTCATCGCGGTCGTACGTCGCACTCGGCTTGCACGCTGGCTTGGCTGACCCAAAGAGCTACAACTACCTATGACCTGTGTTGAGTCGCTAAATGCCGAACGCGGAACGAATTGATCCCGGCTTTACAACCGCAGACGCAGACTATCCGTCCATGAACTACGACGGAGGCGATGTCCAACTACGATTCTTCGATTGGCGGGAACGACCTATCCTCGTGACGTTTCGTGATGTCAGCCGATTCGAATGGTCAGACGAACCAGATGACTACTTCGGCGGTAAACCGTATGATGGAACATGCGTCGTTCGGAAGTCTGGATGGATACCTCGAATTGCTGACGACGATTGCCAACACTACCGCTTGAATTTCAATGCGTGTGGTGGCCGGCTGGATGTGACTTGCGTCTCCTTCGACGTGGCTGACGAAAAAGAACGATAACCAGTGAGTCTTTGACGTCGTGAGGTACGCGCCGACGTTCAAGGGCTTTGTTCAAGAAGCCCGGTGATTTGTGAACGGGTTCTCGATTAACTACTTGAGATTTGCTTCGACGCGTGACGTGTGATGATGGCAAGCGGAGCGGTGCTGCAAAGCTGAGATGAGGAGTTGGCTCGATTCGACCGCGTTCGGGTGCCAACTTGCCTGCCCGATCGCGGGTGCGCGCAAGTGTTTTCTGCGACTTGGCTAAGGTCGGTGCCGACCTTCAGCGGACGCGTCCCCGAAACGTTTGCGAAGTCGGCTGATGGTGCAAGTTCATGCGATTGCTCATCCGCTGCCGAAGTAGCCCAGGGCTCGGTTGTCGCTGCAAGTGATCAGCTCGTGCGTCACGTTGTCCACAGCATCCCCACGATACCACACCAGAACAGGCGTGGGGGGCTTCCACCGCCAAAGGATGAGAAGCAGCTAACGAGCCCCACCAGCAAAAAACTCCCGCCCACGGCGAGCACGAGTGGTTCCAAAACTCGAAGAAAATTGCGAAACGTTTCCTGGCTCGGATTGATTTCTTGTTCGTCTAACATGAGCCCCCCTCGATATTGGGTACTATTCACTGTTGGCGACAACGCCATGGTGCTCGCCGAGCTTTTCCAGCCGACGGCCTCCTTGATGTTGACTTCATTCAAAGCGAAAGGGGGGCGCGGTAAACGCCATTCCAGTGCATCTTGAACCGATTGTCGCTTCACGATTCAGCGGGCAAGGCTTGAGAGGCGTTTTACGAGTTATCGACAACGACCAGAACGTCTCAGAGCTTATTTCACCGAGTATCCGGGACTCCACTACTCGTCACTGCCGACTTGGCCGCCGTAAACTGCAAACACGGATTTGACACGAACTGCCAACACGCTGATCAAAGCGGGGTCACTAGCCAAAAGTTCTCTGTGTGCATCGATTTCATTATTTCGAGCAGCCAGCACGATCGCTGCGACGACGTGTTCAATATCGACGGGAAGGTTTGTTGGTTCTTCAAGAGCGACGGCGAGATCGAACAAGACCTCGTTGAGCGATGCGTCGATCGTCGCTTGACCGGCAGAGCTGACCGAAATTCCCGGAACAATCTGTCGTTCTGAGTTCACTAATTCCACCCATAACTTGGTTGTTTGCGTAAACCATCAATTTGCTTGATGACCTGACAGGTGACGGGACTGTTCGAATCTCCGCAGTTTACTCTAATCATGAGTTCATCGTACTTCGTTCCGTCCTTTCGCCGTCAGTTAGGATGTCAATGCTATCAGCATTCCTGCACTCCCGTAAATGGATGACCTTTACAGCAGCAATAACAATCCGCAACGTAAACCAAGCATTCTCGGTCACCGGCATTCGAGTTTAATCCTTTGCATTGACCACGCGGACTTTGCCAATATCCAAGGATTGCCAGCAATACCAACTGGCAATCGATGCGTAGGGACGCCACTTCGATGCGATGGCAGTGCTCGTCGCGACATCGGGTAGTTCGTCGAGGCCGTATCGGTTGCGAATCGCTGAACGTACTCCGAGATCGTCATGCGGGAACACGTCGGGACGCCCCAGAGAAAAGATCAAAAACATTTGTGCTGTCCATTTCCCGATTCCTTTCACAGTGGTCAGTTGTTCGATGATTTTGTCGTCCGAATATCGACCCATGTGCTGAAGGTTGACCTCCGTCTCGTGGACCTTGGCAGCGAGATCAAGCAGATACTTCGCCTTCTGCGGCGAAACACCTGCAGCACGAAGCTCATCTGGTGAATACCGAGACAGATTCGCCGGAGTGAGACCCTTGGGACCAACAAGCTCATCGAGCTTCTTTTTGATCGCCCGAGCGGCACCGGTGGATATTTGTTGGGAAATGATCGAACCAGTCAACATCCTAAAACGATCCCGCTGAGGACGTAGCGTACAGGGACCAACTTCCGCAATCATCGCTTTCATGATCGGGTCGGCACGGCGTAGATGCTTGATCGCACTTTCGTTGCGGCATTCCTGAGATACGTTGACCATGCTTCCTCTCAATGGGGATTCGTCTTCAACCACCAATTCTATGCTTCTCGCTGTCGTCTTGCTAGGATCGCCGTTGATGCGAGAGTGGCAATTACTAGGAGCAGAATGGACGCAACGATGACCAACCTTCCCCGTCATGCACAACTCGGCCAGATGATCACCGGCTATTGGATTTTGCAGGCGATCTACGCCGCCGGTAAGTTCAACATCGCTGATTTGTTGCCAATGCAGATCTCATCGATGGCGATTCGCTGTACGTCTTTCATGGAAGGATTGGCGAATCGCCGCTGGAGGTCCGTCTTTTTGATTACTTTGATCACATCCCAGGTAACGCCAAGCAGATCAGCAACGTCCTTTATCGTCATGCGTCGAGTTAGCTGCAAAGCGTGTTTTCCCCAGCCCTTGGTGTAGCTTCGGCGGGCGTCGGCAGAGTCAATTTGGATTTGGCGAACGGCCCCGCAATCATGGCACTGCACGCGAGGCAAGGCGGCAACGAACACGGTCCGTTTTAGGCCGATCGGAGAAGCTCGAAATTCTCGTTGCCTGAGCCCTCGACGGATCACGTTCGCTGTCGGAGACGATCAAGCTGAACCGCCCTGGCTATCAATAGGCTGAACCAGATCGTTCCGCCTATCATGAGCCACACGATTTTAGCTGGAAATTTGGGGTCAAAAAAAACCAGAGTCAAGAGCCCGACGAAGCCCACACCTGCCCAGACAAGCAGGAACTTAAGAAAACGACCGCTCTCCGGTTGCCCAGCGATACGGGAAGCAGCAAGTCCCTTCATTGGCGTGCTGAAATGCAGCAAAGCCCACAAGAACAGCATCGGCAATGGAGCGATCAACATGCGATGCATTTGAAGCGTCAGCGAGGCAGCAACTCCGAGGATTGCAAACAGCAACGTCGCCGGGATGAAATAGCGAGCCCAACGTTCTCGAGTCACAGTTACTTGGCCAGGAGCAAGGCATCCGGCCTCGTACCTACTCAATGGAACAGCAACTTTGGTGCAGAACACCTCCCAATTCACTTGCACGGCGTCTGGGATTCGTTGTTGAACGTGCTGAATCAACGATAGCTGATCCGCCTTGCTAAATTTGACGAAATGAATTTTCAATCTCGTGGTCCCAGCGATCACCTGAAGTTGCGGTGGTGCCGGACGCCAGACCAATCTGTCGATCTCGTTTAAACGGATGCCCCGTGTTCGGAACACACCACGTTGAATCACCGTGTCGTCACTGACGATTAATCGCTCCCTCCAATAACTCAGCAGAAGCCAAATGGAGAGACACGACCAAGCTCCCCAAAAAAAGCCAAAAAACATTGCCATGTGGACCGGTTGGAGCCGTGCTTTTGGCGGTGGAGCGACTGTAGCGATAACGACCGAAAAGGTCCCCATGGCCAAAAAGCAAAGCAGGCAGAAGACACCGGTCTTCAGAGTCTCTTTCTTAAGCCGAAAAGTCGTTTGCATCAAAAATTCCAAACCTATTCTGTCTTCAATCTTGACCAGCACCAAGAATTTTTCGGTTGAGCGATCCGCCTTTGAACAGCATTTCGTCCAATGCTAAATCCATGTCAGCATCGGTCAATCGAGAGTTCTCGTCCCGTTCAACACTGAATTGGGTTGCCCGACGCATAAACTCCTTGATAAACGCCGCACTCACGCCATCAGTACGGTGAACGATCTCATCAATCAATCCTTCGTCCAACATCGCTTTCGGAGCATAAAGGGCAACCAGCTTGCGCCGACCCTCAGCGTCGGGAAGTGGAAACTCGATCGCTTGATCGACTCGTCCGGGGCGAGACGCCAACGCAGCCTCAAGTGCTTCAGAGCGATTCGTTGTAAGGATAAAGAAGATCTCTGCATCTTCCTTCAAACCATCCATTTCGTTTAGCAGTTTGTTCAGAAGAACTTCCTCGCAGACGCTTTCCATGCTTGTTCGTTCGCGAGCGATCAAGTCAACGTCTTCCATGACAACCATACTCGGCTGCAAGAGACGAGCAAGGGTCATGTATTCGCCCAGCAGTCCAACTTGTTCCGCCGAAATTAAGATCGTGGTATGTCCATCGAGTGATCCGGCTAGATGATGGATCGTGTGAGTCTTCCCGGTTCCGGGAGGCCCGTAGAACAAGATGCCCTTCTTTTTGGACATTCCAAGTCGTGAGAGCCGATTACGGTTGCGAGCGAAGTGAACTACATTTCGTTCGAGAAGTATTAGCGTGTCGGCGGGCAGGATCACATCTTCCCGCCGAACTTCACGAAGCTTGTGTACGGTGATTCCGTTTGACTCGCCAGAATAAGAATGTTCCGCCTGTTCGAGCGATAAGATCTTTCCACGGTATGATTCGCCTCGTGCGACCGCATCTTCGAGTTGCTTAAAGAATCGCTGTGCTATCTGGCTGCCTTCAGAAGAAAGCGGGACGCCAATCTGAAACTGCATCCCAGTTACTTGCCCATATTGTCCGCAGGGACTCAACATGACGGCGAAGCTAACACCATCCACTTCGAGCAACCATAGGCCATTCTTGAGGACTCGAAGCGGATGTTCGTCACCGAGATCGAGTTCTTCGTACTCAGGTGGAATCGAGTACGTCGGGTTATTTACGCTTTCGAGAATGCAGTCGGTCAGTGTCGGGGCACAGTGCGAGTATTCACTTCGGACACCGAAGAAATGCTTGATCGTGATTTCGTCACCGAAGACCTTATCGATGGTTCGCTGCAGATCAGCACGCATCCGAAAAGGGAATCGTCGTTCAGTGATTGTGATTTCGGATGCTGTTGTCGGCTTGAAGTGCGATTTCAACAGTGGAGCAACCAACTGCGGTGATCCATCCTGACCGTCATCAGCAAACGAGTTCACCGAAGCGAACGATTTCGTGCGAAAGAAGAAAGCCAGACCAAAGCCGAGCAATAGCCCCACGAACAGCCACCCCAGATATGCCATCAACCTTTACCTCGAAATCCCGCGAGTGCCTTCCAACCAACTTTGATTAAGAGACAATTGCCGATTGTACCAGGTTCGCGTCCATCGCGAATGCGAGCAAATGTCCCGACAGAGAGTTCCTCTCCGACCCTCGGCCTCCGACGACGACTTCATCCATCCTACGACCTCTGCCATTGTCAATTCTGACACCTCGGCGTCATTCAATTGACAACGCCTCTGAATATCCAACGTCATTGATTCGATCTCCATAGCATCCGCAATTCTCCAGAACATCCATCGAGGTTAGCAGGCACGTTGCACAGCCATGATGCGGTCGGACGAGGCGCACTGATAACGGTCATCGGGATTGAACGAGAATGCTTCACGTAGTATCCGAAGCAAATCATCGGCCTTGACAATCACTTCGTCTGAACAGTTGCGCTTCCACCCCGCCAGTTGTGACGGGCGATCCCGATAGGGGCGTGGCAGAGGCGCACAGTAAAGTTGTCTACTCAGCCGACAGTCCCAGAGAACGCCTCCACCGACAAAGACGATCATCAGACTCAACATCCACATTTGAATTATCATGAACGTTCGGCCTGAATCCACTCTTCGTCCCCAGTCTCCAGCAACCACTGCTTCGCCCGCTCCACAGGCAGGAGTTCACGGGTGCATTGCCGAATATCGTGCCTCCGCATGTCCTGCATCTCTTCAGGGTCGAATGCGGAATCGCCATTAAACAAGCGCGGATCAAAGGGTTCCGTCTCTCGCGCCGTTTCAAGATACCGAGACAACTGCCATTACTCAAAAATCGATTTGATCTTGCCGACGAACGCCAGACTTTCAGCTCGACAGTCGCTGTCTGTTTTGGCTGCTTCTAATAACGTTAAGAACTTCTCGCTGGCGAGGTATTCCAGAGCGTTCGGAGTGCCGAACTCATCCGAGATGCCGACAGCGGTTCCGAATTGCTCGATCCAAATTCTGTGTTGTTCAGCCATCAATCCATGCTCATTTCGCAGCAATCCAGAACGGCAGTTGCTCGCTCTTCATCAACAAGGTCGAGGCCGTAATGTGCGAAGATGTTGCACATGGCGAATGCCAACAGCGGTCGCTGACCGCATTCGTCGATTTTTGTTCCAAACAACACCGCTGTGGATGGCACCGCGTCGGATTCCTCGTTGATTGCCATTGTCAGTTCGCCAGAATGTTCACGCAGCCCGTCGTGAATGATTGGGTTCCCCTCGGCATCAATCTGAATGCGATCGAGGTACAGCGAACGATCAGCGGCCAGCGTCGGCGAGGCAACTCGGTCCGCTTCGAATAAACGATTCGCGGCATCGTTCGGTGTCAGCGTTTATAAACGCGGCCCGGTGCCCAAACGCTGATCGCCGGCGACTTTCCCACGACAGTCCGATGGGACCTGCTAGCCGACGCCGCCAAGGGTCCGTTGGTTTGGAAGGCAATTGCCCGACAGATGGGACCGCAAGCACTGCGAATGAGCCTCAACACGCTGCTGCGTCACGACGTGTTCATTGTAGAGCAGTTGTCTCCAACTGCTCATGAACGATTGGGACAATCGTTCTACACTGGAACCGACAACGCGATGATCGACTATGTGGCCGGCCACCTGGCTGACCGCGACGCGCTTCCTCCCAGCCGTCAGTTCCCGCACCAGTTCCTGGCGGCTTACATGAACGCATCGGATGAGGATCCAAGCAAGATCAAGACGGCGTTGCATGACGCTGCCGAGATCGCGTGCGGAAACGTACCAACGCTTCCTGGACCGGTCATCATCGGACTCGATACGCAGGCTTACAAGGCTCAGGTCGATCCAAGTGATTCGATCCTGTCACTGTCAGCACGCTTGTCGAAGTACGGACGCGGAGGAACGGACTGCTCGTTGCCATTCGTCGAAGCCAACGAGATCACTGGCGCTAGCGGGCGCTACGCGAAGCAACGCTTCGCCGGCATCGTGCTGGTCAGCGACAACGAAAGCTGGATCACCTCGGGACGGCCCCACTTCAACAGTCGTTACAGTGGCTACGGCCAAAACGGCTCAACCGGCGTGATGCCCCAATGGGAGAAGTTCAAGAAGACCCAGCGCGGACACGGCATCGCCGATCCAAAGCTGGTCTGCATCGACATTCAACCCTACGGAACCAGTCAGGCACCCGAGCGAGATGACATCCTGAACATCGGCGGCTTCAGTGACGCCGTGTTCAACGTCGTCTCATCGTTCCTAGGAAACGACGCATCGCGCTTCGTCCGCGAAGTCGAATCCGTCCAACTGTAAGCCGAAAGACGTACAAAACCGAAACGCCCGCGGAGGAGCAATCCCCCGCGGGCGTTCTTTCGTTTTGGGTTACATCTCGATAACAAACCCATTGTTCTTCAACTTTGCTGCGAGGTTGCAGCATGACCAGTTGATGTACTGCGTCGCACCGCGAGTGAACATCCCGTAGTTGCTGCCGCCTTTCTCGTCGTGCAAGTGCCCGAAGGCGAGAATCTTCGGCTTGATCCGTTCTTCGACATGTCGGCGCAGAGCAGCGCAGCCGACCTGAACGAGTTCCTTTGACTCGATGTCGTGTGTGATATCCAAGACACCCTTTGGCCTGTCGATTCTGCACATCAAAGCCGCACGCACCTATTCGATTGCCGAAGTCCAACAACAAATCGCGAGCATTCTGGCCGTCACCGCATCCTCCTTGTCAGCTCCACCGCCATTACCGACGGAATCAAATGAACCATCCTGCCCAAAATGCCACATCGCTATGGTTCAACGCAAAGCAGCGAAAGGAGCACACGCCGGCAAGCGTTTCTGGGCGTGAACCAACTACCCGCAATGCCGCGGAATCATCGGAATTGATTGACACCCAACCAGTGACGGTTCGCGAAATTCGCATTCCCGTCCACTTGGGAATCTCACTCCGGTCGATCAGGATCTCGATCGAACGCGCAACACCAACTTGCCGCTGGATTAGGACTTTTTTTCCAGCATCTTCATCATCTGGTTGACCGATGGCGGTGAGACGTTCAACGCGTCCGCGATTTCTGATTCGGCGGGCGGTTACCCAAGGCGAGCAG
This sequence comes from Allorhodopirellula heiligendammensis, assembly GCF_007860105.1. Lineage (NCBI taxonomy): Bacteria > Pseudomonadati > Planctomycetota > Planctomycetia > Pirellulales > Pirellulaceae > Allorhodopirellula > Allorhodopirellula heiligendammensis. The sequence goes on from NZ_SJPU01000001.1 coordinate 1,907,322, forward strand.
AATGGCCTGCAGGTTTGCGAACGAGAATTCGTAGTCCTCACCGCCGAGAATTCGAATGACCGTGGCCCGCGAAACCCCGCTGCGGCGAGCAAGATCCGAAACCGAGATATCGAGCTCTCGTTTTCATTCTTGGATGCGGGCGACGTGGGTCTGCTCGCGGTAGATCCACACCATGCGGTCGATGAACCAAAGCTTGCCAAGCATCGTGACGGCCAGTCCAAACAAAGTGGCGGCAAGATTGAGCCAGATCAGGCCGCTGATGAAAACGAGGGCTCCGACGCCAGCAACAGCGGTCAGGACTCTTGTGATGCGGATGTGATGATCGGCGACGGTGCCGGGTTCGTTGGCGAGCCAAATCCGTTCACCGAGAACTCCCTGCGACATCCAATTGTCGATAGACTTGGGACGCGGGAAGATTCGCGGGTTGATCCAGATCCACGCGATCAACATCACGGTTAGAACGAGCGACCACCATCCGATCCAAACGCGACTCCAGATCGCGATGGCCAGCATCGGCAGGATCGCGACGCGAGTCCAACCGCTCCATGGATTTGCGTGCCGTTCCCACGCAGTATCGCTCATTCCCATCGCGCGTTCGGTGGCTCGGCCAAGTTTGTTCATCGTGTTCAGGTGCCCAAGGACGAGTAAATTTTGACGAGGTAGCCGTTCCTATCACGGACGTAGGAGACCGTTTGTCTCCTCAGTTGCTTCGTCGGCGGTTTGGCGGCGTACGTACCGGCTTCGCTCGCTTGATCGAATGCGGCTTGCACAAACTCCTTGACCAGTTCACACCACGTCGCCCCGTCCAGACCAAGCCGCACCAGAATGGGCGGGGCACCCGCAGCGGTGCGATGCTGACGAGGGACGCTTTGCCGGGCCGTCCAGTCTAATAGCTTCAAGTAATCCGCCGCTCGCATACCCCTGAAACCTTTGTTGCTACAGCGTTTTTCCGATGCACTCTCACACGGGCCCACTGGATCGGACTGCTCGTCAATCGATACTGGCGAGAGAAACCCGTTGCCACAAGTTGTCGACCGGCGACTCCGACTGTCATCAGCCTCCCCGCGTTCATCCACCGTACTTGACGAGAAACTTGTTGGAAATCGTTTTGAATGAGACCCGATCGTCGCCGGATCCGCTCACCCAGACCAGCCCTTCGCGCTGCGTTTTTGGATTCAGCACGCTTTTGCCTTCTGCCAACTCCAGCATCGCATCCAACGACTCCTGAATCGTCATCTCACCGAGCGGAGGAACGATCAGCAGTCCGAGCTGCCCACAAATCGCTTCCATCTCCGACTTCTCGACGTACGCCGAGGCGTCGATGTCGTAGACATTGAACACGAATACGGTCGGCTCTTTCAATCCATATCGGTTTTTCTGGATTCCCGGTCCAACTAACTCCCCCTGAACAGCAATCGATCGCCCGAGTCCTGCCAACCGTGCCTGCAAGTTCAGTGCGCGAACGACACGCCAGTGGCTATTGGTTGCATCTTCGGCCAATTGCCAGTTGCGACCGCAAACGCCGAACTCACCGTCTTTCATGAACGCTGTGAACGAAGTCCCGTCGATTTTTTCCGAAACGTAGAACGTTCGATCGCGATAGGATTCAAAATCACTGGCGAGGTTTTGAATCCGTTCCTCATCCGTCTTCTCAATGAACGCCGGGAAGCCGCCAATCACATCGCCACCCAAGCACGCAGGGATCGGAGCTTCGTACTTCACGATGCCTAATTCCACCGTCACATCCTCGCCCACCGCAAACGGACGCTTCAGGATCGCTGGATCAATCAACAGCCCCTGCGAGATCTGTCCACGCAGCTTCACCGTACGCAGCCGAAAGCCCTCACGGTCATCCATCGTCTTCAGCGAAGACTTCCGCAGGAATTCAAATTCATCACGGGCAGGCAAGAACGAATCGATCTCGCAGTAGATCACCGCATCTCCCGCGGCGTATTCGCCTTTCTTCGTGACGCATTTCCAGCCATCAACAATGGCCAGCTCAATCATGTCCGCGCCATCGATCGGTCTCGTTTCGGTCACGCTTCGGATGGTTGCCAGTTTTCTCATTGTTATTCTTCCTATGCCAACTCGCTCGTGCATCGAGCGTCAACGCATCAGAGGCGTGTATGAGACAAATGGTTCGCCGCTACTCGCAGCGCTGTCAGTCGATACAATGCTGAAGACACCAACTTCCGCTGAGGACAGGCGAGTACGTATTTCAGGGACTGGCTCCGCGCCGAACTCGATCACTGCACCGTGGATGCGAGTCGTGACGAAAGTCAATAACATAAGACCCACTGAAATCGTGGAAACCAACTTTTGGACTTCTTGGAACAGATGCATTGAACAGCGAAGCTATTTTCGGATGCATCCTGGGAACCGCAGTGGGCGACGCGTTGGGGCTGCCCTACGAAGGTGTCTCACCGCAAAGAGCACCGCGATTGCTTGGACCTCCCGATCGCTATCGATTCCTGTTGGGTCGCGGCATGATTTCCGACGACACCGAGCACACTTGTATGGTGGCTCAGTCGCTGATTGATGCTCGCGGCGACGTCGACGTCTTCACCAAGCGTTTCGCAAGTCGGTTACGGTGGTGGATCTTGGCGCTGCCGGCGGGCGTTGGCAAAGCGACCGCTCGTGCGGGGATCAGATTGTGGTTAGGCGTGAAGCCACAAAACGCCGGCGTCTTCTCTGCGGGCAATGGGCCGTCGATGCGAGCAGCGATTTTCGGAGCGGCGATTGACGATGTGAAGCTGATGCTTGAAATGGTGCGAGCATCCTCACGGCTGACGCACAGCGATCCGAAAGCAGAATGCGGAGCGATCGCCGTGGCGTTGGCAGCGAAGCACTCACGGGATCACGAAACCGTCGATGCGAACCTGTGGCTCGATCACGTTGTCAATGCAGTCGGCGACGACGGAGTTGAATTAACCGATCTGCTTCGCAAAGCGGTCCTGAGCACCCGAGCAGGGGAATCCACACCCGATTTTACGCAAGCGTTGGGACTGGCCAAAGGTGTCACCGGATACACCTATCACACCGTTCCAGTCGCGATCCATGCTTGGCTCTCACACCCGAAGGACTTTCGCCAATCCGTTACCACGATCATCCGCTGCGGTGGCGATGCCGATACGACCGCCGCGATCGTCGGTGGCATTGTTGGCGCCGGCGTCGGTTGTGGGGGTGTTCCCGAAGAGTGGATTGATGGCCTATGGGAATGGCCACGTAGCGTGACATGGATGCGTTCGCTCGGCGAATCGTTGGCCGACTCAATCGATGAGAAACCGATCACCGTCACGAAAGCCCCCTCCATCAACCCTCTCGGCGTCCTCGTTCGCAATCTGCTGTTCCTTCTCGTCGTCCTCTTTCATGGCTTCCGCCGGCTTGCCCCGCCATACTGATGCCCACTGAATCAAAAACCGTCGACCGTGACGAAATCGAAGCGAACCTTCGCCTGCATGTCGATCGACTTGCGGGGCTGATCGGCCCACGCACTTTGAAGAAGCCCAAGACGATTCAGGCGACCATTGGCTACATTGAAGGTCAGTGGACCGAGATGGGGTATACGAATGAACGTGAGTGCTACGATGCATTCGGTGACGAAGCCACCAACCTGATCGTCGAGCGCCCCGGAACCAAGCGGTCCGACGAGATCGTATTGCTGGGATCTCACTACGACACCGTCAATTCAACGCCCGGCGCCGACGACAACGCTTCGGCAGTGGCGGTCATGTTAGAAGTCAGCCGTCTCCTGCGCCAACACACAGGTCGACGAACCGCACGCTATGTCGCGTTCGCCTGCGAAGAGCCTCCGTACTTCAACGTCGACGCGATGGGCAGTCAACACCATGCCCGCGAGTCACGCCGCCGCGGCGATAACATCATCGGAATGCTGTGCCTAGAAATGGTCGGCTACTACTGCCTAACAAAAGGCTCGCAAGCCATTCCGCCTGCGATCCCGAATTGGTTGCACCGTTTCTTCCCCCAACGCGGCAACTTCCTCGCGGCAGTTGGCAACATGCCGTCATGGAAGCTGAATTGGCAATTTCGCCGCGGTTTCAAACGAGGAACACGACGGATGCCGCTGTTCTCGATCTGCCTACCCGAAAAGATCAACGAGATTCGGCTGAGCGACAACAGTTCGTTCTGGGACCAAGGCTACCCCGCATTGATGCTGACCGACACCAGCTACCTGCGAAACCCCAACTACCACCAATCAACCGACACTCCAGACACGCTCGACTACCCACGCATGACCGAAGTCACCCTCGGAGTTGCCTCGGCCATGCGACGGTTGCTTGGTGTCACAGCGATGCCAGTGTCTTCATGGGAGTGCGTCGGCAATAACCGAGAAAGGTGATCCCAGCGAACACGTCAAAATGGCGAAACAATCCACCATAGAGGCGGAGAAAGGGACAGGCGAAGAAAGGGACAGGCACTTTTTGATTGACTGTTCCGCTCGGAACTGTAGGATAGAACTGGTCGCGGGGGTTTTGCGGCCCGGTTGTTCCTGCCATCGGAGTCGATGCCATGCCTCGTCAAGCTCGTGGTGAAGTTCTTGATCCTTCTCAAGTGCAGGTGGTGCATTGCATCCAGAGATGCGTCCGTCGGGCGTTTCTCTGTGGAGACGATCCGCTGACTGGGAACTCGTACGAGCACCGACGTGCTTGGATTCGCGATCGGCTGGAGTTCTTGGCTTCGGTCTTCGCCATCGATTGCTTGACTTTTTCGGTGATGCATAACCACATTCACCTTGTCCTACGCAGTCGGGCTGACGTTGTGGCAGCGTGGTCCGATGAGGAGGTGGCCCGGCGCTGGCTGAGGTTATTTCCCCGGCGGCGAAATGAGGATGGTTCCCCCGCAGTGCCCAGCAAACCAGAGCTGGATATGATTCTCAACCAGCCGGAAGTACTCGCCGAACGACGCCGCCGGTTGTCAGATATCAGTTGGTGGATGCGGTGTACTGCCGAGAATATTGCTCGACGCAGCAATGCCGAGGACGAGGTTCGCGGCCACTTTTGGGAAGGTCGTTATCACGCTCAAATTTTGCTCGATGAATCCAGTTTGCTCGTCTGTGCGGCGTATGTGGACCTCAATCCAATCCGCGCTGCATTGGCGGAAACGCCGGAGACCAGCGACTACACCGGAGCGAAGGATCGAATCGACGATCTCAGCGAGCGAGAGGATCGCAGTCGACCGAGTACTCACGATTGGGAGCGGAGTCGTCGCCAACGGCGTAGCGGCTGGATGAGTCCGATCCAGATTGACGAACAGATCGATGAAGTCGGTCCCGCAGTCGAATCGTCTGGGCGTCGGGCCAGCAGCAAAGGCTTCCTGTCGATATCGATGACGCGGTATCTGGAATTGCTCGATTGGACGGGGCGCCAGTTGCGTAGCGATAAGGTCGGCAGTATTCCCGAGCATTTGCACCCGATCCTGCAGCGGATTGGTTTGGACACGCACGGTTGGTGCGATGTGGTGCGTAAGTTTGGGCGCATCTTCAAGCGAGCGGCGGGTACTCCCGAGAGTCTTGCCGGCGAAGCGCGCCGTCGCGGTCAGGGCTGGCTCTGTGCTCGAGACAACCCACTAGGCCTCTCGTCGGTCTGACTTCAATGCAAATCAGTCGCCCTCCAGGTTATTTTGGGATGTCTGCTGCGCGGTCCGCCGCTGCGCAGCGATCTTTGCTCAAGCCACGGCAGCCAATGAGCCGATTTTGCCGTTGGGGGTCGCGATTTTCCAGCCTGAGTGCGTTAGCCTCCACGCAGACGCGATCTAAAAACTGGGTGGCCCTATCTCCTCTAAAACTGGGTGGCCCTATCTACTCCCCAGCCTGAGTGCGTTAGCCTCCACGCAGACGCGATCTAAAAACTGGGTGGCCCTATCAACTGATCAACTTCCTCCGTAAATCAATGGAAACGGCGTAAGTCCATAAAAAAGGCCAACTTACGATTTCTCGCAAATTGGCCTAAGTGGAGGCGGGGAGGATTGAACTCCCGTCCCGCGACGCATCCACGACACCGTCTACATGCGTAGTCAGACTATTTGTACTCTTGCGAGCAATTCGCTTCACGAGGCGCTGCCTGACAGGCTCCTCGATTGGCTAACTCAAATCGAATTTAGCCGATCGCGTCTTGAGTAAGACGATCAACGATCCAGAATTGTGACGGACATTCGGGCGACTCTGGCGATCCCCCTCAGTCCGCGCTACCTGTTCTTAGGCGGCGAGTGCAAAGTTTTCTTCTGCAACTAAAATTTTTGATCAGATTTTTACGTGGCCTTCTGATCAACCACGACATGCAGGTATTCGCTTCTTGACATCCGGTCGATTCCAAGTCGCCCCCATACTTGGGGCGAGGCGAAACCGGCATTTTTATACCGGTCTCGCCTCAAGCATTATTGTATCAGACGCCAGGACCGAGCAAAAGGTTCGCTGGCGTTTTGGTGGCTAACAGCCCGCATTTTTACTGAGCATTTGACTGAAATGAGATTTCAACGCGGCAGCATCCCAGACCTATCCAGCGCCAAACGAGGCTTCCCTGCACACTTATCGCCGTGTTCCTGTGGCAATTTTGGGTTGGATTGGGAGCTGCCACCAGTGTCGCGGCGCTTGGCCGAGGGTGATCAGTGAGCTGCGTTCGGGGGCGGGCAACCGGGAGAGCAGCACATCATAGAGATCTTTTAAGATGGGCTCGCTGTCGCCGTAATAGCTGTGGCCGAGCAAACTTAGATCAATCCCAGAAACGTCGATCGTTTCCACGCCTGGCACCACAACAACTCGTTCTCCAGACTCGCCGGCCCGGGGATACCCGTGTACCTGTTTCGAGGCGATCAACGCCTGATCGTTTGAGGAGGCGTACAGCGTCACCTGGTTGGCAACTTCGGTTAATGATCCGGCAAGGTCCTTACGAAAGAGATCGGCGTCGACGTCCGGTGCTGCCAGTACCACCCGGTCAAAGATCGGTTCCTGCGCGGGACGCTGGAATGCAATTTGTTGCATTGCTGACGTCATGGCTCGATTGCCCATGCTGTGGGCGACAACATGAATCGATTTCGCACCACTATGGTCCGCAAGATCGGTCAAAAACTCTTTCAGATGTCCAACTGTCCAAGCGACGTTATTTTCGTCGACAGGGTATCCGAGCAGCGTGCCCTGACTGGGCCATGAGTAGCAAATCGGCACCCCTTGAAAGGGAAGATCGACGGAGATCTGAGCCGTGCGCAGGACTGCAGATTCAAAATCAACATTAAAACCGTGGATAAACACCAGCACATCGGGTTGCTCTGCCCATGCCAGCTCGTCGTTGAGTCGATTTCCAAAGGCGTCCGCAGGAAGCTCCGTGACGCTCGTTAGCACAATGTGCTGGGCTTGATTCTCGGCAACTTCGAACTTTAAAATGCTGGGTCGCTCAACGCTGCCACGCGTATGTGACTTTGGAATCGTTACCTGGCAGACGCCCCGAACCAGAGTGCCCCGATCGTCCGTGTAGGTGACACCGTGCTTTTCGATGGTTGCGGCGCCCGCAAAGAAGGTGGCGCCAGCGATCAAGGACAGCACCGCCGCCAATCCGCCAGTTAGTTTAGCGGTGGCACTGCGACGGAGGAGCCACGCAATCAAGCACAGCACACTCGAAACAGCGCCCCCGAGCCCGAGCGTCCCAACAAGCTGACGTTGGCCGGCGAGTTGATATGCGTCCAATGAAAGTGGGTTCTGTGCTCGATCCGTTGCATACAGCACGTCGACACTATAATAACCGTTGTCATTAACGTCGCTTCCCTCCGGGATGACCGGCAAACGCCGAGCGGATGGGTCTGCCTGGAAATTGGGGACGGCAATGCTGTCTGCCGCAATGGTGCTGTCAGTCTCCACAGGCGCAACCTGGGCAAACACTGTTCTCTCGGCGGTGGCCGGAGGCAGCGACATGGGGCTGGTGATACTTGCCTGCGGATCAGACCTCTCAACCGATGCACGGGTGGATGCGAATTCGGGAGGCAGCTCAATTTCGGGCGTCGCAGGTCGCCGTTCGCTCGACGGGTTGGGCGAACAGCCAACGACCGCGACTAAGATTGCGAACCCGACAAGCCAGTTGAGATTTCGAGGGGCGGCCATGGGGATCCTTCCACGCGAATGTTTCCGTAACGAATGCGATCGTTGTAGCGGATCGGCAAGTTTGCCGTCGACATCGATTCCGGCCTTCCCCCCTAACATGGGTATTGGTTCAGGTCATACAACTCCCATACGGGATCGTCGACTCCAGTTCAGGATCGTCGACAAACCGTTCTCGGCCAAACGCATGATCTAGCTTTCTGCCGGGTCACAGGAGGAAGGGCGAAGCTGGTAGAGGCGACGTTGCCCCACTTCGCATTCTAGTTACTCGACGGGTTGCGCGACGGCGTGGGCGGAGGCAAGCGACTGCGTTTACGTCGAGAGATCTCATTCAGAGTTGACTGCAAGCGGAGCACGACCTCAGGATGTTTGGCGAAAAGGTTCTCTATTTCGGCAGGATCCGACTCGAGATCGTAGAGCTGCCCCGTGACGCCGTCAGCGGTGGGTGGTAGCAATTTGGGTTTTGAGAATCCGCCCGAGCCCAGTTGGTTGATCAGCTTCCACTTGCCTTGCCGGATCACCATCATGTTACGTACACCTCCTGCCTGCATCACGAGTTCCTGACGGGACGTCACTGTTGGCGTATCATTTCCCAGCAGAGCGGGCAGGAAGCTAAAACTATCCGGGCCGGCGTCGTCAGGCAGGGTCACCTCAAAAATATCGGCAAAGGTTGCCAGAAAATCGGTGAAGCAAACGAGTTGCTTGCTGCGACTGCCACGGGCAACACGGCCGGGCCATTTTGCGATCATCGGCATTCGGTGACCGGCCTCCCACGCATCCGCCTTCATACCACGCCAGCCGCCCGCAGCGTCGTGTTGAAATCGGGTTCTATCCTCATCATACCAAACGGGCCCGTTATCAGACGTCACAATGAGAAGCGTGTTCTCCTCCATCCCCGCGTCGCGAAGTGATTGCGAGATGCGGCCGATTTGCGCGTCGACCATCATCACGAAATCTCCGTACATTCCAGCCCCACTTTTACCCACGAATTCCGCTGACGGCAGCCAGGGTGTATGAGGCGCGGGATAGGCCAAATACATCATCAGGGGCTGCTTCGCGTTTTGCTCTGCGGTCTTGTTCGCTTGACGAGCGGCGTGTTGCGTGATGACCTGCGTCGCTTCGTCGGTGAATCGCTCAAGGACATCGGCGAGGTCGAGGTTGGGAGCAATCCCGCCTTCACGCCAGAATGCACCTTGAATCGGTGACCATCCATCGGTCCGGTTAGCGAGGATCTTTTCGGTGGGCGGCTCGACTGCGCGATCACCCCGGATGTAAAAGTACGGGGGGATATCAGTCGACGCGCGAATTCCATAGAAACTGTCGAATCCACGGTCAATCGGGCCACCTCGCAGCGCTCGATCGTACCCTTCTTCACGGAAGCCGAGATGCCATTTCCCAATCATTGCGGTGTGGTAACCCTGATCTTGAGCAAGTGACGCGATCGTCATTTGGTCGTCGACGATCAGTGGCTGGGTTGGCCATACACTGACGTCAGTGCGAAACGGATATTGCCCGGTCATCAATCCGTAGCGTGACATATGACATAGCGGCCCCGGCGCATGGGCATCGGTGAATCGCATTCCTGACTTTGCAATTGCGTCGAGGTGCGGAGTCGCAATCTTCGAATTGGGATTGAAGCAAGCTGGGTCGCCATACCCCATGTCGTCGACGAGCACCACGACGATATTCGGAGAGGTCGAGGTTGCCAAGGCGTTGTGGGAGAAGATCCAGCCGTGCAAAACAACGATGGCCAGGATGATAATCAGGTTCATTGGCTGGACTTTCATGATTGGCACACGCGACTTCACGATTTATCGGCGGAAGGTGAGAAATCAACACGATACCAAATGTAGGGTGCGGCGGGTTGAACAGGCGTTCTCACTCAAAGCCCGTAACGAAACGTATCGACTGCCCTGCCGGAAGTCGCGCGCACGCGACTCGACGTGATGTCATACCGAGCAGGCAACGCACGGGCGAGAGGTGTTTACAAACGACTGGGTTGTGGATGCCTCGGCTGCCCGCGTTCGGGAATGTGCCTTAGTGCGGTGTCGCTTTCGCCATTTCATCGGCCAGATAGGCGGCCAACGTTGCGGGAGTGGGATGGTTCCAAGCTACCGCAGGTGTCAGCTCAACTCCAAGCCAATCGTCCAGTTCGCCGCTTAACTCCACTGCCGCCATGGAATCGAGCCCGTGATCGGTAAAGCGGGTTTCGGGGCCGACATCTCGCGGATCCATCCCGCTCCGATGGATCAGCCAAGCCATCATCCAGGCTTGGATCTGTTGGCTCGCAGCGTCGCGAGAGTCCTCGTCAACTCGCTGCGGCAATGCCGGCAATTGCTCGGAGACCCCCTGGTCGATCAGTATCGAACGCGACCAGTCATAGAGGGTGGGAATCTCATCGGATTCGAGCATCTGACGACACGCCGACCGCTGAACCTTTCCGCTTGTGGTAACGGGAATCGCAGCGGGACGAGTCAACACGACTTGCCGCGGATCGATCTCGTGCTCCTCAATCACCTGCCTTCGCACGCGACGTACGAGGTTCGGAAGGAGCGTACCATCGATATGACGTGGAAGCTCGACGACGATCGACAGTGCTTCACCAACGTAGGCGTTCGTGGCCAGAGCAACGCATTTCACCATGTCATCACCAAGCGCCCGTTGAACGGTGGCTTCGATGTCCTGCGGAAAGTGATTTCGCCCACGTAGAATGATTACATCTTTCGAGCGGCCGGTTACATACAGGCTACCATCGCGAATGAAACCGAGGTCGCCCGTGCGTAGAAAGCCACCCGCACAATCGTCATTGGCGATATGTGCGTCGAACTGATGGGAGTTGACGCCCTCACGTTTCCAGTACCCTTGGGCAATGGACTCGCCCTGCAACCAGATTTCGCCAATTTGACCTTCGTCGAGACGGGTTCGGCGATCGGGCGCAATGATCTCGATCTGCATGCCGGCGCAGGGCTCGCCACAACTGACAATAGTCCGCGTCTGGTTTGGCGGATGATGGTCAGGGACCGGCGTGGCGCGCCCGCGAGATAAATCGTCGCGATCAACCAGGAGGCGAGGCACGATGGAGCTGCCGCGACTGCTGGCAACCAACAAGGTAGCTTCGGCCAAGCCGTAACATGGAATGAAGGCATTGCTCCGGAAGCCCGCGACTGCAAAATGAGCAGCGAATCGGTCGAGCGTTTCGACAGCAATGGGCTCGGCGCCACAAAACGCGACATTCCAGCGGCTCAAATCGAGCCCAGCGGCTTGGTCACGGCTAATTCGATCCAAACATAATTCGAACGCAAAATTAGGAGCTCCACTAATTGTCGCACCTGATTGGGCAATTGCCTCAAGCCATCGAATCGGCTTGGCCAGGAATGAACGTGGGGACATCAGGGTCGTATGACCGCCGAGGAAAACAGCCTCGAGAATTCCACCGATCAATCCCATGTCGTGAAACGGTGGCAACCAAAATACAGCCGAACAATGAGGTTCATCGGCACGATCACTCCGGTGCAGACCAAAAGCGCGGCGAATCGATTCTAGATTAGCCAATAAATTCGCGTGCGAAACCATGACGCCTTTCGGTTCGCTCGTCGAACCGCTGGTATACTGAAGCAGTCCTAAATCTGTGGTCTTAATCAGAGCCAACCTGGCGGAAACATCAGCCGTCCACTGATCGCCTCCGATCGCATCGGTCGCCACTGAGGGTAGCGAGTTCACCGCCGCGTTGACTCGGTTGGGATCGATACCAGCCAGTGTTTCGGCATCGGCGAGAAGCAGTTTCGGTGCACAATCATGAACGGCGGATTCCAACCGCGGCATCGCCCGGCCCCGTTTTGGAAAACAGGTAGGCACCGGCACTAGCCCACTGTACTGGCACGCAAAAAAACCAATGATGAATTCCAGGCCTGGGGGAAACAGTAAGATCGCCCGCTCTCCCGAATGCGGCTCCATGATCTCGTCGGGCAACTTATCACGCCCAGAAATCTCAGGCGGACTTCGCTCTCCCATCACCTCCCCAATTCGCCCGCAGAGCTCCATGACGCGGTCGTGCAGGCCTGCGTAGGTCAATGTCCGATGACGACCATCATCTTCGACGAAGGTTAACGCGAGACGATCAGGGTGTCGTTGAGCCTGCCCACTGAGCAGATGCGGTAACGACGGCCAATGGGACGTCACTTGAGCAGCCGAGGCCGGATTCCGAAGCATGAGCGGTAGGTTGTCAGAGGTGATTTCGGTTAAAACAGCTCTTGAGCAAATCGGTGGCAAAAATGAGAGCGTTCATTCATTGATCATGCGATAGCATAGGATCCGTAGAAGCAACTGAAAAGTGAACGAGCTCGCAAAACAAAATCGCATGATTCGCCAATTACCCTGCGGATATCTCCGAAATACATGACGATTGCCCATTCTTCGCCCTGGTACCGCCGCATCGGTGAACGAGTCGACTCGGCTGAAACGGTAATATGGTTTCCGCATGCGGGTGGCAGTGCGTCGCCGTTGATACGGCATTTTCGGGCTTTGCCACCCCCCGTCAATCTGTTCGCGGCCGCTTTGCCTGGTCGCGAGGGGCGATTCGCCGAGGAGATGCCAGACTCGTTGTCACAATTGATCACGATTCTTGTTTCAGAACTGCCACGACTCGCTCGGCCTCCCATCTTTGTGGGCCACAGTTTTGGTGCCCTGCTCGCATACTGCCTAGCGAAATCTTGCGCTGCCCAAACCATTGGACCGCATCGCTTAGTGACCATGGCTCTTGCTTCACCAGATCAAATCTCTCAACGAGACTCGATCGTCCATTTGAACAACCGGGACTTTGCCGAACAGCTTGCTCAACGCTATGGGGGCATCCCGCCATCGTTGCGGGCGAACCAAGAAGCCATGGAACTCTTGTTACCGACGGTTCGGAACGACCTGAAACTGTTAGAGTCCTACCAAGACGATCAAGACGTTGTCCTCGATATTCCCATTCTGGCAATCGCGGGATCACACGATGAACGGGCGAGCGCCGCGAAGATGCACGGTTGGCGGACGCGAACCCGCGGACCATTCGCAATGGAGACGCTGCCGGGGGATCACTTCTTTCCACTGACTCAGATTAATCGGGTATTACAATTGGCGATGCTGAGTCACGATACATCGCGTTGAGCCGGTACACGTAATCGACGGCCGTCTGCAGCCGCTCCTGAGCACGCGAACCCTCCGGCGAGGACTGTGTAGGATTTTTTTTCTTGATGGAAGCCGGCACGTTGATGGACTTCAGGATCACCTTTGGCACGAAATCAGCGCCGACACTGCGCAGCAGATCCGCAGTCCCATGGTGCTGCAGCGCAATGCGATCTCCAGTGCGCACGAAAGCTCGCCACCGTTTGCAAAACTCATCCATGCTAACGGCATTCTTCACAACATGGCGATCGAGGCGGAGGTGATGCATCAATTGGTCATCCTCAAAGGCATCTGACTCGATCGCACAGGCAAAGCGTTCTCCGTTTCCGAGTCGCATCGCGTTCCAGTAAATCGGGCGAGGCAGGCCCGACTCGCGTTCTCCGTAGGCGACCACGATATTCTTCAAGTCACCCGTTAGAATGCGTGGGACATTCGCCGACCCTCGCCGACGACGCGAGTTCTGACGCCAATTGGTGGTCGTCTCCCTCAACTGATCACCGATCATGCGGTCGAAGACTTTCGTTAAGCCGGCCAATGCTTCATTTTCAGGTTCGAGATCCATTAAGGCTGCAACGGTCGCTTCGAGCGTGGAGAGGGCGTGTTCGTTCGGCTCTCGACGAATCCGGTAACGGCCAGGTGATGTCGGGGCCAGTCGATACTGTGGGAGCTCGTGCAGCCGAGGGATGTCGCGATAAAGCGTCTTGGCTTGGTGCCACGTCCCATCGAGGACGACCAATTGGCTCGGCCGACGCGGCGGCGGCAGTTCACTCAGCAATTCGGAGTGGGGGCCCGGATAAAGTAAACCAACATCATCGTGAAGTGTCAGCGTCTCAAATTGCTGAGCAAGTTCATCGTTGTAAGCGACTAAAAGTTGACACTGTTGCAGTGACTCACTGACGATTCTGGCCGTATTGAACGGATGAAATCGCTCACGTCGATGCTGCAGAATAACCACCGACGTACGGTGCTCAATCTGCGTAATGCAATCGCAAAAGCAGAGTGGGTGAGGGCGGAAACAGCGGAGGCAGCGGTTGGAGGTCGGTTGCATGCCGCACGATCTTAGCGAACACTCCGCTCGGCGTCAGGCTGCCAAAGCTCGCACATAGGGAGTGGTTGTCAGCGGACAGCCTGCGATTGGCCCACCATTTGCGCACAGAACGATTGGCCCACCATTTGCATACAGAACTGGCCATCGTTCCCCGCATCCTGTTCCTCGGAGGCTACATCGCCTCGAATGACGCGGCCTCGAAACGTGCGTCAAGTGCTTTCGTCAATCTGGACATGGTTAGTGTCTAGCCTGTCAACACATGTCTGCGTGCTGGCTCGAGCGTTCGAGTGACTTCAGGTGCGGTGGAATCTCGCATGCTTTAATTGAACAACAGGAGCCCGAAGATGAAGACGAAACGTATTTCCAATGCGATGGAAACGGCATTGAACGAACAGATGAATCGAGAGGCCTACCAGGCACAGGTTTATCTGGCTTACGCTTCGTGGGCCGAAGTGAACGGGTTCCCTGGAATTTCTGATTTCCTGTACGGGCACATGGAGGAGGAACGCAAGCACATGTTTAAATTCCTCAAATACATCAACGATCGCGGAGGGCACGCCCGCGTTACGGCAATCGACGCGCCCCCGTCGGATCCCAAAGACATGGGCGATTGCCTGCGAAAAGCTCTCGAACACGAGATCGACAACTCCCAGAAGATCGATGAAATCGTGCATCTTGCTCATGAGGAACGAGATTGGGCCACATTCAATTTTGGGCAATGGTTCGTTAAGGAACAAATCGAAGAGGAAACGCTCGTGAACGATCTGCTCGACAAGTACAATTTGGCGACGGGCCACGCAGATGGTCACGGGCAGATTTACGAATTCGACCGCGATGCTGCGAGTTCGCCCCAGGAGGCTACCCTGCCGCGAGAGGAAGAGTTCTAGCAGGGATCACGCCAGGGCGTCTCGAACTCGATCTACGAGGCCGTTGTCACGATCCTTGCTGCCTGGCAATAGGTATGCGGAACTAGCTAGATACGCGTTGCGGAACTGTGGCGAGACGGCGTAGAAATCCTCGAGCGCGGCTGAGCTGAATTTATAGTCATGGGCATCGTTGCCCTTCAGGAAGACCAGACGGCGGGCGGCGTGAATGAGCGACTCAGGGCGTCCGCCCGAAGCCAAGAACGCCTGCATATCCGCAGCAGCCCGTGAGCGATCGCTCGACACTGCCGCAAAGATCTCATCCACACTTGCTGCGCCATCGGACTCGCCCGCATCGTCGGATACATTTATCCGCTTTGCTGCAACATTGCCTCGCCCCTGCATGGATTCCCGAAAATACGGGATGAAGGCGGCGTTTTGCAGGAGAAGTTCACGCCGAGTTTCGTCACCGCAAGCGGTTCGGTAAGCGTACTGCAACGCGTTGGTCGTTGTCGCAGCGTGCAATGACACGATTCCCGGTTGCTGTGCGAGCATCTCAGCAGCGGAAAGAAATAGTGCATCATTGATCGACTGAGGAGCAACCCCGCTAACCATCAGATCAGCCGTAACTGCGACGGCGTCGCTGGGTGACGCTGTGCGCAACGTGTCAAGTAGGTCGCGGGTTGCTCCTGCATCGAGACGGCCATGACTCCACTCTGCGGGGAGAGAGGCGAGTCGTTCTTGAGTGACCCGCCAAGCCGCATCAGGCGCCAAATCATGGGTAGCGGGATTGGGCTGCCCTTCGTGATTGAGCAGTGCGTAGGCCAGGGAACGAAGCACAGGTTCGGCGTATCGCCAACCGATGCACTGGAGAGTTCGGTAAGCATTGGCCACGTAGATTGCTTTATGCCCGATACTGCGGTAGTCCCGGCAACCATAGTGGGCGAGCATGTCAAAAACTTCTGCCGCAGCTGCGGTCCTGCACAAGGCGACGATCGCCGTGTCGGCCGCGTCGACATCCCAATTGTCCATCGCCGCACGGAATGCATCTTTCGCGCGGTGCGAAGGTGGCACACTGGCTTCATCGACTGCGGACATCGTCCAGTCGCCTTCCTGCACATCGCGGGCCTGCGATGACTTGAAGTAGTCAAGTGCCCAAAAAATCGGTAGCCATCGATCCGAATCGGGAGAGTTGAGACTGGCCAAGTGCGCCGAATTCACAACCAAGACGGCGTGAAATTTAAAGCCAACGCTCGGACGCGGTTGAATGTTCCGCACCCCCGCCAACAGCAACGCGGCCAAGACCTCTCGGTAACTCGTGCCTGACTGAATTTTGGCTGCAAACGTTTCAACCACCTGCTCGCGTGGTGTATCTTCCAGAAGGCGCACCAACGGCTCGATGTCAGGAGAAAACTCCACTGCATTGGACGGCAGTTTCGTATCGGCAGCAGACACAGCGGGAAGCCGCCCTAAAAAGCCAAAGTCGGTCATGGATAATGTTGCGCCGGCCAGGCCAGCTGATTTCAAGAACCCGCGTCGTTCGTTGATGTTGTGAGGACGTTTCATCTCAAGTCTCCAGATACGTTGATACGGAACTCGCTGAGCGTTGCACCGGCATTCTACACTTTTGGTGAATCGGTCGCGATAAAATCAAATTCTGTTACCTGCGACGTGATCCCGCATCGTCGCAAGGGGGTGGCAAGTATCTGGCCACGACACGATCAAGTGCTCACTTCACTGCGCTCACTTCTCTGGGCTCACTTCTCTGGGCTCACTTCTCTGGGCTCACTTCACTGGGCTTGCGATCGCGACCTCGGACCGAGGACGACACCCGGCAGGCTAGGTTTTAAACGTATCAAGTACGTCAGACGGGCCCAGCCTCCAGACAGGCAACGGAGCAATGGCGGACCGCAGGAACAGATGGCCATTTGCACAGCAGTGTGTGGCGACGTTATGCTGCGGCGGCGAACTTTGCCTCACCTTCCCTCCCTAACTACTTGATATGAGGTGTCCCTTGAAAGCTCGAATCATGCGAATCGCACTGTGCTCGTTTGTGCTCGCAACCACTGTTGCTGTCCCCGCGTTCGCGCAGTCCTCTGTGGACAATCCAGGCGCAGCAGCGGCGAAGTTGCAGAAAGGGGAGCCTGCCCAGAATTTCCGCCTTCCCGCGGTCGCTGGAGAGCTCTCCGGCGAAGTGGAGTTGAGCGAAGTGAATGCCGACGGCGCGGTAGTCGTGGTCGTACTGCGCGGCTACCCCGGATACCAGTGCCCAGCGTGCTCGGCCCAGGTTGCTGATTTGATTAAACACGCGGACCAGTTTGCGGCGAAAAATGCCCGCGTTCTGTTAATTTACCCTGGCGCGAAAACACAGTTGGCGCAACACGCCGATGAGTTTTTACACGGTACGAAGTTACCCAAGCCGTTCACCTTCCTGTTGGATCCCGGCTACGAATTTACGAACGCCTATGGGCTGCGTTGGGATGCACCGCGTGAGACGGCCTACCCGTCAACCATCGTCGTGGATGAGTCAGGCAAGATAACGTTCGTCAAAGTCAGTAACAGTCACCGTGGACGTGTGAGCGCCACTGACGTTCTGGCAGCGCTGTAATGAGCTAAGTCATCGCGTGGGTCTATTTGGTCATCGCTGGTTGCCTGGAGATTGTCTAGGCAATTGGCTTGGAGGATAGAGAGTGCAGGACTCAATTGTGGCCGAGTGTTTAATCGAGCCACAATGGTTGCACGCTCCTTCTGCCTCGCAATCACAATAGAGGAGTCGCTGATCGGCACAAGCTTCCTGAATTGGTCAGGCATCGGTACCGGCGGGACCGCAACGCTTGATATTGTATTTCTCGGTCAGCCAGCCTCAGCGATGCGTGTCGCCTGCATCGCGTTGATGGTTGCCGGAATTGTCGGCTGGAAGCTGGTTTGAGACTAATTCGCGGGCTCTCTCAACACCCGTCCTCACCAGTCGGTGGCTCCATCCCATTCTCTGGTGAGCGTGCTTACTCGTAGCGAATGCCTCGCAGCGGAGGCCCCGTGGGTGCGGCAGCGCTGTACTGACTAGGTGTGCCCGCCGATGTCGTTGTGGGCTGGGCCCATGCCGACGAGTTCGATGTTCCCACGTAGTTGCCGCTCGGTGGTAGGCCAGTCATCTGCAACAGATCGACTCGATTGCCAGTGGCGGGCATTGTGAAGAGCTGTGGATCGCCTGAGAGCAGCTGATTAATGCTATAAGTGGCAACTTGCAACTGCATCGCGAGCGGGGGTTCTGCGGCGGGAAATAGCTCGATTTTCACCCGGTGCGGCAGCACACTGTTAACACTGTCAAAGTACTCGTGTTCGCTTGCGAAACTCTTGGCTACCAAACGACCGTCGGGAGAGTACAGAAACAGGTGCGTTATATAGCCTGCAGAGGGCTCGATAAAGCAGACCCGTTGGTAGGTACCGGCCGCGGTTTGCACCGCGTTGCGGACTTCAATCAATCCGTCTGGACGGGTGACGGGCCCTGCAATCACTGTGCTTGGATCGAGTCGGGCCAGACCGATGGCGTCAATCAACCAACTTGGATCGACTGGAAGAATCGCTCGGTCCAGATTACTAGCGTACTGCTCATGATTGGCGTAATAGAGAGTTTGCGACATTTTTTCGGGGACCTCGAACCAGAATTCATTGGCATTGCTACCGAGATCGATGCCACTGCCCATGATGAGAGGCACGCTAGCCTTGAGCCGAAAGTTCCGATCACGCTGGAGGTGCATCGTCGCCGTGAGCTTGGGGACTGCTGTCATACTGAGCACATCAAGTGTGGCGGAGTTCGTGGACAGCTCCCGGATAGCGTCGGTACGATTGACTGCAGCTGCGAGTGAGGCCAGATCAGGTGTTTCAGGTAAGACCACAGGCGGAGGCGGCAGGTTGGCAACTGTCACCGTCCGCGGACAACCGCCGCAAAGAATCAGACAGAGAGCCGCGACGGTGGCCAGGGTCGTGCTGGTGCGTGCATCATGCATTGCGTAATCAGGCTCCCTTGCCAAATCTGGATCATTCCACTTCGCGGTAAAGCAGGTCGACGAGTTGCTCTTGTAGGCTTTCCGCTTCGGTCGAGGCAATGTCAGCTACCTCGATCGTGAGGATCGAACCATCGATATTCGATTCCAATTGCAAACGGTCCCTGCCGGGAACGGCCTCATCGTCTGCCGCCGGTTGGTCCTTGGCCTCCGGCTCGGAGCGGATGAGGGTGGCGTCTTCATAGGGTTTTAGGTGCCGCTTTCGCAGCAACATCAGGGCGAGTAGGTATCGCATTTTGCTCATGGCTGGTTGATCGGCCATCGATCGCAGTAAGTCGATCAGGACCTCGGGAGGAGCCAGTTCCCGTTTTTTTTCTTCCGGAAGTGGGACTCGGTTCTTCCAATGCCCAATGCAGCCGTCGGGAGGGCCCGTCCACGCGTCTGCAGCGATATCGACGCGCCGGAATTCCTCGTCATCACCGCTTACCACGCTGTAATAATATTCCCCCGGCAGCAACGGTCGATTACCGACGCTGCAACGACGGGTGGTACGGTTAATCTTGTATTCGCCTATCATGTTCATCATTCCGAGGTCGCAGGCATCGTCGAGATGCCGCTAAAGATGCTAGTACCAAACCGACACTCCTTACCGAAAGGTCGACGTTGAATCCCCAACCTGTTCCAGCGGATTATACCCCTGTTGAGATCGACGAACGTCTCGAAAATGACTTACGGCAACTCGTTAGGCTGGCGATTGCCGAGGACCTCGATGTCGCAGTCGACTGGACCACGCTCGCGATGATCGATGCGGAGCGCCGAGGTGCATGCCAGATCGTCTCGCGAGCCCATGGGATTGCCGCAGGAATCGCATTGACACCTTGGATCATCAATGAGTTCGACGCAGATCTGGACGTCGAAGTCCTCATCGCTGAAGGGGAAACATTCGCGCCCGGGACCCCGCTGGTCCGCTTAGCGGGATCTGCACGCGATCTCCTGACGAGTGAACGAGTTACGCTCAATCTGCTCTCGCGGCTGTGCGGAATCGCGACACTGACGAACCGGTATGTCGAGAAGCTGAAGGGATCAGATGCTCGTCTGTACGATACCCGCAAGACAACCCCTGGGATGCGACGGCTAGAAAAATACGCCGTTCGATGCGGAGGAGGCCACAATCACCGCACGGGTTTGTTTGACGGTTTCCTTATCAAAGACAATCATTTGGCCTTGGGGCAGTCTCGCGAAGCGGGCCATAGCGATGAGATGCCTTTAGGTGCCGCTGAGGCTGCCCGGAGAGCAGTGGCAATGCGGGGTGGGATGATGAAGCATCTCGTCGCACCGTCAATTGTTGAGATTGAAGTCGATCGGTTGGATCAAATGGCAACGATCCTCCTCAGCGGTATCGACATTATCCTGTTGGACAATTTTTCACTCGACGACCTACGCACCGCCGTAGCGGCACGCGACGCTTCAGGCGTCGCCGTCGAGCTCGAGGCATCTGGGAATATCACCCTCGACACGATTGCCAGCGTTGCCGCAACGGGCGTGGACCGAATCAGCAGCGGAGCGCTGACCCATCAAGCGACATCGTTGGACTTGGGAATGGACTGGGTTTAGACGCACTTCGAAAAGGCAGCCGATGACCGAGTTGGAACCCATGATCGAAAATCGCCACGAGCTTCTCGCCGAGTTACTCGAGCTAACCAAGAGGCAAGAGCTCGTCATTGCGAGCGGCCACATGAACGAACTGATGCGTTTGCTGTCCGACAAGCAATTGTGCGTTGAGCGACTTTTAGCGGTAACACGGAAGCTCGAACGAAACGTCGCATCGCATCACCCCCCACCCGAGGTGTCGGATCGTCATCGTCGGCTACACCGAGAATGCGATGCCATGCACCGCGAGCTGATCTCGCGCGAATTGGTGTGTGAGAAGAATCTGGCGCAGCTTCGTGGCACGCTCAACAGCGACGAGAAAGGTCGCCAATCGATTTCGGGGTACTCGCGGCCGAGTCCTCCACCGTCTCTGCGGGGCGACCATCTTGATCTGTCCAGCGAAGCGTAAACTTAGACCGAACTCCTCCCGCTCCCCTGGCGTTGCCAAGCACGAGAGATGGTTCCATCGCGTCGGATTAGAATTTATAAAGCAGGAGGGCGGCATAGTACACGTCGTTGGGCAGCGCCCCTTGCGGTGTGCTGTCGTATCGGTCGGTTACGGAGAGACGCAGCGAAAGATTCTCGGCAGTGTCGATTAAGGTTTCCCAGGCGAGGTCGGTCACGACGCGGAAATCCCCCGCTTTTCGCAGGCTCGGAAAGTAATCCAGTTTCCCAATAACCTTTTGACGCTCTGATAGCTGATGGTCGTAGCTTAGACCCAACACTGCTTCAGGCGTCCACTCGTCCATGGGGGCCCCGAATTCTCTCGACGCACCTAAACCGGTACGGGTGATCAAATTCACCTTGTCATTGCGAAGCCAATAGTAGCCGAAACCGGCATTCATGTTTAGCCGCAAGTCAAAGGCTTTGAATTTGTCGTACTCGAAGCCGATTTTGCCGAATGAAGTCCACTTCGATTTACCCAACAGGCGGTCATAATCAATGTTCAAACGCGCATTGTTCTCAGTATTTCGCTTCTGATTGCTAGCTTGGCGATAGTTGAAATCGATCCCGAGGGTGTAAATATCCGTTTTGCGGTTCATTTCCAACCCGGTTTGAATGGCAGAGGTGACCGCGTTTCCGGAGCTTCCGTTCAACCCAAGCTCAGCGTGGCTGGTCCAGCCTTTGGAAATCCATCGCCAGGGAATTTCGTACCACTGGACGATTTCCTCTTCCAGCGGTGGTTCTTCCAAATCGGCGGCCTCGGCAAGTGCTGCACCAATTGGCAGATCACTGAAGCTCTCCGGTTCTCGATCCGCATCTTCGCCAGCAGAAACTCCCGACGGATCGGTCAACTCGATCTCGCTAGGGACGCCCACCGCGTCCTCCAACGGCAACTCCTCAATCACGGAGGCATGCACGGGCGCTTCCGACAAGCCGAAATTCTCGTTCCACCGCGCCGGCAGCTCGGGTTGTGCGAGTGTTGGCGATGGCGAGGTGGGAGTTACCGCAGGCGGTGGGGGCAGTGTTTCATAACTGCTGCCGTTCCAATTCGATTTTCCCGACTGCCAGCCCGGTACGGAAGAGGTCTGAGGCGAGGACAAAATTGGGGCAGGCAAGGATTGCTGTGCCCAGAGGGGCGCCCCCACTGAAAACATCCACAACAAACAGACCAATGGCAAACGTGGGAAGTGCGTACGTCTCGCCCGGCGGTGACTATCGTGGCTGGGCATGGCTTCCGAAAAAAATCAAGCAGAGGATTCAATGAGAACGCATCATCGCTCTAACTAACAAAGCAGCGCGATGACGGAAAGAGAGGTTCGCGTCGCCCCAGGCGTCACCGCTTGGGCACTTAGCCGTCTGACGCTGGAAGAAGATTGCAGAGCACTCCAATGAGGGGTACGATTGCTCCAGTCCCGTCCCAGCCGAATTGCTCCGCGGGCGGGCGAACACCACTCCTTTTAAGCTGCACGCCATGTTCGAACGATTTGCTACTGGATTTCATTTGGCGAGACAGAGTTGGGATGTGCTCAAAACGGATAAGCATCTGTTGGTGTTTCCGCTGCTCTCGGGCATCTGCTGCCTATTCGTGCTGGCGAGTTTTGCAGTGCCGCTCTTGCTCAGTGGCGTGCTCGAGCAGGTCACCCAGGCTGGCGTCGACGTGGCGGAGAGCGGTGACTCTGGCGAAGTTGCCCCCCCGAGCAACCCCATCTATTGGGCCGGCTTGTTTGCATTCTACTTTTCGAATTACTTTGTGATCGTTTTCTTCAACAGCGCATTGATCGCCTGTGCGGTGAAGCGATTTTACGGGGAACGGCCGACAATCAGCGAGGGACTTTCGGCGTCCATGGCAAGGTTGCCACAAATCGCTGGTTGGGCCTTTGTTAGTGCTACGGTGGGAATTGCGCTGCGTTTGATCGAGAGTCGTAGCGAACGAGTCGGTCAGTTTGTTGTCGGACTGCTGGGCATGGGATGGTCGGCCGTCACCTTCTTCGTCGTACCCGTCCTCGTTATTGAGCGGCTGGGGCCAATCGACGCGGTCAAGCGTTCGACGCAGATCCTCAAGAGTTCATGGGGCGAGGCACTCGCTGGGAATAGCAGTATCGGATTCTTCAGCTTTCTCGCGATGCTGCCCTGCATCGGTTTGGTTGTCGCAGGAGCGGTAGCAGCTGGAAATCAAATGATCGTGATCGGCATCACGCTGGTGGCGATCGGCTCAGCCGGACTGCTCATCGTTTCACTGGTATCTAGCGCCCTATCGGCGATTATTCAAGCAGCTGTCTACATGTACGGCGCCAGCGGTCAGGCGCCGGCAGCGTTCGATTCTTCGACTCTACGAGCAGCATTCAGACGAGCCTGATCGCAGGCCCGCCACCGGTTAGGAATCGTCCCAAGCTTGGATATCAACTACTTATTGGGCGTATCTTCCAACAACTCCGAACGGCGTACGGGATTCACATCACAGCGTCGTGCATGCATCTCGAGATGAAGCCGTCAGTGCGTACGTTACCTCGCAGCCCATCCGTGCAGCCCGGGCGATGACCCCGATCGAATGATTGCTCGAATTGCAAAAAGGTCAATTACGCAACGACGGTAGCTTTAGTCATTCCGTCCAACCTGCGCATTTGCAATCCTACAATCCGAACACTCCGGACCGCTCGGGTTGAAACGAAATGTTCTCAACTCTCTTTCGAGTCTTTACGGTTAGGACCTGGAGCGAGAAGCGTTCGGTGACACGCCGACCGAGCACTTCTGTCCCGAGTGGTGAGAGAATCGATAGCTTTCCCTCGGCAATACATGCTTCTTCGGGGTACACCAACGTAAATGTTTCCGCCTCTCGGCGGTCGATGTCGAACAGTTTGACCGTCGAGTTCATGGTCACGATATCCGGGAGCATTTCGCGGGAATCGACCACGGTCGCGGCCTCTAGCTTTTCCTTCAGGTTGCTGAGGTGTGCACGCTCGTCCCACATGGCTTCGACAAAATGGCTGTCGAGTAGAGTCTCCAGCCGCTGACGATCGGTTCGAGTCAAGGCAAATATTCGAGGTGTCATGATGAAGAAAGGTTTAAAGTACGTTGTCAAAAAGGGAATGGTAGACTGCTCAGCAGCCTGTTGCGTCAATTGCTTTCGGTATCCGGACGCACAACTACTCAATCCATACGCACGCAAAAGACGAGATGGACCTCCTCGGTAGCGCGTCTGGTTCGTGAATCAACAGGCAGTTTGCTCGTCTGACGTCAACTGGATGAGATCGAACTACTGGTCGATCAAGCGATGGCTTGCAGAAGTACAGCGAGCGCGAACAGGAGAATCAACGTGATTTGACCAATCAAGTGTTCCGCATGCGGTTTTGCAGCAAGCGAATCTCCGACCTCACAACTTGTATTGAGAGCTTGCTCATGGCCGAGCGCATCGTCGACCTCGACAGCATTCTTGACTTGGTACTCCGGATTTCGCATCAACATGGCTGACACTCCTTAAGGCATGAAACAGAGAGTTGCATTGTGTGCAGGGATACTCAACGCAACGCGCATGCCACCGTGTGTCGAAGACTGCGAAATACCTCCATTGCATGAAGAGCACGCTTCGAAAACAAAATAATAATGCCTACCGCGTCAACTGAAGTTTCCCGTGTAAACCCAGGTTGACGATATGCCCTTCAGGTTCATGCATTAAGTATTGATCTTTAGATTTTTCACTCTTATCCAATGTTGAGAACGGATTTCTAGTGTTGCTGAAACCTTCCCGCACGCTAGAATCCTCAAAGAGTTTGGTATCAATGCCACTCTCGTTTTGTCGTCCTGGACCGGTGCCCGCACGAGTGAATTCCTTTCTAGAAATCACGCGAGATATCAAGCCCAGCAAGATGATTTGCGTCATCATGCTCGCATTCTTTTCGTGCGCGAGTATGGGGATTACAGCAACGGCGTCACGAACGATTATCAACAATGAAGTTGAAGCTGAAACTCCAGGGTGCCATCAGCTCCTGCCTGGATCACTGGTGAAGCGCATACGCACGTTTCGGTCGGGTACACTCGGGACATCGCCCGCGATTGCTCTCATTCCCAAACGTGGTCATTCTGGGATGACGATTCCGCGACTGCCCCTCGTCGGCCATCGACTTGCCAACGGCTTTCTCGCGCCTATTCGCTGTTAGGCCGCCGTCGGACTTTTCCATCACGCTAACCGCCTTAGCGAGATTTGACGCACGCGTCCGAAGCTGAGAGTTCAGTCTCAACACAGGGAACCTAATCGCTGATTGTTGAGCTTGCGTTCTGCTGGAGCTTAACCACCGAACTGATCGTCATCCATGTTTGCGGACGCGGCGCAGTGGTTTGCGAATGGCATTGCCCTCACTGATTGGCCAAAGCAATTGCGAGCGTGCATTCCGTGTCGCCATGAGTAGGCAAGACAATCTCGCATCCCGAAGTCTGCGAGCTCGGGTTGTCTGAATCACGCTTCTCGCTGGCCGTCGAAGTTGAATGCCAGCATGACTTTCCGCTGGATACCCCTCACCGATAATCTTGACACTGACAGGACTTTCAATGTCTTCACAAAATCCTATGCTTTCAAAATCAAACATCTACCATGATCTCGTATCGGGTCTCGTCGTTTTCTTGGTCGCGCTCCCACTTTGTCTGGGCATCGCGCTCGCCTCGGGTGCCGATCTGTTTTCGGGGTTGATCTCGGGAGTGGTTGGCGGATTGGTCGTGGCCGCGATCAGCGGTTCCCACACCAGCGTCAGCGGGCCAGCGGCGGGGCTCACCGCGATTGTCGCCGCACAGATCGCAACGCTGGGCTCCTTCGAGGCCTTTCTATTGGCAGTTGTGGTCGCGGGTATCATCCAAATCGCGTTCGGCATCGCTCGTGGCGGTGCGCTATCAGCCTTCTTTCCTTCGAGTGTGATCAAGGGGCTGCTCGTGGCGATCGGAATCATCCTGATTATGAAACAGATTCCGCATGTTTTTGGTCACGATGCAGATCCAGAGGGTGACATGTCGTTTCATCAACCCAATAACGAAAATACGTTTTCAGAGTTGCTGACACTTGTCGCGGGCAACATTCACCTCGGGGCGATGGTCATTGGACTGCTCTCGGTGGCGCTCCTACTCACGTGGGATCGCATTGCCGTCCTGAAAAGGTCGCTTGTCCCCGCCCCTCTGCTCGTCGTGATACTCGGGGTCGGCATGAGCCTGGCTTTCAGCGGCATGTCTGAGAACTGGGCGATTGGCACCAGCCATTTGGTGCAGATTCCGGTGGCCAAGAGTCTGTCGGAGTTCGTCGGCTTCCTGCGACTTCCGGACTTCTCACAGGTGATCAATCCTGCGATCTACATCGCCGCGTTGACGATTGCGGTTGTTGCGTCGCTGGAAACGCTTTTGAACCTGGAGGCGGTCGATAAACTTGATCCAGAAAAGCGTAGCTCGCCGCCGAGTCGTGAACTGATTGCCCAGGGTTGCGGCAACATGGTCTGCGGTCTGATCGGCGGATTGCCCGTCACCTCGGTCGTCGTCCGCGGCAGTGTGAACGTTGGCGCGGGAGCTAAAACGAAGATGTCCGCCATTTTCCATGGGGCGCTGATTCTGCTAAGCATCGCGATCTTGCCTCAAGTGATGAATATGATTCCGTTGTCAGCCCTGGCAGCGATCTTGTTGGTTACCGGGTTCAAACTTGCCAGCCCTAAGCTGTTCAAACAGATGTGGGACCAAGGACGCTATCAGTTCCTGCCATTCATCATCACGGTGATCGCAATTGTGATGACTGACTTGTTGGTTGGGATCATGATCGGACTGGCAGTAAGCGTACTGTTCATTCTCAACAGCAACCTGCGTCGACCGATTCGTACGATTCTAGAGACACACTTAGATGGAGACCTGACCCACATCGAACTGGCGAATCAGGTTAGTTTCCTCAATCGGGCTGCGATTGATCGCGTTCTCAACGAAGCGAAGCCAGGTAGCCAACTTTTGATTGATGCAACCGAGTCAGACTACATCGATCCGGATGTCCTGAGTTTGATCCGTGACTTTAAGGATGATGTAGCACCGGCACGAGATATCGCCGTGAGCCTGAAAGGTTTCCGGCCTCGTTATCAATTGCAGGATCAGATTCATTTCGCAGACTATTCGAGTCGTGAGTTACAAGGTCGGATGACAGCGGATCAGGTTTGCGACATATTGCGTGCTGGCAATCGCCGTTTCGTGGACGGAACACGACTCAATCGTGATCTCGGCCGGCAGGTCGGCGCGACTGCCGAAGGCCAGAACCCGCTGGCGGCCGTGTTAAGTTGCATCGACTCACGCGTGCCAGCTGAGCTCGTGTTTGATCTCGGTGTTGGCGACATTTTCAGTGCGCGCGTCGCGGGCAACGTCGTTGGAACAAAATCTCTCGGTAGTCTCGAATACGCAATCGGCGTCGCCGGTGTGAAGCTGCTCGTTGTATTAGGCCATACCCGTTGCGGTGCGGTCACTTCGTCGGTCAAGCTGGTATCCGGTGGGACGGACGCGATGACAGCGACAGGCTGCCAGCATCTTCAAGCCATTGTCGATGAGATTGCGCCCAGCATGCCGTCGATCGGATCACAGGAACTCAACGAGATGCCTGCCGACGACTTTGAAGCGTTTGTAGATAGTGTCGCTGAAAGGAACGTTCAGCACACTGCGAATCAAATTGTTTCCCGCAGCGATATCATTCGCAGCGCTGTGGACGAAGGTCGTGTTAAGGTGATTGGCGCTATGTATGACGTCAAGTCGGGCAGTGTCAAATTCCTCGGAGATGAACTTCGTCCCCTCAGTACACGCGATGAATGGAAGGACCGGGACACTTTGCAATCGATCGGCTGATCGCGATCATTGGCCAGTGTACAAGAAAGCAATTTCCAGTCCGCGCCGCTAGCATGATGGATTTACCTTGTTAGACGATCCCCGACCTCCGTTGCCGTTTCAGCCGATCGACCGGCTGTTGCGTCCACTCGCGAGATTCATGCACGTGGAGGCAACCAGCGGGCTCGTGCTGGTGTTTTGCACGATGATCGCTCTGGTTGCCGCCAATACTTCATTCGCGGCAACCTACCTGGAGTTTTGGCAGACCGACATATCAATCGGTTTTGGCGAGTGGCAGTTTCATCATTCACTGCACCACGTCATTAACGATGGTCTCATGTCGATCTTCTTCTTCGTGATCGGACTGGAGGTCAAACGCGAGATCGTACATGGTTCTTTATCGAACTGGCAACAAGCGTCGCTTCCGATTGCTGCGGCAATCGGGGGCATGATCGTCCCAGCGGGTTTATACCTAGCGATCCAGTACGGGCAACCGGGAATGCGCGGTTGGGGAATTCCGATGGCGACCGACATTGCATTTGTCGTTGGATGCTTAGCATTGCTGGGACCACGAGTCCCTCACTGCTTGCGGGTGCTACTGCTATCACTCGCCATTGTCGACGATATCGGTGCGATCTTAGTAATCGCCATCGGTTACACCGAATCACTCGACGGTCGATTTCTCGTCTTGGCGGCGCTGAGTATTGGCGTGGTGCAGCTGTTCTCGAGGATCGGCGTCCGCCGTTTTCCGCCCTACATTGCTGCCGGCGCGATTGCCTGGTATGCGCTCCACGAATCGGGAATTCACGCCACGCTGACAGGTGTGATTCTCGGCTTGATGACTCCTGCGAAGCCCGTCTTGATTCCCGAGCGGTTTCGCGAATACCTGCATGAAAAACAGCTCGAGTTCGAAAGTGGTCGGTGGTCGACACGAAGCCATCGCGCTGAGGCGGTCAAGGAACTACAACAAATCAGTCGTGAGACCGTATCACCGCTGGAATACCTGGAAATGACCCTTCATCCGTGGAGTGCCTACTTCATTATGCCCGTCTTTGCTTTAGCAAATGCGGGGGTTCCGATCGAGTTATCCAATCTGAGTGATTCGGTGGCGCTGGCCGTCATTCTAGGTTTGGTAGTGGGCAAGCCCTTGGGAATTGTGCTGTTGAGCTGGATTGTAATCCGCATCGGCTGGGCGCAGCTTCCAGTTGGACTGCCGTGGTCGATGCTCATCGCCGGCAGTTGTCTCGCAGGGATCGGATTTACGATGGCACTGTTCATTGACGGACTCGCATTCGGCGCCGACGGGCAGGACACCGCCAAGATCGGTGTCCTCGCAGGATCAGCTATCAGCGGGATGCTGGGGATGGGGCTGTTGTACCGGGCGTCCTCCTACCGGGCGTCCTAGCACCAGCAGTCCTAGCACCGTGTCGCGTGAGAGCGTAGAAAATCGAACCACTCGATTTTGGAGCAGACGCCAAACATGGCGGCGCTACGGCACCTTTAACGGAAATCGTCTGCTTCAATCCCGTGGCGTTTGAGCAACTTATTCATTCCCTGGCGAGAGATGCCAGCCTGTCTCGCAGCACTGGCGATCACACCGTTATGTTTTTTGAGTACTGCGGTCAGATAGGCACGATCTGCGTTATCGAGCGCGACGTCACGCGAAATTTCTGACAAAACCGACAAGTCGATACTGGAGACGTCAGGCGTCCGTAATTGGGGTGGGAGGTCGGATACTTCGATCTTGTCGCCCCGAGCGAGGGTGATCGCCCGTTCGATAACATTCCGTAATTCGCGGATGTTTCCTGGCCAGCGGTATGCTTTGAAACAATCAATCACCTCACTGGAGAACTCCTTCACCGTTGCTTCAGCGGGCCGATGGCGCTCGAGAAAATAGTGCGCTAACTGGATGACGTCGTCACCGCGATCGCGTAACGGAGCCAGCTCGATTGGGATCACAGCGAGACGATAGTATAAGTCTTGGCGAAACCGTCCAGCATCAACTTCTGCTTGCAGATCGCGGTTGGTTGCGCAGATGAACCTCGTGTCAACCTTCACCGGCCTGCTCTCACCCACTGGCGTGAAAGTTTGTTCCTGGACCGCCCGCAATAATTTCGCTTGCGATGCTGCTGGTAGTTCGCCCAGTTCGTCGAAGAAGGCGGTGCCACCGTCACACCGGCGCAGCAATCCCATCTGATCCTTAATTGCTCCCGTAAACGAACCTTTCACGTGGCCGAACAAAACGGATTCAAACAATGATTCGGGTATTGCTGTGCAGTCGATAATCTGAAATGCATGGTGTCGACGAGCACCGTGGTTGTGAATCGCTGCAGCAATAACTTCCTTGCCTGTTCCGCTTTCACCAGTGATCAAGACGTTTGTGTTACTCGCCGCAACCCGATCGACGATGTCGAGTAGCTCCGTCATGGAAGAACAGTCTCCGATAATCTCGGGAAACGCGCCACGCGGTTTGACCTCGGTGGGAACGCCTGGTCTTACTTCGGGCGGCGGATTTTGATGGCGGAGCGCCCGCTCGACTGCACTGAGCAGTTCCTCGAACCGGACCGGTTTGAGCAAGTAATCCGCAATACCCAGTCGCACACTCTCAATCGCCGTGGGGACAGAGGGTACGCCGGTAACCACGATCATCGGGATATGCGAATACTTGATACGTCCTTCTTTAAGCAGTTCCAGCTTCAAGTTGCCCGGCATGTTCAAATCTGACAGGATCAGATCAAAGGGATGCTCACTGAGCAGGCTGATCGCATCGTCGGCGTTCTCGACACAGATGCACTCAAACCCCTCTTCTCGCAGCAAGTCCGCTGTCGTGTCACGGTAAAGTGGTTCATCGTCGGCAATTAAGATTCTTTGTTTATTTTCCATGCGGTTCTGTTGAAATTATCCAACTATGGGTTCGGAGGACGAATTTATTGGGGTTCAGGGCACGAATTTGTTCTGTCCGAATAGTGAGTACTGGCGGAGTCATCAGCGACGCCCCTCATCGGACAATCGTCTAGGCAGCCTGACCACAAAGCTGGTACGCTTTCCCTTCTCGCTGTTGACATCAATGGTTCCATTCATTGCCTCCACGAGACCTCGCGAAACCGATAACCCAAGGCCCATGCCCTGTCCAACGGTTTCCACTTTAGTGCTGAAGAATGGGTCGAAGATCTTGGCAAGGACATCATCGGCAATGCCTTGCCCGTAATCGGTGACTGTCAAAGTAGTGTGCCTTTCATCCGTCGCAGCGCAAACATCCACCCGACTTCCCGGATCCGAAGCCTGAATCGCATTGTGAATGAGGTTTAAAAGTACCTGTCGCAGCTCACCTTCACGCAGACAGACCTCTTCCGACGCGAGCCCCTCGGCCATTGCCGACGAACGGAATGAGGCATCGACTTTGACGTCCGCCTTTCGCGACATTGGTAACGCCAGAGCGATGACTTCATCAACGGTTTGTTTGAGCGAGAACGTGGAGGCGCGCTGCTGACTGGG
Source organism: Allorhodopirellula heiligendammensis (assembly GCF_007860105.1). Lineage (NCBI taxonomy): Bacteria > Pseudomonadati > Planctomycetota > Planctomycetia > Pirellulales > Pirellulaceae > Allorhodopirellula > Allorhodopirellula heiligendammensis. Next base: position 1,938,915 of record NZ_SJPU01000001.1, read on the forward strand.
GCGGTAGAGTTGATACATCTGATGAGTGATTCCGCTGATCCGTTCAATCTCCCCGTCGATGAGGTCGAGCTTGTCGTAGTGCTTCACATCGACCGGGATATGACGCTTCAATAATACGAACGCGTTTCGGATACCAGCCAACGGATTATTGATCTCATGAGCCACCCCAGCGGCCAATTCACCGAGCGCCGCTAACTTCTCCATCTTCAATCGATGTTGTTCCAGTTCCGCAACACGAGCAGTCCGTTCTTGGACGAGTTGCTCCAAGTGCTCGTTGTGCAATCGCAATTGGTCTCGCATGCGACGCTTTTCCGAGACATCCCGCACACTGGCTCGAAATCCCAACGAGCGCCCATCGGAGTCCGTCATTGGTTGCCACGACACCGCGACCCAGCACTTCGAGTTGTCACGATGCAGTGTCTCAAACTCAATGTTGTTTCCCGTGCTACCGCTGCTGGCTTCAATGAGGTAACGAGCGATACGATCTCGATGCTCCGGAGACGTCATCGGCAATGGATAGTCTGCCATCGCCATACATTCCTCCGGCGAGTATCCGGTAAAACGTTGCACAGCGTCGTTAACCCATAGAACTTGACCATCGCTCGAATGCCAGCTCTCCCAGTCGACAGTGCAGTCAGCGATCGAACGGAAGAACTCCGGCGGAATGGGATGCCCTCGCTTGGGAATATCCGGTGGTGGTGCGTTCATGCCGTGATTCTAGCTCCGTGGAAGTCGATCTCGCAGGGGGTACTGGAGACGCTCGAGGCGTCAATCTAGGTTGACGCTAGTGAAACGCAGGTTGACGCGTCGTAGCATCCTACGATGGTTTTCCCAGCGATTCACACAATATAGAGGTCCGGCGCGATGATTGCATTACTTCAGAACAATCCAGACAACGGTGCGTCAATGAATCCAGCCGATCACCGGATCGGGTAAACAGGAATCCGCCGTTGTCGTTGTCCAATCAGACCGGAGGCGATTGCCATGACCCCAGTCATTGTCCCCGAACACAAGCCCATTGAGTTGCCTCGCCATCTCCCTACACCGACGAGAATTGCTAGCGAACGAACGCCGTCATGGAATGACGAGCCGGCTGATCCTCAGTCACTGAAACGCTCCTATTGCGACGAAGAAAAGTACGTCTTCCAGCTCATCGGGTGGTTCCTGATGCTGATTCTTCTTCCAGCCGTGCTCACGATTCTCTACATGTTCGTCAACCCTGACGCGTTCACCACGGATGTTACGCCCACAACGGACCTATCGACTCGCTTGATCGAGAAGTGACCTGCAGCGAACGCCGGGTGCGTTCGAGGGTAGCTTAGCACGAACAATCCGAGTCCAGCTGTTTCAGCGGACCTACTCAAAAGAAGAAAAAGGCCAAAATCAGTATGACCGCGTTGAGCGCAATATAACTCAGTGGGAATAACCAGCGGCAACGGCGGTCGATGCGATCACCTCGGATAGGCCCATGCCGGTCGACCGTGTTCACGTACAGGCTCACCACGACGGTGGCGCACATGATCAGGAGGCTGAGGTTGAGGAAGGCGTTCATCATCGTCACGCTCGATACATTTGGCACGATTCCCACCAACGTTATTTGGTACGCCACCGCAGTAAGAATCCCCACAAATGAAACGTTCACACGGTCGCCGACCGACGAGCGGTCCATCCAAAACACTGACCACGAGAGCATCACAATCAAGCTCAATGGCACCACCACCAGGCGGACCATAAACAGCGGCTCTCGTTTGACATCAATAGCGACCACAAATGATGAAGCCGGTCCTACCCCTATGCTCTCTGAGGCATCGAGTGTTCCCATCGACGCATGTATCTTCCTCAGGGACCACTGTGGAACCTTCGTAAACGATCCGTTGGTGGACGCAGCGCTCGACGTGTCATCGAACGCAATGACACTCGAATCAAAGCCGAATATCCGGAAGACCAGTTCTAAACGCTGGCGGTCGAAGGGGAACCGCCGCATATTGAGATCCACCTTCGCAACCGCATCGATAGCTTGACTGAGAGTGCTGGTGCCATCGGGTTGTACCCGGAGGACAACTGCGGAGGTGTCGTATTCTCCCGCTGTGTTCGCGAGCGTGACCTGGGGGTACCAGCCACTGTATACCTCATAAAACTGAAAATCTCCTGAAAAGACTTTCTCCCGAATGCCTTCTTGCGCCGGGTCGAATGACTGGTTGGCATTCTTCCACACGAGTGTGAGCACTCCGGAAATCCCAACCTGTTCCGCTTCGTCGTTAATGCCGCTGATACTCAGCAGGTCGAAAGTAGCGTGTACACTCACCGGGCCGTCAGCGACTGGGGGATTGAGTGGATGCCACTGCGCCACCGTTGGCTCGGGCGGCGCGACATCAGGTTCGGCGGCAGCAAGTTGCCCGCAACCTATCGCGACAAAAGCGACTGAAACCAAGCCGCTTAGCCATCGGTTTGCGGTGATCCAAATCGTTCTTTGTTGCGCTTTCGTCTCGATATCGTTTGCCACCAACTTCTCGCTTGCACTTCGTGACCCAGGGTGATGAAAATTTAAATGCCGACTCATGGTGCATCTAGGTGCGAAGCAGTGCATTCAGGCGATGTACTGTCAACCCATGGGCGGCCGCAAGGCACCGGATATTCTATGTCTGGCCTGTTTTTTTGATATAACGCTTTCACAGCAGACGCAATGACTTTGCGCATCCCCACCTCTGAATCTCGTGCTCTCGCAGCGGCCCCATCAATTCCGTGGTACTTGGAGAAATCCAATGCGCTGGTCCCCGTGGCGGTGGTAGGTCGCACCTTCACGATGCGGCACGGAACGTTAGAGCAGATATCGCGGACAGGATGCGTCGTGTCCACTCAAAGGTATTTTTCCAACGCGGGGCGAGCAAACTGTGACCAATCCCATCACCAACGCCCCGGGGATCGCGTCCGGGCGGCGATGATGCTACCCAAAGCGACTTAGCAGTGGTGGTCGTATCAGAGCCGTCGGCCAACACATTTGGCGGGACAATGATTCCAGATCCAGCGCGTCTTAGGTTTCCAGTGTGCCGACAATTTCGGCGATGGTAGTGGCACCAAGTTCGGCGAGCGCTGATGGGAGTTCGTCGACAAGACGCATCGAGAGGGTGGGGTCGTAGTAGTTAGCCGTCCCGATCTGCACAGCCGATGCGCCCGTAATGAGAAATTGCATGACGTCGTCGAGACTGGCGATGCCGCCGATCCCGATGATAGGGATTTGGACCGCTCGGCGGACTTGATGGACACAGCGGAGAGCAATGGGTTTAATCGCCGGACCGCTCAGACCGCCCATTCCGTTGCCGAGAATGGGGCGCCGTTTCCGCCAGTCAACTGCCATCCCAAGGACTGTGTTGGTGAGGCAGACCGCATCTGCCCCGCCATCGGCGGCACCGCGGGCAATATCCGAAATGCTGGTGACGTTGGGGGTGAGCTTAGCCAGGATGGGTACCTTCGTGGCGGCGCGAGCTGACGCTACCACGCGCTGGCAGGACTCAGCATTGGTACCGAAGTCGACACCGCCACTGACGTTGGGACAAGATAGATTGAGTTCAATCGCGGCGACCCCGTCGCATTCGCCGATTCGCGTGGCGAGCTGCGTGAAATCCTCTACCGTGCGGCCTGCCACACTGACGACGATCGGAGCAGCGAGGGTGGCGAGATACGGCAGGTGGTGCTCGATAAAGGCCTCCACACCATCATTATCGAGGCCGATTGCATTGAGCAGGCCAGCGGAGGTTTCTACAGTGCGCCAAGGAGCGTTGCCGATACGGGGTTCCGCAGTGATTGTCTTGGGCAGGATGCCGCCGAGTCGATCCAGGTTGACGATTGACTGCATCTCGCGCGCGTAGCCGAACGTGCCCGAGGCGACCATGATCGGATTAGGGAGCGTGAGCCGGCCCAGAGTCGTTTGAAGATTCACTGCGGTTGTTGCGGGCATGACAGGATCAGGCGGTGGTGAATTTGGTGGATAAGTCGGTTGGCAACATGCTGTTTACTGCCCGAAATCTTTTCAATAATACGACCATCTGGGCCCAACAACTCAACGTTATTATCGGCCGCATCGATCGCTTCGGGACCGTTGCTGACCATCAGGTCGCAGCACTTCTTTTGCAGTTTGACGGTAGCACGGAAATGCCGGTCATCGGTTTCGAGCGCGAAGCCGACGACCCATTGGTCGCTGCGTTTGCCTTGACCGAGGACGGCGATGACATCGGGTGTCTCAATAAGTTCCAAGGCGAGTGGTTCACCTGTTTTGGACAACTTTTGGTCGGAAACCTTGAGTGGCTTGTAGTCACAGGGAGCCGCAGCACCAATGGCGCCGTCGCACTCTGGAAAGATCTCGCCGGCGGCGTTGAGCATATCGTCGGTCGTAACGACGGGGATGACTTGGGCGCCCGCGGGGTAATCAACGCCGACGGGGCCGGACACGATCACGACGTCATGGCCCTGCTGCAGCACGGCGGCAGCAAGGGCGGCACCCATCCTGCCACTCGACGCATTGGTCAGATATCGGACGGGATCAAGATACTGTCGCGTGGGACCGGAGGTGATCAGGATCTTCGCACGTCGTGGGGCTTCATCGCTCACGCCGGGTTGTCTTTGGATCCGCGAGAATCCCTGCCGCTGACAACCGCTGTGATAATCTGATCAAGACGCTCACCGACAATATTCATGCGGGCGGCGGCCAATGCAAACAGCCGCTTTTCCGATTCGGCAAGATGTCCGTCGGCCGCCATCATGGAGATTAAATCAGCAAGGAGCGCCTCGCGCGAGGCTTCATCCGCGGGTAGTTCAAGGGCGGCGTCATCACCGAGCCCGTAGGCGAGGGCGGATTGTAAATCGTCTTGGCCGAGCCCGAGCGCTACGCAGCGATCCGCGACCCATTCGACTTCACGCTGGCCAATGGAGCCATCGGCTAATGCCATCACGACGATGTTGCGAAGATGCCTTTGACGCTCGGTATAGTTGGGTTCGCTCATGGGAGCCGGGTGATTCGCGATTTGTTGAGAAGTGACTACTGCGGTGAGCAGGGCAGCATTTTAGCAGAATGAACACAGGGGTGAATCGGACGGATACGCATACCGCGACGAAAACCTACAGCTCAGGAGCTTCGCTGCTACTCAGTTCGCCGACGACGCCACGGACGATCGCTCGGAGTCGAGGTTCAGCGGCATTGGCGGTAGCAATGATTTCGGCAACGTTGGCGGGTTGGATCGCGTCGGGCAAACACATGTCGGTGATTACGCTGAGGCCCACAACCTTCAATCCGCAATGGATCGCGACAATGGTTTCAGGCACGGTGCTCATGCCGACCACGTCAGCGCCTGCATTACGGAGAAATCGGTATTCTGCGCGGGTTTCTAAACAGGGACCTGCCACAGCCACGAAGACGCCTTTGTGAGGGAACAGTCCCTCGCGGTGGGCGACGTTCATTGTTCGCTTGATCCACTCCTGATCGTAGGGCTCGCACATGTCGGGGAACCGCGGTCCCAACCGATCGTCATTGATTCCAATCAACGGATTGCCGCCCATCAGATTGATCTGGTCTTCGATAACCATGATATCCCCGTTTTGATAGTACGGGTTGAGCCCCCCGCAGGCGTTGCTGACAATCAACAACTCCGCGCCAAGCTCCCTGAATACACGCACGGGAAGCGTGATGTCTTGCAGCGAATAACCTTCATAGAAGTGAAATCGCCCTTCCATCGCCATGATCGGGACACCACCGAGCGTGCCGATGACGAGGCGACCGGCGTGACCCGTGGCAGTCGAACTGAGAAAATTGGGGATATCTGCGTAGTCCAGCGTGGCCTCAACATCAATGTCACCGACCAACCCACCGAGGCCCGTACCGAGAATAATGCCAGCTCGAGGAGGCAGACTGCTGTGCTGACGAATGTACGCACAGGATTCTTGAATTTTATCGTGGAGATGGAGCATGAAATAGTTTGGCTGAGGACGAGTTCCGCTACGAAAGGCGTGTCGATTGGCTATGTTATCAGCCAAGATGATTCTTTGCATTGCCTCTGACGACTGATTTTGCCATGGCCACTCCTTCGCCCGATGTATTTGAGAAGCTTGCGACGTTCTACTTGGGACGCCATTACGACACGGCCGAGGGCAAGTTGCTCGACGACTTGATGCTCTATGACGCCAAAGACCTGTGCACGCACGCGATGTGCGTGGGCATGACGGGCAGCGGCAAAACGGGGTTGTGCATCTCGTTGTTGGAGGAGGCGGCGATCGATGGGATCCCGGCGATTTGCATCGACCCCAAGGGTGATCTTGCCGATCTGATGCTGGCGTTTCCCGATATGCAGCCTGCGGATTTTCAGCCTTGGCTGGAGGCCGGGGAGGCCAGTCGCAAGGGCATGACACTGGATGAGTTCGCAACCGCCACAGCGACGAAATGGAAGAACGGCCTGGCGGCGTGGGGGCAAACTCCAGATCGTGTGGGCCGATACAAAGACGCGGTAGATGTTGCGATCTATACCCCCGGCAGCAACATTGGATTGCCTTTGACGGTGTTGAAAAGCTTCGATGCACCACCCCCAAAAGTGCTCGACGACACCGATGCAATGCGGGAACGGGTTACCGGCGCCGCATCTGGTTTGTTGACTTTGTTGGGTATCGAAGCAGACCCGCTGCTATCACGAGAACATATTCTGATCAGTTCGATTCTCGACCACTGCTGGCGAGAGGGACGCTCTGTTTCGGTGGGCGATTTGATCGGGTTGATTCACGCGCCCCCCATCACCCGCGTGGGTGTGCTGGATCTCGAATCATTCATGCCCACCAGCGAGCGAAGTAAACTCGCGATGATGCTCAATAACTTGCTCGCCTCGCCGGCGTTCTCCTCGTGGCTCGAAGGTGAAACGCTGTCGATCAAGAAACTGCTTCATACCGCCGAGGGTAAGCCCAGGATGTCGATTCTTTCGATCGCGCATCTGAGCGAGAAAGAACGCATGTTTTTTGTCACCATTCTGCTCAATGAAGTTGTCGCATGGATGCGAACACAGAGCGGCACCAGTTCGCTCCGCGCGATTTTGTATATGGATGAAGTTGCGGGTTACTTCCCCCCGGTCGCCAACCCGCCCTCGAAGCCACCGATGTTGACGTTGCTCAAACAAGCCCGAGCTTTCGGATTGGGAGTGACGTTGGCGACGCAAAATCCAGTCGACCTTGACTACAAGGGCCTGTCCAATATCGGCACTTGGTTCCTCGGTCGTTTGCAGACCGAACGCGATAAGGCGCGGGTTCTGGAGGGACTCGAAGGTGCGGCGGCTCAGTCAGGCAAGCCCTTCAATCGAAGTCAGATGGAACAGTTACTGGCGTCCCTCGGTAGCCGCGTGTTTTTAATGAACAACGTTCATGACCCGGCTCCGACCCTCTTCCAAACTCGCTGGGCGATGTCGTTCCTTGCAGGACCGCTCGCACGCGACCAAATTCGCCGCTTGATGGCGACACGCAAGACCAACTTGGCCCAGCAAGCCAAAGCAAAAAACGCGTCGGTAGCGAAGCGTTCGGTCACCCCGACCAGACCGGTGCTGCCGGCAGGCATGGGCGAGTCGTTCCTGGTTCCGACGGCCTTCGTTCGTGGTGAAGGCAAACGGATCTATCGAGCGGCGTTACTAGGTGAGGGGAGCCTGCATTACGTTCGCAGCAGCGCCAAGGTGGATGCTTGGGTAGATGGGCGTCGATTGCTCGACTGTGGCGATGGCGTTCCCAAGGACGGTTGGGAATCCAGTGAAGTAAAGGATCCCGCATCTGAGTTCGAGAAAAAGCCGGACCCGACGTTTGCGTTTTCAACCCTACCGGACGAACTTAGAGGCAAGGCGACCATCAAGACATTGTTCAAAGACTTCGAGGACTACTTGTATCGACACCACCCGATGCAGTTGTTCAAAAGTCCTGCATTGGGAGAGTATGCCCCGCCAGGCATGAGCGAAAGTGAAGCTCGACTTCATTTCCAGCAGGCTGCACGGGAGCGTCGGGATCTTGAAACGGACAAATTGCGAGCGAAGTATGTAAAAAAGATGGAATCCATCCGGAGTAAGATTCGCACAGCAGAAGATCGATTGTCACGTGAATCCGCTCAGTATGACAGCGCCAAGATGAGTTCTTTGGTGTCCTTAGGAGCATCCGTTCTCGGTGCGTTCATGGGCCGAAAGTTCGCAACCAAAACGAATGTGTCGAAAGTCTCGACAGCTGCTCGGAGCGCCAGTCGTGCTGCCCAACAACACGCCGACGTGGATCGTGCTGAGCAACAACTCAAAGAGTATCGATTGGACATGGACGAGATGAATGAAAAGCTAGAGGCGGAACTGAGTGATTTGACCAGCTCACTCCAAATTGAGAATCTGGAACTTGAGATACTGGAAATCTCGCCACGAAAAAGCGATCTCAAAATCAGTGACCCCATGATCGTCTGGACACCGTGGCAGATGACAGCTGATGGGGAGGCAGTGCCGTTGTTCTAAGTTTGACACTGACGCGTGATTGATGGGAGCGATGCAAAGCGGTTTCGACGGCAGTGCTGAATGTGTTCGATGTCGCGATATAATCGATGCGACATGTGGCCGCGTCGCGAGCCCGGCTGCGTAAACTTTCACGTCGCGGCTCAAAGAAAGCGACAACGCGTTGGCAACTTTACTCAGCTTGCTTACCGTCGTTGCGGTTGACCATGGCACGGTAGACATTCATGTCGATGGAATCTTGCAGAAACTTAATGGATCCGTCTGCCATTCCAGCGGACGCCCCGCCGGGGTGGAGGCTCCCGAGGCCACCGACGAAGGCTGGGTCGTGATACACCTCCGGTGAAACAGCTGCATTGATTGCTGTTCCCGCGTTTCGTAGGCTGCTGCGGGTACCACTCATCCAGCCGAGATCATACTCGCGGGGCGATAGTTTTTCACCTAGCAGCAACGTATAGGAGATACCATCACTGATCTCGTCAGGAACAATCCAATGATTGAGCATGAGTAGTCCATCATCATCAATACCGATTGGCACGCTCTCGCTGGCGTGCAAACCGGCGTAACTGGTCGTAGTGGCGATCTGCTCGCCTACCGATGCGGGGCACCGGAGAAAAGGAAGGTCGGTTTCACGCACGCCCTCGTTTGCAGGAGCGTAGACGCCGACATCAAAATTAATCGTATCGTAGAGCGCCTTGCGATCGAGGTAGGGGAGCAATGACGAGACCCAGTTGTGATGATAGCCCTCCGGCAGACTCGAGATGCTCAGCTCGGCCATCTGAGCCGAGTCCGGTGAGATCACGCCTGTCCATACTTCCGCTGATCCACTGAACGTGCCGCTGGGCAAATGCCGATGATCGACAGCGTACGTTTGGCAGGCGAGGAGGAGGCGGGTCAGATTTTGGTCACAGTTGCTACGTCGAGCGATTGACCGCATGTCCCGGACCACAGGAATGGAGATCGCCAGCAAAATGGCGACGATCGCGATGATCACCACGAGCTCTAGCAGCGAGAACGCTTGTCTGCGATATGAATTCGGTTTCATGGAAACCTCTCTGTCCTGATAATTTGGAGCGTAGCGTGTATGGTGAGGGCGGCAATTGTAGTAGATATTTAAATGCTGTCTCAGCAAATTGATCCGAATCGTTGGGTTTTCCGAATTGGACACCGATCACCATGCAAAACTATTCGCTGTTTGCCTTGCTATTGTTCGCCTGCGTACCGGGCTCAACGTCGGTTGCAGCGGAGCCGGTATTCACCGTGATGACGTGGAATCTCGAATGGTTCTTTGATGATTCAAAACAGGGAAACTTCAGCGATCTTGCCCAAGAAAAGTCTGCACCGACGCGGGGTATGTGGAATTGGCGGCGTGACGCTGTCGCGGCCGCCATCGCCGGCGAGCGGCCTTCGATCGTCGCCCTGCAGGAAGTCGAAGGCCCGCGTGTGTTGTGGTATTTAGCCCGCGCGCTCGATCGAGAGCACGCGTTGAAATACGAGGATTATGCGATCGAAGGCAATGACCGCTACACTGAGCAGGATGTGGGGTTGCTGACGAAAGCCCCGGCTGAGGTGTTGTCGTTGATGATGGGAGATGTCACCGAACGCATGCGCCGCACCCAACGGTACGCGAGCGTGCCCAAGCATCTCGCGGCGATCGTCGAAGTCGTCGTCGACGGCGAGACAGAGACGATTTTGGTTGTCAACGTGCACCTGCGCAGCGGGGTGACCGGTGATCAACTGCGGGCTAAACAAGCCGAGAGTCTCAATCGATGGATCCAGCTTTGGCAGCAACCTTCCACCCATCTTATCTTGCTCGGAGATTTTAATGCCGACTCCACCGCCGGGGATGTTGATGCGGAGAGCGAATTGGCGATTTTGCTCTCACGGGGCACATCCGATCCCAGCGACGATCTCGTGGATCTGCTCGAGTGGGTCCCAGTCACGGCGCGCCAGACACATTTGCTCCCAGGTAAACAGTTTGATCGAATTCTCGTCAGCCGATCTTTAGTCGAGGACGAACCCGGTCGACTTGACTTGTGTTTGAGGGGCGTCGCGGTTCGTCCTGAACTATCAATTCGCGGCGGTCCGGATGCTGCCGACGAACACTGGAACCACTACTGGGAAATTGATTCGGCAAGCCGAGATCTCAGTGACCACTATCCTTTCATTGCAGAGTTTGAAATAAGATGAGCGATACCCAACCGATGATCCGTTTGGATGACTTTCTTAAGGCCGCAGGTATCGTTGGAACTGGCGGGGAGGCGAAAGTCCGCATCCAAGCTGGAGAGGTGCTCGTCAACGATGTTGTTGAAACTCGGCGGCGACGGCAATTGCGCACCGGTGACGAAGTGAATTGGAATAGCGAGGTGTGGGTCGTTGAAGTTACCGTCGATGACTGATCGCGCCGCAGGCGTTGAACAGGGTCAGCGCCTGCACTGTTTCGGCAACATCGTGAACGCGTAGGACGTGTGCTCCGGCGGCGGCGGCGGCCAGGGAGACGCCAAGGGTTCCCGCCAGGGGATCATATTCTCGGCCAGCAGCATCAACGATCCCTTGGAGTCGCTTGCGAATGAATCCTTTGCGTGAATGGCCGATCAAACATGCGCATCCGAGATCCGTGAACGCGGCGATGCCACGAACGAGTTCGATGTTATGGTCGTGCGTTTTACCGAAACCAATACCAGGATCGAGGCAGAGGCGGGATTGTTCAATCCCAGCGGCCAGGCATGCGTCGCGTCGAGCGATTAAGTAGCTGCGAATATCGGCGACGACGTCTTCATAGCGTGGATCATCCTGCATCGTCTGCGGGGTTCCCTGCATGTGCATCACGCATACCCCCACGCCACGATCACGCACCAAACTTGTCATGGCAGGGTCGCCTTCCAGCCCGGTGACATCATTGACAATTTCCGCCCCTGCATCGATGGCTGCTGCGGCAACACGAGACTTGCTCGTATCGATGCTGATCGGAATGGATGTACACGATGCCAATCGCTCAATGACGGGGATAACGCGAGCGATTTCCATCGACGTATCGACCGGGTCACTGTATGGACGAGTGCTTTCGCCGCCAATGTCGATGATGTCCGCTCCGTCGGCGACCATCTGCAACCCAACCGCCACGGCAGCATCGATGCACAGGGATGAATCGGCACCGAACAGGCGCCCTCCGTCAGAAAAGCTATCTGGGGTGACATTGAGAATCCCCATCACCCGCGGTCCGTCCGAGAGGGTAATCGTGCGTTTCGATGTCTGCCAGATGGGAGTCATGATGATGTTCGTTCGATAATGGGACGGTTCAACGACGAAAAGCCCGAAGGGTCTGCCAAAGCGGACCGATCGAGCTAGTCGTGGGAGGGCTGTCGTTAGCCCGGGCGCGTACCCGGCGACAACCACTCAAGCCTCCGCCCCTACACGGAAAGTCAAATGTATTTTTTCAGTCGATGCTAGGGAGCACGTTGGTCTCAGCGGGTGATCGCCATCCTGCGTACCGGCTGCGGAGCATATTCACTGGCTGTAGGACTTTCGTAGGATGCCGGTGCCACCGCCGCGGACGGTGCGTTTGTTTTGACATGGCGAGCCGTTTGCCAGGCTCCATGAGCCGGTGCCGATGAGGTCGTTTCGAGCACGCTGGGCTGTGTCGACGCTGGGGTGGGTTGATTCAGCGATGGAGCCGGTGTGGGGATACCAGGTGGTTGAGGTGCAAGCAGTTCGGCGGGCGTGTCGCCTAGTTCGGACAAGGGCTGGTCGTTCACCTCGATCGAGTTGCGATAGGGATTCAAGTCGATTCCTAGCGAGTCGTTCATGTTGGCATCATTGAGCATCAAAGCATCCGGTGGCAGGACCTGACCTTCGGTCATGGTACCGCTGCCGATGATTTGGGCTGCCGAGGCAGCGTCTCGCAACGGTCCTGTGCGGACAACGCCTGGTCGGCTCACGCCGTAGACGAATTCCTTTCCTGCACTCCGTTCACGGGCTCGTTCGAGAGCATCCCAGTAGGCCTTCTTGTTCCAAGCACCTTCCCGCAAGGTGATGTTGCTATTGGCGAGCATCGTGCCTTTGAGAAAATCGATGTAATTGAGCGATTTATTGTACTCACCGAGCGAACGGTAGTACTCAATCTGAGCTTGAGCTTTACGTTGTTGACTCTGCAGCACCACGTTGACGGGACTCCGACCGTTGCGGTCATTCTTAAAGTCCGCCAGGCGGGCTTCGACTTCTTGCTCGGCGGCTTGCCAGCGTTGAGCATTGGTTTGAATGAGTTGGTAGTGCGTCGCAGCTTTGGCTTCGGCGTCGGACAACTTGCTGATGAGCAGTCGCTCGGATTCTTGCAAGTTCGCTTTGTCGCGAATCAGACGCAGTTTGGCACCACGAATCCGAGTCAGTTCACGCCGGGCACCGAAGGCCGGAGGAGTGATCTCCAACCGCACAGCACCTTCTTGATAGTTGCCACCCGTCAGGCTCGACAACGCACTGCTGCCCGCGGCAGGGAAGTCAACATCGGAACCCGATGGTGGGCCGAGGGTATCCCCCACACCGACATACCGGTAGAGCACTGAGAGATTCACTTCGGGGAGGATTTGATTCTTGGCGGCGATGAGTTCCAGCTCTTCTTGTTTGATGCGCGTCTTCTTTTGACGTAGTTCCGGCGACAGGTACAGAGCCTGGGCGACTGACTCATTCCAATCGTGCTCCACGCGGGCACTGGTGGGTTCGTCGATCGGACGGATCAGGCGTCCGTCGGTAGGCGAGATGCCCAGCAGCACACGCAGCTGGCGTTCGGCACCGTAGACGCCTTGACGGTCGGCTCCGGGCAGGTTCGATCCACCGATCGCGGACTCGAGCAAGCCACGAAACTGATAGTACTGTTCGACTGACTGGGCAAGTTCCTGGCGGGTGCCGGTACCGTTTTCCAAGTTCAAACGAGCGTATTGAGCCGTCGCGATCGCACTGTTGCGGCCAATGATGGCAGTCGAAACGTTGCGGTAGGCGACGTACAGATCCCAGTACGCGACCTCAACGTCACGGACGAGGTTACGGACCTGGACTTCGTACTGGGCAATCGAAACGTCCTCGTTCAAGCTGGCCAGCACGACGGGAATGCGATTGATCAACGTCCCGCGGTTTCGCATCAAAGGCTGCTGCACCTGAGCTTCCATGGTAACCGTGTAGTCGCTGTGGACCTGGCGTGACGCGGAGTTGATGGCTCCTAAGGGAAGATTGTTTCGACCGTAGACAAGTTGGTTTCGGATCGTCGCAACACCACCGGTGGCGAGACGTTTGCTAATCGCACCTTGAGCGGTAGCGTCGTCGGACTGAAAGTCAGCCCGTGACACGATGCTGTCACCCGAGTTACGCGGGCGGTCGGTGTTGCCATAGTTCAGGAAACCGCTGGCCTGTGCGTCAAACTCCGCCAATGCGTCTTCCACGCCACCGATTTGGTTAGCTCGCAGAACGCCTCGCGGCAGCACACGATTGCCATTTCCATCAATGGTCAGCGGAACCGACTGCGTCGTTGATTGGGTGATGGCGACATCGTAGACACTGCCAAACTGATCAGCTGTACCACTGATGAACTGGTCAGCAACATTCTGGCGAGTTTCCAGGATCCCACTGGTCGTAACGAAGAACTTGGCATTGCCCAACGCGATCGAGACAGCTTCCTCGAGCCCGAGGTTCCAGAACTCATAATCGTGATTGCCGATCGTCAGCGGGGGCAACGTCTGAGTCGTATCGGGTAGACTCTCGACATCCACATCGGGATATTCAATCTGCGTCGCGGCCTGAAGGTAATACTTCAGATCGGGCGATTCGTTTAGAAAGAATGGCTGAGTGGGTGCACAACCGCAGGCAATCAAGAGCGAAAGCCCGAGTTGCAGGTAAGCAGTGTAGCGGTATAGCAGCGAGCGTTTCATGCCCTGGACTTCCCTGGATCGGCGGTGACCGGCAAATCCATGAATCGCGATCGCCACAAAGCAATCGTGTCATGCATTCCCGTAAACCGTTGAATTGGAAAGCCCCCCTACAAAAATCTCACGCCGTACGCTCCACCGAGCGACATGAGATCTCTGTCCGAGAATGCTATCGACCAAGCTGGCTGGTAACCTTTGACGATTCTGACGAATTTAACGAAAAAAAAGAAAACCTCGATAAACTCAACCCGAGCGATTGATGAGCAAACGACGAAGCCGAGCTAAAAACCAGTCTGCCCGTGAAACCTCTGCCCGTGAAACCGGAGCGAAGGAAACCGGTGAAGTCACGCACGAGGCGTCTGGAGCGACGCTCGGCGAAAAGGCTGCTGGCGAGCCGACAGGCAAACAGACAGTCACCCCCCCATCAAACGTGCCGCCGGTGTGCGGGCCGATGGCGGGTGGCGCCGATCCAACCGAACCCTCGAGTGCTCCACCGCATCACGAAAAATACGTTACCGAGAGGATTGCCTTGGACGCCTCAGGCGGCGGCAAGCAAGCATTTTTCCCCCAACTGCCTTCGTTATCGCGGATCATGTCCGTGGTGATGCTAGTGATCGGGATCCTCGCCGTGGGGGTGCTGTTCTACCAGGTGATGGTCGGATTCTTCGTCCCGTTATTCATGGCAGCGCTACTGGTGGTGATATTTCGACCGGTTTATATGTGGTTGCTGCAGCAGACCAAACAACGCCGGCGGCTTTCCGCTGGACTGACGACTGCCTTGGTGCTGTTTATCGTGCTATTGCCGTTGGGAATGCTGATTTCGATCGCAACGACGCAGTTCACCGTTCTGCTATCGCGGATGAACGGAAGCGCCTCGGTGGCGCGAGATCAGATCCGCGATCAACTCGGCCTGAGCCTTCCTCACGCTGAGTATTTTCGCGCTCTCGACCGAATCACTGACACCATGGGAGTCGGTGGAGCCGTCCAAACAGAGAGAAGCACCGCTTCGTCGGCGGACAATCGGGATGATCTACTGGAACGGGCCCAGGAACTGGACAAGGCGGCCGCCATCGTGAGCTACTTGCAGGAGGACGTTGCGGGACCAGAGTCTGCTGTTGACGCGGCAGCTCAGGCGGTGACGAACATCCACAACTTTTCTGCAGCCCTGCGGGAGACGGCGAAACAGGAAACGGAGGCGGACCGGATCGGTCAGACGAACCCACTTTTGCGACTGGACGTTTCGGAGCAATTTGAGCAGGACGCAGTCAAGACGGCCGCGTCGATCCGTGCCTGGATGCACCTCAAACTCGGCGGGGCGATGCTAAGTCAGCTGAAACTATTGGTGAATCCCGATGAAGCAGACTTCACCCGCCTGATTCGTGGGGCGCGGGAGTCGCTGCAGCCGCGATTTGTGAAACTGACCAGTGCAACTGGCAGCATGCTCGCCAAAATCCTGTTCGGATTGGCCATCCTCGTCATCTCGGTGTATTTTTTCTTGATCGACGGGCCTGCCATGACCTCCACGTTGATGCGTCTCTCACCCCTCGACGACGCCTACGAACGGCAATTGCTCACTCAATTTGATCGCACCAGCCGCGCCGTCGTGTTGGCGAGCGTCGCCAGCGCGGCGGTGCAAGGAATTCTTGCCACCTTCGGATTTTGGCTGTGCGGATTCGATCAAATTATCCTGCTCTTGTTTTTGACCAGTCTGATGGCGTTGATCCCATTTCTTGGTGCCGCGTCGGTCTGGGTTCCCTGCGTCCTGTGGCTGGGCTTTGTCGAACAGCGCTGGCTCGCCGCTGGCCTGCTGGCCCTTTGGGGCGCGGCGGTCGTCTCCTCAATCGACAATGTGATCAAAGTGTACGTATTGCAGGGCCGCAGCCAACTGCACCCGCTATTCGCGCTGCTCAGTGTCATTGGTGGAGTTTCGGTGTTTGGACCGATCGGGATTCTCGTCGGTCCGATGGTGGTCGTGTTCCTGCAAACGATGCTAGAAATCCTCAACCACGAAATCCAAGACTTTTGAGCTGTTAGTCAACCAAGGAATATAGCCCGCCACCATCACGGCGAAGTTTCCCCTGCTCGGCCAATAACCGCCACACGGCAGCCGGGTATTGATCCGGTGGCCGGATCGCTGCAACGCCGGACGTGTTGCCCGCGGACATGGGGCCGTAACCGAGTCGTGATTCGTCGTCCAATCGAGTGAGTTTCAGACGTTTGCGAAAAGCCTTCATCGCTAACCGCAGCTCCTCCTTCGAGAACTCGGGTTCAGCAGGCACTTCGGGAGTTTCGTTAGACTCAGTCATGGTTTGTCGATGTGAGGAGTGGAACGCTTCAGTAAACACGTGGTATGGGTCATGCATCATACTCGCAAAGGCAGCGTTGCGCGACCACCACACCGATCACACACCGCGTTGTCTCGCTCAAATTGTTGCCAACAACGTGGGCAATAGGACAACGAGTATTCGTCTTCGGCCCGGGGTGGCTTCAGACTCTCCTCGAAAGCGATGTTGTGTGCGGCAAGGAACTGAGTAATTCTTTCTCGTTGGTCGACTCGGCAATCCTCTAGAATCGCGATTCCGAGGGCGGGGTCCAGTGATTCCTCAGGCAGGTCGGGGGCGAGCGGGTAGACGAAATCCCGCACGACACGATGAGCGAAATCTCGCAGCCGATCTGGCGAGTCAATCGTCGCCGAGACTGCCAATGGATGAAGCAGCGACTTCGCCAACAATTGCCGACTCAAATAGTCAATCGCTCGCAGCGGTACCGCCGGCGACAACAGCGAGCACGCAATCAATTTGAATCGTCCGATGCGGTCGTCTTGAAACAAGCAACAATGTGCTCGCCACACCAATGCAACCGTCGTCCACCACAACGCAAATAGGACCACGATGTACGTCGCGGTGGTCTGGTTGTCGACTTTCAAGGGCAAGACGCCGTAATACAGCAACATTCCAATGGGCCCGATCCACGCTAGCATCAAATGCGCGCATCGGCGAATGGGCGGGGTGAGAGCCCGCAGACGATCCAGACGTTGCGAAATTTCGTCCGTGTTGAAGAGACCGCAATAGAATTGATCGATTTGATCAATCCGCGCTTGTTCGGATAGGCAGGCTAGTTCCCGGAGCACACCGGCGAAGTGATCCGCCATCACGGTGCTTCCCATCGTGCAAATGAGCTGCTCACCGCTGCGGACGTCACGCTCGCGAGCCCGGCAATTTGTCAATTGCTGCCAGGTAAATACGTCCCCAGATCGAGTCGGCCGATCATTGCTCGTCGGAGACGCTGGCACAAATGCAGCGATCCCCCGCGCCGACATCGAGATGGGCACTTCGTGGCACAGCAGTGTCATGTCCGACGGCAGCACCCCGCTGAGCAGCAGCGATCCATGATCGTTGCCCGTCAGACGGATGGCGGGATGACGATTTTGAAAAGAACCGTGCCGTGACACGAAAACGGCCACGCCGCTCCGCGCCCACACCAGGGTTTCCCATGCATATAAAAGAACAAGAACGACGAAGATCCATTCGACGTCGGAGAGAGACGGCATCAGTTTAGCGACCTACCGAACCGCTTCGCTGCGGTCGCCGCCACTGAACAGCTTTTTAAAGAACGAGCCGAGCGCCCCAAAGAAGACAACGATGCCCAAGATGACCGCCTTGCCACCCTTGGCCAGCAGCAATCCGAGCTTAGCCAGCAATCCGGTCTTTGATGCAGCTACCAGCGCGCCGCCACCCACGAGCCCAGCCAACCCATAAGCAGCGACTTTGTCGCCCTGTCGCCATTCTGCGTACTGATTGCCTGTGGTGAACTGGTATCCTTCTAGGATTTGATTTACCGCCGGCAACGCGGCCCGATACGTTTCAGGATCGCCCACCAATGTGGCCTCCATCACGCCCCGTCGACCCAGCATCCGAATGTCATAGTTGATAGCGTTGCCGCTGGGAAAATCCAACTTGAGACCCCACGTGAGATTGTTCGTTTCGGGGTCATAAAACGGTGGTTTCGCCCAGCTCATCGCAGTCAGTTCCTCAAGTCCCATGGACCGTCGCTCTTCATTGCCTGCAGGTATGGACGCTCGAAAATCGCTCATCAAACCCTCCGGGTCGAGCGCCTCCCGATCGGAATCGTCGACGTATCCAATGTCGTCAAACTGGAACACGAGCGTCCAATCTTCATCCTCTGAGTCCGGCACGAGGGCCCCGAGCATGTTGGGATTTCGAGGATTACCATAAAGTTCCAATAACTCCTGGGCGCCCGCGGCACCGGTGTAGGAATAGCCTTCTGGAATTTTGATTTCGGCAATGTCACCAATTTTGCCGACGCTGGGCCCTTTTTGCCATTCAATTGCCGCAAAACGCTGCATCAATGCCATTTGTTCCGGCGAGATTCCCGGCGGGGGCTCAGAATCCTGTGCGTCGGTCGAGCCGGCCAGGAAGATGAGAACGAGTAACAGCATGCCAGCACTGCGAATGCCAACCAAATCGATGGAACGGAACATTAATTGAAACCCTCAACAACGTGTATCTCGGTGGTATGCAATAACAGCTAACTTGGCGACCATCGCCCGCGGCGAAGAATCTAACGCAATCGCCGTAGGATGTAAAGAAAAAACGCGTTAGAGCTTAGTTGGCGCGGGAATTGCGAGCCCCGTTCCATGCCTACTGCTCTCCGGGCCGTCACCCCTTTTATGCCTCTCTGAACAAGTAGAATTGATGGAATTTTTGAAACAGACGCTACGTGAATTCTCCAACAATAATTGCTCGACACTCGCCGCTGCGTTGGCGTACTACACTGCCTTCGCCCTGCCGCCGTTGCTCTATCTGTTGCTCACGATTCTGACACTTGGTCTGTCGCTGATGTACGACAACAAAGACGCCGAGGCCAAGGCGCGGAATGTCTTGACCGGCAAAGCTGCTGAAATGCTGGGCAATGAGGCTGCGACCGAACAAATCTCGACCATCCTGGAAAACGATGAAAAGTCAAGCGGCAAGTGGTGGAAGACACTGCTGAGTTTCGGGGGCATCGTCATCGGGGCGACTGGAGTCGTCGCGGCGTTGCAGGCAGCGCTCAACCAAGTCTGGGAAGTTCAGGCAGACCCCGAACGGGCGACTTGGAAAAACTTGCTCGGCAAACGACTGCTCTCATTCGGCATGATCCTCGGCCTCGGCTTTCTGCTGCTGGTCTCGTTGATCGTCTCATCGGTGCTGGCAGCGTTGGGGGACCGGGTCGGCAGCATGATCGGGATGTCAGGCGCATTCGCTTCGGGGATCAACATCATGGTACAAGCAGTCGGTGTCTTCATCGTGTTTGCCTCCATATTCAAGTTCATGCCTGATGCAATCGTCAAGTGGAGTGACGTGGTTGTCGGCGCACTGATCACGACGACACTATTCCTCGTGGGCCGTTATGGACTGCATTTGTACTTCACCTACAGTTCGCCTGGGGCGCAACTCGGTGCCGCCGCCGCATCGCTCGCCGTGTTATTGGTGTGGGTGTACTACACCGCCATGATCGTCCTGTTGGGCGCTGAAGCAACGCAGGTCTACGCGGTCCGCTATGGCGATGGCATCATGCCGGAACGTCACGCAGTGCGAGTGGTTAAAGAAATTAAACGCGACGAAGAAACAACGGAGCCAGGCGGCTCTGTCGGTTGACTAGGTTGCCGTCCCGTCTTGCGCGCTACCGTAGGGGCGTGTGCTGATGATGCCCTCACTCGGGCTGCTGGCGGTGCCGTAGAGTCGACGGGGAATGCGTCCCGCCAGAGCGGCATGTCGCCCCGCTATCACCCCGTGCTTCATTGCCGCAGCCATCCTCACAGGATCACGGGCATGGGCGATGGCGGTATTCAATAGTACTCCGTCAGCACCGAGTTCCATCGCGATTGCCACGTCACTGGCGGTGCCGACTCCCGCATCAATGATCACCGGATAATCCGGATCGTCCTGTTTGAGATACTCCAAAATAATTTGTAGGTTGCCGGGGTTCAGGATGCCTTGCCCGCTGCCGATCGGACTGCCTGCTGGCATCACACTGGCCGCGCCCACGTTTTTGAGCCGCAGTGCTGTGACGGGGCAATCACTGGTGTAGCAGAGCACGGAGAATCCATCTGCCACCAGCTTCTCGCAAGCCCGCACTGTCTCGCTCGGGTCGGGTAACAGGGTCTTGGAATCCCCCAGCACCTCGAGCTTGACCCAATCCTGGCCCGGATTCTCAAGGGTCTGCAGAATTTCGCGACCAAGCCGAGCGGCGCGAACTGCGTCCGCGGCGGTGTAACATCCCGCCGTGTTGGGAAGCAGCGTGTAACGAACAGGATCGAGGAAATCCAGAATGTTCTGGCCCGTTTTGTCGTAGAGCCGCTCCCTTCTCACAGCGACTGTCACGCACTGTGCTCCCGAGGCGACTAACGAATCTCGCATCTGATGCATGGAATCGTAGCGTCCCGTCCCAACAATCAATCGACTGTTGAGAACGTGGTTGCCAATCCGCAGGGGTGCGTCGTCGGCAAATGGATCGGGGTCTTGGACGTGGAGGTCGGACGAGTTCGGGGGAGTGGACATCACGCATCCTGAGATAGCAAGTGTTTTTCCACATCGTAACTCTCGACAGGTCGCTCGGGAATTACCCCGAGCGACCTGTGAAACCTCGCTCGCGTCGATGCCGCGGTTAGGGTGCGAGGATGTTGTTGCCCTGTTGTTGGCGTTCATCGACGTCCTTAAAGAACCCTGGCAGGCTATTGGGGATCGAGCCCGCTGCGTCGGATGCCTCGGGTGCGAAGTCCCTGCCACGAACAGCCGAACCGAGTGGCGTCGTCAGTGAATCGTCAATGGTCCGCAGATATGCTTGCAGTTTCCAAGCCGGAATCACGGTAACACCGAGCTCTTTCGCTTGAGTTTTTAGCTTCGATATCGCGATGACGTCTGCAGAGTCTGCTTCTTCAGCACCCTCTGGCGATTCACCGAGCACGAGGAATCGCACGCTACTATCCAGTTTGCCTTCGCTGCTGCCGTCGGGATTCATGATCGCCGCGACCTCCGCTCCGGCGGCACGCACCATCGACGCGACAGCATCGGTGTCGGGCCGAGCGTCATCGTCAAGATCGATATTCCAGCCCAGGGCAATCTTCACACGCCGCCCAGGAGCCCAGAAAGGCGAATAGATCTGATCGCCATCGATAATTGGATATCGAATTTCGGGACGGGCGACCACGCGAGCTTCCGCACGATGTTGACCAAGAACCTTGGTGACCTGAATAGTCGCTTTGACCTTCGCATCCTGCAGTCGAGTTTCGTCAGCATCGATCACGCCAAACGTGACGCCCGCATGCAGATTGTCGGCCGAGCCCAGGTTAATGTTGACCACGTTGCCGTCGCGGACCACGTAAACAATTTGTCCCTGCGTACTCTCGAAATTATCGCTACGGAGTTTTTGCAACTCGATGAGCTGAGTATTGATGGTCGAGAGCAACGTATTCTCTCGCTTCTCGAAGTCCGCCATATTGGTTTTGAGCCTCTTTCGCGCAATATTGAGTTCCTGGGAAGTCCGCAGGAGCGTGTCGTGATTCTCAGCACTGGCGAGCTGCATGGTTTCCCGATCCTCAGCGAACTTCGACTGTTCTTCCTCGAGCTTCTTGTTGGCTTTATCTTTGTCCGATTCCGCTTGCGATTGAGCCTTCCTCGCTAGGTCGACCTCAGCGTCCGCTTGCGTCCGAATTGTGGTGGCTTCTTCCCGGGCCTGGCTGTACTGCACATTGCGCGAGCGAATGGCGTTGACGAGGAACTCGGGAAGGGCCGGGTAGTTCTGGTTCTGTTTGTCCACTTCTTCGCCGAAATACGACATGTTGCGCACGAACTGCTGTTCAATCGTATCCATGTCGGGGTCTCCCCCCGTGCTGGTGGACAGTTGCTCAATTTGAGCTTCCGTCAAATTGCCAACCCCCAGCATGAATTTCATCATTGTCGCTTGACTCTGCATCGTCTGCAGTTCTCCCCGCGCAGTACTCAACTGACCTTTGGCCGCGTCGGCGGTCTGCGAGGAGGTGCTCCCCCACTGGTAGAGGAAGAAGTTCAGGGCCAAAGAAAGGACCAGGAAGATCAGGCAAGCGATCAAGCTGCCACGGATGACGGAATCGTCGCGTGCGGCCATGATGAGGGTCGTGGATTAGGGGGAAGTAGAGGCGGTTGCACCCAATTGTATTCGCAGAATGCAGGGATCACACGCGCCGAACTGAATTTTCGTTACGAATTGCCAGGGATTGGGGTTCGGGTCGTCCCGGTTGCGGCGGGTAGACCGGAAAAACAGGTTCCCGAGGCTCACTGATCTGCCAGCTGATCTGGGATGGTCACCTGATCTGATCAAGTCAACTGCCGGTTCAGCGGGTCCGGAGCGGCCTGCAAGCGGGGTGCGGGTGCTCGCGAAGGGTACGGCTCGATTCATTCATTCGCTGTCGAGTTCCCGGCGGATGTTGCGTACCCGGTCCTGGATGAGCAGGGGCAGCTTGCTGCGCAGCAGATTTCGCCCGGCGAACCAGTTAGGCGGTTCATGGATAACAAATCGGATCTGAACGAGGGATGCTGCTGGGTCACCAGGCAGCGTGGTGATCGCTACGTACCCACCCATTCCCGCGTAGGGTTCGGGTGTGCCGAGTACGCGCTGGCCAACTTCCGTCCGCTCGATCGGCCGCCACTGGTTGGCGATCGAATCAGCCTGCGGCGAAGCTGAGCCGAAACGAGCGTCGAGCAACCACGTCAAAATGATCGGAGCCGACTCGTCATCGGTCGACCAGATCGACCGTCGGGCGCGAGCGACGCCACTCAGAACGACTTTGCTCATAATTGGTAATCGCAGGTAACCCAGGGACTCGAACTTCTCGTCGCGCGTGACGCCGTACTGCGATAGTTCTGCAGTGGTCAAGGTGCGGGTGAGGGGCTTTTCAATGTCGTCGGCACTCGCATCTGGCTCGCGATCAATCGTTTGGTCGTCTGTCTCATCTCCTACTTCGGATTGAAAGTCATCCAATACCCGTGAATGTCGAATCTCGGAGATAGATTGATGAACCACAAAGGCGACATCGATGAAATGTCCTACTCTCCGGCCCTCAGCGTCCTCGATCGCGTCCGTTTTCACCGCCAACGGGGCAACGACGGAATCGCGGACAAAACGCGTGACGCCCTGGGGGCCAGCGATTCTCGTCAAAGATTTTGTCGCCACAGAACGATCAACCAATTCGCCATTGATAGAAACAAATGTGGGCGCAGGCAGCGTGTGAGAAACATCTGGGGTCAGCGAGATCCCCGTGGTCGTCATTTCGCGGAGCAGGTTGTCGGACGCCAGCCGCTCATCCACTTCATCCTGCTGGACGTCCGAAACACTGGCCGACGTTTCATCCGCGAGTGGCTCCGGTGCAGACTGTTGAACTTCATCGGAGGCCAATATTATGCTCTGGCTCATACCGAGAGCAACTGCGATGGCAAGGGTCGCATGGAAAACAATCGCCGGCGGTCGCTGCGTCAGGCGTGCTGAAGACATTCGTTTTACAAGGTCCGCTGCGTGCTTGATGCGCCAGTCGGTCGTAAGCAGGCAACTGGCGGGACATCGCCACGAGATGCACCGGGGCGACTGCGGAACTGGAGCAACAGAGGGAGATTGGCGCGAATTCATTAATGAATGGGGGCTACGAGAATGATGGCGAACAGAACTTATTAGTGACGCACACCTGGGGCCAAGCGTCAAGGCAATGGTGATCGAAACATCGACCAAGCAGATTATCAAGGCCACAGAATCGTCATGACCGTTCGATCAATCAGAGCCGCTACAGACCACCACTGAACGAGTCATAACCGAGCGAATTGGCAAACTTTCCACTGACAGAATTGCTTTCGTGACCGATATCTACTTGTGCATCGGTAAGCTTTGCTTGGTTTACCGAATCGGCAAATCGCACTGAGTCGGACTTGGGCCTCCCTGTGGCCAATCACCAACGTCGGTGCTGATGAACAAATTTCCTCTCAAAAGAATCCATGGAGACCTTACGATGCGTCGTATTCTAGTACCTGCTGTTTTGGCTGTCGCGTTGCTCGCCGGAAATGCTTCCAGTGCAAGTGCCTTTGGCCACATGAAGTCGCTCTTTGGCGGTTGTGACTCCGGTTGCGACACAGCTTGCGAGCCTGTTTGTGGCTGTGAGCCAGTTTGCGAACCCGTTTGTGGTTGCGAAACCATCGTCGAGCCAGCCTGTGGCTGCGAACCAGCGTGCTGCACCCCCAAGAAGGGCCTGCTTCACAAGCTGTTCCATCACCACAAGAGCTCCTGCGACACCGGTTGCTGCGAAGTTGCTGCACCCGTCTACTGCGAACCAGCCTGTGGTTGTGAGCCAGCCTGTGGTTGCGAAACCTCTTGCTGCGACTCGAAGCCATGCCGTCCCTTCGGTGGCTTCTTCGCCCGCATGTTCGAAAAGAAGAGCTGCTGCGACAGCGCCTGTGAGTCAGCTTGCGAACCCACCTGCGGTTGCGAGCCCACCTGCGGTATCGAAGCACCTTGCGGCTGCAACTAAATAACGTTGCCGTTGTCAGAACCTCGCGTGAGCGGACTGTACTCCATCCAAAGTGCGTCCGTAACGTCCAGAAATATCGAACGTCAGGCATGCTCCTGAACTGATTTTAGCCAACCCCGTGTTTGGAATTGAATTCCAAACACGGGGTTTTTTCGTGTCAAGCTGCAACGAGATGGTGCCGAACTTTCCGTAAGGCAAACAATTGTGGTAGGCATACGTACTTGTTAAATTAGGCAGTCCCGACGGAATGTTCGGGGGACGGCAGCGTTCTGACTAGTTCTGTGGCGAAATCTTCCCCGCGTGTCAGATCTCCTGCCCACCTACCTCACCTGACCGCTTGCTGATCAATGTTGACCGCGCAAGCTGCCCACCTCCACACTTTTTTCTAGATGGAAAAACTTCTTATGAGCAATCGAACTAATCGTCGTCGTTTTCTAAGTCAGTCGGCGGCCGTGTCTGCGGGCGTCGGCTACTTTGCCGGCACCTCGCTGGCAGCGGACGAGAAACCTGCCTCGGCGTTGAACGCGTTGTCAGCTGGCTGCATCGGAGTTGGTGGTAAGGGTGGTAGCGATACCAGCCACATCGGCAAACAAGGTGTCAAGATCGCTGCGCTGTGTGACGTCGATCGCGATACTCTCTCCAAGAAGGGGCGTGAGTTCCCCGACGCCGA
Organism: Allorhodopirellula heiligendammensis; assembly: GCF_007860105.1. Taxonomy (NCBI): domain Bacteria; kingdom Pseudomonadati; phylum Planctomycetota; class Planctomycetia; order Pirellulales; family Pirellulaceae; genus Allorhodopirellula; species Allorhodopirellula heiligendammensis. The sequence goes on from NZ_SJPU01000001.1 coordinate 1,964,538, forward strand.
GCACTTCGACGACTATCGTGAGATGCTCGATAAATTGGGCGATAAAATTGACATCGTGACGTGCAGCACGCCCGATCACAATCATGCCGCGGCATGTGTCAAAGCCATGAATATGGGCAAGCACATCTATTGCCAGAAACCCCTCACCTGGTCGATCAAAGAAGCTCGTGTGATGCGAGATACCGCTGCAAAAACTGGCGTGATCACGCAGATGGGAAATCAGGGCACCAGCGAAGATGGACTGCGAGAAGCAGTCGAAGTGATCCGCAGTGGCGCAATCGGCGACGTTTCCGAAATTCACATTTTTTCCAATCGCCCGGTTTGGCCACAGGGCGGCGGCCGTCCCGATAAAGTCGACCCAATTCCGGATTCGCTGAACTGGGATGCCTGGATCGGCCCTGCACCGATGCGTCCGTTTGTGTCTGGCATCTACCACTCGTTCAACTGGCGAGGTTGGGTCGATTTCGGCACCGGTGCACTCGGCGACATGGCTTGCCATACCACCAATATGCCCGTCATGGCTCTCAAACTGTGGGATCCAATCGCTGTCACGGCTGTGAAGAATCCAGGGATCGTCGAAGGCGAGCAGTTCCCTGCCAGTAGCGAATTGATGTTTGAGTTCCCCGAACGCGAAGGCCTCGTCGCCTGCAAGTTTCATTGGTACGACGGCGGCAACCTGCCACCAGAGAGAATCATTTCGCAACTTCCAAAATCGTTCCAAAATCGTGTCGCTAAACAGCGCGAAGGTGGACCGAAAATGTCAGGTGCCATCATCGTCGGCAGTAAGGGTATTCTGTTCTCGCCAGATGATTATGGAGCAAAGTACTACCTGTTGCCCGAAGACAAATACACCGATTACAAAGTCCCCGAGCAAACCCTGCCCCGCATCCCTTACAAGGGTGGCGGCGACGAACGTCAGAAATGGGAATTCGTTCAGACCGTCAAGGGCGAGTATGAACCAGGCACGATGTCGAACTTCGGCTACGCGGGCCGCTTGACCGAAACGATTTTGGTCGGCAACCTGGCGATGCGTGCAGGTGAAGGGCAACGTATTGAGTGGAATGCCAAGGACCTCACGAGCCCCAACGTCGAAGCAGTTAACCAGTTCGTCAATCGCGAGTATCGCGAAGGCTGGACACTCGGTTAAGCCGCAAGAAAATGCGACTTACTGGCGGTGTGTGCTTCGCGCCTCCGCCAGCGAATTATAGAAACCTAGACAGCACGGATGACGCTGCCGGTGACCTGTCATCGGCATTTGTCGCCCCGTCCGCGGGATTTCAGAGATTCTGGAGTTGGGGACTAGCGTGCACAACGTCTGCCCCAACCCCAGCTTTTCAAGTCGCCAATGAGACTGAGCAACAAGTCTATTCCCTGCTTCCGCGCTGAGTCGGCATTTCGCTATCGTGTTCACTCTTCGTAATGAAGCCGTCATCGTTCTGGTCCAGTCGTTTCCACAAAGCTGGCCCGCCTCGAAACTCTTTCTCGCTGATCCGTCCGTCACGATCGCGATCCTGGCTGGCGACGACCTTCCGCCACGAAATTCCTGGTCTGCGTGGTTCGCGATCGGGTGATTGCTGCGACGAAGAAGTATTGCTCACGGTACTCTCGGATGTAGTTGCAGCCGGTTCCCCGACGGTGTTACCGTCTCGTTTCAGATACTCGTCAAAAAAGTTGCGCACCATTTCGCTGACTGACGGATCATGGAACCCAATTCCGCCGTGCCCCGCTCCGTCAATGGTGTGAAAATGGGCAGAGACCTCAGCCTTTTTTAGCGTCTCAAAGAGAAGCTTGCTTTGATTGAGGGGCACCGTAGCGTCCTGCCTTCCGTGCACGATCAAGAACGGCGGATCGTTCTCGTCAACATAAGTGATCGGGTTGACTCGACGGACCTTCTCAGGATTCTCTAGTACGAGCCCGCCAATCAACTTGGATTCCGGTGAGCCAGCGGCAGCATGCCCCTCGTATCGAGGCGTGGTCACGAACACATTGAAATCCGTCGGTCCGTAGAAATCACAAACAGCCTGAACGCCGCTGGATTGATCGAGATTTTCTCCTACGTCAAACGCTTCGAAACCACCGCTGGTGCCGATGAGGGCGGCGAGATGCCCTCCGGCCGAGCTGCCCCAGACGCCCACTCGATCCGGATCGAGATGGTATTCATCGGCATGCGCTCGAAGCCAACGGATAGCGGCCTTGCAATCTTCGATCTGGGCGGGAAACGGAGCCTGGCCGGTGAGCCGATAGCCAATGCTGGCTACTGCGTATCCCTGTTGGGGGTACCCCGCGCGAAGCGGCGGGCAACCATCTTTGCTGCCCCCTTGCCAGCCGCCCCCGTGTATCCAGAGAAGTAAGGGAAGCATCTCCGAAGCATCCGGCACGTAGAGATCAAGTCGCTGGCGACCGTCGCCGCCAGGGACGTAAGCGAGATCACGGTGGGCCGTCACACCATCAAGCAATCTTGACTCAAGCAACCTTGACTGAACTTGGGATCGCGGCATCGGGCGGCGCGCAGTCTGTGCGAATGCCGGCAGGGCAATCCAAATCGTCGCTGCCGAAAGACAAACTGTAAGGATGGTCGATTGAGATAATCTATTCATGAGTGTCTTGCAGGGGGCAACGAGTTCTAAGTGGTTCGGATTTAACCCAAGAAATTTCATTATGTTTCGCGGGCAACTTTGCAAAACCGTTGCCGCTCTCATCGGTGCTTGGAGCAATCACCGTTGAGGGATGGTTTCACCCGAATACCAACCAGCTTGTCTTAACTCGGCGGCGTGAACTTCCCGTAACCGCATCTGCTACAATCGCATTCAATCTCGTCGCTGGTGGAGTTGTCGAGGCAACGACGTCGTAGATACCGTCAAGGCCATCTGCACCCACGTTCTTCCTGTCCAGTGGCGGCAGACGAGCCCCGCTCATAGCGAATGACCAACCGATCGATGCGTGCGTGTTTTGACTTGCTCTACCGCCAACGGCGTCGATTCTCCGGCAATCGCGTAGGCTTCAGAACTAAAAGTATTCGATCAAATATGAAGTATCAACTTTGCGTCGCCGCAATACTCACTCAGTCGTTGTTAACCATGGGCGTTGTCTCGTCTCAATCGAGCGTCGCTCCCGAGTCGATCCCGACCTCGTCGGAGAGTCGCTTTCCGACGCCATACAATTCCGAACCCGAAAAGACCGAACCCATGTCGGCCGAAGAAGCGGCGGCGACGGCGGTGTTGCCGCCAGGATTTCGGTGCGAAGTATTTGCCAGTGAGCCCGACGTACAGCAACCCATCGCGATGTGCTTCGATGATCGTGGGCGAGTTTGGGTGGCGGAGTGTTACACCTACTCTGAAAAACCTGGGACTTGGGACAATGATTTGCGAGATCGCATCATCATTCTCGAAGATACCGATGGAGACGGGCGTGCCGACAAACGCGATGTTTTTTGGGACGAGGGCGTACATCTGACAAGTGTGGCAAAGGTGGACGGTGGTGTTTATGCCTTGTGCCCGCCGCAACTCCTGTTTCTTCCAGATGCCGACGGCGACGATATTCCTGATAGCGCCCCTCAAGTATTACTGGATGGGTTTGATATCGGCTCGAGCAGCCACAACGTTGCGAGCGGTTTGAAAGTTGGCCCTGATGGCTGGCTGTACGGCCGGCACGGCATCTTGTCAGTCTCGATGGTGGGTGCTCCTGGCTCACGAGACAACCAACGTACACCGGTGAATACAGCAATCTGGAGATATCATCCGGACCAGCAGATATTTGAAGTGTTTTGCAATGGCGGAACAAATCCATGGGGATTGGATTGGAATGCTGACGGGCAACTGTTCTACACCAACACCGTAATTGGCCACTTATGGCACGCGATTCCGGGTGCATACTACGAACGTATGTTCGGTGCTCACTCGAACCCACACGTCTATCAAGTGATTACGCACACTGCCGATCACGTCCACTGGGACACAGGTGAGAAATGGTCCGATATTCGAGCAGGGATGAGCAACAGCACGGCTGAGTTAGGAGGCGGCCACGCTCACATGGGCTGCATGATCTATCAGGGCGGTGTCTGGCCGGACGAATACGTTGGAAACTTATTTACGTCCAATTTTCATGGTCGTCGGATCAACATGGATATTCTTGAACGTGAAGGCTGTGGCTATGTTGCCCATCACGGTAAAGATTTCATGCTGATGAAGGATCCTTTCTACCGCGGCCTCGATGTGCTAGCGGGACCCGACGGACAGATGTGGATCAACGATTGGTCAGACACCGGCGAGTGCCACGATAACACGGGGCTACATCGTTCTAGCGGTCGTATTTACCGGGTCGTTTACGAAGGTGGAGAGAAGAGCGGAGCGAAGGCCCAGGGCACGGACTGGCTCGCGGCGAGATCGCGTTCTGATTTTGGCACAACTGATATTGAATCGATGCTTACCTCCGCGGGTGAAGCGAAACGTGCCTTGGGCGTGCGCTATTTGTGCGAAGACGCTGCGGAGGATCCCACCACGATTGATCGCCTGCTTCAGATTGCTAACGAGGATACTTCGGGTTTAGTCCGACTGGAGGTCGCCGCTGGTCTCCAGCGATTGCCCGTGTTGCATCGACTTGAGATTGCATCGGTGTTGTGCCAACACAGGGAGGACGCAGACGATCGCCAACAGCCGCTGATGATTTGGTACGGCATTGAGCCAGCCGTGGCGGCGAGTCCCGAAGCCGCTGCGAAGCTCGCGATCGAAACGCAAATCCCTACGATTCGACGTTTAATTGCTCGCCGATTGGGGGAGTCGATTGAGGACGATCCGGAAGCCGTTGATCGCTTGCTCGCTTCAGCACTCATCCCTGAAAATCGCGGCAAACTGACAGAGATTTTGCGTGGACTTGACGAAGGACTTCGGGGGCGCACCAGGGCAGACGCGCCGCCACAATGGGAATCTGTAGTCGCAGCAGTTCAACGCGATGGTTTCACAGAAGAGAAATCGTTGGTTCGAGAACTTTCACTGGTATTCTTGGATGGTCGCACTCGCAAGACTGTTTTCGATTTGGCATTCAATGTGGACGCCGATCCCGCCATGCGCCGCGCCGCTCTGGCCAGCTTGATGCGCCAACCCACTGCCGACTTGTTGCCGAAATTGTTAGCGGCCGGGAACGATCACGTGCTCGCCAGTGATGTGGTGCGAGCGTTTGCCTATTTCGATGATCCGGTGGTCGCCGAACGCCTGATGGATCGTTGGAATCGATCGCCTCTTGACCGCGTCGCGGCGATCGATTCACTGGTCGCGAGGATCACGCACACAAGCCGGTTGCTTGACGCCATCGAAGCAGGGACGATGCCGAGTACCGCTATCTCGCCGTATCAGGCTCGACAGATTGACAACCATGGCGATGCCGAGCTCAGTGAGAGGTTGCGAAAACTGTGGGGAAACCTCCGCGATACACCCGCCGACAAGCGTCAAGATTTACAACGTTTGAAAACCATCTTGACGAAGGACCGAATAGGTCGTGCGGACGCCCGCTTGGGAAAAACGCTGTTTATGAAACAATGTTCGGCCTGCCATCAGCTGTACGGCGATGGGCATTCCGTCGGCCCCAACCTGACCGGGAGCGACCGCCAGAATCTCGACTATCTGCTTAGCAATATGATCGACCCAAGTTCCGTGGTGGCCTCCGCCTACCGCATGAGCGTTCTCGTACTCGACGACGGCCGTGTCCTTTCCGGCGTTGTGACGAATGAAACGGTGCGGACCATCGCAATTCAGACCCAACAACGAGTTGAGCATGTCGATAAAGAGTCGATTCTAGAACGCAGAATTTCTGATCTTTCGTTGATGCCCGACGGTATCCTTTCGCAGTTGAGCGACGACGATGTTGCTAACTTGATAGCGTACCTGATGACGCAACGCCCCCTCGACTCGGTGTCGACCACTCCATGATGGAAATTCCATCGCGAACAAAGGATGCAAGCCGCGATGGTGGCGCCGCACGCGATGGTGGCGCCGCATACCACGAAAACTTGCATTTGCAACCGCGCGGGGAGTTGGTCTTTGGGTAGGTTGATGAATAGAATTTGATTTCTGTTGCGTCCTGCACTTCCGAATGAGGCATCTACTATGGAACCCCCTACCGAAAATCACGACGTTGCGGTCGGTACCTTTGCATCCCACGTCGAAGCTGAATCAGCCATCAAGCAACTACACCATGCCGGCGTGGACCTTGAGCGTTTGTCAATCGCCGGTAAGGATTACCACACCGAAGAGCACGCCGTCGGTTACTACAACACCGGTGATCGCATGAAGTACTGGGGTGCTATCGGAGCGTTTTGGGGTGGGATGTGGGGCGTTTTGATTGGCTCTGGATTGTTTTGGTTACCAGGAATTGGGCCATTGGTTGTTGCCGGGCCGCTCGTGGGCGCGATCGTTGGCGGGCTCGAAAATGCAGTCGTCTCCGGTGCTATGGGCGCCCTCGGTGGAGCGATTTACAGCATTGGGATTCCGAAGGACAGTATTGTCCAATACGAATCGACACTGGGAGAGGGAAAGTTCTTGGTGATCTATCACGGTCCAGCCGACGAAGTTGCCAAGGCACGCGAAATCCTCGCTCAAACGGCGGCGTTGACTGTCGACCATCACATCAACCAGGAGCAGGCAACTTAGTCGGCACAAACAAACGCTCGCAGTGTCCCACCGCGCCCATCCAAGCAGGTTGAAATTGCAGCAGGAAGCCTCGCGGATGTTCGGCGACACACTTCGGGGAGCCTATGTCGAATTAACATCGGCTCATCCGACTGCGCATGACTACGCAATGGCAGTGAAAACACGTTGGTGAAACCGTCTCACTGTCGCAAGGTCGCCACCGTTGCATCCGATGAGGCTCTCAGATTAGGCAACGGCAAGCACAGGCGAGGCGACAACCTATCCAAACAGGTGCCTCCATTGGCCCCGACGTCGCTTCGCGGGTCTGCAGGCGATGGTCCTTCTCAGAATTGCCCAATCTCTCAGCTAGGTTGTACAATAATATGGGTTAGGAAGCCGATTCGAATTTCGCCTTCAGTTCCTTGAGCGTCGCACGTTCACTGGCAGTCAATCCGGTCGGGTCGAGCTTATCCAGATCAAGATCCCGCCAATTTCTCGCCGCTTGCGACTCCTTCTCCTGAACGACCTGTGCCAAAATAACGTGGAAGAGGTGTCGTGGCTCACGCGATGCCGCGAACGCCTCAGCAAATGTTGCCTCCGCTTCGGCGAGTCGTCCCGATGCCATCAAAACGACACCTTTCGTATCGAGCAGCTCCGGATTTTGATTGGTCAAGCGTAAGGCCGTGTTAATGGGACCGAGCCCTTCAGATGCACGTTCTGGGATTTCCGCGTACGACATCGCCAGATTGTTCAGTGCGCGAACGGACTCAGGATTGACCTTCAACGCATTGACAAAGCATTCTGCCGCTTGATCATATTCTCCCTCGGCCATTTTGAGAGTTCCCAAGCCTTCGAGGAATGCCGCATTGTCTTCGAACCGTTTACTCGCATCATCGAGTGGGTCCTTATTGGCGCTGATCAGGGAGGCCTGCGTTTCACTATCTTTGAAGTTCAGCAGTACTTCGACGAGCAGTGTCGCAGACTGAGCATCTTGATATTTCGCGTAGTGCTCCGCACATATCCGGACGGCATCTTCGAGCTTGTCGACTTGCCCCAGGGCAACGATGTAGGGTCCCAGTGCTTGGGTGGGAAACTCTCGATAGGCACGTTCGAACCACGGCACCGATTCTTCGACAAACCCTAGTCGCTGCAGTGAACTCCCTGCTGCAGCCAACACGCCGAGTGCTTGTACTGTCGCTTGGTCATTCAACTCGTCGGACTTACCAGGAGTGAATTTGCTTAGGGAACGTCCAGCCCAGTCGTCAACGATTCCTGGCATTTGATCACGCCGTCCCTGACGCTCGGCGAACCTCGCAGCCACCTCGAGTGCTTGCAACGAATTCCCAGCAAGAGCGTCGAGTTTTTTGATTAAGTTCCTGATTTTCGCGTCATCGTCGGCATCTTTTTGATTGAGCAGGTAACTCGCGTATTGATAAACATCGCTTGCTTCAGCCGCAACGCTGTCCATTAGTCTTTGATAGAGCGCGCGAATTTCAGTATCGATCTGCGTCAACTCGGGTTGTGACAGGTCCTTTAAGATATTGGGCTCCTGTTGCAGGAGCGATGCCAGGTATCGGGTTGGTGTCCTCCAGTCGCCGCTTTGCTTCTTCACTAAGCCTTGCAAGATTGTTTTGGCCTGATCCAGCCGCACGCGAGCGGGCTTCGAGCCGGCATCCACACGCAATTCTCGCACTGCTTCGCTTCCGAGCAGAATAGCGTGCATCACCTGATTACTCGTGGCACCACCGCCTGAACCAGCTAGCAGATCTCCGATTGCCTGCCAATTCACCGGCTGGCCATCGGCACTGCGCGCGACCAGTTTTTGGGCGAGTAAATTACGTAGACGATCGTTGGTTTGATCTCTCTGCAGAGCCTTTCGTAACGCTGAGATCTCGTCGCTCGGCCGGTCGAGTTGGCGGTAGAGTTCCGCGAGCCTGAGCTGAGCGTCTGCGGTCGGATCGAGTTCATCCGCCCGGACGAGAAGTTGCAGGGCCTGCTCAAGGTCTTGCTTGGCAAGATAAGCTTGACTGAGCAACTTGTTTTGGGCAGGCTCAGGAAGATCACTGGATTCGATCTGTTCGATGAGCGCGTCGACTTTATCGTCTTGATTGAGAGTGATTGCCAAACGCAGATTCGCCGCGACGACACGCGCGTCCTCGTCTCCCGCGAGCTTCGTTGCTGCAGCGATCGCGTCCTCGACCCCCTTGGTGAGTTCAGCTTGCCGGGCTGCATCGCGAACGTTCGCCAATGCGGTGGTACCCGTCGCGGCAACAACCAATTGCGCGTTGACATCCTGAGGATGCTTGGCGGCGGCTTCCTTCGCCACGTCCATACTTTTGGTGTAGTCGCCCTGCTTCAATGCCAGGTCAATTAAGGTTGCGGAAAAGCGGTCGGACTGACCCGATGAATTCATCTCAGCAAATTGAATTTCCTGCTCCGCTTCTTCGATCCTGCCCAGAGCGATAAGTTGTTGCCACAGCAATTGCCGGGTTTGTAGGTTGGTACTTCCCGCGGCGATAGCCCGTCGTAACTGAGTGACGGCATTTCCTGCATCTCCATCGATAGCAGTAATTCTGCCTTGCAGCGCGATTGCATCTCCCCAACGAGGGCGCAGTGACAATATAAAGTTCGACAGCTGACGCGCTTGCGACAGACGAGGATCGTCCTGGTCTGCACCGCGAGAGGTTTCACTCAGCTCCTCGAGTAACTGATTGGCGCGAAGGTATCGCCAATACGTTCCATCCGCACCTTCGCGTTGTTTCAATTCCCTGAACCAATATTCATAAAGTTCATCGGAGGAAACCGTTTTTCCGTTAAGGGTGAGTAATTTGGAATCCGCCGGTAAACTTCCAGCCAGCTGAGCCACGACCATGAGAGTTTGTAAACTGAATTGATCGTCGGGGATTGCAGTCAGCGCTTGATAGGCGAGTTCGTTGTCCCGTCCACGAGAGGCGAACACGGCAGCGTCTTGCAGAATGCTCGCTACCGAGACTTGTGTCGATGCCGACGCCAATCGTTCATCGTTCACTCGGGCGGTCTCCATCAAGAGCTTCGCCGCTTCTACGTCTCGGCCCAACGCTGATAACGTGCGGGCACGAACGAGCGGTTCAAAGACGCCTCCCCGATCAGAGAGTTTTGACAACCGATCGAGAGCAGCCATTGCTTCCGAGTCAAGCTTGGCTTGAGCTAAACGTTCGGCAGCCAATGCCTGCAAATTCGCTTCATCGGGGTATTGCTTGGCCAGCTCATCGATCTGGCGGGCCAATTCTGGGGAACGCAGGTGAACCTCGGCGGCGACATTCTCAGGCGGAATGGTCAATTCGAAAGCTTCTACATAGTGCAAGCTCTCTCGTAACTGTTTGATTTCGGCCTCGGTTAAATCGTCTGGCGACTGCAGACTTGCTTGCAGCGGTTTTTTAAGCTCCGCTGCAGCGTCGCGAATCAAATGAAAGTTTTGCTGGTGAGGCTGCAACTGAGTCTGGATGATAAAACGCGACTCCATCTCTGAAATCGTGTTTAGCAGGGACGAATCGGATTCAATCAAATCCAATTGGCGCAACGAATTCAATTGATTCCCCGATCGGCTCCAAGCATCCGAGGCGAGTTTACGCAATGGCGTATTTTCGGGATCGAGGGTAACGGCTTTTTCGAGTGCCATCGCGGAGGCGTCCCAGACACCCTGATTGGCATAGTACCCAGCCAGATGAATCAATGCGTCAACGCGATCCTTGGAAGCGATATCTGCGTCAGAATCAACGACGTTTCGGAGCAGGCTGATCGCACCGACCTCATCACCTTGCCCAGCCAACAGGTAACTCTTGAGCACATCGAGTTGCCAGCGCGCCGCCGCAAGCTGTCGACCTTGAGCAATCCGCTCAGAGCGTGCAAGTTCAGCATCGGTGACCCGCGCCAGCTGCTTTTCAGACGAATCAATTGCATCTGCTAGCTGCTGCGTAGCCTTGTCTGCAGCCGCCCAATCGCCCTGGCTAGCATACACCGCCGCGATGGCACGCGGCAGCAGAATGCTATTTCCACCTACGATCTCGATGGCATTGTTCCAAGCCACCAGTGCCTCGTCCGAGCGATCCAAGCTTACGAGCAATTTGCCATATTCAAAATACAAACGTTCCAAAAGATTCATTGGTACCGAGGGCACTTCAATCACTGTTAGTAGCCGCAACTGTTCCAGCGCATGCTCTGGATCGGTCTCCTGATCCAATCTCGCCGCATTAAAAACAGCCAGAAAATCCCAGTAAGCCGTCGGCATGGGATTGGCAGTTAGCAACGACGCGCTCGGCCTCGAGGCTGGCTCGTTCGCAGCCTCAACATCCGCATTCTCCAGTGTCTGTGCGTGTGACAACTCCGCAAGGCGTTGCCGAGCTGGGACCGCGGCGGCGCGCAGCACCTTACTGGCTTGATCCATATCGCCTTTGGATTGCAGGTAGCGATGAAGGACGAGTTGCGCATGACTAGTCGACGTCTCACGGAGGGTGTCGACGGCCTGCTGCTCAATCGCATCGAGTTGCTTCGCTGAGAGCGATGCACCCCCACGTGAATCGCGAAAGAGTTCCGCATTGTCAGTTCGCGTGAACAGAAAGTGCGTGATCAGATCCAGATTTCGCGGGTTTTGCTGGAGGGCGGATCCAACCACAAACGTCGCCGGCTGATTGGCCAGCCATCCCCAATAATTCTCAACTCTGGCGACAGACTGGGGGTCTCGAGTGGAATAGCTACCGTCTGCGATCTCGCCTGCCAAGGCGAGCGCGAGCGAGGTCATTGCCTGCGGGTCGTTCTCGGGAGCATTGAGTTCCGAGATCTGCCGTTCAGCTTCACGATTCCACGGACCACCCAGCTGTATCAATCTCGCGATGAGGCGCACACGCAGGTCAGTCACTTTACTAGGGTCCTTGCTCCCAATCTGGCCGATTCCGCCACTCAATGCTTGGCGAGCAGCGTCAATCCGTTGACCGCGGGACGCTCTGTCCGCTTTGTCTGCGGCTTTGTCGGCGGCGATGGCCATTTGATAAATCGCATCGACGTCATCGGGTGCAAGCAGAGCATACCTCCGCAGCCATTTAGCCTGATCCTCAAAGTCTTGTTGCTTCTCGGCGTTCTTTGCAAGCTCCATGAACGTCGAGGCAGTGGTTGCAGAATGGTAGTAATACGAACCGATTGCTGCTATCAGCAGCGTCACCACCACCACCCCGGTGATCAGCAGTAGCTTGCCATTCCATTTCCAGCGATAGCGACGCGCCAGTGTTGCCGATTGGGCGCCATTGCCGATGCTCCGCGGCACTTCGGGAAGGTCCTTGGAGACATGGGATCCCGCAAGGTTGGAAGTTGTCGACGAAGGCTCACTGCCGGGAGAAACACCGTTGTCGTCGTCAACGCTTCGATTCGTGTCAGAGTGTGTCATTAAAATGATTACGATTCAGCGGTGCTGAGGTGGGAAGTAGGCCGTCAGAGGCGTTGGCATAAAAAAATGAAAATGCACCGGCGCGCTCGACTGCCGATCGAGCTCCAAATCGATTTATCTCATCATGAATTGGAACGATGATAACCGGCTGGCAAGACTAGCAGATATCCTTGTCGCAAACGCGATTCTTTGGGAACGCTACGTCGCCATCGTGTCCGGCAACGCGTAGTGGTAATTGCCGTAACGATATCCATATTGGCGAGCGGAGACACCTGAAAAAACGGTGCCTGCAACCGAGGCGCCAGCTGCTTGCAGCCGACGTGTGGTGCGCAAGACGTTTTCTTTCAAGCTCACATCTCGCATCACACAAATCAACGTCGCGTCCACGGCAGAAGCAATTGCGAGTGATTCCCCAGCCGCCAGCACCGGAGCGGTGTCGATCACGACGTAACGGTATGTCAACAATGCATCATCAACGAATGACTTGATACTCGTGGGGCTAACTAAGCGGTGGGGACTCGCCGACAACTGCCCAGCGGGCAAGATATGAATCAAACGGCCGAGAGATGAATTAACGGCCCCGTCAAGGGTCGACTTCCCAGCCAAAACTCCGGTGAAACCCGGCCCCATCTCGATCCCAAATATTTCATGTTGATCTGGGCGTCGCAAATCACCGTCGACCAACAGCACTGTTTCACCGGTGGACTTTGCCATCGAGAGCGCCAACTGGGAGGCGACACTGCTTTTGCCCTCGCCTGACATGCTACTGACCACCGCGATTGAGCGGATGTGGCGGGTATCGACCGACAAGAATAGGTTCGAGCGGAGCGAGTCGATACTCTCTTCAAAAACTCTTCGTGCCTTTTGAGAACCCGAGCCCGCGGGCAGTCGAGACACCTCGCCCAAAACAGGCGCCAAAAGCCCCGTTTTGTCGTGCGTCTCAGCGTCGGTAAGACGCTGTACCTTGAACTCCCAAAGCAACCCAATCAGGAACGGGATAACAAAGGCACCGGCGGAGGCCAACGCTAGCTTCTTGTAGGGCACTGCTTCCACGGGCGCCCTCGGTGGCGTTGCGGCGGCAAGCGTGCGCACGGCACCGTCTTGACGCCGTTCGGTCCGAATGGCGGCGACGCGTCCACGTAGCTTCGTCAACACATCCGAGGCAACCGCCTGCTCATCTTCAGCGAATTCCAATTCGGCTGTCATTCCTCCATACTGTTCCAGCCTCTCTCGTTCTTCGTCGTATTCCGACTGCACAACGTTCAATTCCGCAACCATCTCCTTGCGGCTACGTTCCCGTTCCTTGAGTTGGGCCTCTCGGTTTTTTGTTTCTTCAAGTTTCCGCTCCTGCTCAGTAAGAGCCAGCTGCCGCTTCTGCTGTTCCTGCTGCCACTCGAGGGTGCGCTCCGCGACCGCTTTGCGTTGCCGATAATCCTCATCAACGATCCGTTCGAGCTCCTTGGTAACGCGGGTGCGGGCGGAGTCTCGTTCCTGTTTCAACGTGTCTTTCGCATCCTCCAGGTTCTGCTTCATGTCGAGATAGTAATCTTTACTGATCCGAACCATGTCCTGAATTTCGAGATCCAGCACAACAGCGTTGTATCGATCCACCACCGCTCTGGCCGCCTTTACCTTGGCGTCACCGTCGATCGCGTTTTCGATTTCTCGCTCACTGACGGTTGCCTTCTGGATCTCTACCGCGGCAGCTGGCGCGGGGTCAGGCACTTTTGAACCGCCGACTTCTAATGCGGGCAACTCAGCTGCCATCACGTCGAACAAAGCCAGTTTAATTTTCAGGTCCCCCACCTGTGACCGAAGTTCCGACATGCGGGTCGCGTGCGCTTCGGAGTCACTTCGACCGATCGATTGCCCTGGAGCGTAACCAAACGATTTTTGTTTGAGCAACTGCACACGCTTACGCCGCTCATCAACTTCTTGCTCCCAACGCTGAATCTCGGGATCGAGCCAGCGTTCGAGATTATTCACACGCGTATTGTCGAATGAATCTCGCTGCCGCAGGTAAGATTCGACGATCGCATTGCAGACCTGTGCCGCCGCCTCGCGATCAGTGTCGGTATAACTGACAACCAGTCGCGAATCCGTTCCGCCACTGCCAATGGACAGGTTCTTGCGTAAGTTCGCTTCGGCAGTTTCGGGGTTGGATAGACTGGGAGCAGTCCGCAGGCTGGGGTCTGCCAATACCGGGTCAAGCACGATTGGATTGGTAAACAGATTCTTTTCCGTACGAGCCATATTCTCCATCACGGGCATCACGCCTTTGAAAACCACGAAGTCTTCGTTGGCTTCGAGAAGATAAGATGCTTGGTAACGGGGAACGAAACCTCGGATGACGACGAACGCAGCAATGCCAGCAAGGGCCGCTCCCAAGGGAATCGCCCACGGCCAACAACGACGAAATGTTACCCATAATATCCAAGGATCAAACGCTTTTGCCGCAGCGTCTCCGGAAGGTGCTGGCAACGTTCTGCCCTGTGTGCCTGGGACGCTGGCATGGCCACCCAAATTGTTATGATTATGAGACATATACTGTTGGTTCCTTCGAGCTCCTACCGTCGGGTGGATTTCGATCACTATAAAGATGAAATGAGCAGTCGGTGTTGTATCCGATCCGCTCGATCGATGCATAAAATGTTTCGCCGCGCCCTGAACCGCCACATCAAGCCGAACAGGCTAAGAAGCGTAAACGCACCCGCGGAAGCGAACGCGATCCTTGGATGGGCAGGGCCTTGCATGGGTGAGTTTGGGGTCGTCGCAACGCCGGTCGTGCGACGAACTTCGCTGTGACGGCGTGCGGCGCCACTGGATGTTATACGCCCACGGAGCTTGGTCAATCTCGTCAGCACATCCGCTGCTGCTTCGGGCAGCGAACACACTCGCACCGGTTGACGCTGTGCGAAAACAGAAGCGCGTTTCCGATCAGGCGAGTGGTCGGGGCTATGTGACATGTTCAGTGGGCTCCTTCAGACGGAAATGCATCGACCGACAGTGATGGTAAAATACTCAGTTCACGATACGTCCGATCAGCTCAGTCCATGTACAAAATCTCTCGCCGTCGCCTGCTCCACCGGTCGGTAGACCGCTTGCCAGTAACACTTCAGTAACCACAGCAGTCCAAATGCCGCTGGAATCATGCAGTACCCTGTCCAGTCATGAATCAAAGCCCGTTTCCCTTCACTACCCACCCACTGGTACAGCAATCCTACGGCGACAATCCGCATTGCGTTGACAAAAATCGCCAGCGGTACGACCGACAGCAGCAACACCAGGCGATCCCACCAAGATCGCTGGATACTTGCCGCCCAAAAACAAGCTAACGCAGCAACGCCGATAAAAATCCGCAGTCCCGAGCAGGCTTGCTCGACCATCAATCGCTGGTCGGCGATCCAGATCACGTGTGCTTCAGACACCGCAGGCTGGCCAAGAACCCGCAAAATCGCAGTGCTCAATCCCGTCGCGACCCCTTGTAGTTTCCAACTCAGCAACGTCTCGGCTTGATATGGCAACGGGATCATGAAGAACAGAAACCCAATTGCGGGCAGACTCCACCGCATCGCCGCGGGCCCCAGCATCACCCATACGATGCCAGCGATCAGCGGCAAAATTGCGTAGCCATCGAGGAAATCCATGTAGAGCAAGCGACTAGCAAACCGCATTAAGATAGCCAAGATTATCAATGACACCCCCCAGTAACTCGGCCGCCGGCGAACGCCTGGGAAGGTTTCACTGCGATTCGCCAGCAGCAAACCAGCCAGGAGTGGGACTAAATAGCCATGTGAATAGTCCGGCTCACTACGCCAGGTCGACTCCGCCCACACGAGTGTGGGCCAAAATGCATAAATGATCACCAGCAAGAGCGGCACAAAACGCACCAACCACCAACCCGTACTGCCGAGCGATGACATTGGCACGAGTTTCTCTGGTGCTACCAGCTTTGATGATTCACTCCGCGATGCATTCATCCCCGACGGAGTTACCAGTCGAGCAGGATGTCGTTTGCGATGTTGTCGTCTCGATTGCGCCACGGCAGAAATCCAAGTCCCGGCCAGCAAGGCCAGGTCCATATTGCAAAAAGGTGGGGAGCAGAGCGATTTGAATCTTAGGGAGCAGGCACTCGATCTGCCATCAGGCATTGCCCATTTGGCAGGTCGAACACTCGGCGAAGATTCTCTCTGGCGAGCTAAATAATAGCCACTCGTTGGGCGGGGGCAACCCGCAGGTTTACCGCTTTTGGAACGCGGTCGAAACTGTTCTGTATCCACAATTCCAGGTAAAACATGTGGAATCGCTCAAGTTGTTTAAAATCATTGTGCCAATGTCAGAAAATACAACCTCGTGCCCGCCTAATGTGTATTCTGGGCGAAACTAAGCCGAATCTGTTTTGACGCGATCGAGACTTTGATGGGTGATTTTGACAATTCTGAATTCTAGAAGATTGCGTCGCCAATCCGGAATGGGGTCTCACTGAATCATGACGTTCTGGACAGAATCGGAATGGAGGGTGTTTGCGAGCACAGCCAAGGAGAACCTGCAATTCGAACAAGAATTGCCGTTCGCCTTGATCGGTTCGGGAACGCATTGCCATCCACGGTTGCCGGTGCAGGCTGAGCTCGAGACGGCGTATTTTGCCTGCAGTTTCGATGATCGCATCGAACTCTGGCCGCTCTGTGCGGTAGCATTTCCAGCATGGGGAATTATTCCTTGCGATGTCGAAGTACTGCTAGGACACTACCGCCTGCGGTTCGAGAAGCACCCCAAACCTAGCCTGGAGCGAGCAGGGTCAAATTCGCCGCAAGACACCTCGTTGATCCCCGGCCCAGGTCAGATCCCGGGCGACATGCGGCTGACGATGGCGTGGGAGCAAAAGTCGGTGACGAAACCGATCGCACGCGCCGTGACCATCCTGGGCTCGCAACATCCCAGCGTTTGGCGCACACGGGGGCGGCAGATGCTTCCCTGTGATCACGCGTTGGTGTGTGCGAATCATCGGCTGTGGCTGGTCGACCTCCACCCCCCCGAAAATTCGATGAAAAATTCAGCCGTTTTTGAGTTGTTAGCCAACCAGGAATACTATCAGGTGGGCGACATGCGGCTCTCCTTAGGTCCAGCGAGCGTGGAATGTGAGGCGTCCGTAACTCGCCGAAAGCGTCTGCAATCGCGAGCCGATGCGAGCGAAACGAGCAAGTCGCATGGTTCGTCGGCGAGCACGTCGGTCAAAACCCTGCCAGCAGCTGAACGAGTCACGCGTGAACGGGCCATACCGGAAAGAGTTGCGACTGAAGGAGGTGGCAGTGCAGAGGACTACGAGAGAACCGACGCCAAATCAATGGTTCTGTCAAATACCGCCGCAACGAGCCCCACGCCAGTGCTCGAGGGCTTTGATTGCCCGGAGATGCTGACCTCTCGATTAACAGGCCGATTAGTGTCCATCAACCAGAGCCGGTTCACTCGCGCCAAGTCGCTGCGAGTTGGTGCAAGTGCGATCACTTTCGCCGCCGCGATCGCATTTCTTGTATGGCTATTTCAATGATAATTGCTTACCATCGGCACGCGGTTCGCTACATAAGCAGCATTATCCTTCATTAGCGGCGGCCCCATTACCCTTGCCGTCTTTATTTACCAAGAAAATGTGTTGGCTTAGCCGATACGTAATAGCATAAGTGACGATGTAAAATACGATGCAGATTGCCAAGTGCATGCGAAAATAGGTTAGGTACGCCATGACCCTCTTCTGGACCGGGATGCTCTGCGCGGCGATGTTTTTCGCATTATCGACGGTGGTAACCATCGTGTTGATCCGTTCAGCCCCCAAGATCGAAGACGAGGGCTCCAGCAGACGGTACCGGGTTCGCCGTCGCCACCGTGCGCAGGTCGAGGGTAAGCGGGTTCGTTGGACGTATCTTGATAAACGAGTGCTACGACGGAAAGGCAAAAGCCAGTCAGCGGTGTCGCCACGGAAGTGGTAAACGGCTAGTTCCGCAATCGCTCAAGGGCTTGAACTCTCGCTTCCAAGGCTTCTACTCTCTCATGGAGGCGAAGGACCAGTTGCCGCAGGTCGGTGCTATTCATCCCCGCTGGCGATGAGTTCTTTCCCACGTCCAAGCTAGACTCCCGCGGTGCTGCATCTCGCGTTTTAAATGGATTTTCGTTTTCAGTCCCGTTCGGAAGCCAGGCCTGCAGCTGCTTCTCGGTATCAGAAATGGCCTGTTCGATAACTGGCAGCGTGGGGTGCTTCGGACCGAGGTTGGCCCGGGTCCTCCGAAGATTCTTAAGGCTATCGGCGAGCTCGCGTCCGCGGTCGGTCAACAGAGCGGCCGGCGGGATACCGTCATTGAGCTTCATTCGGGGGTCGTTTCCAGCCTCCTGCGCCCCTGCGCTATCGCGCGCCGCTTGGTACGTTACCGCAAGTGGGGCCGCGACGCAGAACGCCAGGAGTAGCTGTTGAGGTATGCGTCTCATATTCGTTTCTCAATTGCCGTTTCGACCTGGGGCCGAGCGATGACAGTCAATTTCAAACAACCAACCAGTAGATTGCCAGTTTGACGTATTCGATCCAGATCGGTAAGTGCGTTTCAGCGCTCTCAGCAGGCAACGCGGCAGAATAGATGGAAACCTGGGTTTCAGGGGGGTAGGTACGCGTGAAGCAGAGTCGACTGCGACGAGTGTGCGGTGGTGAGGTGACAACGACAAGTCGCTTGACCTCTGGCAACTCTTGGAAAACTCCCATCGCTTCACTGCGTGAGCTCAACCAATCGTCGCCGTCGGCGTCGATCGATTGGATATCTGCGGCGGGAACTCCGAGCAGCTCCAAAAAATCGATTTCACGCTGCAGTCGGCTGTCGCTACGGTGGCGGACGAAGTTAAATCCCGCCGATTGCTGTTCATTGAGCAGCACGACTTGGTTGACACGGCGGAGGTGGTAGAGGTCGGCGGCGGCGCGTAGGCGTTCCCACATCGCTGGGCCATCGGCCATCACATAAGCGACCTCGCCTTCCGCCTGTTGATCATGAACATAGAGCGGAGTGATCAACCACCCTCGTACGGTAGCAGACGACGCGGCGAAGAAGCACGCGAGGGTGAGGCACAGCAATCCCCAGAATCGAAAACGCCAGCGTAGCGCTGCCGGCGGGAGAGTGCACTTGCTAGGCCCTTGAGTGAGCACCGGATGAATGACCTGAGTCGAGAGAGGGATGGCCTGCGGAGAACGCGACAGCCTAGGGAATTCCGCGGACAATGGGCGGGCCGATGCACTTGGTCAGCCACACAGGCAGTCGTTGCCAAATCCGAATGAGGCGTTGGTTCCCGCCGGCATCCGGGCGCATCTCGTTGGGGTCGCCCGTGCGGACATAATACTGCCAGCAGGCCGGGAACGGTCTCGCCCCCCACTGGGCTTTGAATTTGTAGGTCCCACTGCCCTCGCTGGAGCGTCCAAAATCAAACGTGTGGCTGCCTCGTTGAATCGCTCGCTGCAACAAATGGCGATACATCAGCATGTTCGCGTTGGTACGATTGAAAGCTCGCAGGCAACTAGCGCTGGGGACCTCGGTAACACCACCACGGTGGACCAGCAATCCGCCAGCGATCGTCTGACCTTCGTGACGGACGACGCAGAACTCCGCATCACCGCCAAACTCGGCGATGATTGACCGAAACAGTTGCTTCGAGAACACGGGTGTCCCTAAGTCTCGCATGTTATGGGCAAACACTGCATAGAAATCGTCGAGTACCGACAAACCATCGAAAGAAACCTCCAGCCCGTGCTCGCCTGATTTTCTGATCTGGCTACGCAGTTTTGACTTGAAGGATGTTTCGAGCTCCTCATCGGTAGCAGGCAGGGCTAGCCGCATGTGCACCTTGTCGGTGCGTTGAAAGTTGAAACTGGGATGCTCAATGGGCTTCTCATGGCGTAACTCCAAGTACTTGACCTCGAGTTCGTCAGCGAGCCCGCAAGCCCGGTCTACCAACGCAGTGGCGGCTGGTAGCGAGTCAGCCCAAACACCACCGGTGTTGACGTACGGTAGACTGACCAAGAATTTTCCGAAGATGGGGCCTTTTACAAACAGGAGCGGCAGCAGTCCAACGACCGCACCCGCATCTCGCGCTTCGAGCAGATAGGCCGTATGACCGAACCCTCGCTGCAAACTTGTCAGCCAATGCATATCATGGCTGGCTAAACGCGGAGCATAGGGATGGCGGGACATGGACGCGTTGGTTGGCGGCCATTGGAACGGCCAAGTGCTGAGTTGGATGTCCAAGAAACTCTCCGGTGTCTGGGGCGGCTTCCTGATAACGATCACACCGAGCCATAGAGGAGCTTACCGAGTTTCACGCTGGATCACTAGCCGATCGCGCTGCCGAACAGGGTAGGTCGGTTGATGGTGGGCGGAACCTGGGGAGATCTGCAGCTGCGGGCGTGCAGTTACGCTCCATGTGCCGCGACAAGACGTAGCAAAACGTTAACGTGTTCGCATTTTACGGAAATTAGCAATCGCTGGCGGGGCGGTAGTTTCAAGCGTTAATTGCAAGCTAACGTTCAAACGCAGACCCAAATTGATGACGACATCGGAGCAACAGGTTGATTGTTTTTGTTGCCTTGGACATGCTATGTGCCTACATCTCATGATCGGGACTGCGAATGGTAAGTGTTGAAACAGGCATCCTCATCACGGGTGTTCTACTGCTGCTGGGTATCGCTTCGAACAAGTTTTCGTCGCGAATGGGCGTGCCCGTGCTGGTGCTGTTTCTCCTCGTCGGAATGCTGGCGGGATCCGAAGGCATCGGCGGAATTGAGTTTGAGAATTACACGATTGCGAATGGCATCGGTACCATTGCGTTATGCGTGATCTTGTTTGACGGCGGACTTCGCACACCCTTTCACACGATCCGCTCGGCTTGGAAGCCCGCAGGGATGTTGGCAACGTTGGGTGTGTTCATCACCGCGTTGATTACCGGCCTGGCGGCGGCCTGGATCCTGAAGCTATCGATCTTAGAAGGCTTGCTGTTGGGCAGTATCGTCGGGTCGACCGACGCGGCGGTGGTCTTCACAGTGCTGCGCGGCGGTGGCGTGAATATTCGTCGCAGACTGGCCGAGACGCTTGAGGTGGAAAGTGGGTCCAACGACCCGATGGCTATCTTCTTGACCGTTGGACTGATCCAGGTGCTTACAGGCACCGTGCCCTTCGGGCTCGGCCTGTTGAACTTGTTCGTCAGCCAAATTGTCTTTGGCACCATCGCCGGTGTTCTCGTTGGGGGCGCGGGGGTTTGGATGCTGCAGCGCATTCGTTTGGACGCCGCAGGGCTGTACCCGGTTTTGGCCACCGCGTTAGGACTGGTTTCCTTTGGGTCGGCGGCAGCGTTGGGAGGCAGTGGTTTTCTCGCGGTGTACCTAACGGGGATCGTGATTGGCAACCGACGGCCCGTTTTCTTCCGCGGGATCCTGTTGTTTCACGATGCCGCTGCTTGGATTTGTCAGATACTGATGTTTATCGCATTGGGAATCTTGTCGTTTCCAAGTCGTCTGTGGGACGTGGCCCCACAGGCACTCATGATTTCAGCTGTGCTGATGTTCGTCGCGCGGCCAATTGCAGTGTTCGCCTGCGCGTCCCCGTTTCGGTTTTCCGCTCGCGAGCTATTGTTTTTATCGTGGGTGGGTCTGAAAGGAGCCGTCCCCATCACGCTCGCGACATTCCCGATGTTGGCGGACCTCTCCGGTGCTCCGCTCATTTTCGATACAGTGTTTTTTGTCGTCCTCATTTCAGCGCTGGTGCAAGGGTGGTCGCTTCCTACGGTTGCCAAGTACCTGAAGCTGGTTGTCCCGACGCGACGGCCGCCTCCGGTGACACTGGAGATCAGTTCGCTACGAAACGTCGAAGCGGACATTGTTGAGTATTTCGTCGACGATTCGTGTCACGCCGCTGACTGCATGATTAAGGACTTGGCTTTGCCTGCCGGGGTCGTTGTCGCCCTGATCGTACGCGATGAACGAATCATCCCGCCGCAAGGCCGCACTCAGATTGAAGTGGGGGACCATGTCATTGTCGTACTCAACCCTCAGGTCCGCACCATGGTCGATCGTGTGTTCGCGCACGGACAGCAGCCATTGACCAGCCTGCCGACGGCGCTGGAGTTTCCTCTTCGCGGCTCGATCACGGTCGGTGAAGTGGAGCGATTCTATGGATTCAACCTGCATGGCAGGCCCGAGGAAACGCTGGATGAGCTGATGCGTGAACGACTGGGTGAGGGAGGTGTCCGCTTGGCAGCGTCGTCGCGTTTTGAGCAGATCGAGTTAGTCGTTCGCGAGTTATCGGCCTCGGGATTGATCGAGCATGTAGGAATGGTCATTTTGCCTGAGCCCGAAGTATCGGACGTACCTGCGCCGGAGCCATCACCAACGGCCGCTCCGGGCATTCCGTCATCTCATGGAAAAGCCCCGAGCGATACACCTTAACTGCGATCAAGGGCACGTTTAGGAGCACCAACGCTTTTAGCTTGTCGAGACGGTGAGTTGGTCCCATGAAAGGAGCAATTCTGCTACGATGCCAACGCAATTGCCAGCCCTTTCTGAACGGCGAATGACGAGTAAGCAATTCCAAGTACACCGCGAGTCGAAGGTAACCCGATGAGTTTGTGGCTAGTCCGTCCCCTCCTTTGTACCTGCGTATTGGCGGCGGTGATGGCAGAAAATCTGGGGGCTGCCGAGGCACGGAGGTATGCCAGCAGTGACTCGGACGCCGGCTATGTCCACTGGATCGATCTCTACGACACGTCGAACCGGAAGATCACCGCAGACTCGACGCTACCATACTCTCCGCAAAATACTTGCGGGCGTTGTCACGACGAGCAAACAATCTCGCATGGTTGGCACTTCAACGCGTTCGCGTTGGGGAGCACACAGGGGCGTCCGAGCGAGCCCTGGATTTGGGACGACGCCCGCACCGGAACCCAGCTTCCCCTGTCCTACCGAAGTCAGCCCGAGACGCAGCGCAGTACCTTCGATCCTCGCGACATTGGCCTCACGCCCTGGCGAATGGCCTCTCAGTTTGGCGCCCGTTTTCCGGGCGGCGGTTTTGGTACCCCAGAGCAGGCCGCCGGACCCGCCCCAGAGACAGCCGAAAACACAGACGACTCGGAATCGCCTATCCCGCAATCTCCGCGTTGGGATTTCTCAGGCAACCTGGAGATTGACTGCATGGTCTGCCACGCGACGTCAGGGCAATATGATTTCGAATCACGTCGCCATCACATCGACGACGAGAACTTTGCCTGGGCACCCACCGCTGCCATGCACCTCGCCACCGTCGAAGGCAGAGTCTCGCGGATCAAGGACGATGCCGACCCAGAAGACGAAAAGACTCAGGCGGCGTTACCGAAGTTAAGTTACGACGCAGAGCGATTCGCACCCGACGGAACAGTTTTCTTTGATCTGGTTCGCGAGCCCGACAACAATGCTTGCTACCAGTGCCATACCACCGTGCATGTCAACGATGACGGGATGGAGCCGGCCTGGATTCATGATGAGGACGTGCACCTGCGAGCGGGCATGAAATGCGTCGACTGCCACCGGAACGGACTCGATCACGACACGGTTCGCGGTTTTCCAGGTGAGAAACGCGCCGACGGTTTTTCCGTTAGCACATTGTCCTGCCAGGGGTGTCATTTAGGTGAGGAAAGCTCTGGCCTGGCATCGGAGAAAATCACGTCCCGCGCCGGCCGGTTGGGGTCCCCCACACCGCTCCATGCAGGACTGCCTCCCGTGCATTTTGAGCGTCTGTCCTGCACAGCATGTCACTCGGGTGCAGTGCCGCGCGACGAAGCGACCCGAATCATGACCTCGTTGGCACATTCACTGGGTGCGAAGGAGCGTCGGACGGGCTTTGAGTCACCGCAGATCCAGGGGCCGATCTACCGTAAGCTCGCTGACGGAAAAATTTATCCCGAGCGGATCATGTGGCCAGCTTTTTGGGGCATCCTCGAGGGTGATGCGATCACGCCGCTCAACCCAGACGATGTCTTCGAATGGACGCGCCGGCCGCTGCGAGTGCGGAAGAGCTTTATCGAAGAACTCGCAAGTGATCCGGAGAAATTTGATGAGAAGGTAGGTGCATCTCTCGCCGCGATCGAGACAGAGACGGGAGCGGAGCAAGCGGTGTACGTCTCCTCGGGAGCTGTCTACGGCCGCCTCGAAGACGAAGCGGGCAACTTCTCTCTGGAGTTGTTACCGGGTGACTTTGGTGCAGCTCAACCAGTGTCGTGGCCGATTGCTCACAACGTGCGTCCAGCCGGTTGGGCGCTCGGTGCAGCCGGTTGCGTCGAGTGCCACTCCGACGAGGGCAAGATCTTCACTTCGGTCGTCAAGCCGCTCGGGCCCGCTCCGCTTGACGCAGAACCAGTCACCATGGCCAGCCTTCAAGGCTTAGACGCGGCTCAACTAATGCGTTGGAATCAGCTTTTCGCTGGCCGATCAAGTTTTAAAGTCCTTGTGGCGATCTCGCTGGCAATTTTGTTCGTGATCATGTTGATCGGCGTCGGATCGGTCGCAGGACTGTTGACGCGTCGGCTATCGTCGGAGGGAGAATCAAAATCATGAAACGTATTTTTCGAATCCTGGTGGCGGTTGCATTGCTGACGGTCATCATGGCTTTGCTGGTGACGTCGGTGGGCCGGCACCCGCTGCACGGCGCCCGCTTGATGTCCCATATGTTCGCCAGCGGTGTGCTCGTCGTCATCTTGCCTCTATTTGCGATCGTTTGGTTGAGTCCGATGTTTGACGCAACTAAGCGAGGTGTGTCGCTCAGGATCGGATATTGGGCGGTGCTGCTAACTGGTTTCCTGACAACGGTCACCATGTTTCTTTCGATGCTGCCCATCGCCGGGACCGATCAGCTCCAACAATTGATCCTCATTCATGGTTATGCTGGTTTAGCCATGGTGGCAGCAGGCGTCCTGTTCGCTCTTGGTTGGTTGCTATCAAGTCGAACGCCATTACATCCTTCAATTAAAAGTAGTATCGATGACAATTAAGCTCTGGTTGACCGGCGTTCTCTTGATGGCATGGAGTTGCACACCAGCCCGTTCCGCCGAAGACGTGGCGGCTTCCGCTGATGCCGATTCGAGCATGGTCGTTCGCGCCGCGGTCGATGACACAGGTCCCGGGTGGCGGTCTCTCGTCGAATCTGACTTCACGGCCGTCAACAGCGCTGAAAATACTTGGTCTTGGTCCGACGGCACGCTGCATTGCACCGGGAAGCCCGTGAGTGTTCTGCGAACCAGCAAGCCCGTGAAGAACTTTGAACTGGTTGTCGAGTGGATGCATGAGCGAGCAGCCGGAAACTCGGGAGTCTTCGTTTGGACCACGCCAGAATCGATCGAGAAACTCACCACCGACGGTAAGCCAGGGCTGCCTGCTGGGATTGAAGTCCAGATACTGGATCATGGGTACACGGACATGATCAAGGCACGCGGACAAAATTCAGATTGGTTCGGCACCAACGGCGACGTGTTCCCCGTGCGAGTCAAGATGACACCGTTTCCACCGCTGTCACCCGATGGCAGCCGCAGCTTCCCACGAAAACATTTGGCGAAAGGGCACGGCAACTGGAACCAATACTATGTGCGGGCGATCAATGGCGAAGTTCGATTGTGGGTCAACGGAGAAGAAGTCTCCGGAGGGACGAACATCGAGCCGGCCGAAGGTTATCTTTGTTTAGAAAGCGAAGGTTCGCCAATTCAATTTCGCAAGCTCCGTATTCGCGAGTTGCCCTAGCTGGACAGCGCCACTTTGGATGGGTTCCCTCGCAATTCGCTAGGTTTCCGAACGGATTAGCCGTTTTGGCGCTAGCCACGGTTTTTCTCGTAAAAACCGCGGCTAGCGCCGTGCGGCTAATCCAAAGTGGCGCTGTCCAGCTAGGAGCCGCGTCAGAGGGTAGTTTCCCCCTTCGATTAGTGATCGTCGCCAATTCCTTGAGCATGCTGTGTGACTCGCACCATCGGGACCGAGGCTTCGCTCGATATGCTGGTCCCGGAGGGGCCGAGTGTTGATGCGGTCTCGATCGTCCGATTTCAGCGCAGCCGCTGCTGAGGCTTATTCGCTAGCGAGTGTTGCCACGACGGCGCGATGATCCGATGGCCAAGCGCCAAGTTCAATATCGGCGCCGCCTTGTTCCCCCACTGTCGCGGCGTGCATCGTTGTTAGCCCATGAGGGCTGACAAAGATGAAATCGATGCGGTCGTGATGGTCGTGTGGATCCGATATCGACGTGGTCGTCGTCCAGGTCAGCCCCGGCTCCACAACTTCGTTGGGGTAAATTGCTCGCCAAGCATCAACCATTCCCACCTCGGTAACCCGCTGAGTTGTCGGAAACTCTACTTTAAGCGGGCATTTTCTCGTCGCCGCCGCCCGCTCCGTCCAATCTTGATGAGACGGCTCGTTGAAGTCACCGGTTAAGATCACTGGCTCCCGCATGTCGAAACTGATGCGCAGCTCTGCCAACAGGCTGGTCAGTTCGCTTCCACGAGCCTTCTGGGCTGCATCGATCGCTTGTGATTCGGTCTCTAAGAAAGGGGCATTGGCGTAGGGGATTCTCAGCAATTGGTAAGGCTGATAGGGAGCATGAGGAAAATGCACATTGAAAAACATCAACTCACGCCCCGGGGACAGCTCGATCTTCGCCCCCCATTTCTTGGGCGTGCTGGCAAGAATTGGGAATCGGCTCAAAATCCCCGTGCTGCCGCCCTGGTCCAGATAGTGCCAACCCATCATCTTCGCAATTTTTGCTCCGTTGTCTGGTCGTACGCCATCGACGGCCCGACCGAGCGTTTCCTGAAGACCAACAATGTCCGCTTTCGCCAGGCGAATCGCATCAATTGATTTTTCCAGCGGCTCACCGCCCGCCTCTCCGCCATGCCAGAGATTGAACGTCATCACGTGTAGTTCGGCGGCGAGCGAAGTCTGCGCGGACGTCAGTCCCAAACACAGTACAGCGAGGGTCAGCAACAGCGTTTTAGTCATGAATCACTTTGCTCTTTCCGTTGGGACATAAGGGCCGTTGGAAAATAAGGGACCTGCCAAGATAGCGATTTTCCGCGCCGCCGTGAGTAGTGTATCGGCAACGAGCTGGAACGAGCGAAGCCGCACGCGAGTTCCTGCCTGATGGAACAAGGCGATATACTATCACGTGTTGATTCTTCGTTCCGTGTGGTCGCAATCATCGGCTCTCGTTCCACATTCTCACTTCGACGAAATGCTTCTTCCTCAGATACTGCGATATGAAATTATTGGTACTGCCTCCAATTGTTCTGCTTCTATTGATCTCCATCGCGAGCGGGGAGGACTTAGTCATCAGTAATTGGACAGAGCATGGCCTCTCGCCGGAATCGCGAGCATCACTTGAATCTCATTTGTTCGAGAGTGTCGATGAAGGCAACGTCCCGGGCGGTTCAATCCTGATCTTGCATGCAGGCGAAGTGATTTTTCGGAAAGGATTCGGATACGCACACCTTCGCCACGAGCGACCGTTCTCTGCGGATGCGCCGTTCCGGATTGCCTCGCTTTCAAAATCCATCATCGCCACACTCACGGTCATTCTCGATGAGCGGGGCGATCTCGATTTAGACTCACCCATTGACCGCTATCTGCCGTCCGCGAGCAGGTTGCGTCTAGGGTCGGGAGCTCAGCCCGAACGATTGCCCACGATCGCCGAGTGCCTGAAACACACTGCCGGGTTCATCTCCGACTACGACGACGGCGGGCGACCCTGGCTGGTGTACACCGGACGAGGAAAATCGCTGGCAGAGGTGGTGGAACTCGAGATCGAGATGCCGATGGCTCGCCGTCCAGGGGAATCGTTCGCCTATAGCGGCATTGGATACGACATTGTGGGGCGAGTGATCGAAAAGGTGTGTGATCAACCACTCGACGAAGTGCTGCAGCAGGAGCTTTGCCAACCCCTGGGCATGCTCGACACGACGTACTTTCCGGACGAGAGAACACGCCAGCAGATGCCAAGCTTCTATTGGCAATGGCGTAGCGACGGTCACTTTCGCCGTCAGCTCGATCGCGAGCAGATACCCCGTGATGAATACAAGAGTGTCGGCGGCGGTATCGTATCGACCCTCGATGACTTGGCACGTTTCCTACTGTTGCATCGCAACCGCGGACTTGTGGGCAATGAATCCTTCGTCGACCCCATCACTCTCGAGCGGATGTATTGGCGGCAGAAACCGGGGGCGTTCTACGGACTCGGGTTCACCCTCGGTCCGCAAGCGGACGATGCGCTTCCGAACTGGATTTTCCACAGTGGTTCGTCGGGCACGATGATGTGGTGGGATCGTCAACGCGACGTGATTGCAATCATCGCGACGCAGCATCGCCGCAGTGCCGGCGAGCAGAAGCCTGGAACGCCAGCTCAGATTTCGCTCGACACGCCCAGTTGGCAAGCGATGACGAAATCTCAATGGATTGATCCCATCCTCGAGGACATCGAAATCGTCGAGCGTCCAAACACTCGTTCTCGCTAGCCCCGCCAACGAAATGAGCCGGCACCACTCTTCGCGCCCCTGAGCGCGCTGGCAACTGGCTGAATCCAATTTCCATCATTGCTCCTATTAAACCTTTCCTCCTTGTCCTAGGACGACCATCAGAATGATTTTAAAACTCGCACGTCTGGCCGCTCTGTGCACCGCCTTCGTCGTCTTCACGACGCCGTCTTCGGCTGGTGATTTGGACTGCAACTACGATAGCGGTGCAACGCTTCGGCATCCCGTGGTTTTGCTCAGAGGTACTGTCGATGGGGATTCCGGCCGCGGGCAGTCCCCTCAGGTCAGAGTAGGAAATTCGGTCGCGCCGTGCCTATGGCGGGAGCAGCAGTTCAAAGCCTTGGTGCGATTAAACGAGGGTGAGAACACCATTTCTGTGGGGGACCGAACGCTCGTACTTCACTATCGCCCCTCGACGAATCCCCACTATGTGCGATTGATTTGGATGACGGATTCGACTGGCGAGACCGACTTTGCGACGCCCGCGGAACAAGGGCCACAAGACTACAAAGAAAAATTAGCGACTGCAGCCGAGCTGATGCAGGCGTTCACAGCCGACCGGATGATGGCGCTCGGATTGCCACCACAAACATTTCGTTTGGAGAGGGATGAAAACCTTCGGCCGGTGGTGCATACCTGGGCGCAACCCCAGACAAAAGACGCTTACTATGCACTGGACTCGCAAGCCTGGTGGCATGATGTGCGTAAGTGGATCGACCGTGAGCATCCTGACGCCATGGCGAAGAACGTCGTCTTGGCAGCCTACACACGCAAAGATCCCGAGTCAGGCGAGATGCTGGCTCACACAGCCTTGGGCGGTGCCAACCTAGGCCTCTTCGGCAGTGCATCGGTGTTCAGTTGGCCCAGTTCACTCGATCAAGCGTTCTCATGTTTTCAAGACTCCTCCGCATATGCAACTACCGCAATCCATAATGACAGCAATGGACGGAGTGTGATCTGGGGATTGGCCTCAACAACGATCGGGGCAACGCTGCACGAATTGTCCCACGCGTTCGGATTGCCTCATTGCGAGGACAACCTGTGCATCATGACGCGTGGTTTTGACTATTTCAATCGCGCATTCACCTTCGCTGACGCCCCGAGTGATCGGAACCGCAATGCGCTCGCATTTGAACCGCATCAGGAAGCTCATTTTGGAGCCGAGTGCACAACTCAGCTGGCAGTGTCTCCATGGTTGCGAGCGGAACAGTCGCCACCAACGAGCCGTTAGTGAATGTGAATTCGCAGAGTACGTTTAACTGCTGCCGGCTTGCGGCGTCGATTGGGGGAGCTTGCTAGGAGCGAGCATGGAAGCTATTATTCCCGTGCACAAACGGTTGTGCAGCGATGACGCAAAATAATCACTCGGGCCATGTCATGGCGATGGAAGCCTCCTCCACGATCACCCTTAGCGACGTCGCGCAGGCTGCGGGCGTGAGTGTTTCGACCGCCTCACGCGCCCTCAACGGGTTGGACGCGAAGTATCGGATTTCCAGATCGACTGCCGAGGAAGTCCGACGAGTGGCGGGCGAACTTGGTTTCCGGCCTAACCAAGCGGCACGCGCCTTTCGCTCGCAGCGTAGCGGTTTGGTCGGGGTGGTCGTCCCTGACATCGCCAACCCGTTTTTCGCCGCGATCGCCCGCGAAGTTACGCTCGCTGCCGAGCAACACCAGTACTCAATTTTGATTGCCGATAGCCAGGAGTCCACACTGCGTGAGCAAAACCTGCTGCAGGAGTTTGTCTCACGGCAAGTCGAGGCTCTCGTTGTCTGTCCTGTCGGAGTCGAGTGTCAGCATCTTGTTGCGATTCATCAGTCGAACTTGCCGTTGGTGTTGGTCGATCGAGTATTCCCTCAATGCGAGATGATGCAAGTCACTTCGCAGCATCGGACCGGTGCACAGCTAGCTGCAGAGTTGTTGTTGGCCAATGGGCACCGCCACATCGGAGTGCTGCAAGGTCTGCCCGGTACCTTGCCGAATGATGAGCGTTTGCAGGGGCTGCGAGAGACACTTCATTCGGTAGGCATTCCTTTCGACTCGGAGTTCGTCGATGGCAATAACTTCACGGAGGTTTCCGGCTACGAGTCTGCCACGCGGTTGCTATCGCGACACCCTGAGATTACTGCATTCTTTGCGTTAAGCACTCCCAATGCACTCGGGGCGCTGAGAGCCTCAGCCGGTCTGGGACGGAGTGTTCCCGATGACCTATCAATCATGACCTTCGACGACTCACCTTTTGCTGATTTTATGCGGATCCCGTTGTCAACGGTTTGCCAAGACGTTCAAAAGCTGGGTGAGCAAGCGGCATCGATCGTCGTATCCGCATTGCGTGATGGGAAGATGCCACCGCCTACACTTCAACAATTTCAAGTAACTGTTGTTCAGCGTTCCTCCATTGAAAGTGCCCGATTATGAGACGAATGGTTTTTTCGACAATTATCACGCCTTCCGCGATCCTAATAGGAGCGATACTGGCAATCACTGTTCGCGCCGACGATTCGCTCCAGCGTCCTGTGCCGTTCATCTTCGATACCGATATCGGAAACGACTGCGACGATGTCCTGGCGATGGGGGTGATCCATGCGTTGCAGTCACGCGGCGAGTGCAAGCTACTCGCCGTGACGACGACAAAGGACCATGAGCTGGCGGCTCCTTTCGTTGACGCCATCAATACTTTTTATGGACGCGGCGACATTCCAATTGGTGTCTGCCGCAGCGGAGTGACACCTGGCGCAGGTCGGTTCAATATTCTCGCCGCCGAACGTGATGACAATGACTTCCGCTATCCGCACGACTTGGTTTCTGGCCAAGAGGCACCCGCTGCTGTCGCCGTGCTGCGCAAAGCGTTGGCTTCCCAACAGGACGGTTCGGTGGTGATTGCGCAGGTGGGTTTCTCAACCAATCTGGCAAACCTGCTCGCATCATCTCCTGACGAACACAGCGACCTCGATGGGAAATCATTAGTCAAGAAAAAGGTGCGGCTGCTATCGATCATGGCGGGAGCGTTTACCACCGACCACCGGGAATACAATATCGTGAAAGATATTCCCGCCGCAAAGATAATTGCTTCGCAGTGGCCTACGCCGATTCTGTGGAGCGGATACGAGGTTGGGCTGGCCCTGCCATACCCGCACGCCAGCATCGAGCTGGATTACGCCTACGCGCCGCATCATCCGCTCGCCGAAGCATACGTTCTGTACAATCCGCCGCCACATGATCGCCCAACATGGGATTTGACATCGGTGCTGCAGGCAGTTCGGCCCGACCATGGCTATTTCGATTTGTCCGCTCCAGGCCGAGTCTCAGTGGCTGACGATGGCCGGACTACCTTTTCCGAAGAGGACAATGGACGCGACCGATACTTGATCATCGGCGACCACCAAAAATCTCGCGCCATCGAGGCGTTGGTTCAATTGTCAAGTCAGCCTCCAACGCAACAATGACCGTACGAACGCCCAAGTTAGTCGTCCTTGGTTCTATCAACATGGACTTGGTCGTCCGCTGCACCGCGATTCCCACCCCGGGGCAAACCGTCATGGCGAGTTCGTCGAACGAGTTTTGCGGTGGCAAAGGGGCCAATCAAGCAGTCGCGGCATCGATGGTCAATGCGCAGGTCGATATGATCGGCTGCGTTGGCAGCGACGCTTTTGCGGACCGGCTGATTGAAAACCTGCGTCAGCACCGCGTCGGTACTGAACACATTGAACGATCTGGTGAAGCCTCAAGCGGCTTGGCAGTGATTGCTGTCGATGATCGCGGTCAAAACTCGATTATGGTCGTGGCCGGTGCCAATGCTTGCATCACCCGCGATCAAGTTGAGAATGCACGCGCGCTGATTGCTAGTAGTGATGTGTTATTAGTACAGCTGGAAATTCCTATTGAGGCGGTACTCACAGGAATCCAGATCGCCAAGGAAGAGGGCGTTCGCGTGATTCTCGACCCCGCTCCTGCACTGACACATTGTCCTGCGGAGTTGTTTCAGGTCGACTTGATCTGCCCCAATGAGTCCGAGGCCGCTGCGATGGTAGGTCACGCCGTCGATACTTACGAAACCGCGATCTCAGCAGCTCACACGCTGCAATCGAGAGGAGCGTTGCATGTTGCGGTGACAATGGGTGACAAAGGGACGATATTGCTCACCGGAAGCGATCACCATGTCGTTCCCGCTTTCGACATCAATGCAGTGGACTCGACCGCAGCTGGCGACGCATTCGCGGGCGCTCTAGCGGTCCACTGGTCTGAGCACGGTTGTCTCGTTGACGCCGTACGATTTGCCAATGCAGCTGGCGCCCTCGCGGCCTCCCGCCGCGGTGCTCAATCGAGTATGGCGTCCTACCACGAAATTGAAACGCTTTGGAGAACGAAGAAATGAGAGCTGGTCTTTTGATATTGGTACTGCTATGTGGTTGCAGTGCTCGGGATACCGATCGAGATGCCTCCGGTCACGCGGGTGCAGGTGCTGGAAACAATAAGCCTCGCGTCGCCCTGATTATGAAATCGTTGGCGAATGAGTTTTTCTCAACCATGGCTGATGGCGCGACCACCCACCAACGTGAACACGCCGAACAGTATGACCTTGTCGTCAATGGCATCAAGGACGAACGTGACTTGAGTCGCCAGGTGGAGTTGGTACAAGAGATGGTCGCAAGTGGAGTGAATGCAATCGTGATCGCGCCAGCGGATTCGAAGGCACTGATTCCAGCACTCCGACGCGCAATGGCCGCCGGAATCGTGGTCATCAACATTGATAATAAGCTGGATGAGAAGATGCTTAAGAGCGAGGGGCTGAGTATCCCTTTCGTCGGACCAGATAATCGAGCGGGCGCCCAAGCAGTCGGCGACTATTTGGCTGGAAAGTTAACACCCGGGGACGCGGTCTGCATTTTGGAAGGACTGCAAACCTCCGAAAACGGTCAGCAGCGTAAGGCGGGGTTCGAAACCGCGATGAACGAAGCGGGCATGAAGATTGTCGATAGCCAGTCCGCAGAGTGGGAGATGAGCAAAGCGAACACGATCGCCTCATCCATGTTGAGTGAGCACCCTGAAATCAAAGCAATCCTCGCTGCCAACGATAGCATGGCAATGGGAGCGATCGCGGCTACCAAGAGTGTCGGTCGGGCAGGTGACGTGTTGATCGTCGGCTTCGATAACATCGCGGCTGTCCAAGAGGCGATCCGTGGTGGGAAGATACTGGCGACGGCAGACCAACACGGTGATCAGCTGGCTGTCTTTGGCATCGAAGCGGCACTGAACTCACTGTCCGATGCTGAGACCGAGCTGAAGAATGTTGAGACACCCGTTGACTTAGTGACAGCAGAGTCGCTCGCGAATGATTCCGCGTCCGAGGAGCTCTAACGGGGCACACGACTTCCGTAACTGGCCAATCGACATAAGCGAACTGTTCACTTTGGACAGAGGCTACTAGCACCTGCCCTCTAGAATTTGGCCCCTAAAATCTGGTCCCTTGGTAACACTGGGCTGAAGGAACACTCAGCAACCGAATATATGGATCCACCACCACCTCTGCTCGTTGTCGATCGGCTCATCAAACGGTATGGGGCCGTGACGGTATTGGACGACGTGCACCTTGGAATCGCCGCTGGTGAAATTCACGCGCTGCTGGGAGCCAATGGTGCTGGAAAGAGCACGCTCTGTAAAATTATCTCCGGGCTAACTGCAGCATCCGGCGGGGCGATGCAGTTCGATGGCCTGGAGTATGTTCCCCGGGACAAGCAGGCCGCCGAAACGCGTGGAATCCAAATTGTACAGCAGGAATTGAACCTGATTGGATCGTTATCGGTTGCCGAGAATTTACTGCTGACCAGAATGCCGATCCGCTATGGATTCATCAATCGCCGTTCATTACATCACCAGGCTCGCGTGGCGTTAGACCGTCTCGGTCTGTCGGACATTGATACTCATGCCAAGGTTGACTCGCTAGGAGTTGGCCACCAACAGATGGTGGAAATTGCTGCGGCTCTGGATCAACAGTGCCGATTGTTGATTCTCGACGAGCCAACCGCTGCACTTAGCGGTCGAGAGACAGATCGATTGTTTGAGCACCTCCACAAACTCAGGGACCGAGGTGTCGCCGTTATCTACATCAGCCATCGATTGCAGGAGGTTTCGCGGCTTGCCGATCGCGTCACATTCCTACGAGATGGCAAGGTGGTCTGCACCCGTCACACGTCGACGCTCAGCACTCCGGAAATGGTCGAATTGATGAGTGGCGATGATAGCGTCTCTCATCTGAGCAACTTCCGTTCTTACGCGACCGAGCGCACTGCGCTGCGGGTCGTTGACTTAATCCGCGACAACGTCGTCAAGAAAGTTAGCTTCTCCGTTCACGATGGCGAGCGATTGGGGATTGCTGGGCTGGTCGGTTCGGGTAGAACCGAGCTGTTGAGAGCAATTTTTGGTGCCGATCCTTGCACCTCCGGCGAAGTTTATTTACGAGATCAAACTCAGCCCTGTCAGTTCCGGCATCCCGCCGACGCGGTGAGGGCAGGCATCGCGATGGTCACCGAGGATCGCAAGCAAAACGGCCTCCTCTTGCCTCAAGCCATTCGGGTCAATGCTTCTCTCGTTGTCCACGGGCAATCTGAGCGCTGCGGTGGTAGCTGCATGATGGAGGCCCCCGCGGGCCAGGCAATGACTGATCGGGATGTCGTCAGGCCGCATTCCCTACGGAGAAGGCTCAGTCGTTTTGGATGGATTTGCAAGGCCCGTGAGCAGACCGCCGCAAAGCAGACCGTGGAGCAGTTGGAAATCCGATGTGCATCCATCGAGCAATCGGTCGGCACGCTGAGTGGCGGGAACCAACAGAAGGTCGCGGTGTCGAAGTGGCTGATGCAGGACGCGAATGTTTTTTTCTTCGATGAACCTACTCGGGGAATCGATGTTGCCGCGCGACAACGTGTTTACCACCTGATGGAATCATTGGCGGAGGCTAGCAAAGCGATTGTGATCGTGAGCAGTGACCTCGAAGAACTTCTCGAGACGTGTGACCGGATTGTAGTGATGTCCGCCGGCAATTTGGTCGCGGAGTTTTTACGTGAGAATTGGTCGCGTGACGCGATCATGCAAGCAGCGTTTTCGGGATATCTAACAAGCGAGACAGCATGAAAACCACAATGCTTCAGTACGGCGGATTGGTCGGGGTGCTCGTCATCCTCATCGTGTTCTTCAGCCTCCAAAGTCAAAGTTTCTTTCAGCCCAGCACGGCGATCCTGATCGCGAATCAGATTCCTGAATTGACATTGATTGCGGTCGGTATGACGTTGGTGTTGGTGATTGGACAGATCGACCTCTCGGTTGGGTCAGTGATGGCGTTGTCGGCGGCGGTGTTGGGCACACTGATGTCCAATCACGACTGGCCTCTGTGGGCTGCCATTCCCGCATGCCTGGTGACTGGTGGCGTTTGCGGATTGTTAACAGGAACGATTTCAGTTTGGTTTCGCGTCCCCTCGTTTATCGTTTCGCTGGGGATGCTGGAGATTGCCAGGGGGGCGACGCGGCGAATCTTAGACTCAAACACTCTTTCAATTGGGCGTGACATTGCTGTTGTCAGCGAACCGATTGACTCGCTGCGATTGTCACCCATTTTCCTGGTTGCGTTGATCAGCGTAGTCGCGGCACAGCTGCTACTCACTCAAACGGTTTTTGGACGCTTTTGTGTCGCGATCGGAACCAATGAAGAGGCGGTGCGGATGTCGGGGATTCGCACCAAGCCTTACGCGATCGGAGTATTTGTGATCAGTGGGGTGCTGTGTGCTCTGGCGGGACTGGCGCCCACTTCGTTGATGGAGGCTGCGGATCCAGGTGCAGGAATTGGGATCGAATTGGCTGCCATCGCCGCGTGCGTGATCGGCGGCACGAGCTTGATGGGAGGCCGCGGAAACGCGATTAGCACTCTGTTAGGTGTCTTGATTATCGCAGTCCTGCAAACAGGACTCAGCCGCATGTCGGTTGATGATGAAAATAAACAAATCGTAACAGGCACGGTGATTATCGCTGCGGTTCTACTCGATACGCTACGACAAAACTGGAACAGAGGTCGTCAATAGCGTATGAGGATCGGCGATTGCGGTCACAGTATTGCGAGCGGATTCCGTTTCGCTTCCAAGGTTCCTCGGGTGACGCCCACGCGATTGTCGGCTGCCAAAGTTCGCCATACGTCAGGGCCGCTGACCTGACCGTCGAGTAATTGACGATATAATCGCACCATTTTCTCAGCTTGAGCTGCCGACTCATCGAGCAGTTCCACTCGAAACCAACCGATTTGGCGGTTGATCAATGATCCGACAACATCAGCAGCGCTTTGAGGAGTGGCGTTGAAGAGTGTGTTGCGACATGCGATATCGGCTTGCAAGACATGCATCTTGCCAACGCGATCCCGCAACTGCACCACGTGTCGATCGCAGGGACGACCGCAATTGGTTTTATTGGTTCCTGGCGATAACACACTGCAGAACACACAGTGCTCCATATGAAACATGGGCATGTGTTGGTGCATGACCACTTCGATCCAACTGCCGGGCGTCGCGGCGATGAGGCTGTCGAGTTGATCTGCATTGAGATCGTAGGATGCGGTAACTCGCTGAACTCCTCGCCCGATCAACCATTCCGCCGCACGATGGTTGGCAACATTGAGGGAGAAATCAGCCACCGTTGGAATACGTGCCGTGACGGCGGCGTCGATGGCGGCTAGATTTCTCGCCAAAACACCGTCAGGCTCATATTTCAGAATCTGTCGGATCAGGCCCATCTCGCCAGGTTTCTGCATTCGAATCGAGGCAATCCAGGTCGACACACCAGCCGCCCGACCGATGCGCACGGCATCACGATGAATTCGGACGTCGTGGAAGTCCGCGATCACGTTATCAACTCCCATCCCAACCGCCGTTTCGAGTTGTTGCAGGGTTCGGCAAAGTACCGCTAGTTTGGGTGCGACATCGCCCGCTCTCTTCGCATCATCTCGCATACCCCGGATCAACGATTGCCCTCGCTGCACGTCGACGTGGCGAACGGGGCATTCTTCAAGCTTTTTCCCAAGTTGCTCCACGACTTCCCGCCGAGCCGAGTTGATCATCGCAAGCGGAACGATGGGGGCGCCTGAGATCTCGGCGTCCAACCGACCAAGATGAAACACCGTTCCGCCAAGTCTGCCGAGTTTGTCGATAAGCACCTCGCGCGTAATCGCATGCTTGCGCGCGGGTTCGAGAGGTGAGTCAGAGATCACTTCGACGTGAATGGGCTCGCTGTCTTCGTCATGCGGACTCGCGGGTACAAATCCTGTCATTCGCAGCGGTTCGCCCACTTTCGCCTCGACGCGAAAATCAATGGGGCGAGTGCGTCGAGGCTTTCCACCGAACGTTGCCGCCAGCTTCTTGTTAAGTTTGGGGTCGTCGTTCTTGAACACGATTGCATCGTCTTCAATGCGGAGGAAATCGATGGAGTCGCGTGCAAAACCGATCCACACATCACTTCCCGCCACCGCAGTCTTCAGCTTCTCGTTCGCCCCCTTGCTAGCAGCAGATTTCTGCCGACGATGGTGGAGTGCCAGCGAGTAAATCCGCCCGCCCTGATGATTGTCGGCAAAACCGCTGCCGGCATACGCATCATCACGGGATGTTGGTGGTTGCGAAGCGATTGCGAGTCCATCACCGAGGGAAACATCGGCGGCAAGAGTCAAACGGATTTCGTCTCCGCGAATATCCGCGACTTGGCCGAGTACGATCCCCTGCTTAGCTGCTCGCACTCCCGGCACGAGCCGCTTGTGGTCGTTGCCCTCCAGCCAGCCCGGGGCAAAACCACGCGAAAAGGACAATTCCATTTCCTGCCGATCCTGCGCACTCATGTGTACGACACCTTGAGCGACGGCTTGGTCGATCGCACGGCGGTAGTGCCCTGTGATATTGGCAACGTATTCCGGGGTCTTCAAACGCCCCTCAATTTTCAAGCTATTCACCCCGGCGGCAATCATATCGGGAATCGCTGCGTAGCCCGCCAAATCCTGCGGCGAGAGCAAGTACCTAACGTCGCCGAGGTTCTGATCCTCGCCATCACACACCAGGTCATAGGGCAGTCGGCAGGCTTGGGCACACTGCCCCCGGTTCGCACTCCTCCCGCCGAGAGATTCACTCGTCAAGCATTGGCCAGAATATGCCACGCACAAAGCACCATGGATGAAGGCCTCCAGCGGCATGGACGTCGCCGCGCGGATTTTGCTGATTTCCGCGATCGACAACTCCCGCGCGAGGACAACTCGTGTCAGTCCGAGATCTGCTGCAACGGCGATTGTTTCCGCCGAGGTTAAGCTCATCTGCGTCGATGCGTGAATTTCCAACTCGCTGCAGATCGCACGGACGATTCGAGCCACGCCGAAATCCTGTACGAGAACCGCATCCACCCCGGCCTCAGCGATCGCCGCGACGACTTCGATGAGCGACTGCATCTCGCTAGGAAAAACGAGTGTGTTGAGAGTGACATATCCACGCACCCCCCGGCGGCGAAGCATGTGCATCAATGCGGGCAAATCACCCAAACCAAAATTTGCTGCCCGCGAACGGGCATTGAAGCCCCGGTCGACACCGAAATAAATTGCATCAGCACCGTTTTCGACAGCGGCATCGGCGCAGTCCCAGCTGCCCGCTGGAGACAATAGTTCGGGAGGGGTGATAGCAGGCCGGTTTTCGCGAATAGGTTCCATTTCCTCAGGATACCCGTTAATCGCAGCACGCCCAGAGCCAACTGGGAGATTCGGTGGCGTGATTTTTCGAGTCGAAGGGAAGCGTCTGCGCGGAGCGAAGCCTCCACCACTCGGCCGCAGGTCAGAGACCGCAGCTCCTAAGCTGCCTGGATGAGATGCGTCAGACGTCCGACGATGCGTGGCGCGTCGAAGCTTCGATTGTCCCGGACATGCATCCTCGCGTGTCTGTCCCGTTAGCTGGCATGGCGGAACAACTAAGATCTTCGTATACTGCGTGAAACTCTCCATGAGAAAGGACTCACATGGCCCAGCTTGACGCATTTCAACGACCGATTCGCATTCGCCGCGTCCACAGCGGTTTCACGATTTTCGAGTTGCTCGTTGCGGTTGCAATCATCGGCATCTTGGCGGCGTTGCTGTTGCCGGCGATAGGTGCTGCTCGTGAATCAGCGCGGCGGATTCAGTGTGTAAGCCACCTTCGTGAAGTCGGTTTGGCGTTGCACAACCATCATCATGCGATGCAGCGATTGCCCACAGGATGGAGATTTGACCCATCGAATCGCTCTGCCACTGGATGGGCGGTCGCATTGCTGCCTTATCTGGGGCAAACTGCGCTTGCTGACCGGGTTGATGTAAACAAAACGGTTGACGACCCGGTACATGCGATGGCCCGCGAGACGACACTGGATGTCTTGCTCTGCCCCTCCGATATCGCCGAGCCCAACTTTCGTTTGTTTGCCGAAAGTGAGTTCGGGGGCGATGAGGGGTTGGCTGATCGATGGAGCGGGGCTGAGCCCGAGATGCTGGTGCAGCTTCCGACAGCCAATTACGTTGGGATGTTTGGAACGATCGAAGCGGATGATTCCATCCCGGCTCCGCTGGGCGACGGCAGTTTTCTAGAGAATCGCTCGACCCAATTTCGCGATTTCCAGCGTGGCCTGTCCAACACGATCGTGGTGGGCGAGCGAACGATGAAACAAGTACCTTCGACATGGTTGGGTGTGAGCCTACGAGGTGAGGATGCGGCAGCCCGGCTTGTGGGTTCGGCGCTTGAGGGAATTAACAATCCTCTGGCTGATGAGGCAGATTTTTCCAGCCGACATCCCGATGGTGCCAACTTTCTCTGGGGCGACGGTCACGTCAGTTTCGTAACGCGACACGTTGATTTAGACCAATACCATCGCTGGGCGCGGATACGCCTGGATCCCAACAATCGATAAGACCTGATTGATCACTTTCAAATGAGAGCCAGACGTCATGCCACGCGCATTGAAACAGCACATGGAATTAACGAAATGCGAAGCCGAAGTCATGGACGTCGTGTGGGCGAAGGAATGCGTCACAGTCCACGACGTTGTGGATGCCGTCGACCGTGAATTGGCGTACACGACGGTGATGACGACAATGAAAATACTCGAAGGGAAACAGTTCCTGCTTCGCGGCGAGAAACGAGGTCGAGCGTTCACGTACACCCCGAGAGTATCACGAGAGCAGGTGCGAGCAGGGATGCTGAAGTCCCTGATGGATCAGCTATTTGGCGGCTCGGCCCGATCACTCGTATTGAGCCTTGTCCAGTCATCCGCTGTCTCGCCGGAAGACATTGAAGCGGTCAAGAAAGCTGCAGCCGAACTAGGAGACGCCTAATGGACTCGATGCAGAGTCTGGAGGTTGCCAGTTCCCTGTCCATGCAGCTCGCGGTGGTCGTAACGGCGACGATTGTATTGCAACATTGGCTTGGCGATGCCCGAGCAGCATGCCGACTTTGGACGCTGTGCTTCGTGGGTGTGCTGGGACTCATTGGCGCTGCCTTGCTATTGCCGCACCGGCGCATATTTGACTTTCCAATTTCCGGTGACGCACAAGTCATGCTATTGGTCTTCCGTTGCCAAACCGCCATTGCAACCACCCTGTTGATGATTTGGGCAACAGGCGTTTTTGTGCTGATAACTCGGCGACTTTGGCTCAGTTTCCAACTGAGTCAGTTTCTCTCCGACCAATGCGTGGAACTAGATGTTGCAGTGTGGCGAGGTCGCTTTGGCTTGGATTTCGCACGACGTACGCGTCTGCTCGTTTCGGACAAAGTTCACGGCCCGTTCTGCTGGCAACTGCACCGCCCCACCATTGTCCTGCCCCGAGAGTTGCTCTCGGAGGATGAGGCAACGCTGCGACACGTGCTCCTGCATGAAGTATCGCACTTGCAAACCAGCCATCCAATGCAGCATTTTCTCCAAGGCGTCTGCTCCATTATTTTCTGGTTTCATCCTGCGATGTGGTTCGCCGCAAGGGACGCGGACTTGACCCGCGAGTTCCTCTGTGACGAGGTAGCCGCGACCGCGTCGGGCAAGATCAGTGCTTATCTGCGAACTCTGGCAAAGGTCGCCGAGTACAGCGGAAGCAAGCCCGATGTGGAGGTGCCCCGTGGCACCTTAGCGTTTGGAAACCAAAAGAGTGCCCTGCTGAAACGCAGCGATCGCTTGGTTCGTTTAGCCGGTCACGCTGACCAACCCCATCGATGGCGCGGCCTGGCGGCCACCACGGGATTGCTACTGCTAATTGTCGTGGTCCAGCAGCTTTGGCTGCCGACCAATGTACTCGCATCAAGTCGCAGTCAGTGGTCGCCCTGGCCGACTTGGTCAGCGAACCTATGCCACGATGCATTCGGCATTTGCGTCCGCGATTACGAGTCATTCGAAGCACGCTCGCAACTCCATGAATGGATTTCGCAGTGCGATTCATGACGGGTCAGCCTTATTGATTGGCAATTGCTCGAACTACTGAATATTTCGCATTTCGGGGTTGCAGCGTGAGAGACGTCACGTTTATTCTCTGGAAAACTACTAACTCTTTCGTAACTAGGGAGTGCATGGATGCACCCGCTCACATCCCGTTCTCAATCTGAACACCCTTCGCTGTCGCTTGTTCTTCCCGCCTGGAACGAATGTGAAATAATCACAACGGCGATCCAAGAAGCCGACGAGGCGCTTCGCGGCATCACGGACACCTACGAAATCATCGTGGTCGACGATGGCAGTATTGATGGGACTGCAGAGTTAGTTCAGCGGGTGGCCGAAACAAATCCTGCGGTGAAGCTTGTGCGACACTCTCCCAATCAGGGCTATGGGGCTGCACTGCGAAGCGGATTTGCCGCCGCGTCGATGGACTTGGTGGGCTTCACTGATGCAGACTGCCAGTTCGATCTGACGGAACTGGATCGCTTCATGCTCTTGTCGCAGCGGTATGACGTTGTCTGCGGCTATCGGATTGACCGCAAAGACACGCCGCTACGATGTTTCTACTCGCGTGTCTACAACTTGATGGTGCGTACGTTGCTCGGCACAGAGGTGCGGGATGTGGATTGCGCGTTGAAGGTGTTCCATCGTGATGTCGTCAAAGACCTGCAGATCACTGGCAGCGGGTTCCTAGTGAATTCCGAACTGCTGGTGCAAGCGAAGCAGCAGGGCCGCAACTTGGTTGAGGTTGGCGTCTCCCATCGCCCGCGCACCGCCGGCGAGAGCACGGTGTCGATCCACCACATCCCCAAGGTCCTCGCGAGTTTGGCACGGTACTGGTGGAACCAGGTTCAGTTTCCCGCGTCATCCGCCCCCTTAGCGAACGACAAAACGAAGCAGCACAAAGGTGCGCGACTGGGAGCAATCGCGAGTCTCACCGGTGGATGGGACTACACGCTTGTGCTGCAAATTTCGT
Organism: Allorhodopirellula heiligendammensis; assembly: GCF_007860105.1. NCBI lineage: Bacteria > Pseudomonadati > Planctomycetota > Planctomycetia > Pirellulales > Pirellulaceae > Allorhodopirellula > Allorhodopirellula heiligendammensis. Next base: position 2,007,541 of record NZ_SJPU01000001.1, read on the forward strand.
TGTTGATTCTTGCGGCAATCTTCATGTTCACGAACTTGAGTTACCCGCTCATTGATCGTGATGAAACTCGCTACGCCGAGATTCCCCGTGAGATGCTAGCGACAGGCAATTGGGTGTTGCCGCAATTGAACTTTCACACGTATTACGACAAGCCTCCGCTACTATATTGGCTGTGTGCGGTTAGCTTTCAACTATTTGGAGTGAGCGAGTTCGCGGCCCGACTCGTGCCTGCCGTGGCGGCGTTGTCTACGATGGCCGCGACGATGTGGTTTGGCACACGCAACTTCGGTAAGCGTATAGGCTTATTAACCGGTGTGGTTCTGATGCTGTCGGTTGGCTTTGCATTCACGAGCCGCTACTTGCTACTTGACGGCGTGTTGACGCTGTTTGTTTCGCTGTCGCTATTTTCCGCATACGAAGCAATTAAGACGAGACAGCTCGATCTCCGCTGGTGGACTCTGTCGGGTGCATTTGTTGGGATCGCATTCATGACCAAAGGTCCGCTTGCCATCGTTCTGTGGTTGCCGCCGGTGATGGCGATGGCCTGGCTATCGGAATCGTTTGCGAAACCAAGGTGGCGACACTATGGGATCGTCGCAGCGGTGGCATCTACCATCATTCTGCCGTGGTTTATCTCGGTCAGCCTGTACGACGCGAGCTTCGTAAAAGAATTCCTGATCACACATAACGTGCGGCGATTCGCGGGTGAGTTTCATCCCAAACCCATTTGGTACTTCATTCCTGTGTTGTTGATTGCGGGACATCCCTGGTCATTTTTGACGATCCCGTACCTGCGATTTTTGTTTGGTCGTCGACAAACCTTTCGGGATGCTCGCCCCCCACTGATCGGATTTCTGTTGCTTTGGTGTACGTGGCTATTCGCATTCTTCTCGCTCTCAAGTTGCAAGTTACCGACATATCTTCTGCCGGCCGCACCCGCCCTGGCGTTGATGTTTGCACATTACTTGGATCAGCTACTCCACGAATCCTCTGAATCCACTGACCATTGGTTTGCCCGTTTCTGGTCGGCCCGATCAGCCACAGCGACAACCTGCCTTGCGGGGTTTGGATTTGTGATTTTTGTGGTGCTAACCCAGCATAATGTTTCGGTCGGCACCTATTTGTGGGCCATGTTCTGGACCAGTCTCTTGATGTCATCGCTGTTGTTGCTCAGTGATCGCCACCAAGCGAAGTTCGCATGGATTACGTCGTCTGTCGTAGCATTCTTGTTTGCGGTGATGGTCATGCACCATATGGTTCCATCCTACAGCCGTTCGCGGACGCTGTTTGGCAATTCTTCGCCACTGAACGAGCAATTGGCGGTATCCACAGTGCCCGCCATCGCGACACTCGAACACGAGTTTTCAGGAGTACCGTTTTATCTCAACCGCAGCAATATTTCCAATTTCGCGAACGCGGAGGATGCCAGATTTGGAGGATTCGTACGCGAGAACCCAAACTGCATCCTCATCGTGGAGCAGAAAGTAAGCGATGAGAAGATCCATAAGGCGCTGCCCCGTGGATCAGAGCTGACCATGATCGGCCAGCGTGGCCAAGCGTTGATTTACCGCGTCCATGCCCCCATTGCGGCACACCGCATCGCACAGAAGAAGAAGGTGGTTCAATGAGCCGCCCTCTCACTCGACTTAGTGGGTGGGGTCAATTGATAACCATGCGTGCTTGCGGTCTACGGCCACGTGTTTTTGGAATTCAACACAATCTCCAGCGAGAGACTCCTACGTTTTCCATGGTGGCATCCACCCGGCCGCCCCTGATTCGAACTCAGCGGGTGCCATGTTAACACGCATTCAGCGGCGGATCGTCCTCGATATCGCAGTCATGTTTTTCACGTCCCTCCTAGTCATCACGATGCTGGTACTGCTAGTCGGTCTGGTTCGAGAAGCCATGAATCAAGGCCTCGGTCCGAGGAGCATTTTGCGATTGATTCCTTACACGCTGCCCAATGCTCTTTCGATGGCAGTCCCCGGCACGGCTCTGTTCAGCGTCTGCTCGGTGTATGGGCGGATGTCTGCGGACAATGAGTTCGTCACCATGCAGTCGGTGGGCGTTTCATTGTTGCCATCAATCTTACCGGCCATCGTGTTAACGACGGTGCTGAGCGTCGCCACAGTTGGATTGATTAACGTCGCTTTTACGTGGGGATTTCATGGCATCGAACGAGTCGTGATGTCTTCGGTTGAGAGCATCGCATACAGAGTCCTCCAGCGGGAACGTAGTTTTCAACACAGTGGCTTCTCAATCACTGTGAGGGGTGTCGAGGGGCGTGATCTCATCGAGCCTCAGATCAAAATCAACCGTCCGCATACGGATCCGGTCACGATTACCGCGCGCACTGCTCAGATGACTTACCAAGACACCGCTCAAGCCCTCGAGTTCCGAATTACAGACGGCTCCGCGTCGGTTGGTAACGCGGCGTCGTTTCAGTTTCCCAACACGTTTGTGCAGACAGTACCGCTCGCCGCCACGTCTCAGGACACCCTGTTGACCGCACATCCTTCTCACATGCCAATGCGCAGTCTGCCGATGGCGTCGCTGCAGCAGCGTGAGGATCTCCTGCGACGTGAGCACGCGATGGCCGTCAATGTCGGGTTTAGTTTGTTGACCTCACGACCTCATCGGATGATGGATGCCAAGTCGCTTGAACGAGAAGCAGGGGCCACCCATAGCCGCCAGCGACTCCATCGCCTCGGAACTGAGATGCAGCGGCGATGGGCCAGCGGTTTTACATGCTTGGCAATGTCGATGTTAGGCATTCCGCTAGCGATCCGCATGAAGGCCTCCGACACAATGACAACGTTCGGAGTCGTGTTTTTGCCGACCGTGCTGGTTTACTATCCGATATTCGCGCTATCGCTCGACATGGCAAAAGATGGGCGCATTCCCTCGGCGGGTGTTTGGATCGCCAATGCAATCTTCATTTTCGCCGCCTTGTTTTTACTTCGTCGACTCATCTATCGGCCGGTGTAAGTATATGATTCTTCTTACTCAGTCCCGACTGCGGAGTTGGTGGAACGATGATCTGTTTCCCGCGGCGATGCAGGTGCCCGCAGGTGACGATCATTGGTCGCGTCGGCGAGTGAGCTATGCGTGGCTCTCCTTGATGGCTGTAGCCCTGTGCGTGCTGTTGCCAAATTTGTCCTACCCGTTGATCGAGCCGGACGAGACTCGCTACGCGGAGATAGCGTTGGGCATGCTTGCCTCTCGAGATTGGGTCAATCCCATGCTCGACGGCCAGCCGTATCTCGATAAGCCACCGATGATGTATTGGTTGACGGCAATGAGTTTTCATCTATTGGGTGTCAATGAGATTGCAGCGCGACTGCCTTCGGTATTCTCGGCCCTCTCGACCATCCTAATCACGTTTGGGCTGGGCCGGCATATTGTGGGCAGTCGTGCTGCCTGGCTGGGCGGTCTGTCATTGGCTCTGTGCGGTGGGTTTATGCTGGCGGGACGTTTTCTTATTCTTGACTCGCTACTCGCCTTCTTGACGACGCTATGTTTTCTGACGGGATACATCGCCGTTCGCAATCAGCAGCATCGCTGGTCATGGTGGATAATTTCTGGAATTGCCTGTGCCTTGGGTGTCTTAACGAAGGGGCCAGTCGCCCTCGTGCTCTGTGCACCGCCACTGCTCGCCAATGGCTGGTTACGCGGAGATCAAACTCGAACACGAATACTGGAATGGACGGCATTCGTGATCCCAATGATTTTGATCTGTGTGCCTTGGTACGTCGCCGTGATGCGATTCAATCCTGCGTTCATGGATCACTTCTTTCTCGAGCACAATCTCAAGCGATTTACAGAAGGATCCAATCACCAGCAGCCGTTCTGGTTTTACGTCCCGGTCATCTTTGGCAGCATGTTCCCAGCGTCACTGTTGCTGCCTTCGGCGATCGTGTTCCTATTCAGCTCCGCAGATCGCAAGCGGAGTCTAAGGACGAAGGACTTAGGGTTGCTGGTTTGCGCTGCCGCGTGGGTACTGCTATTCTTCTCAGTCGCGAGTTGCAAGTTGCCCACGTACATCTTGCCTGCGATCCCATTTTTGGCTTTGATTATCGGCGTGATGCTGGATAAAACGGTTTTGCGCTGTCAGTCGGCAGGAGGCGTAACAACGCACTTAAAGCCGTTTCCCAAGCGAGCATCGCTCATCCTCACGCTGACGGGTGTCGTCGTGATCGGAGCAGACTGGGCAATCGGCGGCATGACATTGGTAACGATCCCTGCCCTTCTTTTACTCGTCATTGTTGCGGCTGTCGTGCTGTTGCTATGGAATTGTCCCGAGGCGTCGTCAGTGAAGGCGTGGGGGGCGACGGGAAGCTTAGCCGTCCTGGTATTGACGATCGCCTCGGCGCAACTGCTGCCAACGATCGCTACGACACGCTCGTTATATGTGAAGACGAAGTTCGCAGCGGGAAAATACCCAGAACGCCGGATCGTATTCTTCGGCGAGAAACCGCACGGAATTCGGTTGCAGATTGATCGCGGTCGAGTGACTTACTTTCCACAGGAACTGCGAGACGAGTTTGTGGCCTTCGTTGCAACTTCGGCGGACCTAATCGTGATAGCGGCAGATGAGGACATCGACAGTACGCGGGCCGCGATCGCCTCGACACACGCCCTCACTGATTCGCACGAGCACGAGCACTTGTATTTCGCCAATCGGATTTGCTTGCACTGTCAGACTACTCTGGAGCTTCCTTGCGCTCAGAAAGATGAACGCCCAATCGCGGTTTCGATCGCCCGAACCATTGACGAGGCGATTCGTTAGATGTTCATTCATCCCCAGTGTCGTACTGTGACGCTATGGATGCGATTGGTTTCGGCCATCGCATTCATGGTACCGAACTGCTGGGAGGCTGCGGGCGACGAGCCGCCCCGTTTATTCGTCGCTCATCAACAAGCTCTCGATCAGATTGAATTGGAGAGTGAGGCTGTATCGCAACGTGTGCGTCCGAATGAGGATCAATACGTGCCCGAGGCTGTCACAGACTTTGCATGGCACTTGCTGCCCGATGGCTTGCTGTGGCGTTCATACCTGGCAGGCCCCCACGAGCCTCGTATTTCTACGGTGATTTTCAAGGACAATAACGGTGGAGTGTTTTGGGACGCGACGCTCGGGGGACGCGTTGGGTTATTGCGATATGGTACCGCTGGTGCGAAACACCCCAGTGGCATCCAGTGGGATCTCGAGGGGGCGACGATCACTCGGCTGGACATCATGCATGCAGAAGACGTGGAGTCCCTCGACTACCGATTCGGCACCGAAATCACCGCCGCCGACGGGCCCTGGGCTATAAAAGTTGGTTACTTCCATATCAGCTCCCACGTGGGCGATGAGTACCTCGTTCGCAATCCGGCATTCCAACGGATCAATTATGTGACGGAATCTTGGATCATTGGTGGAAGCTACGCGCCCAGCCAAACGCTGCGTTTGTACGGTGAGTTTGCCAATGCCTTTCGAGCGTCGGGAGGAGCCAAACGGTATCAGTTTCAAACCGGCGCCGAGTATACGCCGGTCGCCAGATCGCCGCGCGTGGGGGCGCCGTTCGCCGCTGTCAACCTGAATTTTCGGGAGGCGGTTGACGGTAACGTTTCGACGACAGTCCAGGTCGGCTGGTCATTTCAAGGACCGGTGTCGGGGCGGCGGTTGCGATTTGGTGCCCAATACGGTGACGGTCCGACCAGCCAATACTCGTTTTTTCAACGTCGCGAATCGTATCTCGGTTTCGGCACGTGGTTTGACTACTAGGAATTCATAGCAAGGATAATCATGGACGTTGCAGACGATGGGGCACTCACGCCACCACTACCGTTGGTCGCTGCGATCGCTGGGTTGAAACGCCGGCAGTGGATTCGCTATGGCATTGCTGGTGGGATGTCCGCCTTGGTCGACGTCGGCTTGTTTTATCTCCTGGCGAGCTGGGCGCTGCCATGCCTGGACTCCGCCATGGGCGACGAGGTCCGGGCATGGCGATTCGTCGTCGACAAGACGGCTGCGTTTGTATTGGCCAATGGGTTTAGCTACTGGCTCAGTGCACTCTGGGTTTTCACTCCGGGACGACATTCACGCTTCACCGAGGTCGCACTTTTCTTTGCCATCTCGACAATGAGTTATCTGATCGGTGCACAGCTTGGCCGGTGGCTGATCAGTGATTTTGCGCTCGCAACCGAACTAGCCGCGGTTGTCTGCATTTGCGTCGCCACAGTGATCAACTTTACAATGAGAAAACTGATAGTTTTTCGGAATTGACTGGTGATTTGGCGACGGCAATGCGCCGCCGCGAGCGGGGCAGCGTGCGCCGTGGGGCAAGCGGTGGAATGAGGGATATGCGAATTCTTTGCGTTTCGTCGTTCGATGCAGTATGCTGTGTCGATTGCCAATGACTCCAATGCACATTGCATATCCGGTAACATCGGGTCTTGGCAAACATGAGAGCCACTACCGCTTCGTTGTAAGCGGCCCCGCCACCGCTTTCGTCACGTTGCTGAAAAATGCATGCCTGCCCTCCATCCATCATTGCGTCCTCGGTGTTCCTCGCTGGCACGATCCTCTGTAGCGGAAATGGATTCTGTCAGACAAAGGACTTTTCGGCATCCGCTGCAGGTGCCGCGAAGTTGGAATTTTTCGAGACGCGTATCCGTCCGGTCCTGATCGAACATTGCGCGGAGTGCCACGCGGCCGATACCGAGGCAAGTGGCGGACTATTGCTGGACTCACGCGAAGGCTGGCAAACCGGTGGCGATTCGGGAATGGCCATCGACGTGGGCCACCCCGACCGCAGTTTGCTGGTACAGGCAATTAGCTTCGAAGACCCCGACCTGCAAATGCCGCCCGAAGGTAAATTGCCGGCAGAAGTTATTCGCGACTTCTCAACATGGATTCGAGACGGTGCGGAGGATCCTCGAGAAGCCACTGGACCGGTGAGCGCACGTTCCACGGGACTGAAACTTGAAAATGCACAGGATCATTGGGCTTATCAGTCAATTCGGGAAATTGAAATTCCAGTGACCGATGAGGTGTCCGTCATTGATCGCTTGATCAACCGCGAGCTGAGCGCCGCTAGTCTGGCCCCAGTCCCACCGGCGAGCCGGAGTGTGTTGGAACGACGACTATACTTTGACCTAACTGGTTTACCTCCCGACGAAGCCGATCGGGTGCCCGAGGAGGGCTATGATCAACTGGTCGATCGGCTGCTCGAATCACCTCACTTCGGCGAGCATTTCGCGCGTCAATGGATGGATGTCGTTCGTTACGCGGAATCGATCACATTGCGGGGGTTCGTATTGCCTGAAGCCTGGCGATACCGTGACTATCTCGTGACCTCCTTCGCCACCGATCGGCCATTCGACCAGATGATCCGCGAGCAGATTGCGGGCGATTTACTTCAACAGAGCGACTTGAAAGAACGCCAGTTGCAGCTGATCGCGACGGGATTCCTGACGCTGGGCAATACGAACCTGGAACAACAGGACAAAGCTCAGCTGGAGATGGATTATATCGATGAGCAACTCGAAGTCATTGGTCGCGCGTTTCTTGGACAAACGATTGGTTGCGCGAGATGCCACGATCACAAGTTTGATCCCATTCCGACGCGAGACTACTACGCGCTTGCGGGAATCATGAGTTCTGCCGTTGCCCTGGAGCACTCAAATGTATCCCGCTGGGTGGAGCTGCCGCTGCCGCTCTCCGAGACCGACACCGCTCATTTTGATCAGTTGGCCACACGGCTCCAAGCGACAGAACGGAAGCTCGCGGCACTAAAGAAGAGCGTGAAAGCTGACTCCGTCGTGAAGCAGCGAAGTATCCCAGTGGCAGAGCTGCCAGGAGTTGTTGTGGACAACCGCGACGCCACGCTGGTCGGTGAGTGGACGGAATCAATGCACGCGGGGCGTTTCGTCGGCAGCAGCTACCTGCACGACGGCGCGATCGACCGCGGTAAAAAAACGGCAACGTTCGAACCGCCGCCACTACCGCCCGGAGACTATGTGGTGCGGTTGGCTTACACGGCTAGTGGGAACCGCGCCAGCAACGCGTTGATTGGTGTTTCTAGTGCTGATGGGGAAGCAAAGCTGCGAATTGACCAGCGGAAGGCCCCTCCCGAAGACGATGCATGGATCTCACTGGGGACCTATCGATTCGAGCAAGATGGGCAGGCCGTCGTACTCGTCAGCAACGACCGTGCGGATGGCCATGTAATTGCTGACGCAGTCCAATTTCTGCCCGTCGAAACTCTAGCGGCAGTAGCGTCGACGGTCGCGAAAACCAAGGTCCCGACTGAGTCGTCAAAAGAACATATCGCCACAGTTCAGGCCCAGCAAGAGATTCTGGAGCTGACACGTGAGCAGACTCAGTTAAAGGCAGACATCAATAAGCGACCTCGCTACCTGACGCTCAAGCAGACGCAGCCGCCTCGCGACATTGCAGTCCATCTTCGCGGCGATGTTCACAATTTGGGGGAGATTGTGCCACGCGGCGTGCTCAGCGCTGTGGGGAAGAGCCCCTCCATCTCTTCGCAATCAAGCGGCCGAACCGAACTTGCGCACTGGCTCAGTTCATCACAGAACCCCTTGACGGCTCGAGTCTATGCCAATCGCATTTGGAGCTGGCTGATGGGGAGAGGCATTGTCTCGACAGTCAATAATTTTGGCACCACCGGAACGACGCCGAGCCATCCAGAACTTTTAGATTGGTTGGCGTCGGAATTGATTCGCAGCGGTTGGTCGACCAAGCATTTAGTCCGCATCATTGTGCATTCGGATGCATACCAGCGTCGCTCTCGCGCTCCCGATGACATGCAAGAGCAGAGCGACCCTGCCAACAGGCTGTACTGGTGTGGGCAGACACGCCGACTTTCAGCAGAACAACTGCGCGATGCGATGCTGTTGATCAGTGGCGAACTGGACAAGGCGCAAGGCGGTTCATTGGTTCGCCCGGGCACCAATGCGGATTACAACTACCGGCACCAATCGACGCGTCGAAGTCTCTATCAACCGGTGTTTCGAAATTCATTGCCGGAGCTATTCGAAGCGTTTGATTTTGCCGACCCGAGTGTATCCGTTGGACAGCGCTCACGGAGTACTGTGGCGACGCAAGCACTCGTCCTGATGAACCATCCCTGGGTTGTCGAACGCGTCTCCGCCACTGCGGATCAATATCGCAAGCTGGACGAACAGTATGGTCACCGGACGGTAATTGAAACCCTCTATCGCGATTGTTTCAATCGGTCACCAACTTCTGATGAAGTCGCTGCATGTACTAAGTTCTGGCAGGATGGGATGGCATCCCAAGAGAATGATCGTCTGAATTCACTGATCCACGCGATGTTCGCCTCGCTCGATTTTCGATATCTCGAATAGGAATCCACCATGGACGTTCCCATCGTTGGCCGTCGACAGATGCTCCAGCATACGGCTTGCGGCTTCGGCGCACTCGCTGCTCAAGCGTTGTTCGCCGAATCATCACCAATCGGTTCGGCCCCAGCCCTAGGAATCGCCCCGGCAACCCATCAGAAGCCTCGCGCCAAGCGAATCATCTTTCTGTTCATGCAGGGTGGCGTCAGTCAGGTGGACTCGTTTGATTACAAGCCCCTGTTGGCGCAACGCAACGGCGAACGACTCACCTTCGATGATTCTCGCCAACTAGCGAAGACTGGACGCGCGACTGAGCATCGATTGATGCATTCACCGTGGACTTTCCGCCGCTACGGCGAGTCCGGCCGCTGGGCGTCAGACCTGTTCCCCAATATGTCGCGGCACATTGACGAGATGTGCATGTTGCACGCCATGCATACCGAGGGCGTCGCGCACGGTCCCGCGACGCTGTTTTTGCATTGTGGTGCGACCAATTTCATTCGCCCTTCGTTTGGATCGTGGCTGATGTACGGTCTGGGCAGCGAGAACCGGAACTTGCCCGGTTTCGTCTCGATCGCACCCTCGGTGGGCAACGGTGGAGCGAGAAACTACGGCAGTGCATTCCTCCCTCCCCAGTTTCAGGGCACTGCGTTGGGAAATGCAGGCGGAGGAACGTTGTCCATCGACAGCCTGACTCGGGCGGACATGGCGATGGGAAAGCAGCGAGAACAGTTTGAACTGTTGCGAGAACTCAACTCGCTGCAGTTGCAGCGTCGGGGCTCTCAAGACGTAGAATTGGAAGCCGCGATTGAGTCCCACGAACTCGCGTGGAGAATGCAAGGCGTGGCTCCCGAAGTTTTGGATCTCTCGACCGAGTCGAGTCAGACACACGAGATGTACGGTCTGAACGATCCTCACACCAAACGCTACGGCGAACGTTGCCTGTTGGCCCGCCGCCTGAGTGAGGCCGGAGTGCGATTTATTCAAGTCAACTATGGCGATAACTCTGCTAATCCCGCCTGGGACCAACATTCCAATTTGCCCAAACACGCCGACCATGCCCGGGCCGTCGACCAGCCGGTTGCCGCCCTGCTCCAAGATTTAAAACAACGTGGATTGTTGGATGATACCATCGTGTGGTGGGGCAGTGAATTTGGTCGCACGCCTTATGCGCAGGACAACGGCACGGGACGCGACCACAATCCACGCGGTTTCACCGTGTGGCTCGCCGGGGGTGGGTTTCAATCCGGATACTCTCACGGGGCCACCGATGAGTTCGGGTTCCAAGGCGTCGAGGGACGCGTCCACATGCACGATCTGCACGCGACACTCTTGCATCAACTTGGGCTGGATCATAAACGTCTGACATTCGAGCATGCCGGCCGCGATTTTCGATTGACTGATGTCCACGGGCGCATCGTCGATGAAATCATTGGTTAGCCATTTTCGCGATCAGGCTATTCCCTCAAGAACCAAATCTGGCCAACTGACGGTGTAACGTTCGTCAACGCCACGACCTTGCCGCACGAAGACGTCAACCTTCGATTCTAGGTGGTACGAAACAGCAAGACTTCGTTGGTATGGGGCAAATGAACGACCTGCCCACTGGCGAGTCCGATCGTTGCCAGCGAAGTGATAACTCAAAACCTACACTTAGGTTTCATCGGATGAAGTGGTGGAAGGAGTACGATTTGATTTAGCAGTGGAAACTTTTCAAGATCGATGACGCGACGTGACAGCGTTGCCAGCAGGCAATGCGATTGCCGTCAATCGATGGGTTGGAACCAGAGATAGTCGCTCACAAATTCACGGGTGCGCTGGATTCTTTCTGAATGGCCGAGCGGTGTCGAAAGATATTCGAGCGCCACGATCGCTAATTCGCTGTGGTACACTGACCGTCAGCGAACCAACGAAATGCATCAATCAAACGCTAGCGACTTTCGCCTCAGACTCGATTCCACGTCATCGCGAACGTCGCTACGGTTTGGATTCCTTGGTTGCCGCTGCCACAAAGAACCCATCCACCATTCCCACCTGACTATGGAAGATTAGCTCATGGCAATTTCTCCCCCAGCACGCTCCACCCGTCGCCAGTTCCTGAAGACAACCTCTACGGTGGGCGGGTCGCTCATCATCATGGGCACCAAGGCCACCGCAGGAATTCGAGGTGCCAACGATCGTGTGCGGATTGCCGTGGCAGGTTTAAGTGGTCGTGGACAGAGCCACATCGACGGATGGTCGAAAGCTGAGAACGTTGAGATTGCTTATGTGATCGATCCTGCCGCGAACGTCCTGCAGAGTCGGCTGCGAGGCTTGGAAAAGCGGTCCGAAGGCAAACTCGCAACCGCCGGCGTTGCTGACTTTCGCGAGGCCCTCGACGACAAGAATCTTGACGCGATCTCAGTGGCAACCCCCAATCACTGGCACTCTCTGATCACCATTAAAGCAGCGCAAGCTGGCAAGCACGTCTATGTCGAGAAACCTATGAGCCATGACGTGGCCGAGGGTCGGGTCGCCGTCGAAGCGCAGAAAAAGTACGGCGTTGTCGTACAACACGGAACTCAGCGTCGAAGCAGTGCGGGCATCGCGGGACTGCACGAAGCATTGAAATCCGGCGAGTTGCCTCGGTTGAAGATCGCCTACGGCTATTGTTGCAAACCTCGCTCGGGAATTGGTACCAAACCCGCCGGCAGGCCGCCGGCGGACTTGAACTGGGATCTTTGGAAGGGGCCAGCCGTCATTGACCAATACCACGGCAATTACCATCCCTACAATTGGCATTGGTTTTGGGAAACCGGCAATGGCGACCTTAATAATCAGGGCACCCATCAACTCGATGTCGCCCGCTGGGCGATTGACGATGACCAAACGCACCCAGTTCGTGCGATGTCCATCGGTGGCCGTTTTGCGTGGGACGACCAAGGGGAAACCCCCAATACCATGTTCTCGTTCGCCGAGTACCCCAATGGGCAGATGGTGTTCTTCAACGTTCGTAATGTGAATTACAAGGGATACCAAAACCAGGTCTTCAACGAATACTATCTCGAAGATGGCAGTGTGATTACGGGTGAGGGTAACTATCAGATTCGTCGCCCCGGTGCGAAACAAGCTGAGAAGCTGAAGTTATCGCCGGGGCATGTCACGCCCGGCGGAAATTGGAATTCATTTATCAGTGCCGTGCGGGCAGCTGACCCCAGCATGGCAAATGGCAATGTGATGGATGCTCACTACGGATGCGTATTGGGACACTTAATGAACAACTCCTACCGTCTCGGTGAGCCCACGCCCTTCAATGCCGATGCCGGTAAGCTCTTAGGTAATGCCGATGCGGAGGACCACTTCGGTAGACTGCACGCGATCATGCGTGATGGAGTTGGGATCTCCGATGGCAGCACTCAGTACCAGTTGGGCAAGCACCTGACGTTTGATCCGACAACAGAGCGATTTACCGGGGATTTTGCTGACGCGGCCAATTCATTGATAAAGGATGATGATCGTCCTGGATTTGAGATCCCTGGTCTGGAAGCGGTCTGATTCATCCCATAAAGTGCGGCAATCTTATCTCCTGTCCGGAAGCATCCCATGTCGGAAAATGAGCCCGTGGGGCAACCAGCGAAATCGAACGCTTCGCTAGTGGATGTGGCACCGCCACGTCGCGTCAGCAAGGGTGCGATTATCTTTTCCATCTGCATCGGTATCTTGACAGGATTGGGCGTTTTCACATTTGGCTACGGTCGCGGTGCCAGCTACCTGAGTAACGACCCAAAGACCTGCGTGAACTGTCACGTCATGCAGGGACATATGGATTCGTGGCAGCAAAGTTCGCATCATGCGGTCGCGGTGTGCAACGATTGCCACCTGCCGCACTACTTATTAGGTAAGTTGGTGACGAAGGCCGACAATGGATTTTTCCACTCACTCGCCTTCACGATGGGAAATTTTAAAGATCCCATCCAGATCAAACCAAGAAATAAGCGAGTGACTCAAAATGCGTGCATTTCGTGCCATAAGGACTTTGTCCATGCCCTCCTGCCAGCGGTACCCGGCGAAGACATGCAGTCGTGCGTGCACTGCCATTCCAGTGTTGGGCATGCCACTCGGTAGTGAGTCAACTCGTCAGTCTTTTCACACTTTCACCTCAGAGTTTGTTCGATGAGTACAGATCAAAAACGCGGTTTCGGGTGGCTCGCGCTACTGACCGGTCTGGTTGCTTTGGCAACCGTGGGCGTGGTGCTGCTATTGGTCAATATTTTCGAGCGTAAGCAAGAAGCACGCACTCCATTTGTGAAAGTGGTCGAGGTCAACGAAGTCAGCACCGATCCTAAACCATGGGGCCTGAATTTTCCTCAACAGTATGAGGACTATCTGAAAACGGTTGATGACGACTACACGGACTACGGTGGCAATCACGCATTACCGCCGAGTAAGCTTGAGGAGCACCCATGGCTGAAAAGACTGTTCGCCGGCTATGCGTTCAGCATCGAATATCGCGAAGCTCGTGGTCACGCACACATGCTGAGTGATCAAGAGGTCAGTCCACGAGTGACCGAAGTCCAACAGGCGGGCGCCTGTTTGCATTGTCATGCGTCCATCATTCCTACCTATCGCCGTATTGGGATGGAATCTACCGGGCAGGAGGTGACGGAGGCATCTCTCAGCGAGGAGTTCAATCAAGAAGCTGTGATGACCGGATTTGCGGCGGTGAGCCAACGCAACTACGAAGATGTCCTGTCGGAACTCGAAAAGACGCCCGATGGAGTCATTCAGTCCGCGGACGGCGATCCCCATCTCGGAAATGCACACCCGGTCGCATGCATCGATTGCCATGATCCTGACACCATGGCGATCCGAGTTACCCGCCCCGGCTTCATCCTCGGGATCGACAAACTGGCTAAGAGCGACGATCCCGTGCCCCACCTGCCCAGTATTCAGAAATGGCGGGACGATGGTGCCGCAGGGGATTACGATCCCAACGTGCACGCCACGCGGCAGGAACTACGCTCGTTCGTTTGCGGACAATGCCACGTCGAATATTACTGTGCCAACAAAATGACGCTTACCTATCCCTGGAGTAACGGCTTAAAAGTCGAAGATCTCGAGCAGGAATGGGATGAAACGACATTCCCAGAGGGCGCTGACGGTACCGAGGGCGGCAAATTCTACGATTACATCCACAAGGAAACTGGCACGAAGGTCTTCAAGGCCCAGCATCCCGAGTTTGAGCTTTGGAGCCAAGGAATCCACGCTCGATCCGGAGTGAGTTGTAGCGACTGCCACATGCCCTACGAAAAAGTGGGCGCGACCAAAGTCAGCAGTCACTGGGTCCGCAGCCCCATGGATAACATCAATAAAGCGTGTCAAACCTGTCACCATTTCCCCGAGCAAGAACTCAAGAATCGTGTCGATGTGATCCAAGATCGAACCCGTGGGTTGATCGAACGAGCTGCTGCGGCCTCCATGGAGATGTTCGATGCGATCATGGCAGCACAGGATGCAGGGGCTACCGAAGAACAACTCAAGCCAATCCGAGACTTACAGCGCAAAGCGATGTGGCGACTTGATTACATCTCCAGCGAAAACAGTAAAGGGTTCCATGCCAGCCAAGAGGCCGCGCGCGTCCTGGCCGAATCCGTTGACTATGCTCGTCAAGCCATTGGCAAGTGCTACCAGCTGACGGGAGCCCAGGGGGGGCAAGGCAACAGCGAGGCGGAAAATGCTAACGAAGCAGGGAGCGGTTCGGAGCCCGAGATAAGAAACGTGCCCGCCGAATGAGGTGTGGGTGGGCATGCATGTCAACCGCTGGTACTCTCCGACCCGCATTCAATCCTCCCGCTCATGCTCGGGGAAGGTCGAGCCATGAGCCTTCAGGGCTTATCGGTCGGACGCGTCGTCAGAACTGGAGGCTTCCTAAAAGAGGGTCCGGCACAGTGCGGAAATCTGGGTGCCCCAGTTAAACCGCCACTCAACGCCTGCCAATTCAACAGCCCGCAAATTCCCCGCCCCGCAAATCCCCGCCCCGCAAATCCCCGCCCCGCAAATCCCCGCCCCGCAAATTCACTCATCGCTCCCGCTGGGGCGACGAGCAACGTTTGTTTCCGCCACCGCGAGCGAGGTGTCGGCATCAACCCACCCGGCACGCCTGTGCGAGCGACGTGCCGCTGCGGGGTGCCTCTACGACGTGCCGCTGCGGGGTGATCGAAGACGGCTAGCGAGGGGTGGAACCCACGCTGCCGTAGAACAGTTGCCCGTCGGGGGTCATTACCGGCCTGGCGTGGCCATCACGAACAAAGCGACTCGGTGAGCAATCGACTGAACATAATCACTGTCTGCATCGCTCAGTCGGCTTTTGGGAACAGTGCAGGTCTTGCCGTTGTTCTTGAGCAGTTTGACATGATCGTCGCCGATCTTGATCAAACGACCTTCGGTACGGAAACCGCCAGTATTATCAACCCAAGTACGCGATTCGGTGTTGTCCAGTCCGATCAACGTATCGGCCGACTGAGGAACAACCGCGGTTTGTTGCGCTTCTGGTTGAGCTTCGAAAGCCTCGACGAGGTCACTCGCAGCGTTCTGCTCGCCAGCATCCGCATCGGCGTTCCACAGCGAGAACAAATCATCGAGGGCGCCTTCGCTCGAATCATCTGCTGGTGGTTCGCTGAACAAATCATCGACGCCTTCAGCGGGCGTCTCTGGCAAGGCCGGTTCGGTCATGTCAGGCTGCCCAGCGGGATCGCTGAACAAATCGTCGATACCGCCTGATGAATCTTCTGCGGGAAGGGAGTCGAATCCGGAAGGATCACCGAAAAGATCGTCACCCGTTGCTGGTAAATCCTCCGCAGGCATCGCTGGATCCGGTGCAAAGGCATCCGCATCGCCGCCGAACAGATCATCCCCGCTTTCAGCTTCCGCTGGTGCCGCGGGGCTTTCCGCAGGCGGGGCAAGCGCGTCGGCAGGAGCACCGAACAGATCATCGATAGACTCCGACTCGGTCGGTTCGGTCGCCGGTGGAAGCGCGTCGAGAGCCGGTTCGGTCATCTCGGCTTCATTCGTTCCACCAAAGAGATCGTCCACTGCAGGCTCTGCTGGCGGGCTCACCGGTTCCGGAACGGCCGGCTCAGGAATGACCGGCTCAGGATCGGCAGGCAAATTCATTTCCGAATCGCTCGCACCGCTAAACAGGTCATCGGCGGACTCGTCCGCGATTGGTTCAGGCACCACTTCAGGCTCCGGCATAGTCGCCGGTTCAGCTGGCTCGACTTCCGCAGCTGACGAACTGTCCTGATCACGCGTGTCCGCTGTGTCGCTCGCATCATCTTGTTCGATCGCGACAGGATCTGAGACGGATGTGGGATCCGGAGGGGTGTCGTCCGAATGATCCGTGTTTTCCGCGTCGTGCTCGTGCTCGTGGACCTGCTGCGTATCTGCAGCGGGCGGCGCTACAATCTCGGCATCTGATTCTTGGAGGACGGTTTCACCCCACACCGATGAATCAACAGCCGAGGACGCGTCAGTGACAATTTCGTCACCACAGCAGGGCGCGGGCTCGCAGCAGTCCACGACGGGAGGCGAATACACGGGTTCGCCACAGCAAACCGGCTCGGGCTGGGGTTCACAGCAGGTGGGGGCGGGCGCGCACACGGGCTCGGCTGGACAGCCATGCAGGTGACGATGCAGCCAGCCTGCAGCAACGGGGCCGGTACCTAGAAAGGTGGCCAAGGTTACCACGAGGCTCCATCGCAGGGAGTGGCGAATTGAACGCTTCATCATTGTCTCGGAGGGTTTTACAGAGGTCAAAGCGGGGACAGATTCAGTTATGTTGAGCCGCGTGGGCAATTTCTTCACAGTCTTCCGTGACAATACGCAGGTAATGTTAATTGTCAGCCCGCGGCGAAACAAGCATTATTTTTCAGTGCGAATGTGAGAGTGAGGAAGACCGGAGCATGTCGGCAAAAGTTCCCGGTGGTGGGAAAAGCAACTATTGGGTGGATTCGTCTCGTCACGGTGGCGAGTTTCAGTCAAACTAGGACGACTGCACCTGATAACTGCTTCGCACGTTCGGCCCATTCCCCTCGCACCAATTTTGCTGATGCTGCGGTTTTTCCAAAGCCTATTCGCGTCAATGAGCCTGGAACGCAAATGTTTGCTGTTCTTCGGCTCAGCGCTGGTCGTGTTGATGTGCGGTGCTTTTTGCGTCGTCCTGCTGCTCGCCGACCGGTTCGTGCGGATGACGACACAGCAACAGGCACGCGACGTCGCTGCGACGGAGATGATGCTATTGCATGCCGATGCGATCTACCAGAATGGAGTCCCGAGCCCACGGCTCGAGCTGGAACGGCAGCAGGTTTCGGCACTGCGATCTCAACTGCTCAGTGAGGACATTGAATTCGACATCCTCGGCCTGGAAGACCCGCATCCCTTCGACAATCTGGAACCGGCCACGCCCCCTGGTTCTCCGGCGGAGCGGCAGCTGCTCGCAGAGCTCGAGGTGATGTTTCGGACCCGCATGGCGAATCGGCTGCGGGAGGACCAACCCGGGCTCGGTAAACCCGTGAATCTCGCGGAGGATGCAGCGATGAGCCGGATCGGACCGGGGAATCGCCCCCTATTCAAAGCCATCGGGCCGATCCAAGGACGCTACATCTATTATGAGCCGGTCTTTCTCACCCAAGACTGTATCGCCTGCCATACACCCACCGGGGCTGCGATCGCGTTGTCGCCTGAAATCGACCCGGAAACTCGCGCCGCTGAATTGCCCTTTCGAGTCAAACGGGTGAGCATGCCCGACGAGAAAATACTGAATGATACCAACCAGATCCGCGCCGCCGTTGTCGCGATGGCAATGCTCATCGTTGCCGTGACGCTGTTCGTCCTACACGCGATCGTTCGCTATCTCGTGCTCCAACCGCTATTGCACCTACGCGACGTCAGTGACGCCATCACGCATGGTGATACTAACCAACGCGCGGTGATTGATACTGAAGATGAATTTCGCGAACTCGCGGACGCTTTCAATCGCATGCTCCGACACCTGACCGAAACGCAGACTCAGCTCCAAAGTGTCAACCGTGAGCTCGATGCCCGGGTGGACCAGTTTGCGCAGCTGAATCTGCAGCTCTACGAAGCGAACCGATTGAAAACGGACTTTCTCGCCAATATGAGTCACGAACTGCGTACGCCCCTGAATAGCATCATCGGGTTCTCCGAAGTGCTCCAAGGAATTGACTCGCTCGAGGACAAACAGCGGCGGTATGCGACCAATATTCAAAAAAGTGGACGCCTCCTCCTTGAAATGATCAACGATATTCTCGACTTGGCAAAAGTCGAAGCCGGAAAAATGGAAGTACGGCTCAGTGAATTCCAAATTTCGCGATTGATCAGCGCACAATGTGACATGATCCAGTCACTCTCAGAAGATAAGAATATTTCGCTCTCCATCGATGTTCCCGAAGACCTGCCGAGTGCCTATCAAGATCCCAACAAATTAGGTCAAATTATTAATAATTTGCTCAGTAACGCGATCAAATTTACACCTGAGGGCGGCATGATCACGATCCGCGTTGCCGACTTGGGCGACGGCCGCTTTCGCATGTCCGTGATCGATACGGGAGTGGGGATTGCTGAGGAAGACCAGCCGATCATCTTCGAGAAGTTTCGCCAGAGCACGAAAGTGCTCGAGGGCGATGGCTTGACCCGTGAGTTTGCCGGCACCGGACTGGGGCTCTCGATCGTCAAAGAACTCTCCATCCTGCTCGGTGGAGAAATTGATTTCGAGAGCGAACTCGGCCGCGGCAGCACGTTTTGGGTGACGCTGCCCTATCGTCTAGGAGAGCAGGACCTCGACGAATCGCCCGCCACGCTGGCGATCAGCCGCTAGCTTCTAGCCCCGCACTGCCCAAACCGGTTAAGATGATGGCAGCCCATCGCCGGAGCAATCACCCGGCTTTGTTCTTCTTTCCCCCACTGTCCTTCTCCCACTCTCCCCCTCTTCTTCCCCTTGGATCGACGACATGAGTGAGTACGGCATTTTCGGTGACGAGTACTATGTCAACATGAACTTGTCCACCGAAATGGAACTGCCTCAAGGTCGCGAGTCGGTCCTGCACTATTTTGAGCAGGTTCGCAAACGATACCCGAACATGTCCAACTTTTATTGTCGCGAAAAGGACGAGTTCGTGCTTGAGGAGGAGAAAGACAGCGGCGCGTACCGTTGGGTTTCTACGGAACCCAAGCGAATTAGTAGCGGGATGGTGAACCCAGAATCATTTGCCGATGCCTGTGAGCAGCATCACGCCGTGCTGGAGATGGTCCCCTACGAATTGTCGGTCAGTCCGCTGGATTGCGAATCGCTCAGTGTCATGTTGGGATTCGATTTCAACTGCAAGGGCAACCACAATGAAATCTTGCAAGAGGCGATTGGCATCACCCCTGGACTGGAAAAATTCACCAACTTTCCAGGGGGAAAAATACTTTCCAACGAGCCCGCGATCCAGTTCTCTTTGGATGAGGACTGCCGCACCCAGTGCCGGATCAGTTTTGAGACTCGGACGACGGCGTTCCAAGTTCGTTCGGGTGAGTTCTCGGAGGAGCCCCTGAGTGTCTACCTCATGGTTCGTCGCTACGATTCACTCGGCGTTGACGAAAACTTCGCGGCGGAATTCAAACGTCTTGCGGAATTAAGCCGCAACTTAGTCGATGACTACCTGATTGAATCGGTGCTACAGCCTTTGCAGACGGCAATCGCCATCCGCTGACTCTGCCCACAAGAAGACATGCTTTGCCGGAATGAAATCAACACCGAACCCACGTTCGCCTGAATGTGGGCTCGGTCAGTTCGCGACCGCAGTCGCCACGAGGGACTCACCTAGAGATCAAAAGAGATCTTCAAGATTTTGAATTTAATTTTGCCGGCCGGGACATCGATTTCAGCTTCCTCGCCAACCTTTTTGCCCAGCAGACCTTGCCCGAAGGGACTCGTTACCAGAATTTTTCCAGCGTCATAGTCTTCATCTCCCGCACCGACGAGCGTGAATTGCTCTTCGTCCCCATAGGCGACGTCTTCCACAGTCACCGTGCAACCAAAGACGACCTCGTCCTTGGGTAACTTTGACAAGTCGATGATCGAAGCGCGCGCAATTTTATCCTTGAGCTCGTTGATTTTAGCCATCAACATTCCCTGATTCTCACGCTGGGCGTGATACTCCGCGTTCTCCTTGAGATCACCTTCCTCACGAGCTTCCGCTATTTTCTCGGTGACGAGCGGCATTTCCACGTTTTCGAGACGGTGAATCTCCGCCTTGATTTTGTTGTATCCCTCGCGGGTCATGGGGACGGATTCAACCATGCCTGTCATCCTGAAAGTTCGCAGAAACCAAAAAAGAAACCTTTCCCACACCCAAGTGTTGGAAAAGGCTGCCGTGACGAATCAAAGATCATCCATTGTGACCAAGTCCGGACGGTGCGACAAGTGCCATCCGGAGATGCCACCGGGACAGAATCATTCCCGGTAAGGTTCGTCGGATTCTTCTCGATATTCCACCGGGGTGTCCTCGGCGTCGCCTTCGAAAGGCACTCCAATTTCTTCGTTGAACCACCTCCCCAGGTCAATCAGCTGGCATCGGGAAGTGCAAAATGGCGGCGTCGGCGACTCGTCAGAAAGGAATTTTCTTGCACAAGTTGGGCACGTCATGGGAACCGGTTTCATGCTGGAGGCATCCATGAATGAGAACTATACCTAAGAATGGGGGGCAGAGAGGACGTCGCACGTGACTCTTTAGCTTACAATAGAACGCTCTCCTTGAAATACCATGGACTGATGATCATGTCGCCCGCGTTCCCCATTTCAGCTCGTCGACGTGGCCCACGAGTCGCTCGTTGGTCCACTGTCCTGATCGTGATCGTGACGTTTTCATCATCCGCGAACGCGCAGTCGGACGACACCGCTCAACCTGGGGCGGGCTCGCAAGTTACGGAGTCGCCGAACCTCACCTATTCTGATGCTGTTGTAGAAAAAGCTGATCGCGTGCTGTTCGACGCGGGCATGCGACGCAGTGGCAATACCATTCAAAGCACACAGTCGGCAGAGCTGTCACGTCTCATCAGTAGTCTTGCTCGGGACCGTCGCGAACTCCGACTCCAGCAGAAAGCGTTCGCTGAAAACCAGGGCAAGCTCGCGGAGTTGGAACACAAAATTGATCAACTGCGACACAACGATGGTGATTTGAACCTCGAACTCGCTCGTGTCGCCGGACTCGATGTAGGCAAGAACAACCGCCTGGTTGCGTTGATCAATGCCACCCGCACCCAAATCGGACAGCTCCGTAAACAAGGCACCGAATACGAAAAGGCCATGCAGGTGGCGCGAGGGGAACTGAATACGGCCGAGCAAGAGTACGCAGAATCGGTGTTCCAAATTCGTAAACAGCTCGACGATTTGGAGCAATCAATCGAGGTGAAACTGGCAGATCGGCACGTGCAGATTGCGTTAACAGTGATGCAGGCCAATTTCAACGTTCCCGCTGACGTGGATGCCGACCAAATTATGCGCGTGGTCGAGGCTCGATTACGCGAATTTGAAAAGGAAGTGTTCCAAGAAACCATTGCGTTGGATACCACCGGCAGCGGTCCCCTATTCACGATGGTCAGCGTCAATCGGCAATCCATCCGCATGATCGTCGACAGCGGAGCCACACTGGTGACGTTGCCTGCCGAAGCTGCGGAAGAATTGCAGGTGTCGGTTCCTGACGACGCCCCCATTTTACGCATGCAACTCGCCAATGGGCAGCAAATCAGCGGCCGTCGGGTGTCTCTGGCCAGCGTCAGGGTGGGCCAGTTCGAAGCGAAAGATGTCGACGCGGTCGTGCTCGAACCCATCGACCATCGAGCCCAACCGCTTCTCGGCCTGAGCTATCTCAATCGATATAAGTTTGAGTTAGACTCCGCGGGAAAGACGCTCGGGCTGCTACGTGTTGATGAGTCCGACGCTCAAGACGCGAAGAATCGTTGATGCCGGAGTTACCGGAAGTCGAAACGATGTGCCGTGGCATTCGCCCAATCGTTGGGATGAGAGTGGCGACAGTGACGCAGCCCCCGTGCCCTTGCCGCCCGTGCGTAGTGGAACCCGCGATCGGCGAGCTCCACCGTCGTCTCGCTGGCCAAGAAGTCATCGCGATTGAACGCCGAGGGAAACGGGTAGTGATCGTGTTCGAGCATGCAGATCGACTCATCATTGAACCGCGGATGAGCGGGCTGGTGCTCCTGGCCGACCCGCCCAACGCCGACTATCTCAGGCTGCGAATCGATTTTGCCGATGGCTCACTGGCACTCCATGAGCGCGACAGTGTAGCAGAATCATGCGATGACTCTGCTGTCGCCGCACCACGGTCGACTGCGGGACCGTTGCTGGTCTGGGACCGCCGCGGGCTCGGTACGATCCGCTTACTGAGTCCGGAGGAGTATGAAATACAGGTTAATTCTCGTTTGGGCGAAGATGCATTGACGATCTCCGCGGAGGAGCTGCGACGTTGTCTCGGCGGCAGTGGGCGGGCGATCAAGGTCGCTCTCCTCGACCAAACAGCGGTCGCCGGAATTGGGAATCTGTACGCTGCAGAAATCCTGTTCGTTGCTGGCGTCGATCCAAGGGTGCGGTGTAGCAAGCTCAGCCGCCCGCAATGGTCACGTTTACACGTCGCTATCGGCGATGTACTGCGTGAAGCGATCACTCATGAAGGCAGTACGCTGAGCGATGGCACCTATCGCAATGCGCTCAATAGGTCGGGCGGCTACCAAAATATGCATCGTGTTTACGACCGGGCTGGGGAGATCTGCCCGCGTTGTCGCGAGGGGACAATCGAGCGAATCGTTCAAGCCCAGCGATCCACATTCTTTTGCCCGCGGTGTCAACGGCGGACCGGAAAGCATGTGGCGGTTGGCGAAGTCTCCTCGCGCGACTAATATCTGCGGCGTCCGAGCTTCCTTTCCATCCGTGACTCCTCCTTCGATACCACTCATTGCCCGTGCCTGAATCGCTTGCACCGCTCGATCGCCTGATGGCGACGCTCACCCGACGCGCCGCTGAACGCCCGTCGGGCTCATATACGACAAAATTGCTCGATGGTGGCGCAGCGGCAATCGGAGCGAAGATTCGGGAGGAAGCGGAGGAATTGATCGAGGCGGCGGCTGAAAGCGGCCAGGACGGGCGCAACCACACAGTTTATGAAGCCGGCGATCTGATTTACCACACACTTGTCATGCTCGCTTGGCGAGGCATTTCGCTCGACGAGGTTGCTGCGGAACTCGCTCGCCGTGAAGGCACCTCGGGGCTGGCCGAAAAGGCCGCCCGGAACTCCGACCAAGACCAATCGAGGACCCAGCCATGATTTCTGACTCACATCTGCGACTCGGTATTCCTAGCAAAGGACGCTTGAGCGAACTTGCCACAGATTTATTGTCACAGGCTGGATTGCGTTTTCGCCGGCAAAATCGCGGCCTGTTCGCCCGCGTCAGCGGCATGAGTGTCGATCTCGTGTACCTGCGCACCGATGATATCCCGACGCTCTGCGCTGAGGGCGCTATCGACATGGGAATTACCGGCGGTGATCTTGTCGAGGAATCCGGCGCAGCGGTTCAGGAACGTATGAAATTTGGAGTAGGTCGCTGTCGACTCGCGTTCTGCGTGCCTGACGACACCAAGATTGCATCGGCCTCGGAACTGGATGGAAAACGAGTTGCCACCAGCTTCCCCAACGTTACCCGTCGATATCTGGCCGATCATGGTGCGACAGCCCATCTCGTCTCGCTCGCAGGCAGCGTTGAGGCGATGATCCAGCTGGGTGTTGCCGATGCAATCGTCGACCTGGTCGAAACCGGCAGCACGCTGGCCGCCAACCGTCTCCGCATCCTCGAAGAAATTGGGCACTATGAAACCGTCCTGATCCAAAACGAAAGCCGGCGTCTCGGTGACGTTGCTGACAGCCTGGTCCAGCGACTTGAAGGCGTCGTCATCGCCCGCGACTACTCCCTGATCCAGTACAACGTGCCTCGCGCCGGATTGGCGGCTGCGGAAAAGGTTACTCCGGGATTTAATTCCCCCACTATCAACTCGCTTGAAGATCCTGACTGGTGCAGCGTGCAGGTAATGGTTCGTCGTGGCGAAGTCGTTGATGTGATGGACCAGCTCAAAGCGATCGGCGCTACAGCCGTGTTCGAAATGACTCTCAACAACTGTCGGTTGTAACCGCTCTCGCATACATCCCTACCGACGAAGCGAGTTCGTCAGTGGGCCGCGTGCAAATCCATAGAGCGACAACGCTGCGCTCAATCCGCTCCCGCTCGACCGCCGCGGCGTGAACGCCGAGAGTGTCGCTGGAGTTTCTCATTCATCCCGCTCTGCTCGCCGATCATCTGCATTGGTCATGGTGCCAATGCAGGCGGCGCGCCTCAGCGTTGCTCCATGAGCCTCGGCGCTCTCGCCGCTAGCCATCTTTCTGCGATGGCTTCATCTCAACGCATCAATATGATTTTAAAGCGTTGCCATCTCGAAATGCTCCGCCACTGCTGACCGAGAAGGCGAAGGCAGTGACAGCACGGCAACCCAACAACGCGCGGTGCATCGTGCAACCCATTCGCGGATGGCAACGCTAAAACCGCCAGCATCGACGATGCAAAAGCACAACGGTTGCCGCGTCACGCGCCCCCCACTTTTCGAGGGACTTAGGTCCGATTCCGGCTGCCGACTCACCCGGGATGGTTGAGCCCGACCTCTTTTCCCAAACGGTACGAGCAGCGACTCGGTTCACGCCAATTAGCGTGCGGGGCACTACCCGCTGGAATTGATGTTTGCCCCACGAGCATTGATAGGCTACAGTGGCGTAAAGGACGCCATCCCATGCGATCGACACGGGTCATGCGGCATGGTGCCCCACCTCTTCTATGTGAGCTTTTGTTCACTTATCTTTTTCCATTTAGGAGATTCGACGTGTCACATCAACCTCGTAGTGTCAGGGGGTTCACGTTAGTGGAACTTCTGGTCGTCATCGCCATCATCGGCGTGCTGGTTGGGCTGCTATTGCCCGCCGTGCAGGCAGCCCGGGAAGCCGCTCGGCGGATGAGTTGCAGTAACAATTTCAAGCAGATCGGACTGGCCGTCCACAATTATCATTCGGCATACAACAACTTGCCTGTGCATGCATCAGGCACTTACGCGGTAGGCGGTCGCGATCCATGGGACGTCAATCCCGGTCGCGAAATCTCATCGAATAAGCGGCTATCGTTCTTGGTAGGTCTCACTCCATTCTTGGAGCAACAGGCTCTGTGGGCTCAAATATCCAACCCGCTGGCGATCAACTCAAATGGCTCTGCGAAATCACCGCCATGGCAGGCGATGGGCCCGCACCCTGATCGTGTTCAATATCCGCCCTGGGCGACCGAAGTTAAAACGCTCCGCTGCCCCAGCGACCCCGGGACGGGCCTGCCATCCTTGGGGCGGACCAACTATGCGGCATGCATGGGTGATTCTGCGGTCTATTCGCGAGACTCTTATCTCGATGTTGATGAAGTCGCGTCCGGTGCTGTGTTGCCTTACGCTTCCGACACCGCCCACGCCAATGCCTCTGGATCTGCTCAGCGTGGGATGTTTGTGAACGGTCGAGCGATCAAGTTCCGTGATACACTCGATGGACTCTCCAATACAATCATGTGCGGCGAGATCACCACCGACCTCGGCGATAACGACAACCGAACCACAGTGCCTACCAACGTTGGCGGGCATGCGTCGCCCAATGAAAAAAATCAGTGTCGACTCGATCCGTCTTATGCGGAGCCATACATCGACCCAGAACGTCCTAGTTTCTGGATCTCAGCTGGGTTGACCAAGAACGCGACATGGGGTCGAGGGTACCGCTGGCACGATTACATGCCTCCTTACTCGCAGATGACGACTGTCTTGGGGCCCAACAAGCAACTGTGCTCGGAAGGTCGTGACCATCGCGATGTTGTGACTCCGCCCTCGAGCCGACACCAAGGCGGCGTGCACGTCCTGATGGGCGATGGTGCGGTCCGATTTGTCACCGATTCAATTGAAGCGGGCAACAAGAATGCACCACAAGTCGCCAACCGTGCAGGTTCGCCAGCGCCGGGTAGCCAGAGCCCGTTTGGGCTATGGGGATCGCTGGGTTCGCGTGCTGCACGGGAAGTCATTAGCGGTGACTTCTAAGACTTGCCCGCCTCGGTACGGAGTGGCCACGGTCACTCCGCGTTTCCCTGGGGAGATGCCGCCGCCGATCTGAACCGCCCGATGCGGAATTCTGCAGCGCGTGCTGATGCCATCCCGAAACCACAGCCCCGGGGTCATTGTCGACATCTCGCGATACCAAGTCGTTCGCGAGATGCCACCCCCTGTCAATCCAACTCACTCAATTCCAAAACATGTGAAATGAAAAAACTAACTTTTTCTATAGGTCTCCTGTGCGTCTCCATCATTCTCGGTGGCTGCGATTCGCAGGGTACATCCAACATCGTCGATGGTGCCGAAGATGCGAAAATCGCTGAGTACGAGAAAGCCTTGGCAGAAGCCGATGCGATGTCAGAAGGGTACGAGGGCGTGAAATAACCACCTCCACGACCTCGCGATCGCCGCGCCCGGTTCACGCGGGGCGCGGCGATCTGCGGGACCTTTGACGAATCGGTTAAGCATTTCCAATACCATATCGCATGCCAGCGTCACCGCTTAGAAAACGGTCACCCGTCCACCCCGTGCAGCGGTGCGATAGAGATTTTCTGGCTTGTCTCCAGTGCTCCAGTGCTCCAGAAGATGTTCGCGAAATTTGAATGGCAATCGTGAGTGGGAACTGCCAAGAGAAATAGAGCTCCGCGAAACTGAAGAATACATCACCATATTCCGGCGCTGCGTCTCAACTTACATTCATGTGCGTGCTGCTGGTTGGCCGGCGCTTACACGTTCCCCACTAGCCCTCACCCGCCGTTCGCGCGCGTCTGTCTCGAAACCGAATCACTGGTGAGGCAGACACGCCGTGAACGACGACCGACAAGGCGATCGTAAAGGCACACGCGGCCCACAACAGGTTTTCGTCCCGAAACTCTCCTTCATGCACCCCGTACGCCAAGTAGTAAAGGCATCCGATTCCGCGAATGCCAAAAAAGCTTGCGATACATCGGTCCAGACCTGACAGCCGTTTCTCGCCCGCTAGTGCGACCATTCCTGCGCCGGGACGCACCACGAATATCAGTAGCACCCCCAACAGTGCCGCTTCCCATGTTAATGACGCAAATAGGCCGCCTGCGATCGCGCCTCCCAAAGCGATCAGGATCCCCGTCATGAGCAACTGCTCCGCCTGTTCGGCAAAAATGTGCAGCGACTGGTGCGATTGTTGCGTAGGCTCTCGGTGGCGGATGGTTAAACCGCCAATAAACACAGCCAGGAAACCATAACCTCCAACGCATTCGGTCAGGCTATACAATAGCAATGTTGCGGCCAATGCTCCCACCCCGACGTTCATCTTTTCCTGCTCCGATTTAACGGGCAGACGCAACAGAACGTGCGTCAGCACCCAGCCGACGGCAACGCCTGCGGTAACACCCGCGAAAACACGGTAGAAAACGTCAATTAATAACCATTGGGTAAACCAATCGCTCGCTGAAAGTCCTCCGGTCAACATGAACAGTGACAGGTAAGTGAATGGAAAAGCCAAAGAATCGTTCAACCCTGCCTCGGACGTAAGGGTAAAACGAAGTTCGTCCTCCCGTTCCGCAGGCGCTCGGTTCGGCGATCTCCCCTCGTCGCTCGCCACCCTTTCATCATCGGGCACTTCCGGTTCAGGCTCACCAACTTGCACGTCTGAAGCCAAAACAGGGTCGGTTGGAGCGAGCGCTGCGGCCAGCAAGACGGCCGCCGCGGGTGCCAGGCCAACCATCCACCAGCCCAATAGGGCGACGCCGACCATCGTCAGCGGCATGCAGATCCCGAGCATCCTCCAAGTCGAACTCCAGGTGCGTAGGTTCGGCAATCGATCAATCTTCAACCCCACCCCAAACAATGAGATGATCACTCCAATCTCTGTCAGGTGAACGGCAATTGATCCGTGCTGTCGAGGGTCGGGCGGTGTAAGGCCCAGTGGCAGGGCAAACGCGATGTAGCCCAGGGCGAGGGCCAGAATCGGAAATGAGAATGGCAGATTCTCAAACCGATGCAATAATGCCGCTAATCCCAGCACGCCTAATCCAACGACAACCAGCGTGAGGTCGTAGGCTTCCAGCAAAATGAGCGTCTTGGATAATTCGATCAAAGGTTCCAGCTCCGTGTGATTCACACAGTTGGTCGTCATGTGGTTCGAGATTAGACAACAACACCAGCAAAATAGCTTCTCGGCGCGCCGCGTTGCACCAAGAGTTTAGATCTCAATTCAGCGGCCACATAGGACACCGCCCCCCACCTCAACGACATCCCGTCAGGGCCCCGGCCACTACTGTTCGGCACGACGTTGGGGCTGGCGGTTTTAATGCGGGTAGAAACATTTTTGCCGATCTCTCGAATCCGAAAAACACCTCGATGGATCGCCATTGTCGGAGAGGCAATGGGATCGGCTGCGTCACCGGTCCACTTGGCTGCGTCGCTTTTGAAAAAAACAATCTCAGGGCAGCGTCAACCCGATTCGGTACGCGACAAGCACAGAATCCCATGCAAAGCCGTTATCTCCATTTTTTGATATGAGCCTCCAGCTCCTCTTAGTGCGCAGCGCGATACTCGCATCCGCGTTGAAGTAAGACCTGTGCCCGTCACGCTTGAGATTCACCGGCGCGATGAGGGCCGTCGAAGAGGTCGCAGCGACGCCGCGACTCGGACCGGGGCGACGCGTCGAGCAGTGGGACGATCTACCGCAGGTAATCGGAGAAATTGGAGTAGGTGACCGTCCCGGTAGGCAAGAAAAAGAGAACTCAAGCGGCGAAAGAAAAACGACAAGCTGCTGACGCCCCCCGCAAACCGAACCGAAACCGTTGCGCCGCAGCAGCTTCGGCTTACGCCCGTGCCATTTTCCCCCGCCCGCTTCCGTCGGATGATCCGTTTATTTCAGCGTTTGGATCACTTTCTCGACGGTCGCAGGATCTTGCTGGGCCTTGACGGCGGAATCCTTATGCACAATCTTTCCATCCCGATCGATTACGAATGTCCATCGCTTGGCGGTTGCGGTTCGCAACAGCGACGTTTGCTCCCCATCGATCTGTTTGACCACCGTCTTGTCGCCCAACGTCACAGGCACCCCAAATTTCTTGGCGACTTCCCCATCGTTGTCAGCCAACAAGGTGAAGTTTAATTCGTGAGCTTTCTTGAAGATCCGGTGGTTCTCCGCCGAGTCGCCGCTGACTCCCACGACTTCCACACCCGCCTCGGTAAAGTCCTCCATCTTGTCGCGATATCCACAGGCCTGTGCCGTGCAGCCACCGGTCATGTCTGCGGGATAGAAGTACAGGACAATGACCTTCTTGCCGATGTGTTCGGATGATTTCCAAACTTCGCCGGTGTCATCCTTAGCTTCAATACTGGGGGCTTTCTCACCGACGTCTACAGCGAACGCGGAAACCGAAACGAGAGCCAGGACTGCAAAAGTGAGGAAACGGTGGAATCGCATGAGATATCTGTTATTCAATTGAAGGGAACAATTCAAGCGTCCGGAAAAGATGTCCGGGGCCTGGAGATGTCATTGGCTGGCTTCTTGTGACCGTGAGGTCGTATCGTGAATTCTAAGGCATCCATGGTCTCACGCCCATAGCGACATCCTGCTACCGATTCGCAGCTCAAGGTAGCCACTTGCTGAGAGAATCCGATCGTCAACAAATGCTTCTCCAATACAATCGACATGCCGAGCGAAAGGCGACCATACACATGTCCTTGAAACTTACTCATGCTGCCGTGTGGTCTTGATACGCTGTTTCCTCATTTTGCCATACAACGTCGTCGGTTTGAGCCCCAGTGTTTCGGCGGCCCCGCCAGGACCGTAGATTTTCCCATCGCAGCGCTGAAGTGCATCCAGAATCGCACGGCGTTCGATTTCCGCCAGCGTCGGCTGGACAGCGGAGGTCGCTTCCAGAGCCCGCTCCTGCGTGCTGCTGGGCAACGATCCGTCACCCGACAACCATGACGACTCGATCGACAGCGTGTCACCGCGACTGATGATCATCGAGCGTTCGATAATGTTCTCAAACTCACGAACGTTCCCCGGCCAATCGTACTGCATCAGAATCTCCATCGTACGGCGATCAACCCGCGTGATCGGCTTGTTCATCCGATTGGAAAATCGTGCAATGAAATGATTCAGTAGTGCGGGGATGTCTTCGCGGCGCTGACGCAGCGGAGGCACAAGGATGGGAAACACATTGAGCCGATAGTAGAGATCGTCTCGGAATTCACCTGCCTCCGCCGCGGCCTTGAGATCACGGTTGCTCGCCGCGATCACGCGTGTGTCGATCTCGATCGGTTCGCTTCCCCCAACCCGTTCGATCTCGCGTTCCTGCAACACCCGCAGCAACATCACCTGCGTCTCGGCAGGGACTTCCGAAATCTCATCCAGAAAGATGCTGCCGTGATGCGACAACTCAAAACGACCGCGCCGACGCTCGGTCGCACCCGTAAACGCTCCGGACTCGTGACCGAACAACTCACTCGCGATCAAACCAGGCGCCAACGACGCGCAGTTGACCTTCACCAACAAATTCTTGCTGCGGGAACTGCTCTCATGAATCGCCCTTGCGATCAGTTCTTTACCGGTACCGGTCTCGCCGAGGATCAACACCGTCGAGTCGGTTAAGGCAACCTGTTCGACCGCAACGCGAACCTGCCGCATCGCCGGCGAGTCGCCAATGATATTGCCAAAGTCATGGTCCGTCCGAATTTCATCTCGAAGATAGACGTTCTGTTGCTCGAGTTCTCGCTTGAGCCGTTCGATCTCGCTGTAGGCTGACGCATTGTCAAGCGCGATCGAAAGCTGACTGCAAATTTCTCGCAGCAACTCGAGGTCCCAGTGATCCGGTTGTTGTTCGCGGCGCGAGACTATCCCCAACACTCCGACGCTCAGATCACGTGAGAGTAAAGGTAGATAAACTTTCGATCCATAACCCGTCTCAAATAACCGTTGATCTTCGGGAAACGAATGATCTTGCCGCAGCGAACGAACCACCTGTGGCACGCGGTGCTGCATCACCCAGTCAAATGCCGACCCTGGCAGTGCTTGTGTCGGAACATCCGGCCAGTACTCGCGATCGCCTGTAAACTCCACGGCGAACCCATGCCTTGTGGGTGACTTCGACGATGTCAACAACAAACTGACGCGGTCGCACTCCAGTTGCTTGTGGATCTGAACGGCGGCGTGATGAAACACCTCGCGAATGTCGAGACTGGAGTTGACCACCCGGCCCATTTCGACGAGCAATCGATATCGGCTTTCGGAGCGACGGAGCTGTTGGGTCTGCTTGTCGACTTCACACTTCAGCGTGTCGAGAAAGTCATCCTTGGCTGAGTTTGCCAACGCCAACTCTTGATTGCTTTGCCTCAATTGTCCAATCAATCGTGTCTTCTCAACTCCGATGGCAATCGGGCTTGCTAAGCGAGCCAGCAACTCAGCGTGGCCCGCCGTGTAGGTATCCGGCTCACGCGAGGAAAAGAAGATCACACCGATGGGTTTTCCGTCTGCAAGCAACGGGAGCGTCAAACTCGACCGCATGCCCTCACGAACGATCAGTGCCGTCGAACTCGACGTGGGCTTGCGGCGTGAGTACTCCGCAAGATCAGCAATGATCCTTGGTTGACCTGTCTCGAGCAGTGGGGCCAGGGTTGAGCCTTGGACTCGCGAAGCGTACCCCGTTTTCAGATTGACTTCGCCGTCAGACCGACAGGCAACCAACCGGAGCACGTGAGCAGGCTCTTCCAGCAATGCCACTGCGATGCGGTTGTAAGGCACGACACCCGACAGCTGGTCAAACACCGATGCCAGTAACTCGTCGAGACCATGGCCCATGTTCAGCTGGCGAAGCATCCGCTCGACCAGCCGCTCGTAGGCGGGAGCGTGGAAGTCGGGAGGAAGGGACGCAGCCGATGGAAGGGGCGAGGCAGGCACAGGGATCGTCCTCGAAGCGACTTACTGATGACAGAACATGGTTAAATATGATCGAGTAACCATATTTCGTCAACTGCGTTTGCGTTGCGAGTTTCACCCCAGCCAACACACTGCCGTTGTGGCGGTGGATCGCGGTCAAAGTCCTGATTCGCGATAAGCGGTTGTAAAATCCAAAGCCATTCGAATCGTTGCTCACGGCCGCATCGGAGGCAGTTACGGCTCATGAAAACGACCAAATATGGTCACACGTCCTCGGTCGAGTGAGACTCCTTAGATTCCCTAATGTGTTGACATCAAACGGGTTACGGCTGACCAGTGGTTTTACTCCGTGAAACTGGCGCAAGATGTGCACCCAAACAATTCCCGTCACGACAGGACGCACCATCCCGTCCATCAACGCAGCTTAGAACCCTTGCACCCTCTATTCTTTTTAGAACCCTCTCACTCCATGACCCACGTCGTTGCCGAGCCGTGTTACGAATGCAAGCACACGGATTGCGTTGTGGTTTGTCCGGTCGAATGTTTCCATGAGGGCCCGAAGATGCTCTACATCCATCCCGAGCAATGCATCGATTGCGAAGCATGTGTGCCGGAGTGCCCTGAGGAAGCGATCTTTCATGAGGATCACTTGCCTGCAGATTGGGTTCCGTTTCGTGACCTAAATGCCACGATGGCTCGGCAAACTCCGCCCCTGGCGGGCACAACTGACCGCACACCTCACGGTGGTGGTTCACCATAACCGCCCCGCGGGCTAGGCTACGCGTCGGCTCGAACTTTTTCATTATCTATTCTGATAGCCCCCACTCGCCCTGCTCTGAATCGACATCCAAGGCCACCCCGGAGAAACAATCATGTCAACTGAAAACGCGATGCTGGAAGAGTACGCACAACGCGAATACGAGCACGGTTTCGTCACCGACATTGAGGCCGACGCGATTCCGGCTGGTCTCAGTGAAGATGTCGTGCGACTGATCTCGCAGAAGAAGAACGAACCCGAGTGGTTGCTCGATTGGCGACTCAAGGCGTATCGGCATTGGCTGACCCTGGAAGAGCCGACCTGGCACAATGTGCACTATCCCAAAATCGACTATCAAGCGTCGGTGTACTACTCGGCGCCGAAAAAGAAGCCGCAGCTGAGCAGCCTTGACGAGGTTGATCCGGTGCTATTGGAAACCTACGAAAAACTTGGCATCCCGCTCGAAGAGCAAAAAGTGCTCGCCAACGTGGCCGTTGACGCAGTGTTCGACAGTGTTTCGATCGTGACCACGTTTCGCGAAACGCTTGAGAAACACGGAGTCATTTTCTGCCCGTTTTCTGAGGCGGTCCATAGTCACCCCGAGTTGATTAAAAAGTATCTTGGCTCGGTAGTGCCTCACTCGGACAACTTCTTTGCTTCGTTGAACTCAGCCGTGTTTAGCGACGGCTCCTTCTGCTACATCCCTAAGGGTGTCCGCTGCCCGATGGAACTGTCGACGTACTTCCGGATCAACGCCCAAAACACTGGGCAATTCGAGCGGACGTTGATCATCGCCGAAGAGGGCAGTTACGTTAGCTATCTCGAAGGCTGCACCGCACCCAAGCGAGATGAGAATCAATTGCACGCCGCTGTCGTGGAATTGGTCGCCATGGACGATGCTCAGATCAAATACTCGACGGTGCAAAACTGGTATCCCGGCGATAGCGAAGGCAAAGGCGGGATCTATAACTTCGTAACCAAGCGAGGTGCTTGTCGCGGCACGAATTCGAAAATTTCCTGGACACAGGTCGAAACCGGCTCAGCGATCACATGGAAATACCCCAGCGTGATCTTGCAAGGCGATAACTCGGTCGGGGAATTCTACAGCGTTGCGGTCACCGCCAATCATCAGCAAGCCGACACGGGCACAAAGATGATTCATATTGGCAAAAACACTAAGAGCACGATTATCTCGAAAGGTATCTCGGCAGGCGTTGGTCAGAACAGCTACCGCGGCGAAGTCAAGATCCTCAAAGGGGCGACCAATGCCCGCAATTTCTCGCAGTGTGATTCGATGTTGATCGGTGATCGCTGTGGTGCCCACACGTTCCCCTACATCGAGGTGCGGAACACGACCGGCAAGGTCGAGCACGAAGCGTCGACATCCAAAGTGGGTGAAGATCAGATCTATTATCTGCGTCAACGTGGCCTGTCCACCGAAGACGCGGTCAACATGATCGTCAACGGATTCTGCAAGGAAGTCTACGACGTCCTGCCCATGGAATTCGCCGTCGAAGCACGCAAGCTCCTCAACGTCAGCCTCGAAGGCAGTGTCGGCTAAGGAACTCGTTTGCTCACTGGGTCAATTCGCGTCCGCTTCCGGGCATCACGCGACGCTCGGTGCCTGATGGCACACGGTTCACAACTGCAAAACACGAAACAATACTCCTCCATCGAACCTTTTTTCAAACCATGTTAGAAATCAAAAACCTACACGCTCGCAGTGAAGACACGGAGATTTTGCGAGGCATCAATCTTACCGTGGCTGCCGGCGAAGTCCATGCAATCATGGGCCCGAACGGCTCGGGCAAGAGTACCTTGGCACACGTTCTCGCCGGGCGTGAGGACTATGAAATCACCGAGGGCGAAGTGCTCTACAACGGCAAGGATCTGCTTGACATGGAGATTGAAGAGCGGGCCGCCGAAGGCGTCTTCCTCGCCTATCAGTATCCTGTCGAAATCTCCGGTGTCAGCAACAAGTACTTCCTGAAGGCAGCGATTAACTCGATCCACAAGTATCGCGAAGAGCCAATTATTAGCCGCAAGGATTTTGTGGCCATGCTCAAGGAAAAACTCGAGCTGCTCGGCATGGATAAATCGATGATGGACCGCAGTGTTAACGAGGGTTTCTCTGGTGGCGAAAAGAAGCGCAACGAGATTCTACAGATGGCGATGCTGCAGCCCAAGCTTGCTATCCTCGATGAAACGGATTCGGGACTGGACATCGACGCACTGAAAATTGTCTCCGAAGGCGTCAATGCACTCCGAGGCCCGGAGCGTGCGATTGTCGTGGTGACTCACTATCAGCGCCTGCTCGATTACATCGTGCCTGACAAAGTCCACGTACTGGCCGGCGGTAAGATCGTCCGCAGTGGCGATAAGTCGCTCGCGCTCGAACTCGAAGACAAAGGCTACAGTTTCCTGCAATCGGGTGCTGAGCCAGTCGCGGCTAGCTAATCCGCAATGGGAGGGGCAATGCCGTGTCATCGGGCAATTGCTGTCGGTAGATTGTGCAGCCGCCAGCCGAATGCTGGCGCCCACGCTTGGCCGAACGCGATGGAATCCCTCGATGATTTTGCAATCGCGGCGCCGACCGCCTACGGCGTTTTCCATGCGAGTTTGTGAACCCCGCCCTCCGCTGCCTACCATGTTCCAGCGGGCAATACGAAACACCCAACTACCCAACCACTCTCAACGTTCATCATGATTGCTACTCAATCCGACGCCTTTCAAGAATCCTTTGCGGCGTTCCTGTCCGATCAATCTGCGACTTCACCGACGTGGTTGAACAAAGTTCGCGAAGCCGCCTGGGATCGGTTTCTCTCCGAGGGTATTCCGACGCGACGTGACGAGGATTGGCGTTTCACACCTGTCGCATCTCTAGCCGGACGGCCCTACCGCAACGTGCAGTCTCTGTCATTAGCCTCCGAAGCAGTTGACGGGTTGCTCGGTCAAGCAAAGCTCGATGATGATTTTTATCGGCTGGTATTCGTCAACGGCCATTACATCGAGCGTGGCTCTTCCCCTCATGGCCTGCCCGCTGGCGTGATCGTCGAGAATTTGGCCAGCTCGATTCGGGAAGGTCGTGAACACGTTCAGCAGTTCCTAACCGAGCCTGTCGGCAAGGAGCAGTCGGCGTTCACTGATCTGAACACCGCCTTCGCCAGTGACGGAGCCGTGATCGACATCGCAGCTGCAGTGACGTTGGATCGGCCGATCCACCTCGTCTTTCTATCGGTCGAAGACGGTGCTACTGCCTGTCATCCGCGCAATCTGATCCGGCTCGGAAAGGGTAGCAGTGCGACTGTGATTGAGAGCTATGTCGGTCGCGATGGTGATGGCTACTTCACCAATGCGGTGACCCAAGTGGCGCTGGCCGAAGACGCTAGCTTAGACCATCACAAGTTGCAACACGAACAGCGAGACTCGTTGCACATCGCCAGCACTCACATTGATCAAAAAGATCGCAGTGATTTTCGTTCGCACTATTTCTCCTTTGGCGCGGCCTTGGCACGCAACGAACTAAACTGCATGCTCGACGGCGAAAATATCGTCTCGACGCTGAACGGCCTATACATGCCAACCGGCGAGCAGTTGATGGATTGCCGCACGCGAATTGATCATGCCAAGCCCAACTGCAACACCTACGAATTGTACAAAGGCATTCTGGACGACCGCGCCCGAGGTGTTTTCAATGGCAAAATCTTTGTGCACCAGGATGCTCAGAAGACAGATGCCAAGCAGAGTAACCAAGCACTGCTGCTGTCCGATGATGCGATTGTCAATACGAAGCCGCAGCTGGAGATCTATGCCGACGACGTCAAGTGCACGCACGGCGCGACCATTGGTGAATTGGATGAACAGGCGCTCTACTACCTGCGATCCCGCGGCATCCCCGCCGGACTTGCCCGGAAGATGTTGATCTTCGCATTCGCAAATGACGTGGTGCTAGGCGTGCAAGTGCCAGCGGTGGTCCAGCATCTCGAAGCCATCTTGCTATCGAGCCATGGGCTGCCAGACGTCTAGCACCTCGAGCGAGGCAGTTTGTTGTTTGTCGCGGTGAGGTGGCCCCTGAGTATGGCCCCCCAAGCATGGCAATCGAGTCAATGTGGGTGGTGGCATCTGAACGCAGTTGGGAGACAGGCAGTTTCTTCCGGTGGAAATGTTCAGGGGTGAATCGCGCGGGCAGCACGTCGCCTTGGCACGCTGCTATAATGTGGGCCTCTTCACAGGACCAATGTCGTGGTTGCTCGGTCTCAGCCGATCATCCGGGCGGGCTGGCAACGCCCAGTCCTGTGAACTTAAACTCCCCTCCCACACGTCCCACCAATTTATCATGAAGCGACTTTTCGTCACCCTGAGCATTTGCCTGTTTGCAATCACCATGAGGGCCCAAGCCGAGGATGCTACCTCGTCGGCGCCCACGGCAGCTTCGCCTGTCTTGTTCAACGGCGAGACCCTAGCGGGTTGGCATGTCTCGCCCGAAAAACTCTCTGGCCAATGGACCGTCGTCAATGGCATGATTGTCGGTGACAACTCTGACAAGAAGGGCTCGATCTTGTGGACGGACGCCGACTACGGCGATTTTGAATTGACGCTTGAGTACCGAACCGATTCACCTGACTACGATTCAGGCGTGTTCTTGCATGGTGAATCTCACCAAGTGCAAATTGGTATTTCACGATCCTTGAAGGTCGACTTGACCGCGTGCATTTACGCACCGGTTGACAAACAGGGTTCCTACCCTGCGAAATCGGACAAAGTCAAAACGGTTCATAAACTCGGCGAGTGGAATGAACTGCGAATGATCGTGACCGGTAAACGCATCCAAACATTTCTAAACGATGAGCCATTCGTGGATTACACCGCGATTAAGTTCCCTGCCGAAGGTAAGATCGGGCTGCAATTGCACCAGGGTGTCCATCAAAAGATGTTGTTCCGAAACATAGAGCTGACCGCCAAGTAGTCAGCCAGCACGGACGAGATCGATTGAACTGTCCAAGGGGCGAACTTGGTCTAGATGCTTCTCAGACCGCCTTGGGCGATTGAAAAATTCTCGAATCAGGATAGAAATTGTTTCTGTCCTGGTGAAGGGGCCTGCGGGCGGTGGTGGTGCTGGCATCGCGTATTTCGCGAGTTGGCACGGCAGCTAACAGCTCTAGAAGGTCGGCACGAGTCATACTTTCGCCGGAATCGTCCAGCGTCCCTCCAGCGATGATGTCCAAAGTATGGGCAAGTGGCTCTGCAACCTCATCAATAAGTGCACGATTGGATCTAGCAAACTCGAAGGATGTAGCAACCATTTCGTCGGGAGCCGCTTCTGCCGATTTATAGCCTAGCCAATTCGTATAGATAACCTCAACGGTCTCGCAGAATTCGAGAAGTCGCTCTTTCGCCACGGGCTGACGTTGCTGGACGATCGAAAGAAATCTGAATTTATCGTCTTCTGGACTGCCGCGTTGCGGTTCCTTCGGTCTTGGCGGATTATCGTAACCGGGAGGCATGATTGGGCACTCCCGCTCGATTAATCGGTGCAACCAGATTCTAAATCTTCTAATCATTAATTCAAGGAAGTACATTAAGAAGGGAAATGCGAAATGGTACCCCAGCTCGCAACTCATGCTCACATGCAGAGGAGTCTTCGCTGTTGTGGGGTGGCATGAATTTGACCTCGCGTGATGAAATTGAGAGGTCTCAATACGGCAGTTTTGCTTCGTTGGTATTATCGTCTTATGGGACTGCCGCTAATCACACTTCAAACGCGTAGCGGAGTATTGCGACTTATCTACTGCTAAAGCATTTTGTGTTCCAATCGGTCCATGTGCTGTCGAGGCGAAATGATTCAATCTATCAGTGCGACGTTGTTGATAACCATGAAGATGCTGCTACTATCGGTCGTTGCGGGATGCAACGCGAAACAATTCTTCGGCGGATTCACGGACGATATTCCGCAGCCCGGTAGGATCTTGCACATGTTGCTTCTGCAAGACGGTGAATCAAATTGCAGAAGCGACTCGGCATATTAATTGTGTGCAGCAAACCTCAGCATCATGAGCACCGTCCGGCACATTGCTCAATCCTTCTGATGCAAGCTGATGCAGAGTATCTCAAGGATAGCTTGCCAATCGGTGTCCGGCATCAACAGTACGTTCTCAGGTGGAACGTTTGGGCGTGAAGTCGAGATTCATAATGGCTCTCGTCGGCTTCCGAGGCTTCGTTGACGCTTGAGGACGCCGCCCTGGTCGTTGTCGCCCGCTATCTGATTGACGTTCGAGTTTACCTGGCATGCGACCGTCCACCTCGTATCGCCGAGGATCGTCAAAATCCATCACGGGCGCGCGAGATAACAAGAAAATTGCTACGATCGTCGTCGACGTAAAGAATAACGCAACGATCAGTACGGCCATCCATCCGCTGCTCGCCTCGGCGCCCTGAGTTGTCAACAAGGTGGATTCAACACCATTTGAGGCATCATCCGAGCCGACCGCCACGCCGACAGAACCTTCCGCCGGAGCATTCGTCTCCGTCGCCTCTCGCGTCGCGCTCGCGACAAACGTGGAAGCCATCAGCTCTGATCTCACGGGATTTCCCACGTCCGCTGGCGCCAACATGTGTTTACTTGGCGTTTCAGCCAGCCCCTCGCCAATGACATTCCCGTTGGCGACTGCCCCTGAGAGCGCCAGCGCCATGAGAGTGCAGCAGACCCAGTGGTTTAACATGATTGTCTCGAAAATTGATAATGGTAAGTACTGAGGGCTGGGCGTGGCCAACGATTTTGTCACTGCTGCTTTCAATGGATGCAAAATCATTTTGACGACGATATCGAGTCGAGTTGAAGCGCGCGATAGCCGAGCTTGATGTGCTCGTGCTCGAACGCGTCACTCGGCTGACATCGCTGTATCTTGGCCGTGTTTGTGCCCTCTTATCGGATTAAATGGTGTTTACTGGAGGTGGCAAGAGACGGCGCCATCTTGAAACGACGACCGTGTCCTGATTGCTTCCGTCATCGGCTTGACGTTTCATGTTGGCGACCCTTCGCATCAAACCCCAAGGGGGCTGCTGGCTGAAACACCCAAACAATCGCACGTCCAAGCCTTTCTGTGAATACAAGCTTAGCTCACCAGACACGATTTCAACTTGGCACAGCTGCCCGTG
Organism: Allorhodopirellula heiligendammensis; assembly: GCF_007860105.1. NCBI lineage: Bacteria > Pseudomonadati > Planctomycetota > Planctomycetia > Pirellulales > Pirellulaceae > Allorhodopirellula > Allorhodopirellula heiligendammensis. The sequence goes on from NZ_SJPU01000001.1 coordinate 2,047,924, forward strand.
CACTTCTCCGTATTTGACGATTCCACTTGTATTCCACGTGTTTTTAAAACGTGCTTCGAGATTGACTCTCTCCTATTGAAAGACAGGCTTGCCATGGAGCTGTCACTCAGAAACAAGACGGTATTGCCTGAAAAGACCGACGTGCAAACGTAGCTGTGCTCGATTACCGTGTGCTAAGCCGACCCGCCCTGCGTCATCTCGAAGGCGTGCATCGCGATTGACTCGAGTACACAGGGGAATTTGCTGTGCAGTACCAAGGGCAGCCTCCGATCGCCAGGCAAGCGACCAGTTCGGTAGAGGGGGCGTACCAAGCAGTGCTGGGGCTGGGTGAGAGTGGTGAGGCGGATGTTACGAAGCGCTGAATAAAGCATCGAGGGGTGTGTGTAGGGGGGCGATTGTGACCACGCTGCATTTTGCAGCCAGTTGGTGAGCTCATTGCGGGCGATTCACACCGCAGGGCGGGTCCATGACCTCCAGTCATTGTGCTTGAAAGCGAAATTTGCATATTCCGCGTGACAGGCTGAGCTTGGTCCAGTCTATAAGACTAAGCCGAGCCGTTGTGGTTTCTCGCGACTCAAAACTCATGAAACGAATTGTTGTAGTGCCGCGAAAATCGCCCGCAACCAATCGCGGACGTTAACTCTGAGATTCGCAAGCACTAGAAACAAGCTCTCCATCGCGTCTTTGATCGATCGGCTGCGCACTAGATCGCTGCCTGTCGCGGCACGGCATCCCAAAAGTTACCCCACTTGAAGAGCTGTTAGGTGCTTTAGGAATCTCCGTAACCGGGTTTGCTTCCATGGAGGCGTTAGAGGCGACGCCACGTGGGCTGGGATTGAAACCTTCGGCAAACAAAATTGTTGGCTGATTAACACGCCTGCACTCATCCATTACATTCACAGTCAGTGCGCTGACGAAACCAAAGCATTAGAAAGAATAAAATGAAACTTCAAGCCGTTCTGACGTTCGCTCTCTTGGTCGCGATGGGCGGCCAAGGTTGGTCGCAGACAATTCTGCCTCTCGGTGCGTATGATACCAACCAAGATGGTAGTATCGGTGATTCCGACGCGATGGCGATCATTGATTACTTGGGCCAAGGCGGCACCTCGCCAGTGCATCCTGGCTCGACCCGCAAAACGTACAACGTGACCGGAACGTTGGCTGATTACTACGGAACGAAGACTGACTCGTACATCACTGCGCTCGATGCGATTCAGGTGATCAACTTCATAAATGGAACGAAGATTCATCGAAACCCCGTCCTGGCGCAGGATGTGAACAATAACGGCTACGCCTCCTCTTTAGATGCATTGCTGATCATCAACTACTTGAATCGCAACGACCCCCTTGAGCCGCGGGTGAGTAACGTTGCATACCAAGTTGCTGTCCCAATATTCTTTTCGTACCCCCTGACGTTGGGTTACCTTGTTGGTCGATCCGGTGCGGTGTACTACGACGTGAACGGCGATTATCAGGTAACATCCAGCGATGCACTGGCTGTAGTTGATTGGATCAATGCTCATCCTTAGTCGTGGGCGAATTCAAGATGAACGATCAACGCAGTTTCCGAGTTCGGCTAGTCGCCGGTGCTATGTTCCTTCTGTTGTCTGTCAGTGCTTTGGCGTCGAGGACGTGCGGGGAAGATACATTCGATGTTGCTTTCAAACAGATCGATGAGGATCCCCGGCCAGGCCCTTTGTACCGAGTCAAGCTGGCGCTTTCGCCCAAGTTCATCAGCATGTTTGGAGACGCGCAAGACCAATCCAAGGTCTTGCGATTTGTTCGCACGCGACTGAGTCTGAGAAACCCTGAGGTCGCCCAGCTTGCGAGCCAGGCGACTCCGTTTACATCAGAAGACGAAGCGAAGGTGATTTTAGCGAAGATCACTGCTAAGTATGGGAAGATTGCAGAGGATACGGAACTTGAGTTGCAGGTGGCTACTTCTGCTCAACAATGGGATTCACTGAAGCGAGCTCAAGTCGGATTGCTGGGACCACTATTTGTTTCGGACAAGCAGTTGGTTGAGTTCTTCGAGCTTACCGAGGATCAGGAAAAGTCATTGCGTGAGATCGCATCCGAGCTTAACGCGGTACAGCAGGGAGTCGAGAGTGCCGATGCTGCACGATCGCGACAGGAAATCGAGTCGCTCGAGCGAATGAAGGCGATTTTCGACGACAAGCAGAACGCTCTGTTGCAACGCTGCTTGGTCGAGTCGCGAGAGTTGGCCGAGTACGAAGAACAGCGGATGAGTGCACCGGATTGGCTGTCAGGACGCTGAACCAAGGGCGATGCTGTGGAGTTTAATTTATATGTCAGTACTTGAATTGGGGTGCAGGGTTGAATAAGCGTTTCTTGCAATGCGAACAGCTTGAGGATCGGAAGTTGCTTGCAGGCGACATCACTTTGCCCCTAGGTCGTGCCGCCATGATTGGGGATAGCGGCCAGTATCAGACTGCATACGATCAGATGCAGATCCAAGTTGAGTTGGCGTCAGCGTTCGCGTGGCGCGATAATGCATCGATTGCGATCTCGGATCGAATTGTTGTTGTTGACCAATCGAGTCTGTACGTAATTGATCCTACGCATGACGTCAGCGATGTCGCTGCAACACTAACGTTCGACAGACCAATCTCTCACGTACTCAAGGTCGGCGAAGACCGGTTCATGGTTGCGACGACATCGGTGCCAGATAATTTGCCTCTGCGCGTCGGCACCAGCCTGTTTCTGCTGTCGATTTCCGGCGACGGAAAGATCGAGATTATTGATGAGATGGAGTCGGTAGCGTCGCTGACCAGTTTGCGGACGGTGGAACGAGGATTGGTACTGGCAAATTGGTCGCTTGCGGATCAATTTGCAGGCGCACGTGAAGAATTTGCTGACGCGGACATCAAGCTCACGGGCAGCGAGCAGCTTTGGCAAAAGGGCGGACTTGAGTTCTTGGATCTTTCAACGGATCGGCTCGATACCGAACTACGAATAGAGACGATGGGTTTTGTGTCTGCCCAGTACGCGGGAAACGGTTTGGTTATTGCTAACTCCGAGAGTGGATTGGAGATTTTCGACGTCGCTCGCGGTGTGAGAGAACAGATTCATTGGACGGAAGGCGATCGAGTGCTATCGATCGTCTCGGCCGACTCTTTGGACTCAGACGAATTGTCAGCCGTGATTAAAACGGAGACGCGAAATGTCTTGGTTCAGATCAGCCGTGATGGCCTGTTACTCGGATCGGAGCCGATTTTGGACAACGATTCTGGAGTGCCGATCGTCGCGGGCGTCCCGCTCACGCATCAGCATCGGCTACTGAAATCACTTTATGGAAATGGTGTTACATCCGCCGTCACGGCGTATCCCATCGACAATAGCGATGACCTAGCAATTGTGACGGAGCAGGCGGATGGGCTGCAAATACAAAGGATGCTGCTGCCGTTTGAACGGACAGGCTTCCGCCCGGCGTTCGCGGTTGATGATGACAGCATCATTGTCGTCCGAGCTGACATAAGCACACTTGAAGAGTCGAGCTTTACAGCCCCCAGCGATACCATTAAGTACCGTGCCTTTCTTTTGCAGCGGCAAAGCAATGGGCAGTTCGCTGTCACGGATCAATTAACGCTGGATGCGATTGACTTTGACGCATCCGCTGTCGTATCGCCTGGGGTGGTTACGTTTCGGTCGATGAACGAAGGTGTGCCTGGTGAGCAAGCGCTCGTAGTTCGAGTCGACGGCGATCACTTACTCTCGAACACCCTCATGAACGGCGACACGGAAATCACTGGGTTTTCAAGTGGTGTGGTTAACGCTAGTCGCGATTCCGTCTCTTATCATCAATGGGCGACACCCCAGGTAACGGACTCCGTTTTGGCTAGCAATGATTTGCGGTTTGATGTCAGTGGTGACGGGGAGGTGTCTGCACTGGATGCTTTGATCGTTCTTAACCAGTTGAATCGCTCGAACTCAGACATGCTCTTAGCAAGTGGTGAGGATTTGTCTGAGCTCTTTGATGTTAATGGGGATGGGCACGTTTCCGCATTAGATGCGTTAGTGATCATCAACCGGCTGAATCAGAGCAATGGGATTGCGAGCCAACGAGATCATCAAGACGAAGATGAGGCAGAAGACAAGTCGCTGATGGAGTCCGCTCCGATACTGCTCTTCTAGGCGTTAGTGGCAACTGATATTCGAGACGCCGGTGGCAGACGATGGAATTTGCATTTGGTGGCTATATCACTATGGCAACTCAATATACTGGCTTCGGTACATACGCTCCCCCCCACGTTAAATCTGCTCGTGTTGGGGCATAGCATCTTGAAGGACGCTTATAAGAATTGGGGAACGTGGTTTCCATCCCGCTCAGGTGTTGCCGCCTGAAGCCAATCATTCCTCAGAACGTGACTTCCAGCAGTGCCTGTTTGACGATTCTCGTAGCACGCTGACGATAATGGTCGGCCTAGCTGCGTGTTGATTGACGAACCGGGCACGCCAGCGAGGCAGTCCAGCTTGCTCCACCCATGCGCCGCTCGCTAGTGCTTTTGATTTCGTACAGCGAAGGCACCTATCTCAACTGGCTGCCATACGTGAGTAGGCTGTCGAACGCATCCAGGTGGCGCAAAGATGCTTCTGCTCGGAATAGCACTGCGTCATTCGAACTGACGCCGCGCGAACAATAATTGTCCGTCAGTGATGGATTTTCCGTCGCCCCTGCGTCTTTGATGACCGTGCATTGCATGATCGCGATGGTGGAAGAGGCTACGCGCCATAAGGCATGTGTTTTACATAGACTCTACTTGCGAACGTCAATCGTTCTCCTTCCAACCAGTCTCGCTAATCGTGCAGAATCTACCGTAGGCACGATGCGAGCGGTCCGCACATGAGTGAGTCAACAAAAAGACACTATGAGATGTTGGGTATCATTTCTATGTGTCAGTCTTCAGCGTTTATGCTTCACAATATAGTCGCCTAAAGATTGATGTTTCACATGGTTGATAATCAATCACTCTGCTAGTAAATCCACCACTTGCGGCCCGCTGTTTTTGCTCCAAGCGGCGTGTGATTCTTCGGGGCATAGTGCTGTTGCATCTAAGAATATGACAATGGGTCTAATTCCACTTTTCCATCTCAATTCGTCTTCCAATGATGCGCAGAGGTCGATAGAAGCTAACGTGATATACCTATTCGTCTCTAGTAGAACATAGTTACATGCTCAAGAACGGAAGCCCCGTGTTTATAAGGACCTGGACATACAGTACATTCGTTGCTCTTGCCTTTGCGGGGCCGGCGTCGGGCGAGATTGTCGAAGGCAGCAGTTCGACCAGACTGCTTGGAGGAATCGCGACTACGGTGACGGGCGAAAGTAGCTTTGTTCACTCACGCCGAAACGACCTTAAGACCGCTGCCGGTGCTGCTCAGGTGCACGACGATGATGCGGATTTGATGATAGCCGACGACGCTAGTTTTGTTTCAAAGACGGAAGTCCATGCAACAGGTAATGAGCGTCGGCCTGCAACCGCTTTCAATGCAGAACCACCGACGCTGCCTATGAATCGATTCGCGGGTGAACCGTTTCCTCAGGACGTAGCTGAAGGCGTAGAGAATGCATTTGACCGCAACGTCTGGAAGCTGAATGCAGCGCTGGATCCCGAACAGATTTCAATTACGGCAGATGCGTTCAATGGAAATGCAAATAGCTCAGTTACCGATGTCTGGCCGAATCTGCTTGAGCCTCGTGGATTTTCGAACCCTAAGTTTTCGTTTTCTGCGTCTGAATTGTTGCCGCCGAGCAGTGAGATAGTAGTGACTCCCGCGACCGTCAGTGAGGGATACCCTGGTGCGCTGAGACGGCCCCGTGTGACCGACTATCGTGTCGATGAATTGGCATTGGCGCCTGAGATAACTCGCTTTGACTTATCTGGTGCGAGGGGCCCGGAATCTCCATCGAAGGACCACACTAACTCAAACCCCGTGGCTGACGTAATCGTCAGCAATGAGCCTATCCCCGAACCATCGTCATTGTTGTTTTTGAGTGTGGTTTCTGCCAGCGTCACCTTTGTGTTGCATCGCTCACGTCGTAAGTCTGCATCGACTCGGTTAGCCGATGGCGTAAGGTGAATGGCGGGCGACAAGCAGAGGGACTGTGTCGTCCACGGCAGCTGTCTCTGTGTTGACTCACTGCCGCTTCAGCGTCGGAGCACGAAGGCTTTCACCGCCTTGCTATTGAACGGTTGGTGTGGGGCCCGTTTCAGGCGTGCTGGTGACCGGTTGATTCATCGCGAGAGGGATACGCTGATCTGGGAGCTTTTGTTTAGCGTCGGCTTGCTTGTTCCGTTGAGGAGCATTTCTATCTTCGAAAGCGGGTTCGATTGATCCCCACACCGTGGTAGGTCCACGGTGTGCCTGTGACGGATAGTGGTGATTGCCAGCAATCGCTTCGTCAACATTATCTTGCCATGGATTGGGATCCTGATGTGGCGTTAATATATCGGCGATGTCGACAAAACGGCCTGGCTGAGGTTTGGCGTCGTTATTGCTAAATGATTCATCGACGTGCTCATGTGATTGTCGCTGCGGGGAGAAGATCTGAAGGTGCAGGCGAAACTTGGATTGGAATGTCTGAACAAGTGCGCCCTCCAAAAACAGCGCTTCATCATAGAACAATCCTGTGTGGTTAGACTGTCGCGTGACTAGATCGCCCTCTTCCTCCTCATCATCAGGATTCATATTGCCGGTGGATTGTAATTCGCTTCGACTCAGTGATCTGGCGTCCAGCGATAAGTCTGCCTCGTCTGGCCATTCGAGTTCCTTCCACTCATTAGCATGGTTCTTCCCGTCGTCGCGCCGATCTGATCGCCACCGGTCGTCCTTGTCTCGCCGTCGTGATGGTGCATCAAAGTCGCTATCTCGAAAGAACGGAATGTAGGAGACCAACGCAATGGAATCGACTTCCGGCCCAGCTTCTGGGGAATGGTCTTCAGAGTTCGGCAACACAACTACGGGAGGCGTCGGTAGCGGAAATTTCGTTGTTGAATCGTCCAACGGATCAATCAGCGGAGCGCGTGAGCTACCAGTCGAATCGATATTCGTCTCACGCTGCAGCTCCAATGCTGGCGACGCGATGTTCGGAGCTGGTACCGCACTGGCAAAGCCAAATAGCAAGACCGGGTCGAGTTGTGACGTGGAAGGCACGACCTGAATACGATTTGGTGTGTCCGTGCTATCCACCACGAATCGAGTTTCCAGCAGGAATTGTTCGGCATCTCCGAACGGAGTGAATTCGCGTTTGACGCCACCCAGGTTACGAAGGAACGATCCGTCCGTTTCTGGGTCGAGCTTTGGACTTGAGAAAGCCTCATTCACTCGAACGCTCCCCGTCGGATGAAGGTTGGGGCTGAATTCCAAGTCCACCCACGCCTGAAAAACTCCGCCGTTTCCATGCTCGTCGGGATTGGTCGAGGTTAAATCACGCATATCCTGTACAAACACTTTGGCGAGATACTCACCTCCTGCGTGCACCGTCGTGACGGGGCGGTCCTGCAAGTCGCAGATATCTATGCGAAACTGAACGATGGGCTTGTCGCCCCATTCACCCAACGAGGGCGGCGTGGTGCGAATTGTCGGCGAATCCTCATTTGATTGGACGAGCTGCGCCAACATCTCTTGAGCCGTTTGCGGATCAAGGCCTTTTGCCGTGATGTTAGCCTGCAGATCTGCAAACATCTCGGATGCGTTGGCTGACAAGGCAATTCGAGGCTCCATGACCTCAAAACGCAGGAGACGAGTTGAATTCATGGTACGAACCTTTCTAGGTTAGTCTGTATGCCAGCCAATGCCTCACGATACCGAGATTCACCGGGACGACGCTGAACCAGCGATTGCATTAAATTGCGGGCTTGGATCATCGCGTGACGAGCTTCGTCGTCGCGCGCCTCCTGCTGCAGCAAGCGGCCAAAGTTATTGTAAATGACAGCAAGCTCTTCGGCGTAGCGAACGGTCATTGGCATGTGTTCAATGAGGTTTCGATAGAGTTCGATTGATTCCTCGTAAGCGGCAATCGCTTTGTCTCGGCGATCCAATCGTGTCAGTAGCGAAGCCTGGTTGCGGAGACTCGTTGCCAAGGCACGATCGATTTCGTGGAGTATCGTGCCAGCTTGCTCGCTGGCGAACCGGACATTCACGCCACGGAGGACATCAATTGCATTCTGATTCAAAACAAGTGACTGTTCAAGATCATCATCTTGTACCAGATGGCTCAGGTTATTCCAGATCATTGCAAAGGTCATCGCCGCAATGGGGGTGGTGTCATCGCCATGAGGGAGGTCCTCGATCGCCGTATAAAACTCCCTTTTTGCGTCCTCATCACGATCCATTGATGAGAGCAGCAAACCGAAGTTGCCACGTACGGTCGCCAGTGTTACCGGATGGTCCAGGCTAGTGAGACGCCCAATGGCCTCCAGATAGATCGACTCAGCCTGATCTATTTCGCCATGTTCAGCGTGCAATATCGCAATATTATTCTGGCAGAAGGCGATTTCGTGTTCATTCAATGGTGACGAAGGTAAATCAAGCAAGATGGCCAAAGCTCGCTGGTAGGCCTTCAATGCTCGGCTGATAGCACCAACCTCCTCGGTAATCTTAGCGGCACGGAGATGCGTTTGAGCTAGCTCGTATTGAAGTTCGTCAGCGGATTCGATCTCGTCGGCAAATCTCTCGTAATACTTCAGTAGGTCTGCGACAAGCTCTTCACGCAGTGTTTCCGCACCGGCGACGCCTCGCAGCCGCTCCGCTGCCATCAAACCAAAGTGATCGAGCACTTCGCGCGTTTGCTGAAAATTGGTTTTGGCTTGCTGAAGATTTCGATCAGCGGCGATCAGATTCTGATCAGACTGCATCAAAGCAGATTGTAAAGCGGCTTTTTGCTGCGCGAACTTTGTCATCGCCAACAGTGACATCATCAGAGCGAACAGCACCATAATCGCGGACACTGCGGCACTGCGACGATGCCGCAGTGTCCATTTCGTCACGCGATCGGCCAACGACGGTCGTCGTGCGAGGATAGGGAGCCCCGCCAGCACGCGGCGCAGGTCTTCGGCAAAGGCGCTCGCGGTGAGGTAGCGCTCGCCCGGTTCCGCTGCCAAAGATTTAAATAGCACGGTCTCCAAGTCCCGCGAAACAAGCGGATTCGCACGCCGCACTTGAATGTGATCGCCATCGCTGAAGCGGTCGCCCACTAACATCTCGCAGAACGTTATTCCGAGGGAATAGATGTCGCTGCGATGGTCGACGAGCGCAGGATTGCCTAACGTTTGCTCTGGGCTCATGTAGCGAAGTGTGCCGACGATCGCGCCACTTCCCGTAATTCCATCCTGATCAACTCCGTTAGTCTGACGGCAACGCGCTAATCCGAAGTCGGTAACCCAGAGCTTGCTATCTTGGTCAACGATTAAATTCGACGGCTTGATGTCTCGGTGAATTACCCCATACCGGTGTGCATGCTCGAGCGCTTCGGCCGCTTGCAGGGTCCACCGGATTGCCCGTGGAACCTCGGGCGGCTCATCGTAAATGAACTCATCGAGCGAGCGCCCGTGAATCAACGGCATGCTGTAGCAATGGACGCCTTCCTCCACACCGGCCCCGTAGATCGGCACGATGTTTGGGTGGTGCAGTCCACCGGCGGCTTGGGCCTCGATCATGAACCGGGCAATCTGTTGCTGATCCAGCGTCACCGAGGTCGGCAGGATTTTTAAGGCGACAATTCGATCGAGCGAAATCTGGTGTGCTTCGTAGACGATTCCCATCCCGCCACGACCAATTTCTCGCCGGATCTCGAAGTCACCTATTTTACGCGCGACCAGACTTTCCCAGTTCGTCTGGGCGGGAGGACGTTCACTTTCAGGTGCAAATCCATGGAGCGCGTCTAGGCTGGCGAGCAATCCCGGTAATCGCTCCCCTACCGACTTGTCTGCAAAACGAAATTGGCAATCAGCCAAAAATTCGCTCTTTGAAGTCGAACCAGCCGAACGAAGCTCGAGATACTCGTCGAGAATGGCTAGCAGTTGTTCGTCCGTCGCGGCGTCTTCCAGAATCATCGTTCGTTCCTCACTTCGAGCTTGTCTCGCAGTGCTTCGACGGCCCGTAGCCACAGCATCCGGGCCGCTCCATGAGATCGCTCCATCCGCTCGGCGACGTCTGGGAAATCCAACCCTTCTATGCTCCGCAACATCAATACCTCGCGATGGTCTGCATTCAATAGTGCCAACGCATTCGCGACTCGAACACTGCGCTCGTGGTTGACCAGTTGCGTACCAGCCGAAGGGTCATTTGCCATGAGTACATTTTCGAGCCGGACGGAGGACTGATCCATCCATTTGCCTATAGCCTCAAGCGAGACCTCCCTCCGAACATCACGAACCTGCGCCTCAACATGCGTCTGGATGAGCGTCTGAATTCTCCGTGTCAAGATCGCCCTCAGCCAGGTTACGAACTCACCCCCCGTCGTGCCGCGAAATTCAGAAAAACCGCGAGCCGCGTTCAGCATGGTTTCCTGGACGATATCGGACTCGCTCGCCCGCACCCGTAGCCGGGCACGAATCTGCGACGCCGCCAACAATCTCATGTAATTTTGATAGAGGCCAAACAGCGTACTCAGTGCCGTGGTATCGCCTGATTGGGCGGCCTTAAGCAAGCTGTCGACTTTGGTGTAATCCGAATTGCTAGGCGCGGTGTCCAGATATGATTCTTGGTGAAGTTGATTTGACATTGAAAGCTGTTCCTTGTCAGCGTAAAAGCCACTTGCTTAACGCGGTCAAGTATCGCGAGACGTCTCACGACGCTTAAAGTTCCAGAAGGCCACTACTGCAGTGTCAGTTGAGGGGCTTAGTAGTCAGTGGAAATATCGCCAGGATCGGTCGCGAAGGTGATTGCGGTATCCTTTCAAGATACACTGTCGCGACACAGGTTTGGGATGCCAAAACTGTAGAAGCGCAATAAATTCCGTTATGGTCGTTTAACGTTGCAACCTATATGGGTGGGATAGTAGCTCATAATAGTTTTAGTAATTAATTACCAACCCCGAACCGTGCCCCCCCATGAGAAGTATGCAGGTGCTATTGAGATGAGCGTTGCGTCGTTATGACGGATACCCAACATCGTATACAAATCGGCAGCACTTAACTCGCCAACCAACCCGAGGAGGACTAATCCAACACCAACCCACAGGGGGGGTGCGATGGGGTGCTGTAGCGGTTTTTTATCCTGGGGCCTGATTACGTTAAACCCTATAGGCTTTGTGAGGTTTAGTGAGAGTTGCCCATCATTCACGAGAGCCGTGCATGACATGACCGCTGACGTCAGTTGACCATCCCAGATCCGCGTATGGCTCTACAGATGTTAAGTCCATTTCCCGACCAATGAACGCGATCATTGTTCGAGACCTCTTGAGGCGACTCGCTTCTGCGTTCATCAAAATGCTATTGCGGATCTGGAGGTGTATAGACTGGTTTGCCTTCACTATCTCTGCCGAGGTAGGTGTCCTTAAAAACGATCGATGGATCGTATTCACTGCCCAGCAAGTTTCGGACGGTGTTGAACTCGACGAGGTGATTACTGAAATCACGTTGCCGCAGAGACTCGATGAAACTACCCCCAGGCGGGCCTGCGTGAACATCAGCACCACGCTCGAGTAGCAGGATAACGATGCCCCACTGAGCGACTGCTTGTTTCTGCCCGAAACAACGAAAGCAGATCGAAGGCAACTCGCCCATCACCCAAGTAAGTCAATTCGCAATTTGCAGTGTTTAATTTGCAATTTGCAATGAACCGTCCGAACCCATTCTTCGACCGGGTTGGGTAAACTCGGCGTTTTGAGTTTGCCGGACGTTCGGTTGTAAACCATCGTTCCGGCATACTTCTCGTTACGAAGCCGGGCGAGTACGCCGCCCGCACCCCAACGCCCGTTGCTCGGCGACGGAATCCCGTCGTCGTTCAATCCTTCGGCGATCTTGTACTCCGAGAATCCGCGATCGACGAACTCTTCAAAGATCCGCCGAATGACCGCGACCTGTTCCGGCGGGCCTTCGGTCAACGTCACCCGCTTGTTTTGGATGCCCTTGTGTTGGCCGGCTTCCAATACATGCAACGGTTCTCGTTTCTCATCGAGCAACAACCGCGATAAACCATACGGAGGTTTTCCGCCGGCGAGATACCCTTGTTCGGCGATCTTCACACATCCCCGCCAAACCTTGTCGCTCAATTCACGACTGTATTGGGCGGCCCGGAACCTCTCGAACTGAACGTAGACCGGATAGAGCGGATCATTCTCTTTCGGCTTGCCGATCGTCGTATAGATGACCTGTTTGCCGTTCTTTTTGCAGATCGCCGAGAACTGGGCCGACAAGTCGATGTCTTGAAACCGGCCCCATCGTGACACGTCCAAACACAGCACGTATTCAAAGTCGCCGCGTTTAGAGATCCATTCATCCATCATCTCCGTGAACGCCGGCCGTCCTTCGGAGTTCAACCCCGATCGTCCCGGGTCACAGAACTCACGGATGATTTCGACGCCGTGTTCCCGCGCCCACGCACGAACCTGATCCTGTTGAAGCGGGATCGAGTTCTCTTGTCGGTCTTGCGCCGAATGCCGGTAATACGCCACCGCTCGAACGAGCGCCGGTGCATCCGGATCGGGCACACCGATCTCCCACCAATTATTCACTTGTAAACCTCTCGCAAAAAGTTATCGTCGTGGCCGCGAACGGAAGCGTCGCGGCATCGACAACACAGTTACGAGAGCACCCCCACATGCCTCAAGCGGCTAAGTCACACCTGTCGCCAAGAATTCCGAGACTTTGTCACACGATGTGATGGATCGCGGGAAGTGATCCAAGAAATCCTTAATCGCGATGCAATGATCCGTCAGGTCTTCACTTCGTACTGATCCGGCACGTTAAAGATGCGCCAGTACGGATGCACCGCGGTGGTGGGTTGCTTGTCTGGGGATTCGAGCGGTAGCCCATCGCGGCACCAGCCCAGAATTCCGTCGCGATAGTTCGTCGCGTCAACGCCGGCGGCAACCAGCTTCCGAGCGTACAGATAACTGCGTCCACCCACGGTGCAATAAACGGCGACTTGCCGGCCAGCGAACGCCCCCGCTTCAGCTTCGTATTCCTGCTGCGTGATTGCACCCGGAATTCGTGATACGGTTTGTTCCGCATCGCTGCGAACGTCGACCAGTACCGGTGGCAAGACATCCGACTTTAATGCCGAGTGAAGCTCCGATGTCGAGATCGTTCCAACTTCTGGCCGCCCAAGAAATCGACGTGTCGCTTCAATGGTTCCGAATCCGCGGTTGCAAAGTCGAATGATCAGATCGCCAAGTGACATCATGATTCACCACGTCGCTAACCGCGACCACCTTCGCAACAGGTCTCGCAAATTCGATGGCACATCGAACACTGCAACTTCCCGCGAATATCGACCAAGCGACCACCGCAAACGGGACGCGCGGGAGCGCAAGATGGTGTTGGGCTTTGTCTTGGCGGAAGTTCGTCAGACTCGTTCGACATCGTTACTGCTTCACTCGTGAGTTGGAGCCTAGATCATTTGATCCTAGCGAGTTTCGGTTTATTTTTTGGTTCCAGCTAGCCGTTCGCAAAACCGCCTCCGCCTTATCAGCCGCTGCACGAAAGAGATTTCCGAGAAGCGACGCTTTGCAGCCTGCGATACAAGTGAATCATGCTTAATTGATCACGAATCAATGTATAGGGGCGTGCGCAGAAGGTAGTCCGTGTGTGACATTGGATTCTCGTTGAAGGAGTGTGAAACGAAGTTCTCATTGCGGAGTAAGCGGATTTCTCGCCGTTGGTTCTCCTCAACACCGAACAGCCCTGGTGGACCTTTGTTCGCCTTGCCGATAACGCTCCACTCGATGCTTTCACGCTCCGCGATTCTCTCAAATTCCTTCATGCGATCCGCTTTTACTGAGGCGATGACTTGCCAGTCACCCCAGAACAAAAACAAGTGTCGTGGGTCTAGGCCGTGGTGCAGCGACTCCTTCGTAACGTAATCCGGCATCTGACCGCTCTCCAAGCATACGTCAACGGAAATCCCCGAACGCTCCGCGATGTTCCACAATGATCCCAAGACACCATCGGAGTTGTCAGTTGCAGCGCTCAGTACACCAGTGGATTGCAAAATTTCCATCTCGCGAATTCGAGGCCGCGGCTTTAAAAGTGCTGCAACCTCTTCCGAATCAAGTGATTCAATGCTGCCAAGTCTTTGCGCCTTGAGATAACAGGCAATGAAGTAGCCGCATTTTCCAATGGCAACAATCGTGTCACCCGCTTTGCATTCGTTTCTTGTGATACGTCGAGAATCACTAATCGAACCGAAAGCCGTTCCATGGCAAGCAAAACGCGGTGCTACACGTATGTTTCCACCCGCATTCTTTAAACCAAATTCTTTGCATGCTGCATCCATGCCTTCAAAGTAGTCCCGAAAGTCTGCGACCGTCATATCGCCTGGTGCTTCGACTGACGTGGTAAACCCGACGGGTGTCGCACCAGCTGCAGCAAGATCACTTGCATTTGCGAGCACGGAGTACCAGCCCCACGTCCAATAGGAGCAGTGACCGATCGACCATACAAGTGGCTTGGGGCCAACGTCCGTTGTTACCACCAAGTGAGAAGCCGTACGATCTGATTCAATAAACGCACAGTCGTCGCCAAGCGAAGCGCCTCCCGATCCAGCTCGCAAAACGGGAAGAATTATTTCGTTGAGAAGGCGAAACTCACCCCAATCAGAGAGAGTTTCAACGGTTGGTTTCGCGTGATTCATATTTAGGCAGTATCCGTTCAGAAATATATTTGGCAAGTTGCAGAACGTGTTGACGTGTTGAAACTTGTGAAGAAAAATCATTGCTGTGCTTAAGCAATCCCATCGCAACCAAAAACAGGGGAATTACATATTCCCAATCCCACTCCGTCTCCGTGGGAAATGCCTTTCGAGCATGTTTGCGGATGAACGATACGAGCTGCACGCGCCCTTGCAACTCAGGCGATTCGAAATGCGGCGAGTCATCCTCAAACGAGATCCATTGCGCCAGCCTGACGACGTCCTGGTAAGAAGTTGCCGCTGGTAGAGTTACAAATCGAACATTGCACTCAAAGAGAACAAAATCTTTCGCAATGTGAGCGTCACCATCTGCCCACCCAAAATCAATGATCCGGGGGATCCCTCGGGAGAGAACTATGTTTTTGGGATGAAGATCACCGTGTATCCCACCGCAATACATTCTCGCTTTGCAATCTTGGATTCGCTTCAGGACATTGAACGGATTTGTCCATTCCTGTCCAAAATCTATCGATAGTTCATCGTTGTCAGCGCCCCAGCAGTCACGCCATCGAGCTGCCCATATTGAAGTGTGGATTTTGCGAAGGTACCGCTCGTACTCAACCGAAAACTGCCTCACTTCGACCTGTGACTTGCCTCCTTTGCGGTGCAGTGGCCAAAGGGACTCGAACGCCAACTGCAGTGCATCGCATACTTGGTCAGTGGCCAATTCCGTTGAGGTAAGCAGCTTCCAAATATCCGCCACACGAAGATTTAGACGACCTCCGTGCAATTCAACATCGCCCCAGATGTCGTCGGCGGAAGCAAAGGGAGACCAGAGAACAGAATAGGGCCGTTCGGAGTCAGACGGGGACCAGCGGAGTGGTGCCGCATATCCAGTCGGCGAATGACCAATGAGAAACTTTAGTGCCTCGGCGTCTTGAAACTCTCTTTCGCAGGAATCCTGATCTGAGCCCGGCTTTGGCTTTGCAAGTTTGACGATAAATGGATGTGAAGGCCAAAGACTTGCCTCGGCAACGAAGTATGCGACAAAAACGGAGGCGCTACTTTTTCCTTCCGCAGCACCAAGACGATTGAGTGGTACGACGCGAAGCGAGCACTCCTTCACTTCCACACTGTTCCCATGAAGTGACGGCCAAATCTTGCAGCGGAGGTCTTCGCCCTGAGCGTCGTTCGATACAAGTGTGCTAAGTAGTTCAAATGCAGAATCTAGGAGGCTCTTTTCGCTGCCAGGATCAAACAAGTCAATTTCTAGTCCTCGCATTACGTCGGTCACTTTGATTTGGGAGCGTACGGAAACTTAACTTTGCTGATGTGCTGCATTTCTTCAAACATCGAAGGGCCCGATGGAACTGGTTGATGCTCATAAATACTTCGCATCAACGCAATCTCTCGATTTTGTGGACTAACTGGTGCAAGCATCAGATGGCAAACAGGCATTCCATGGTGTAAAATGACAGGCGAGGGGTTGTGCGAAACTATCTCAAACGTCAATTCACTCGGAACACCTTGTCCATACCCAGGTGAAATGAGTTGAGAGTCGCATGTCACGGAAATGCCGGCCCGCGACATATGCGAAGTAGTCGACAGGAATCCCGCCAGGCCGTTCGGCAGCCACAAGCTTTCATACGAGCTAACCAATAGTAAGTCGCCTTGCTTCACACAGATTTCGGAGACCGTCTCGACTGAACCCAGCGAGTTTGCCGCGCAATCCTCGGTCATCAAGTCAATTGGCGTGTCCTGCCGTCGCCACCTCCGAACTCTATTTCCCAATCGCAATACATAGCTAGCCGATTTTAAAAGTGCGGGCTCAAAAGGCTCTATCCCGAATAGCTCTTGTGATCTTTGATCAGAAATCTGGTCAGCACTAAAGAACATTGCTTGGCCTCCTGGCTGCAACTGTTTGCAACAAGTCTTGCTCAGGTGCTTTGTACTCGCGCCAATCCCAAGGCCTATTTAGGGAAAAGTGACGGACAAGAAGTTTTCGCATGTGCTGTGAACCAAACCCGTGTTCACGAATTGCATTCTGGTCAATTGACGCGACAGTGCCGAGCGTATCGCGAGCGACAATGTATTCTTCGCTTACACGATTGATGTTCCAGGCGTCTAGCAATGACGGGTGCCGCAGCCGCTCACTGGGGAGCATGTCTTCCATTTTGAAGTGCGTGGGAACGGGTACGATGTGTAGGTGGGCATGATAAATTCCGCAACCTCCGCCGGAAACACATCGTGCGCCATGTTCAAAGAGCACGTATCTCGACTGGACGCTAGCAAATGCCGCCTGGAGGAACGCGCTGAGCTGCTCAACTTCGTCCGCATTCAGATCTGCGAGACGCTCGGCATGTCGCCTTGGCAAAATCAGAAGACTACCTGCAAACAGCTGACCGATTGTTGGCAATGCGACAAACGCGTCGTTCTCCAGCACGACTCTAGTTTGCAAGTCGTTTCTGTACAGATTAGCAAAGCGTGAGCTGAGAACACCTGCGAGCTCATCGCAAAACTCGCAATAGGTTAGGTCGTTCAGATGAACCATGTCGCTGTTGCCTTGAAGCGGCTATTGGATTGGATTGAAAGAAACAGATTTTATCAACGCAACTCTTTTTCAACTAGCTGAGAGCCATCCATGGAGAGATGAGTCCAATGCGATGGTCGAGCGAGAGACTCACTCAATAGATTTGCTGCATCCCCACTGCATTCGCATTGATTTGACGCACCGCGCCAATGAAGGTTTCGGCATTCTCGCCCATGACGCCGGAAGGTTGAATAGGGACAGGCAAGAAATAGTTGCCTTCGATCGCGGATTGCATATCATTGCCGATGGTTTCGCAGCTCAAGACCGTGACGCTGACGGAGGTGATGAAGATGCCCAGGCAAGCTCGTGGGGAAGTGATCGATCCCAGTGAGGTTCAGATCCTCCACTGTATCGAGAGGTGCGTCCGCAAGGCGTGGCTCTGCGGAACCGATCCCGCTACTGGAGAGTGTTTCGAGCACCGCAGGGGCTGGATTCGCGACCGAATGGAGTTCCTCGCCTCCGTGTTCGCGATCGATTGCTTGACTTTTTCGATCATGAGCAATCACCTGCACCTGGTTCTAAGAAGTCGCCCGGACGTTGTCGCGGCGTGGTCGGACGATGAGGTCGCCCAGCGTTGGCTGCGGCTGTTCCCCGCGCGTCGTAACCCTGACGGCAGCCCTGCCGTGCCGACGAGACCGGAGCTGAACATGATCCTGAATCAGCCGGAGGTTCTGGCCTCACGGCGTCAGCGATTGTCTGACGTGAGTTGGTACATGCGCTGTCTCGCTGAGAATATTGCCCGCCGCAGTAACGCCGAGGACGAGGCTCGCGGCCACTTTTGGGAAGGGCGTTTTCGGGCACAGGTGCTCCTCGATGAAGCGAGTTTGTTGGCGTGTGCGGCCTACGTGGATCTCAACCCGATTCGTGCCGCCTTGGCGGAAACGCCTGAATCGAGCAAGTACACTGGAGCCAAGGATCGGATTGACGACTTGACTCATAGCTCCGATCGGACCCGCCTAAGCACCCATGACTGGGAGCGAAGCCGCGGTCGCCAGCACAGTGGCTGGATGAGTCCAATTGAAATTGACGAGCAGCACGATCCCGTCGGACCGCACCTGGATCATTCGGGCAGACGAGGCAGCCTGAAAGGTTTCCTAAGTGTCTCGTTGGCGAGCTATCTGGAATTGCTCGACTGGACGGGCCGTCAACTCCGCAGTGACAAGGTCAGTGCGATCCCCTCGCACTTGCAGCCGATCCTCACACGTATGGGCTTAGATACCCATGCCTGGTGTGACGTCGTGAGCCGATTTGGGCGGGTGTTCAAGCGAGCAGCGGGTAGCCCAGAACACCTCGCCGAGGAAGCCAGCCGTCGCGGTCAAGGTTGGCTCTGCGCCCGTGACAACCCACTCGGGATATCTTCGGCCTGACCGTCTTCGGAAAACCTTCCACTTTGATTCCATCCGGGGGCGCTGCTGCGCCGATATTGGAGAATCGGATCAGAATCAGCCCGATGCTCGGTGGTGGCACTCTGCGGGGACCTGATCGTAGCTAAATCGGCCAAAAAACAAGCCGCAGCCCGGACTGAAAAGTGGGTGGCCCTCTTTTCACTCGAACCCAGCGGGTGCTGATTCCAATTCAAACCGGATCGAGTCGCCGTCGGGGTCTGTGGCATCGACGTTGTAGATATACGGTGTTGAGAGCGACGTGCGTGTCGACGGCTTGCTGGTGATCTCTGGGGGCCGGTTGTTTGCTGCCGCATCCGTCGTGACGGAGTACGCGAAAGTCTCCGTATCTTCACCACCGCGTCCGTCAACGACACGAACTGTGTAGGAACCAGTAGTTCCGATTAAGGAATCGCTTGGGGTGAATCAGAGACGCCCCGCAGATGTCATCGTCATTCCATCGGGTCCGGAGACAAGTTCAAAGGTCAGCGGGTCGTTGTCGACGTCGATCGCACGAGCCTGGTAGTCAAGTGGGACGCCGACGCGAGATTGACCGGCAGGTGGGCTGAGCAGGTACCGCGGTGCAATTTCAGTCAGCAGGTTGGGTGACGAGTTCTCGCCGTTGCTATTGATGATGCTGACGACGTACGATTGCGAACCGATCGCGCCGTGAGGATCTGTTGAGATGAGTGTGACGAAGTAGTCGCCCGCGTCGCTAGGGACCCAATCGAGTTCACCGGTCTGGCGATCCACTTGAAAGTCGGTGGACGGCCAGAGTCGACGGTCGCTGCCGAAGCTACTCACCAAAGGTATGATACTGCCCCGATAGTCCAATGCCTCGGTTTCACCCTCATTAGGATCATTGGCGTGACTGTCGTAGGCGTAATCGATGCCGACGGCTCCACCACGAACAGGTGTGGATACGAACCGCGGTGGCGCATTGGCAAGTACTGTGTAGGTCACCTCCTTGGTGAGCACACCACCGGACATATCATCTGCGCTGACCGCGATAGTCACGTTACCTGGGGCCCTGGGTGTCCAAGTGATCACGCCGGTGTTCGGGTTGATCTGTGGCCCATCTGCTGGATCACCGCTAACCTCGAGCGACCATTCAATGGAATCCCGCTCGGGATCTTCCACGCTCGCAGTAACTTGCATAGGGTGGTCGCGGTAGAGAATTGGTGCCGGTACAACCATTCTCGCGGGAGGTCGATTATCAGACGCCAGGGCAGGATCATACGCCATCACTGATACCGTAGCAGTGACTGCTTGTCCTGCTGGGTCGTAGGCCGTAATGGGAAGAATTGATTCACCAACGATGGGCGGCGTGAATACGATCACGCTCTCTAGGATCGTATCTGCATTGAGATCACGCTGAACAATTTGGGCGCCAGAGGTGAGCGCTGTGGGATGGAGTTCAACCGTTACGGCGTCGCCGAGTGGATCATGCGCGATGATTGGGATTTCCGCTTCTGTTCTGATCGGTACGCGAACCCACGGCGCGACATCAAGGGTCGGGAATGCATCAAGGGTGGGGGCGAGCGTAAATGTTTGGGAAGCTCCGCTGCCGCGACCATCCTCAACGGCCACCGTGACGTCGATCGCCCCAGTGCCAGCTGGCGTCCAGGACAGCAGTCCTGTGGTCGAGTCAATCGACACTCCGGATGATATGGATGCCGGATCTACTGAGAAGAGTAGAGTGTCACCATCCGGATCCGTGGCGACTACCTGGTAGACTACCGGCACGTCGACCGCAGCCGTCCTCGGAGGTGTGCTGGTGATGGTCGGGGCTTGGTTGGCAAACGTAAACTCTGGGGAGAACGTCTGGCGAGCAAAGCCGCTTTTGCCATCGGATACCTGTACCGTGATCGTTCCCACCTGGGCAGTGTGAGGTTCAGGCAGCCAGCGAATTAGACCAGTGATGGGATCAATCGTGATGCCATCGGGGCCATCGAGCAATTGGTAAGTAAGTCGATCTCCATCAGGATCCGTCGCATCCACGTCGTACAGGAACGGCTCAAAGTATCGTGCGGCGAGACCAGGGGTTGTGTTGATGAGAGGGGCGGTGTTCAGACGCGGCCGGGTGTCGACTAGGAAGTCCAACTGAGTGACCGCCTCCGCAGAGGAGACAGTGCCTTGATAAACCAGCGAAGTTGGAGAGATCGTCGCCCACTGATCCCCCCGTACAAAACCAACGCGATAGTCGCCTGCGGGCGAGTCGATGTGATAGATTCCCGCAACATCTGTAGTAGTCGATGCCTCGCCGACATCAAACCGCAAATTGCTGTTGGAATCGAGGTAGACAATGGTGTTTTCCAATGGGGTATCCGTCCCACTGTCGAATATCGCGTTTCCGTTGACATCGTGATAGACGCGACCGCCGAGCTTCGCCGGTGCAGCGTCAATTCCGGCAAGCGTGAATACTTGAAGCGTCGTGTGTCCACGACCATCGCTCACTTGCAGGACGAAATCGTAGGTGGATTCGGCGCCACCAGGCACGTCGAACGACAGCACGCCTGTGGTGCTCATGGCCGCACCTGCGGGACCATGCCGAAGCGAGATCGTTAGCAGGTCACCATCCGGATCCAAGGCGGATGCTTGGTAGTGATAGCTCGTGCCGGTTATGGCTGATGGTGTGGGCAGAGACGTGAATACGGGGGCGTGATTGCCTGCGACAGGCCCTAGTCGTAGCGTATACCGCTGTTTCGCATCGCCGCCACGACCGTCGTCGGCGGTAACAATGACTGCATAATCACCTGCGTCGACTCCATCGGGCAACCAGTTGATTTTGCCCGTGTTGGGGTTGATCGTAATATCGGCATCACTACCAACGACCCCGGCAAGTTGAATAGTCAAGGGATCGTCAATGCTAACGACCGACAAGGAATATTCGAGCACGTCACCATCGGCATCGCGAGCGAACGAGTCATAGGTATAGCGTTGTTCGGCGTCGGACTCGGTCGCAGGTAGGGAGGTAAAAACGGGCGGACGGTTGATCGACCCATCAATGATTGAGATTACGAACGACTGAACGGATTCGGCTCCATGAGAATCACTTAGGCGGAGCGATACCGGATAATTCGATAAGTCAGCTGGGACGTTGTCCCACTGCAAATATCCACTACCATTGCCGATATCGACGAAGGTCATGCCTGCGGGGCCGCTCAAGATTTCGAGCGTCACCGCGTCGCTGTCCGGATCATAGCTGCTCACCCCAGCTGAGTACGTCTCACCAATTCCGCCTCGGGCCGAAATCACGGGGGTTGATGTAAACACGGGTGCTTCGTTCATTGCTCCAAGCAAAACCAGTTCATAGTCGAACGGTTGCCTCTCAGGTACGTGAAACGTGATGGATTCGAGGGTGGTGCTGCCACCGGGAAGTAGCTGATCTGTGTCGACGAGGGGTGACAGGTCGTAGTATGGCGTGCCATCGGTCCATATCCCGTCGAAATCAATTAATTCCACGCTCGGATCGGAGACATTGCGGACGCCAATCCACAGAGGATTCGAAACGGGGGTGTTGCCGCGATTGACAATACTCAGTTCCGCATAAAGCTGGTTGAGCCGTTGGTTGAATGAGGTCGTCGCGTACTGCTCAAGAATCGCCGAAACATCGATCATGGATTCGAGGGCGGAGTTGGCACGATGCGGAAGTAAACCTTCGAGGCGATGAGTGGTGGTCGCCGAGGCACCGAGACTGTTGATTACCTCAAAGTCGTAATGCGATTTACCAAAGGGGAGTTCAATCGAAGTGAAGAAATTGCCTGCCGCATCCACCGTTTCAATGCGCTGGCCATCGATGCTCAGCGAGACAATCGTCGCGTCCTCACTTCCACTACTTGCTCGCCCGCTGATCAGCACGGTCTGCCCAGTCGGGATCGCAGCCCCATCGCTCGGCGACATGACTTCAATGGTAGGCGTCGCGCCGAACCACTCGACCGTTGCTGTGTCGATAACGCCCATAGCGGTCGCAGTAATACTATCAATACCAGCAAACTGACCATCGACCAGGATTGTTGCTCGACCAAAGGCATCGGTGCGGAGGGAGCCCACCTCAGCGTTGGAACCGGCAATGGTATAGTCGACACGAACGCCCGGGAGCGGGATTCCTTGTTGGCCCGAAAGTGTGGCGACGACATGGTGCTGGTTTCCGATGGGCAGCCGCAAGATACTCGGATCGAGATTGATTTCAGGAGCGGCGTCGATGGGAACGAATGACTGACCACCCACGTAGCCATAGGATTCATCATAGCTGTACCCATACGCCGTTACGCCGAATGGAAGTGGGCCGGTGACGCTGTGGCCCGCCTCATCGACGCTGAGGTTCGCGACGGAATACTCTGTTCCCGCGACAGAAACGAAGTGAGTCGGGTCGACGAATAACCCATTGATCTTGATCTCACTGATGACCGAGCTTGGAACGGTCAATCCTAAATAACTATCATTATTTCTCGGGAATTCGGACGAGACCATGTATGACGACAAAAACTGCTCGGTCGGTGGCACGAGCATCATAAACGGATCACCCACCTGGTCATTCTGCGAACCGGTCGCGAACTGAGTCAGCTGAATCGGTTGGTTGGAGATGACGGATGTTGATGCGGCCAGCGTCGCTTCGTGCACATCTCCGGCACTTAATGAGACCTGCGTCTCGCCAATCCAAACCTCTGTCGAATCGTAGACGGCGACGGCTCGGATGACATCAGGGCCTTTGCTCGCGAGTTTGTTTAAAACAAACTGCTTGCCGAGTGTTTCCAGCGGTGGGAGCTGTTCGATTAGCGTGTCGCACGTCGTCAATCCGATGGGCACATTGGCGCAAGTGTGGCCAGAGAGGACGGCTACTTTTTCAGAGGCGTGGATGAGCGTGCCGGTGAAGTCAGCGAGCGCGCGACTGTCCTTTAGCGAGTAGACCTCGCCGCGATCAAGATGCAGCATCGCTCGAGTGCCATCGGGCGAAGTGATTTCGACACTGGTTTGATCGACTGTGCCAATGACCTGAAATTGTGTGCCGAGATTTCCCCCCAGCCGTGGATCGGTGGGATAGGACGTCAAAATATAGTTCTGTCCGATGGTATCAGTGGGCAACGCCATGAATCCATCGGTCGAAGCGAACTGAGCGGCCAGCCCATACACCGCAATTTCGTGGTCTGCAGTTATTCGTATGGCACTTGGCAAGATGGTTCCCTCACCTGTGACACCGGTTGTCCCGCTGCCAATCGGTTCAAGCGATGCCGGCAGATAAAACTGCTGTGTCTCACCTGCCGCGAGTTCAAAATTAATGTCCACCTCTGACCAAGGGGCAGAAATATTCCCAGCCGTATCGAACTCGCTTACCAAGACAACTAAGAATCCATCGCGATCACCGTCTTCATTCGCCGGAGGTTCCTGGTAGGCATTTGCGTTTGGAGGAATGGCAAGAAAGAATTCTCTTCCAAGGTTATCGGGGATTCCAGAATAGTCGTCGTCCACGATGGTGATCGTGGCGGTTTGATTGAGAAGAGTCCCTGCTACTGGTGATGAAAGCGAAACGAAGAAATCTCGCGTGGGGTTGGCGTCTCTATTTCCCGGTGTGGGAATCTCGATCACCCCTTCGCGCTGGCCGGCGGCGATGACGAGCGTTCCACTGGTGTGCTGGTAGTCAACGCCGGCAATCGCCAGCCCATCGCTAGTCGCGTAGTCCATTGATACGGGATACCGGGCTGGGGCATCGAGTGTCACCGGGACAGCGATAACTCGGCTGGGATCGTTGCCCTCAATGGTTCGAATGTCATTGACGACGATCCCAGGACCAGAGTGGCGCAAGACAACTTCGTTACCGGTTCCGCCAGCGTAGGTGAGTCTGAACACTTCACCATCGAGAATCCAAGGCTTCCATTCATCCTTAGCTGCGAAGGTTCCTATCACAGGATCGACCGTATTCTGACCTTGGCCCTCGTCGCGATGATCGTCTTCGTTAACCCATAGTGTGAACTGGTCTCCGATCTGGGTCTGCCCGACACGTTGGATCTCAAGATCACCATCAAGATGGAGCGATCCTGTGACTTGGATCTGTTCGTGGACTGGCCCCAACGCTGCATCCATGACCCTGAGGATTGTTGTCCCCCTGGAGGACTGGATGAAGTTTCCGTCAACCTGGAGAGTTCTGGAAGCATCGCTTATTGAAAAATGGGCGTGATTTTCAATGCTGCCTGCGATTCGACCGCTGACGATAGCCTGTCCCCCATCGATCAGTAGTGTATTGTAATTGTTTTCGTAGTAGCTCGATGCCAGTTGCAACGTGGCGTTATCGAGCGTGAAAAGGCCGTCGCTCATAATGATGGGTTCGTCGGAACCGAGTGCGAGTGTCTTGGTTGGTGCAACGTAAACGTTCCCGCTGGTCTGAAAGGGAAGGTCGATAGAGAACAGATTTGTGCCGTCATGGTTGATCAAGCCCTCGTTGATGAAACTCGCTGTGGAGTTCGGAACACCGAAGTCATCGACGGCGGAAACGACCGCCCCGTCGCCGGTTACATTGAGAGTCCCCAAATTGAGTATTTGAGATGCTCCGTCGACGATGATTCTGCCATGAACCCATTGAGTCGTTCCCTCGAGAAGCAGCCGATGGTCGATCAATTCGGGACTGCCCGTCCACGGCGTCGCCCCAACCCGCATCGTGCCGACAACTCGTGTTGTTGCATCGCCCGTGAGCCTAGGAGTGCCGCTGATTTCGAATTCGTTCTGAATCGTCAGCCCAGAATCATTGTCCAATGTGCCACTCGATAGAGTGACATCGTCAATCGAAACTGGTGCGGAGACGTCAACGCGAACGCTGCCACCGCTGATTTGTAACGAGTGTGCTTGCAGAGTTCCGTCGAAACTCACCCCACCGCTGCTGACGAGGACTGCGCCGACATTCACATCGCTTGATATCTCGCTTACACCTTGGGCGATCTCCAGCGTCCCGTCTCCAGTAACAGCGGCGGTTGGCAAAAGTTTCAGCTGGGGACTGTCCAGGTCCACGGTCCCATAGCTGTCCGCATCCGCCTGAGGCGCCAGTTGCAGGGTGTGATTATTCTCGATAAAGAACTTACCCGAAGACACGCCTATGCCACGGAGTTGCAGTGTTCCCGATTCCACACTCACCAGGCCATTTGAATTCATGCTGCCATCGTTACGAAAGGGAACGTCGATGACAGTAAGTTGGGTTCCCTGCGTTTTCTTGATAGTTCCTTCGTTGTGAAACAGACTGCTGGAGCTCGCCGCGTTGATCGTGTAGTTAGCATCAAACGCATCGATGACGTCTGCGTCAGAACGGATGTCAATTGTCCCGCCAGAGCGATTGTGCCAGGTGCCTGGTTGGTATTCGTATTCGTATTGATCGGACAACAGCAAGCGACCAATGGTGACGTTTCCAGAATCTTGCAGAATGAGCTCACCATCGTTGATCAGGGTCGTTGCTACTGATTTATTTGCTGTCCCATGAATCCATCCAGCTTGAGCTACGGTCAATGACCCGGGACCGACGATCACACCTCCCGACCAATCGAAATTCGCCTCCACTTGCACTTCGCCGTTGCTGTGCAGAATTCCTCCAAACATCGAAAGACTTGCTATCTTTGCGACACCGCCAAGACTGATCGTGCCGTTGGTCGTCAGCGAGGCAATCTCGACGGTACCAGTAACGGAGAGCTGACCCCCAGTGTCGACAGTGATGGGCTCTTCGGAATACAGACTCGCGGCATTGGTACCCGACGACGAACCGCTGTCGATCCGCACGGGAGCGTGACCAGGAACATCGATGAGGACGCTATCGGTACCTGTCGGGACTCGGTGGACCGCTGCTAAATCCGTGGTTGTCCAGTTGCCGGGTTCGTCCCAATGATCATCTACTGCACCTGTCCAGATGATTGTCGGGTTAAACTCTGCGGGAGGTGGATCGGCGATGCCATACGGATTTCGGTTATTTGCATCGAGGGAGAATGTCGCAGCATTGGCATGACTGCCATGTCGAAACGACGTGCCATATGGGAAGTAGTAGACTGCGTCGGTTTTTTTGTCGACCATCCACAGTTCAGTTCCACCTTGCGGATTCGTGGTGATTCCTTGCAAATCGTGATTGCCACGACCGACATCCACTCTCCAGTCGCCTAGATACTCGCCAGCGAGCGTGTACACGAATACTCGGGGAGCGTGATTTTTATCGTTGAGGACGAATAGGCGAGTGCCATCGGTCGCGATACCAGATGAGTCTCGGTTGCTGGGGTGCAGATCGAATTGGCTGGTAGCTCTAATGTCTCCAGCACGATGCGCCGCACCTTCGGCAAAGTAGAGGACTTTGTCTTTGGCTCGATCAACCGCCCAAAGATGGCGACCGTCGGTAGCAATGCCTTCGGCAGCGTTTAAGTTCTTGGCATTCTTCTTCGTGCCGTTGGCTCTGGCCTGCCATCGACCGATTTCGTTGCCGTCGGGTGTGTAAACAACAATCTCGTGGCCTGCGGTGATGGTCCACAGGGTATCGCCTGCTGCATCGGCGGTGATGCCACGCGCGCGGTCGTTGTTGGCATAGTCCCAGTTCTCAATGAAGTCGCCGTTGTCACCGTACTTGAAGATTTCATGGCGACTATGGTCGACGACGTAAAACTTTGCGAACTCCTGCACCGATGCGACGTTGATCGTGATCGTCGCCGGCGCCGAGGTGGTGGCCCCGTCGGTAATTGTGTACTCCCACGTGACCTTGCCATCAAATCCGGGGCTCGGAAGAAAATGAAACGAACCATCCGGACTGGTGCGAAGGATTCCAGCGGATGCGGGAAATGCATCTGTGACAGTGCTGATTCGAATTTCGTCAGCGTCCGAGTCCCAGTCGTTTGCGGTCAGGCCCTCGGAACTTCCGACGTGTAACGCGACACCTGCGTCAGTGACGTAGCCATCATTGATCGCCACGGGAGCATCGTTGACACTGTGAACCGTCAGGTAGACGGTCGCGACGGCTGAGTGAACGTGTCCGTCGAAGACACGATAGGTGAACTGGTCGCTGCCGTGGTAGTTCTCAGCAGGCGTGTAGGTGAACGCGTTGTCCTCAAGGAGTGCGGTGTTTCCGTGAGCGGGATGCGTCATCAGGACCGGGGTGAGAGCGTCACCGTCGCCGTCGAAATCGTTATGGAGAAGGCTCGTGATATCGAGTTGCGTGTCTTCGTCGGTTTCAAAGATATCATCATTCGCTACCGGGGCTTCGTTATAATCGTGTACATTGACGTTGACGGTGTTGGAGCGGTAGCCTCCGCCAGCGACGTACGTTCCACCATCCATGACACCAGAGGGAGTGAATTCGCTGTCGCGACTGAGCGCAATCGTATCCACTGCCGTTCCGTCTTCTCGCATCCACATGTTGAGAGCATGAATGCCGGGCGAGTCAAACGTGATTGTCACGCGGTCGTCTCCGGAGCGATTGTTGACCGCGTTTACCCACGTCCAATCTCCTGAATTGTCAGTCATGCCCAAGTTGCCGAAGGTGACTGGCGTGCCATCAACCCCCAGGTGAACTGAGTCGTCACTATCCGACACACCTTTCAACCGCACCCATACGTAGAACGTTCCTGGTTGGTCGATCTTGATGGAATAGTCGCGGCGCGGACCCTCGGTACTGTCTCCTGTATTCAGCGAAGAATTTGGTGCGGCGAGGAGGTACTGGCCTGATGACGCTTGTTGGTCATACCGTACCGCCCAGTCATGGTTGGCTGCAGTCCCGCTCCCACCGCTTGCGTGTTGGAAATTCTCTGCTTCAACGAGGACCTGCCCTGCTGCTTCATGGAAGAGTCCATCGTGCGGGGCATCCTCGTCGAAGGCTGTGGCATGAATGAAATAAGACCCGGGCTCTGCGAAACGGTGGGCGACCAAATTTGGATTGCCGCCAATCCATTGATCCGGCGTGCCATCACCCCAGTTGATTTGCCATGCATAGATCGTATCTTCGCCGGGATCGATCTCGTGGAGGTCGAGGTCGAATACATCGCCCTGCCGGACCGTGAGGGGAGCGGTAATTGTCAGGAGCGGATCGACATTTTTGACCGTCACTGAAGTGCGAGTCGAGTAGATGCCCGATGTGGTCTCCGCCCAGAAAAACACGTCGCGAGCGACATCGCCGTCGTCGTACACATGGCTCGCGGACATTGATCCATTGGAGATCATTTCATTCGCGCTGTCTCCCCAATCGACGAACCACTGCGTCACCACCTCGGTTGAATGAAGCTGCACAGAGACTGGCGAACCTTCGTCAACCGCGACGGGCATGGCATAATTAACGGGAGGGTCAACATCAGTGCAGAACTGCAGATCCGTTACCGCTCCGCTGCCAGCGAAGACGACCTCCATCCTGGAGACATTTTTTGTATCAAGAGCGAGTCGTTGGAATCCATTGTCACCGACATTGGACGCTTCAACGCGGGCGAGCAGATTATTCTGATTGTCAAAGAGCCGCACTTCGTTTCGACCGTTGTCTACGTCGAGTAAACCGATGGATGTGATCGCGGCGGGGTCATCGAAGTGGAAGAGTAACTTTCCGCCTCTGGCGTTGTCGTCAGGGTCCCCCGAGTCACCGTCTTCGCTGATGATCAGAACCATGCCGAGTGCCGCATCATTCGCGCCAGGAGCGCCTGCCCGTCCGCCACTGCCAATTCCTGGGCCACCGAAGTCTCGGTTGGCCGTCCCTAGATCAGGGTCGCCACCGGTAGGTTGGGCGGAATCGAATAGCATGGGTGGATTGGATGCTTGCGAGCTTTCGATCGTGATGCCCCACTCTGCCCACACGTTTCTGGCAATCATTCCAGCAACATTGTCGGAACCGTCGGAAGCGCTGTCAAAGTTTAGAGCTGGATAGCAAACTGACTCGTGAACGCTCGGGTTGATCGTGACTACGACCGTCCCCACCTCGGTTTGGCCCAGGACATCAGTAGCCCGATAGGTGAAAGTATCG
The DNA here is from genome assembly GCF_007860105.1 of Allorhodopirellula heiligendammensis. Lineage (NCBI taxonomy): Bacteria > Pseudomonadati > Planctomycetota > Planctomycetia > Pirellulales > Pirellulaceae > Allorhodopirellula > Allorhodopirellula heiligendammensis. The sequence continues at coordinate 2,077,664 of NZ_SJPU01000001.1, forward strand.
ACGCCTGAGTACCTATCGCCGGGCGTGTAGGTAAACCTCCCATTTCCTTCATCAATCACCACACCGTACGTCGCGTCATTCCCTATCGTGTGCACTGTCGAAGCGGAAAAGGTATCGTTGGCAGTGACGTCGCCACTGACAGGAGTTTGGTAGTCAGTAACAAATACATCGTCCAACACGTCTTTGGCAGATGCGATCAATACCGAGACCGTGACAATGTCCGAGCTGTGCAATCCGTCATGGGCTCGATACGTAAAGCTATCGCTGCCATGATAGTCGCCATCGGGCATGTAGGTGAACGAACCGTCGCTAGCAAACTCAAGCGATCCATGTGCAGGCTGAGTTTCGATGACTGCGGTCAGATGATCTCCATCGATGTCGGCGTCATTTGTTAGAACGCCAGGAGCATCTACAACCAGTTGCACGTCCTCCGTACCGTGGTAGGTGTTCGGGCTACCAATGGGTGGCAAATTTGCGCGATCGACGGTAATGTGGACTGTCGCCGCATTGGCGCTACTGAAGACTCCGTTGGATGCGTGATAGTTGAAAAAGTCATCGCCAAAAAATCCTGGATCAGGGGCATAGACGAATTCGCCATTGGAATCGACTGACACGCTGCCATGGGAAGGCTCGGTGACCGACCCCGGGGCTACGGTGATCGCACGCCCCTCCTCATCGAAATCGTTGGAGATCAGTGCCGGGGCGTTTCCAACGAGAACCCTATCTTGGACGGTCGTGTAGTAATCATCCGATGCGGTAGGAATGGGGTGATCGCATGTGATTCGGAACCAAGAGCCGCTATCGCCATCGTTATTCACCAGGCGTAAAACAAGCGACAGTTCTTGACCGACATTCAGCTGGGAAATATCGAGATCCACATATCCGCTGAGGTAGTCATCGGGATCGTTTCGATAGTGGTACGTTGTATCGCCTTCAATCGCTCCCATGCTTTCGGTGATATTGAAGTAGCTGTCACGGTTCAGTTCGATAGTTGGTACCACGCTGTAACCATCTTGATCGAGCAGAGCGACCTCAAACGCATCGTTGATACGATCATTGGCGGTTTCATCAAATAATGCCTCGAAGCCAAACATCAGCCACGATGGATCGTCGGGAACCGTGATTGAACGGGTAATTGAAACTAAGAGCGAATCCCCCTCGCTTACCAAAACTTCAGGCCCATCGGCCACCACTGTTCCGCGACCCGTATCCGTTCCGCCAAACTGTGAGGCCGTCCAGCCGTCTAGCGGATCGCCACCAGCGCAAGACATCGAGATTGAGCCGGCATAGCCGGGGCCGCCAGGATCGATAATGACTCCGTTTGCGATGCCATCGTCGTCGCCTCGACCACCGTCCTGGATGTAGAGCGTGAATCCAGATTGTGTTTGGATCGCACCCGTCGTTCCGTCGAAATAAAACTCACTCAGTCTGCCAGTGATCGGATCTTCCTTGTACCACCCATCGACGGGCTGGTCGTTTGGCAAGTGGACTGTAACCATTTGCACCCCACCGAGAGGAACCTCATGGAGTTCAAACTCAAACAGTCCCAGCGGCAGACGGTGATCCGACATGGCATCCATCGGTGTAACGCTACGCACGCCGTTGAGAGCCACCCCGTTCGCGTCGATGGTCGTTGGTCTTCCCGAGTAAGTATCGGGGATCGTGGCAACGTCCGCTTGGATTGCGTCCAAAATGCCATCGTTGTTTCCGTCACCATCGCTGGCCAGCCGTTCCAGTTCTTCTGGCACTCCATCGTGATCTCCGTCATGACTACTCTCAACTCTGTAGAGTTCTGATACCGAGCCCATGGAACCATCGGCGGGTGCAGCATGCACAAAAATTTCGTCGCCGATGTTGATCTTGCCAGTCCCAACCAATCGGAAAGTACCCGCGTCACCGCCGGAGTCATCCAGAATGGCATCTCCGAGTGAACGGATCAGATCATCCTGGATACTGTAGACATGTAGCTCGTGATTGATTGCTAGCTCATGCGACATACTGCCAGTGACCAAAAATCGTCCGGCGCCACGAGCGTCAGTGGTGGCCGCCAGTTCAATGGTGGGCGAGTTGGGAGCCTTTCCCGCTGCCTCCAATAAATCAGCAGCCGTGTAGCTCGACGGACCGCCGATGAGATCGTTGTCCACGGATGCATCCGAGGTGGGGATTGCATTGACATCACTCTCGTGAGTGCTGCTGCCTTCGCCGTCTTTAGCAATGAATGCCGGGGTGTTGCGCGCGTTCGATAGACTCGCTTCCTGGATGGGGGAATCCGTAGTGAGAACCGGTGCCTCCGTTGCACCAACTGTTTCGATCGTGGGCGTATCGGCACCGCCTATGCTCTGCACTTCCTCAATACTGCCCCCGGTGCTGGTTGTATTGTCGCTACTCGACTGAGAGAACCTAAAATTCATGGCGGTCCCTGCGCGATCGGCAGCTTGGTGCGGAGAGTTGGAGAATCCGCCTCCAGTCGCCCCACCACCGGTCATCCCGCCCCCCAACGAGCCCCCACCGGTGCCCGATCCGATGGAAGATCGTCCGGTAGCAGCTGCCGCTGGAGATCCAAGCGGTTCGTTAATCCCCGCGACCAGAAACGAATCCGAGATCGCCCCCTGCAGCGGACTGGCAATCAATGGATGAGTGCGTGGTCGGGGAAAAAGCAGCGCGTCAATCGCTCTTGCGCGCTGTGCGTGATAGCTGCCACGGTCGCCCAGTGGAGGTTCGGTATGAATCGATGCTCTCTGTGGCTCCCACCGATGGTCGGCGAACGGCTTGGTGAATCGCGAACGTTTGACACCCTGCAAAACTTCGGACTGTTCACGGCTAATCCGCGTGTCCTCAGCGATTCGTAGCATTCGGTCCAGGGGATCTCTGCTCTCGCCCTCCGGCTGTCCCAAAAGCGCGATGGCGGAAATTTCCAGCAGACTGCCGGGATGATCGCGGCGTTCCAGAGTCTCGACGAGATGTTGACGAGCGGGGTGACGAGCCGGGTGATCTGGCTTCCGTCGACGCTTTTCTCGCGCTGCTCGAGTATCGCAGCCTGACGGGTTTTGGCTTAAGAATCGCGACATTGTGGGAGCCTCTTCAAGTTCTACCCAACGAATGCAATGTCCGCCTAAATCCGGTTCAAAGCGTCATTCCAGCGCCGCAACATCACCTTAGCGACGTCTTGTAGTCCCTACAGTCTGCCCGTCCTTATGGGTGTGAAGCTAAGGGGCCACTCAGGCGTTGTCAACAAAATTAATTAATATTTTGCTAATTACTTAATTGATGTGCCGGAGAGTCAGGTCTTCAAACTCTCAATTCGAAGGCGCGATGCGGGTATTCTATTGAGACTGTCCGCGCCCTCACGCAACACACCGACGAGCGATCGCGGTCATCAATAAAACCATCCCCGCTTTCGAAGACAGCAACGACGTTCGATACCGGGTTGCTATCATTGCCCGATGAGAGGTTAGTGGGAATCCAATCGCCGTTCGATGTCGACAAATGCGTCGAGGCAATCTCGGAGCACATCCGTTTCATGGAGCATCCCCGTGTCGTGGCCACTCATCTTGGAAAGGGCTTGCTCGATGGCTGTTCGTCGAATTCTGACGTGCTCGAGGGGCGTGAGCCCTTCTCCATTCTTTAACGAGGCATCGACGCCGTGTCGAAGTAAACTCGAGACGACCGCCGCTGATTGAACGATGACGGCTTGGTGCAAAAGCGATCCGTTGATCGGATCGAATTCGTGTGGATCAGCGCCGATTTCAATCAATGCCACCACGTTCTCGGCGTTGCCCGATTGCACCGCAAGCCGCAGCGGTGACGCTCCGTCGCGGCCCGTCTGCTGCAAATCGGCTCCTAGCGAGACGAGCGTGCGGATCGTTGCGGGACTTGCGTAACTCGCGGCCATCGCGAGGGCGGTGACGGTGAATCCTCGAGGGATGCCGTTGATATCAACTCCGTTGGCGATCAATTGCTCGATGGTCTCAATATCATTGCTAGCTGCGGCCGAATGCAGGGCGGCTCCCCGAAGATCGACTGTTGGCTCATTGTCATCCATGGCGTGATGTTGGTCACCTGACGCGTCTGGATGCTCATAAAGCAGGTGACAGTGCTGTGTCAAAGTTTGCGCTGCTGGATCCTCCAGCCAGTAGCGGTAGCTCAGTTGCGCCAGCGATGAATCACATCCCAACAGGGAGAGAAATGCGGCTAATCCCGCTTCGCCCGTTACGAGCGAGAAGTTTTCAAGCGACGACAGATCGACTGGTTTCAGGACGTCTTCCAACTCCGCGCGCGTCGTCTCGCCGCGGAGGCAATCTTTGAGCAGCTTCCAACGATCCTTAAGGCTCACCGTAGGTTCATGAGGATATCCATCGGCCTCATCATCAATCTCGCCGAGAACGCTGCCAAAATACTCACTTTCGTCCATGCTCGTGAACTGATCGATCGTCAGGCCAGATCGAAAAAATGCATAGGTCCAGAAATCGCTATCGTGGACATGAAAATTGAAGGCGCTGGTGTCGAGAGCTCGCGACAGCGCGGCAGGGGAATCGCTGACCATCGCCGCTGAATCGATTACCGCCACCCAACCGCCACAGGGCTGGCAAACAATGATTCCGCGACGCAAACCGCCGACTCCCCACGTGTCCTCGTCAGCGAGTGGCGTCGTACTCGGCTGCCACCCCTCGTCCGCCATTAGACGCTTGAGTTCGCCGGCGACAGCCTCCGCATCGGAACTGCGGACCAAATAACTTGCTGAAAACCCACCCATATTCAGAACTCCTCAAAACGCAATGTCATCAATCGAGAGCACGATTCTTCTTTGATCTCCTCGCCCCCCACTGTGAACTCAGTCGACGGATTGCGCAGTCTAACAGGATCGTTTGTCAGTATGCCGTCCGCCCACTGCCGGCGAGCTCAAAAACTTTCCGGGCGATTTCACCCGGTCGAAGGGTGTGGTGAGCAACCCTGATGTGGCTGCGTGAGCGGTGGGGCGCCCCTGTGCGAGTTTGGACCCTCGTCGGCAACGTGTTCCCGGCGGGCGCACGATGGGGCGGCTCTTTTTTTTCGAGCGCGGATGATTGACAGATGTGGGACGCGTCGTCATTCTGTGATGAGAATCATTATCACTAAGGTTCGCTCGATCGGAGTTTCATCTCGAGGTCTGCGACAGTGCCACGTCAGGTACTTTCGTAGCCCGCAGGGGACTCTGGCTGTTGGTGCGAACGATAGTTGAGATTGATCGCCGACGACGCAGCCAGCCTCATTGGATGTATCGAGCCACTCTGCCACAGCAGATTACGTTTGCTCGAACTTCTTGCCAGCCACGCTCGGAACTGTAACTGACGCTTCACCGTGAACCGTACAGTAATTCCGTTTTGGTTTTTCCCGGTACAGTGCGCCCGCCATGCCTACGAGCATGCTGTGGCACCTCAGCGAGCCGGGAGTTTGCAAGGAGAATTCGATGAGAATTACAAGTGTGTCTGGTCATCCGCATTCCACTCGACGTGGTTTTACATTGGTTGAGTTGTTGGTGGTCATAGCGATCATCGGCGTATTGGTCGGCCTGCTTTTGCCCGCAGTCCAGTCCGCTCGGGAAGCGGCGCGGCGCATGTCATGTCAAAACAACATGAAGCAGATTGGATTGGCGGTCCACAACTACCACAGCACGTTTAACCGGTTTCCCAACGTCGATGCCAATGGTTCGCTCAGCGGCGGCAGCATCTTCACCTCGGTGTTGCCGATGATCGAACAGGGATCCGCATTCGAGAAATACGATTTCTCCCTGAGCAATTCGGATCCCAAAAACGTGGCCGTGACGGGGCAACAGATACCGTTCTTTCTTTGTCCCTCGTCGCCGATGCGGCGGGAGGTGCCATCGTGCAGTTCCGACTCGGGACGCGCACCGGGCAACTACGCGGCGTCGATCGGATCCAAAGATTACAACCAATACTGGTCCTACTACGGGACACCGCGACCGCAACTCAACGGTGCGATTGTCTATAGCGACACCGTCGACAAGCAGACTGGGTTTCGAGACTTTTTAGATGGATCGTCCAACACACTGATGATCGGCGAAACAGCATACAACCTGCCCGACTATAAGTTCAGCAGCGGCGACTGCGCCGGTTCATCGCGGTTCTCGTTCACCTACTGGGGAAACCCCTATCCTGGTTCAACTGGCATCACAACCCAGTTCGCGTTCAATCCAAAAGACGTGGCCAACGATGGCATCTACGATAGCAACTGGGTTCGCTCGTTCCGCAGCGATCACGTCGGCGGACTGCAATTTCTCTACGCTGATGGATCTGTTCACTTTTTGACCGATAGCTTGGACGCAACCATCATTGATTCACTCGCAACCCGCAATGGCAGTGAGGTTATCGATGCGTTCTAAGCCAAACTCCATGAGCCTGCAGAGCTCGTGGTGTTATTGGGCATCGATTGCGGCGATCTTACTTTGTGGGGGTTGCCGATCCCGCGTGGAGAAAGACTGGGAGACGGCTTCTATCCGTGGCAGTGTGACTGTCGATGGCAAGCCACTCGAAGATGGAACGATTCGATTCGTACCGACCGGTGTTACGCTGGGCCCTAAAACGACATTTGAGATTCACGCGGGTGCGTTTCAAGCTGATGCCGAACATGGACCCAGCGTTGGTAATCACCGTATCGAGATCGAATACGCTGACGACCAGCAACTTGCTTTTGACGACGAGCAGGCATTGGCAGAACTGAAAGGCAAACGGATGAAGCGGGGGGCATATCCGATCCTCCCAGCCATCTATAACACGCAGAGTAGATTGACCGCGACCGTCGAGGCGGAAATGGAGCCGCTCGAATTTTCACTTCGGAGCAAGTAAGCAGACCATGTCTCACATCGCCCCATTTTCTAAATTAAGTTTGGAACCTCGCATGCCGCGCACTCGTCATTTCGCTTTGATGCCAACGGTACTTGCCGCCGGTTTCGGTGCTGTCACTGCGTTCGCTGTTCTCGCTAACGGGCCGGTTTTAGCCGACACATCGGTTTGGCCAGAGTTCCAAAACGGTGGCCAACCTCAGCCAGATAAGTTAGATCTACCGCTCCACTGGACGCCGGAAGCCAACATCGCGTGGACTGCCAGCATTCCGGGGTACGGGCAATCAGCACCGATCGTCGCCCATGATCAAATTGTGGTCACATCCACCAGTGGCGAGAACAAAGACAGCTATCACGTATGCTCCTACGAAATTGAATCGGGCAAACCGAAGTGGCAGATCGATCTCGCGAATCCGTCTCCCTTTAAGAATTCGTCGATGGTCAGCCGCGCTGCACCGACTGCGGTGGCAACGCAGCAAGGCTTCATCGCGTTTTTTGAGGGTGGAATATTGGTCTCAGTCTCAGCCACAGGCGAGCGGCAGTGGGAGAAAAACCTAGTTGATCAGTTCGGTGAGATTGAAGCTCGTCACGGATTGGCAGCGTCTTTAACCCAAGATGCTGAACGCATCTTCGTTTGGGTTGAGCGTAGTGAGGATCCCTATCTGGTGGCGATGGACAAACAGAGTGGCGATCTCGTCTGGAAAGTCGCCGGTCTGGGAACTACATCCTGGGCCTCACCGCGGTTAATCAGCGTTGACCACAAACCTCATTTGGTATGCAGTGGCAGCGGAAAGATTGTTGGACTCAATCCCACCACTGGCGAACGTTTGTGGGAGTTTACCGATATTGCGAATAACAGCTCATGCACGCCGATGCCCGTAGGCGAAAACCTGTTTTTGATCGGAGCATCCGATGGGCGTGGAGAAACCTCCGGTGGATCAGGCGCGGCGTCCAACGGCTTGGTCGAAGTCACCAAGCAGGCTGATGGAAGCTTTCAAGCGGCATTTAAATGGCAAGCCAAGAAAGCGACATCAACGTTTGGAAGCCCGGTCGTAGCGGGAAACACCGCAGCGATCGTTAATCGTACCGGTGTGCTCTATCGCATCGATTTGGAATCAGGGGATCAGGTGTCCATGGATCGCGTCAGCGCAGGCGGCATCTGGGCCACTCCAATCGTTAACGGCGATGTGATCTATGTTTTCGGCCACAAGGGCACGACGTCTGTGATCTCACTGACCAATGGCGATGAGGTCGCCAAGAACCGATGTTGGGCGGAAGCAGGCGACGAAGCTCCTGCCAACGGTAACGAAACGACCAGCGCCAAAGTTTTGTATGCCGCTGCGGCGGCGTCACCGTACCTGATTATCCGCAGCGGCGACGAATTGTTTGCCATCAAGAATTAACTCACTCAGCCTCCGATCGTCGAGATAGAAATCCATGAACAAACGAAACACAATCCTGCTGCTCGCTGCCCTTTCAGCGTGTTTAGTGTCCACGAATCCACTGAGGGCGCAGGACTCTATTGCCGATGCTGCGGCTTCAGCTCCCGCCGGTCTCTACCCCGCTGGAAGCCCTGCGGCCATGATGCTTGCCGGACACAACTCACGTGCTGTGTGGGAGAACTTCCCCGGCTTCACCGCCGATCTTGTGGTGATCACTGACAGCGCATCGCATTCAACGAAGCTGAGGGTGGAGAGCGACTTTGAGTACAGCTACCAACTGCCCGCTGATGCCGACGAGCCTTGGGTGGATGCGAAACTGCGGTCTGTGATTTCGCATCGTCGCCCGGATGACGCCCCCGCCTATGACGTGGTGTTTCTGGATCACAATGAGACGAGTCCGATCGGGCGTTTGATCGGTCAGCGAAACGGATCGGGTGAGTTTCGAATTCAGGACGGTGTGATTCGGGAGGTTCATCGAAAATCAGAGACTTCCTGGATGGAGATCACGAACGTCGAACAGTTTAAAACCACCAACGGCCAGTTCTTACCTGAAACGACCTCGGTAACTTTCCGAGATCCTGGCACGGGCAACTTGAAGTCCAATGGCAGCAACCGCTTCACATGGACGCAAGTCGGTGATTTCTACCTGCCCGAAAGCTCTTTTACAGTTCAGGTCGGTGTGGATGGGGAAAGAGAAATTCGAGAGCTTCATTTCAGCAACCACAAACTGTTGCCAGCGGAATAGTCTTGTCGTTCGTTTGGCACTCCTCGCCGCAATGCGGCGGGGGTTTCGCTGCGAGGTCGTCGTTATTCCGCCAGGGTAGCGGGAGAGAATCCAAACCAGCGACTCCAATGCATTTCAAAGTCGATACGACGCAGAGCGACATCGAGGATCAGTAGGAATGCGGCAGCGGTAAGCAGCCATGGCCACAACGGAGTAGGGCGGTTAGCGATGGCGTCGGTGGTGCGGAACAGCTCAGCAGCGACGGGGTTGTACCGACCGCCAGAGACTTCGGCGATCTGTTTCAGCAGTGTCTCGTCGGTCGGGCGGATGCGCAGTTCGTCGCTGTAACCACGCATCACGCCGCGAGATTGCCGGTACACCGTTTGCCCGTTTTGTTGGACATTGATTTCCATGTGATAGGATCCCGGTGCAGGCAACTCAAAATCGCCTGTATAGCGACCTGGCGCGGATTGCGCGACCGTCATCAGCTGCCGTTTCAAATTAGGATCGATCACCGTCAGTTCGACTTCAGCGTCATTAAGAAACTGGCCGACTTCGTTTGCCGCATCGATGTCGACATGAATGCGGTCAGCCTCACGGACGGTGTGAACTTCGATCCCGCGGGTATCGCTCTTACGCATGACCTGTCGGATCACCTGAGTCCAAAATTTGCCATATCCCGGCCATGTCATCCATTCGGCCGCCCAACGAGATTTTGCATCGGACGTGAATGCTGCCGTCATTCCCAAGCCGTATCGCCACCACGCTAAGAGCGGGTCTCCTTTCTCGGTCGCCAAAATCACTTCGCTCGTCGGCTTGGGTCGCGTCATCACGTATCCCAGCAGAAACGGAGCAGATTCCATATCCAGATCGGCGAGTGCGTGGGTAGCACGGATGACGACGGGGAGAAACGGTTGCTCGTCGATCGCCGATTTACTTGCCGTGACGGTTTCCTTCGCAAAGATCTGTGGCACTTGGGCTGGATCGTCGGTGAAGTAGTAGCGTCCCTTACCAGTACGGGCGATCTGCTCGAGCAGCTCCGTATCGGCCCCGCTACCTGCTGCGACGGTCGACACGGTCATTTTCAACGACGCCATCTGCTGGGCCATCCCTTCAAAGTCGCCTGGAGTAGAGACACCATCGGTCAGCAGGATCACGTGCTTCAGTTTGGCTGATACCGCTTGCAACATACTGAAGGACATTTCCATCGCGGGATACATGCTTGTTCCGCCGCCCGCTTCGATCCTCGCGATTTCGTCACTAATCTTGAGTGAGCTGCTCGCCGGCTGCATATCGCTGATCACAAACGTTTCTCCATCGAACGCAAGTACAGCGACCTTATCTCGACGACCTAACAGCTCGACTGCGGCGCGGGCAGCGGACTTTGCCATCTCGATGGGATCGCCTTGCATCGATCCCGATTTATCGATCACCAATACCATCGCGAGCGAAGGTTTCTCTTTTTCCTTTTCAAAGTCGCTGCGGACTGGCAAGACATCCTCGAGGGCGCTTTTGTAGTAGCCGCCCAACCCAAACGATTGCTCACCTCCGAGCATGATCAACCCACCACCCAATTCCTGAACCCAGGTCCGGGCGATCTGCATCTGCGTCTGCGACAATGCCGTCGCAGGAACATTGGATAACATCAAGCATTCGTAGTTTTGCAGATCAGCCAATGATTCCGGCATTCCCTGAGGAGGGCGGACGTCGACCATGATGCCTTCATCTTCCAGCGCATAGGCAAGTTCGCGAATCAGGTTGGGATCGCTTTCAATAATCAGCACGCGTGGCTTGCCCGCTGAATAAACCAGGCCAATATCAGAGTTATTGTCCAGCAAGGTGTCTTCCTTGACTCCCGATACACGGACCGTGAATGCGGCTAAGCGGTCTCGTTCGATCGATTGTTGAAACTGAAATCGATTCTCGCCCTTCGCGAACTGTTTTGTTTCGCTGATCACCTTGTGGTCGCCGCGGTAGACTTCAACGAGTCCTTCGTCGTCATGATTGGACTGGACCACCACACCGACGTTGAACGGCTCGCCCTCCCGAACTTCTGCTGGCACATCGACAGCCGCAACTTGAATCTCTGGTTCACTCATCGACGGGAGTGCGATGGTCGTGATCGGAACCCGACTCTGTGAGGCGGCTCCGACAGCATCCCCCGCCGTTTGATTCCCGTCGGTTACCAGCACAATCTGAGGAACATAGCCAGGGGGAATGTAGCCGGCCGCTGCTTCGATCGCAGCCGCCACGTTCGTGCCGTCGCGTCGCTGCTTCTCCTCGTCCGCATTCGCGGCATCCTCATTTCCGATGTCGTCCTCGGAAATTTTGCCAACTGCTCGCGGTGGAGGGATTGATGCCTCATCGCTGAGTGAGTGAATGGGGCCGGCCGACGACGCAAATGAAAGCATGGCAAGTTCATTGCCACCCTTACTCGCGACCGCCTGCCGGACAAATTCATCAAGCTGCTGTTGGGCGTCGTCATCAATGCTCAGGCTATCGTCTGTCAGCAGAATGACAAACTGTTCTTGGGTGTCTCGCAATAGCGTCAAACCCGCCAGTGCGGCAACTAACAATGTCGCGATCACCACGCGGACGAAGAGCGAAATCATCCGCTGGCGTGGCGGGAAGTCCGATAGAGAACGGCGGAAATAGACCAAGATCACGACCAAGATCGGAATCAGGGCGAGTAGGAACCACGGTCGTGTCCATTCCAACGGAATCATGGGACTATCCGATCAGCCGGCGTTGATACAAAAACCATTCCACCACCAACAAGAAAAGTGCTAGGCATGCGCAGTAGAACCAAATCGGGCGGGTAAACCAAAACGCCGCGGTGGAGGACGGGCGGTCCGCTTGGGTAGCGGCAGCGGGCCGCAGATCCGATTCAACTGCGTTCGCCAAATTGACCGCAACTTTCTTTTCGGTGATATTCCCCTGGACCGACCAGATGCCCACTTCCGCCAAGGGTCCGACTAGATCGCCGGATACTGGCGAGCGTTCTCCCGACGGTGAAACGAGCGTACGCTTATCATCGGTACTGAACTTGACGGATGCCATCTCTCCAGATGCGATCGCCGGCTCCAGCTCACCGGATTGGTCCGCAAACCATGCGAGCGAGTTCGTAATTAGGATGGGAAATGCCGTGCGGAATGCCAAGTCGCTCTGTTCCAAATTCACGCTCAGGACCAACGCCTTGCCCCCGTCTCGATCGAGCGAGACGTAAATTGGGTCGTCACTCACGGTGGCTGCGAGTGCGTGGACATCCCCCTTGAATTGAAGCTGGCGAGCTTCCGGTACGAGCACATTATCCAGCCGAATGTAAGTCATCAGCGGCGATGTTTCATCCTGCTCAGTCACGATGGGGTTGGCAATGAGTCCGCCCACATCCCACAAATCGCTGCTCGATTCCGGATCAATCATCAGGAAATCATTCGCCGGCATCTGTTCGGGAACGAGTCTGTGCAGCACGACGATCGTGTCATCAGGCCAGGTAGCGGGGATCTCGTCAGCGATGGTCACGCGCACCAAAGGGTTCGCTTCGAAGACCTTTTGCAAAAATAGGTTCCCGGGTGAGACAATCAGCACTTTCTGTAACTCGCGCGGCGGCACGATCGCCCACGCTATGTCGTCGGTCGATAGGTAGTCGGGCTGTGCCAATTGTGTCAACGTCGCCGTGAGCTCACCGCCTTCGAGCGACGTCTTCTCAATGGTGCGTGCCCAAGACTGGTCTGGCTCGAGATCGAAGGGCAACACGTCAATCGGGACGCCGTCGAGCTCCAGCTCCAATCGTCCACGGGCTGGCTCGTCGGACGCGTTCTTCACCTCGACGAGTACTTCATAGCCAACCGGATCGACAAAACTGCGGCGGGTCTGTAACTGCGTGATGCCGAGGTTCCTTGCCGGCGTGCCGACGAAGCGTTGATCGACATCAGCCGGTACCTCCTGCGTACCGTCGCTGATCACGACAACCACCCCGTGAGGATGATCGCCGATGAGTTGTCGCCCCAGTATGACCGCAGAATCAATTGACGACGGCGCATCGGTGGGACGAATCGAATCGAGAGCGCGCCGCAGCGTGGGAGCGTGATTGGCCATCCCTGTGACGACCTTTGGCACGCTCCCGGCCGAGACAATCGCGACCTGATCGTGATCGCGGACGCCATCGACAACGCGGTGCGCCTCGTCGATCGCCAGATCGAAACGTGTGGGTTCCACATCGGTCGCCTGCATACTGGCGGAAGTATCGATGACGATCACCATCCGCCGCGCCCGGGCTGCTTGCCAAGCCAGATAAGGGTCGGCGACGGCGAGCACGAGTAATGCGAGCAACAGCAACTGGGCCAACAACGACAGCCAGTGCCGTAGATTTTGCCACAACGATCGTGGCGGCTTCTCGTCGTAGACCTGTCGCCAAAACATATTGGTCGAAACTGGAATCCGACGCAGTCGGACCTTCAAAATATACAGCCCAATGATCGGCACTGCCAAAGCTGCCAATGTCAAGGCAATCGGTGCGGCAAACGACATGGTGGTTATTCTCCCGTCGCCGAAGTGCGCATCATGCTCAACACCAGTTTATCAAACGGGATTGTTGACGGTGACTGCGTGCACCCCAATCCATAGTTCGCACAGTACTCACGTACCGATTGCTGGTGCGTCTGAAACAGCTTTTTATAGGTGCGGAGGTGTTTCTCAGTAACGGTGACCATGCGAATGGAATCAGTTTCAACGTCAACTAATTCTGCATCACCGAGCAGCATCGGGTCGGCCTCTTTGGGATCATGCAATTGCAACACGTGTGCATCAAAACGCCGCGATCGCAGCAGGTCCAGTCCGGGTTGAAACCCATGGGGGTCAAAGAAGTCGCTGATCACGACCGCCATGCCGGACCGGGCGCCGCGATGAACCAGCCCCTGCACAGCACGCGACAGATTGGTGTCGTGGCCAGCGGTCGAAAGCGACTCTAGAAACCGCATCAGTGTCAAAATGCGTGCCTTGCCACGGGTCACTGGGAACTCTTGCACAATCCCATCGGCATATGCGAGCACTGCGATGCGGTCGAGATCTGCGAGCGCAATGTAGGCCAACGCCGCCGTCAGGTGCCGTGCCAAATCAAACTTTGCCGGATTTCCCACCGCCATACTGGGCGAACAATCGAGCATCAGATAAACGTGTAGATCCTGTTCCTCCTGAAACCGCTTGAGGAGGAGGTCACCATGACGGGCGTAGATATTCCAGTCGAGATAGCGCAGGTCATCGCCGGGTGTGTATTCACGGTGATCCGAGAACTCAATTCCCGAGCCCATCTGTGTCGTCCGGCGTTGGGCCAGGAGAGTGCCCCGGAAGACCCGCTTGGACATGATGGAAAGGTATTCCAATCGCGTCAGAAAATCAGTTGGGAAGAGCACGCTCACGCCACCGCCAATGAATCTTCGGCGACGTCAGCAATGATCTTGCTGATCACGTCGTCAGCACTGATGCCCTCGGCTTGTCCCTCAAAGTTCAATATCAATCGATGCCGCAATACTGGGGTTGCCATCTCACGCAAATCCTCGCGTGCGACATGGTAGCGATTGTCCAAGATCGCTCGGATTTTTGCACCGAGAATTAACGATTGTAGGCCCCGCGGTGAGGCCCCATAGCGTACGTACTTTTTAGTCGACTCGGCTGCCAGCTCGTGATCCGGGTGAGTCGCTACCACCATTGCAATGCCATACCGTCGTACATCCGCAGCGATTGGAATCAGTCGTGACAACGCAGACATCTCTAGAATTCGTTCGCCCGTCATGACCGCCTGAGCTTGCGTTTGCAGCGACTCGGTGGTGCGATCCAAGATCGACTCGAGATCATGGACGCTGGGATACTTGACCAGCAGCTTGCAAAAAAATCGGTCCAATTGGGCTTCGGGCAGCGGATAGGTGCCTTCCATCTCGAGCGGATTCTGGGTCGCCATGACAAAGAACGGCTCGGCCAACCGGTGGGTCGTTCCCGCGACCGTGACGCTGTGCTCCTGCATCGCTTCGAGCAGCGCCGACTGTGTCTTTGGAGTCGCACGATTGATCTCGTCGGCCAACAGCACGTTGGCAAATAACGGACCACGTTGGAACTCGAACCCTTTACGGCCGTCCGCCGATTCCACAATCACTTGAGTGCCAATCAAATCGGCAGGCATCAAATCAGGTGTGAATTGTATGCGGTGAAATTCAAGATGCAGCGCATCAGCCAACGTGCGCACGGTTAAGGTCTTGCCGAGCCCTGGGACCCCTTCGAGTAGTACGTGCCCACCAGCGATCAGCGAGATCAGCATGTCATCGAGGATCTCGTTCTGCCCCACGATCACCTTGGAGATCTCGGATTTCAGCAAGTGAAAATCACGACGAAAGTCGTCGAGTTGCTGTTTCAGTTGATCGTCGATGTTCATCGATGGTTCTCGCGGGGTGTGGGAGGTCATCTCGATTCTATCGGGAATCGTGACATGCTGCAGTTGCGTTGTGTTATTTTATAGGTTGCTCGACTCTCCGAGCCGACGGGGTTAAAGAGTCAGGCGGCGGGCCAAGTGGGCCAAGTGGGTCGGTAAGTCGGTGAGTCGGTGAGTCGGTGGTCAGTAGCTTAAGGTCTTCCACGCGCGATGTGTTTCGCCGCCGAAGAACACGGCCAGCTCTGACTGACTTAGTATATGTTTCGCAGTTGGCTCGGGCCTCCCTGCGACATTCCAACGAGTGGCGAAAGTTTCTATTCAAAGGTTACCAGATGAAGTCGATGAGCGGTTCGAACTGGTTTAGTTTGAGTTTACTCGTGCTCTGCACCACGATCACCTCACCAGGACGCGAGGTGGCCGCGGCACCGCAGAATGCGGCGGATTCTATTTCTGCCGACGCGGACGAACTCTCGGAAGACGAACTTCGCCAGATCAAAACAGCGGAAAGATTCCTGTTCATTTTGAAGCGGAATCCGCGGCGCGGGACGGCTCTTGATCGGGTATACGGGCACCACATCGAATTTGGCACCCTCGATGACTTGATCGATTCGCTTGCGATAGAGGCGACAGAGTCATCTGACGACGGTGCGGCGTGGATGTTGCTGGGGCTCTTTGAATCGCAACGCGGCAACGACGGTGCAGCAGTCGACGCCTTCAAGCACGCTGAATCGCTGCGGCCCGAAGATGCACTGGCACCTTATTACCTCGCGCAATCGCAACTGCGTATTGGCCAGTCCGTCGAGGCTGTCGCATCTATGGAGCGCGCGATCGATTGTCAACCTCCTCGTGCCGACCTGCTAGAAATCTACCAGCAACTTGGACGCGTCCATCAACGCGCCCAGCGCACCGATGAAGCGATGGAAGTGTGGCAACGATTGGAATCGCTGTTTCCGGAGGACCCACGTGTACTGGAACAGATCGCGGCAACGCTGGCCGATGAGGGACAGGCGGCCCAGGCGCTGCCGCGTTATGAAAAGCTGGCCACGCTCGTTAACGATGACTACCGACGTGTGGTCTACGAAGTCGCTGCCGCCGAGTTACGGATTAAATCAGGGAGGCGTGATGCTGGCATCGCCGAACTTGAACAGGTGATGTCGGACTTGAATCCGGATAGCTGGCTGTACCGGGATGTGCGCCGCCGCATCGACGACGTTTTTCTGCGATCGGGTGACCAAGATAACTTAGTGAAGTACTACGAACGGTGGCTCGAGACGCATCCAGATGACATTGACGGAATGTCGCGATTGGCTCGATTCCTGGCTTCGTCGGCGCGGATGCCGGAGGCGATGCAGTGGATGGAGAAGGCCCTTAAACTGGCGCCCTCACGCACCGACCTACGGAAATCGTTCATCGATCAATTGGTCAACGACCGTCAGTTTGACAAAGCGATCTCGCAGTATGAAACGCTTGTGGAAGCCGCGCCGGGGAACCCTGACTTTCTACGGGAGTGGGGCAAGTTAGTACTGCGAAATAAAGACATGCCGCAAGGAGAACGCCAGCAAGAAGCCGAGCGGATTTGGAATCGCATGCTAGCCGGCCACCGCGACGACGCGGTCACCGTCTCACAGGTGGCTGATCTGTATCGGCAGAACAACCTCAACCCGCAGGCCGAACGACTGTACCGCGAAGCGATTGAGCTGGCGCCGAACGACCCGCAGTATCGAGAATACTTGGGCGAGTTTCTCTTCATTCAAAAACGCCCCGAAGAAGCGTTGCAGGTTTGGGCGGGGATTGCGGCAGACGATCGAGCGACCGCGATCAACTTGACCCGGCTCGCTGAGGTGTACAACAGTTTTGGGTTTCCCGAAAAGGCAATTGCGGAAATCGCCGCGGCAGTCAAACTCGATCCAAAGAGTTTCAACCTGCAGATTCGGGCCGCCGACTATCACAGCCGCGCGGGGCGATTTGACGAAGCTCTCGCATACATTGATCAAGCCAAACAGCTCGCGTCGAGCGATGACGAGCATGAGGCGGTGGTAACGCAAAGGATCGAGGTTTTACAAACCAGCCAGCGGCTGGATGAGGAATCGGAGCGATTGGCGGCCGAGGTAAGTGGTAATTCAAAGTCGACTTCCGCAGATTGGTATCGTCTGGCACGTTATTACGAGGCGGCCCGGCGATGGCCGGATGCGACGGCAGCGATCGACACCGCGATTGAGCGCGACCCCAAATCCATCGTTGCGTTGACCGCTGCGGCGCGAATTGCTGAAACATCCGGTGATTATGGCCGTGCGGCAGAGACGAGCCGCAAACTCGCGGTAATTGATCGACGCTCGCGTGGCGATCACCTGATGAACGTGTCGCGTTTGGAAGCACAGCTCGGCCGTGCCGACGAGGCGCTAGCCGCCGCCAAGGAGTTGATCGTGTCGGCCCCCGGCAATACCGACCACTACGAGTTCTACGCCCAGATGTGTTTCCGCATGGGGAGATCCGATGATGGCCTCGAAGCATTGCGGAAAGCGGTTCGTATTAACCCCAACGAGCCACATCTGATCATGGCACTGGCGGCAGCCCTCGCTGATCAGTTGCGTACTGACGAAGCGATCGAAGTGTACTGGCGCGCGTTCGATAAATCCGATGAAGTGGAAGATAAAGTCAGTCTCACCATCAAACTGGCAAACCTCTATCAGCAGACAAATCAATTCGACAAATTGATCGAACGGTTTGAACGCGAACGTCGGGAGGACGACAAACGGCGAGAACTGACGATCTGCTTGGCCCAGGCCTGGCACACCACGGGCGATTTTGGTGCGGCACGGCAAGAACTCGAGAGCTTGCTCAGCGAAGACACCCGGGACACGAATCTCCTCAATCAGCTGGCCAAACTCTGCCAAGACGGTGCCGAACTCGATGCGGCGATCGGCTACCAACGCCAACTCGTCGCAATCGCGCCTGGCCACGAGACCGAGTTTCCCCTTGCCACGATGCTGATGTCCAACGGTCAAATCGACGAGGCGCGGGACATTTTCGTCAAGCTAACTCGGCGCGAAGAGGATCCCATCCGGCAAATCAAAGCAATCGACTCGTTGCTGCGACAGGGCAACAATGAAGCGGTGATTGACGTGATCGAACCGCTGTTGGCTCAGTCACGCGAAGATTGGGAACTTTTGTACCGCGAGGCCGTCGCGTGGGCGAACCTGGAAAAGACTGACGAAGCGAAGAACCGGTTTGACCGAATTCTGTCGCTCAGTTTGCCGTACGACTCCCTGGGCAGGTCGGCCGAGGCACAGTGGCAGCGAGACCAAGCGAAAGCGAAGTCCGACAATCTGAGAGGCGTGACTTCGGTAGCACCGCAGCGGCAGTCTCCGTTGGCAATGCGGACTTCAGCGGGGCAAGTCCGGCAGGCTGCGGGACTGATCGCCGACAATCGCTATTATCAACCTGGGCAGACGCCGCCGACCTGGACGCCTGACGTCTACGGCGTGGCCCGGATGGCTGCGATCGGATGGCTAGTGAAATTCGGACAGGATGCTGAACGTGGAACGGAAACCGACGAGGTCGAGGCAGATGCGACTTCCCACGATTCGATGCCAATTGTCGATCGCCTCTACGAAGCAGGTGACGCTGAGGACGCCCCTCGTAACGCCATCTACGACGCCGTTTATGCAGCATCGGTCACGGAAGACAGCAGGAAGCTATACGAGATCGCTCGAAGATTGGCGAAAGAGGGAGAGAGTGAGGGACAACGATTCTTCCTTGGATCGCTCTCGCTACGCGACGCGCAGCCTACCACGACTCGCCAGAACGCAGAGGGTACCAGCACTCCGCTCTCAGAAGATGATCTGCAGTTGGTTCGCGATTGCTACGCAGCGATTGAAGAAAAGAATAAAAATGTAGATCTGAGGGCGATCTATGGTGGCAACATTGCGTTTGGTACGAACGGGCAGGCCTATATATTGAGCGGTGGCAGCTACCAGATGTTGCCAGGCGTGTTCAAAGGAGAGGGAGCGTTCTTGAACACATTCGTTGGGGAACTTCGCCTAGCGGGTCACGACGGGGAGGCCAAGGAGTTGATCGATCAGCATTTGCAGGAGGCCGAGACCGCTGAGCAACTTGCTAGCGCGATTTCCTTGCTTATGAAAGAGGAGCGAGATGAGGAAGTCGTTGCGTACTTTGAGCGTTGGAAAATGGCGGCGCTGAAGCAGATTGCCGCCGCACCGGTCGAGGCTCCCTCGCGCCGTGGAAACCGCTCGGCAAGCGCTGGAAGCACCGCCAGCGCAAATGTGCTTTCAGCGGCAACCTATACGATCCAGCGGTGGATGGGTGAACTGGCTGCCGAGGAAGAAAACGCACGTCTCTTGACGATCTTAAATGCTGTACTCGATGTGTCGGTTGCCGAAGCAAAACATCGTCGGCTCGTGGATGCGCTCAACACGAGAAAACGCCAGGCCGCCAATAGCGCCTCCGTGAGCGGGCGGACGCAGATTGTTTATGGCAAGGAGACGAGTTATACCAATATCGCGTTTCCCCCGACGAGTCTGTATCTCGATCAGGCTACGCTGACGCTGTTACGGCAAGTCCATGAGAATCTTGTCAAGAACGATGTGGCGAGTGATCTCGTGGACGAATTGCGATCACGAGCGAGTGGCACCAGCGAGTCGCGATCCGATGAAGCATTGTGCAGTCAACTCTACCTCGCCGCGGCTTTATGGTGGGCAGATGACCAGGACGGGGCAATCGAGTCGATGGCCAAGGTCACCGAGGCATTGCCAGATGATCTGCCGATGCGATTCGATATGGCAGCGATGTATGAACAACGCGGCGATTTTGAGGATGCATTGACGTTGATTGAATCCGTGCAACCTCGCGATCAGCAGGTCCTCCAGCGCAAGGAGATCGCGGTACTGCAATTGGCTGAACGGATTGGCGATATCGATCGGGCCCGCACGGCGGCCGAACGCTTGTTTGGGCTGCGGTTAAGTCCTCAACTCCAGCTCAGCCTTGTCGAGCGAATGCGAAGACTGGGGTTGAGCGAAATGGCCGATGCGGTCATCTCACGAATTGAACGGACCAGTAGCAATCAAACGACCTCGATGGCGTCGTTGATGATGCTTTACCAGGGCCAAGGCAAAACGGACAAAGCGAACCAGGTAGCTCATATCCTGCTCCGCCGCACCACTTCGCCAATGTCGATTAACGCGAGATCGTCACGAAGTCCGTTGCAGTACAGCAGCAGTGAGAGCGGAGTGCGTACGCAAGCAATCAATGTGTTGCAGCGGTCGGGCGCGTTGAAAGAAGTCATCACGCAATTAGAGGAACAGTACAACCGCTCGCCTGACTCGGACAAGCTGGTCGAACAATTGCTCGAGTTCTACACCGTCACCGGCCGGAAAGACGCGGCATTGACGCTGGTGCAAGAGGCTGTCGAGCGACGCCCCAATTCACCGATGCTGCGTCTGCAGTTGGCCAAGCAATGGGAATCGGCGGGCAAACGAAGTGAAGCGTGCGACGAGTATCTTGCCGTGCTCCGATTGCAGCCCAACTGGGTCACGTCGGAACTCTACCAGATCGAGCGGGTATTCAGCCAAGCCAAACGCCGTGTCGAGTTGGTCAAAGCACTTAGCGAAATTGACCTGAAACAAGTCACGCAACCGTACTACCTCGCGCGAGCAGCGACGTCACTGTTGCAGGAGGGTGAGAACGTTGACGTTGCGATGGCGTTGCTGGAACGTGCGTTCGATGCGCTACCTCAATATCGTCAATACTTCGTTCAGAATTTCCGCGATCCCAAGCTGCTACAGAATCCCCGTGTCTACGCTTTCGCCAAAAAGATGGTAGTGCCGACGCCTCTGGACATCAAAGCCAATCGATGGACGGGGATGGATTCTATTTACTCCTATTCGGGCGATGGCAATGTCATCACCCACTTCGGCGAATTGTTAAACGGCCTGAAGTCGACTGACAAAATCGAGGATCTCCAAGAAACCATCCGAACGGCTACAGACGCGCATCCGGAATGGTTGGGCGGCCAAGCCATGCTCGCCTTGATTGAGCTGGCGACGGAGAAATCTGAAGCGGGACGCAAGCGTTTGAAGTCCATCGTTGATGATGAGAAAGTGATGAAGACGATTCCGGCGGAAACGTGTTGGATCATTGGCCAGGAACTCGATCAAGACGAGGAAACTCGAGCCCTGGCGTTGAACCTGTTTGAAATAGCAGTGAACAAGCCGCCTCAGAATCGCATGGACCAATTGCAGTATTCTCCCGTCGCGAAACTGGTCATCGCTTACGATGCAACTGGCCGCCGAGACGAGGCGCGAGAGCTATTGCTAAAACAGCTCGATGGTGACGGATCCGATATGTACGATCAGTCTTACGCATCCTACCAACGCCTCCAAAACATGCAGTGGGTGGGTGAACGCTTGCTGGGGATGGACTTCCCTGTTGACGCGATTCGGCTTTATCGTGAGACACTTGACGACACCGACGGGATGAAGGCAGCTGCTCAGTTCACCAGCCGCGGTGATCAGTTCAAGCAGCAGGCGGAAGCGGGCATCAAAAAGGCGCTTGCCGCGATGAAGCCAGAGAAGGCCGACGAGATGATCTCGCAGCTGTTGAAGATCCCAGAGGAAGTCAATCCGGATGCGGCGGCGATTGACTTGATGGTCGGCATTTCAGCAGCTGACGCGTCCACGATCAAACCAATGGATAGCGCCTACGTGGCGTTGTTGAGTCAATTGTCACAGGATCTGCAGACCGAAAACGCAATTGCGAGTCGATTTGATTCCCTGTCCAACCAGTATTCGCAAGATACCTCCCTTGCGATTGCGGTCGCTGATTGGAAGTTGCAGTCCGATCGAGACGATGCCCAAGCTGCCGTTGAGCGATTGGTTTCGATCGTTCAAAATCAGCCTCTCGAGCCAATCGCAGAAGGCCGACGTCCCAATTCCAGGCAGCGCCGCGAGGCAGCCGAGTTGGTACCGATCTGGCTCGTGGCGCGACAGTGCCTGGGCCGTGATGATCTGCGGGACGTTGGAGCCACACTCGCAGAGGTCGCGCTGTCCGCGGCTGAGCGTCAAGTTTCCTTTCAAGAACAGGCTGCCATCTTGTTCGAATGGGGCCAACGTCTCGCCGAGAAGGGCGATACCGAGGGCGGACGCCAGCGGTGGGAGCAGTTGCTCGACGCAGTGACCATTCGTCCTACACGCTCACAGAAAACGGGTGATAAGTCGGCTGACCCCGCGACAGCGTTCGTGCCGCCCTTAACGGTTTCCCAGTTTCGAGTTGCCAGCTTGATCGGGAAGGCCGCAGCGCGGCACGGGATGCCGCAGCTTTCTCGGAGGGCGGTCCAAGAATCTCTACGCGGTGGATTTCCCGTCGCTGACTTATCCGATGATAACTTAAGCACTTCGCAATCGGCAAGCTACGCTCGCGTCGTCACCAGCAGCGAGTCCGCTGCCAATCCGATGGAGGCCGAGGTCGTGGAATCTTTAAAAGAAATCGTCGGACTGTGGACGGGCGACGACTATCCACCGACCGAAACTTTCGACGTCCTGACCGCGATGGTATTGCCTGCCCATCGAGCCACTGAGATCATGATGTACGTCAACGCGGACGTGTTTGACGGCAATGCGAGTAGTTTGGCTGAACCCTTGGTTGCCAGTGCCGTCGCCTCTGACCAACTAGACGAATTGGTACGGCAACTCGATCAGCGAGCAGGCAATCCGGCCACGCGGGTCTCAGTGCCTGTGATGAAAACGCTGGTGGCGATCGCGCAAGATGAGCGTGAGGAGGCCAAGAAGAACCTCGATGAGCTTGCGGCGTTGTCCGCAGCGGGACTGCCAACAGCTGATGCAGGGGCTGCTTTCCTGGCAGCACTACGCGCATTCGATCACCGTGAGCTGAAATCGGCAGCGTTTCCGATCCTACGACGATCTCTCCAAGACCAGATGCAGCAGGCGTCTGGTAACGGAACATCGGAATTGAACCTCTCAGCGGCGCTGCCAAAGCTTGTCAACGAGTACCTCGCATCAACAGGCGATACAAAGTCGGTCAAGGAATACATCGAGACACTCTTGTCCAGCAGGCAGAGCTACTATAGTCGCTTCAGTGGCGACTACGGACTCTACCAACAATGGCGAGATCTAGCCGAGATCGCTAGCCAGACAGCGTCGCTGAATCTGCCGGATCTGACGCTCGATCTCATTGGCCGGGCCATGGATTTTGATGCCGAAAGTTTCTCGCGACCAGACTTGGCGATGCCGCTCTCTGCAGTTGCGACATCTCTGCGAACCGCCACCGCTCAGGAACGCTACCGAGCATGGAAGAAGTGGACGCTGCCCGACGAGGGTCGCCAGACGATTCGGTTCTTAACCGAGATTACCAGGCAACGTTATGTCCCACCTGTGTTCCGCACCGATGGCACAGAAGAGAATAACCTGTCGTCGCCGCGGTTGATGAGCAATTTCACGGAATTGGTCGGTGCGGCGATGGCCGCCGGTCAGCTTGAGGGCCTGCGTGGTGAGCTGGAATCGCTCGTGAAAGCAGAAATAGCCGACGCCGAGTCGCTGTTGGGACTGATTGCAGTTGCCATGGGTGACCAAGAGATCGCGATGGCAACCTACCAATCCTTGTCGAGTTCGATGAAGGAGCGTAGCAAGACGGTGAATACACGTCGCGGAACGCCGATGCTCTTCGGTGATTATCTCTTGCTTCAAGCTTGTCTAAGCTCGGAGGCAATGTCACCGGAGTTTGATGGTCGGTACGCCCAGGTGCGAGCTCAGTTGATCGACGCAAATCAAAGGGACCTCCTGGTTTTTTGGGCACGTGATTGGAATCACCGCAAGTCGTCATCGGCACCGAACGCAGGCGAAGATCTAAAGCTGGCGTACTGGATCTCATCATCGGCAGAAGGGGACAGTGGTACTAGCGAACCATGGTGGACGTCATACGAAAATCAATTGGTTCACCTCGACGGTATCGGCCATGATCGGTTGTTCCTGAAATTTCCCCTGACGGGCGATTTCACTCTTTCGATTGATCGATTCGACGAAAGTTGGGCGGAGTCGAGCATTGGATTCGGGGGGATCAATATTGGAACGGATAATCGCACCACGATCAGCTCCATGGTCGGGCATGAGTCATTCAGCCGGAATGAGTCGCTGAATCGATCCCGCCCAACCTTTGACACGGTCACATTCACGCGTAGGGATGGGGATTTGACCTATGCGATCAACGGACAGACTATCTACGAAGAGGAAGCGGCGACGACGAGCCCTTGGCTAACATTGTCAACGCTGGATGTTCGATCTGCTGCGATGCGAAATCTGCGCATTGCTGGTGAACCGATGATCCCACGCGAAGTCTCACTGATCGGAAAGGGGCGGCTGGACGGTTGGGATTGTTCTGCGTTCGGGGAGTCGCAACCACGGCACCGCTTGATGGCTGAAACTGTGGGAGACGAAAACTCAGCGATTGCATATTATCAGAAGCAGGAGCCGTCTGAATTTGATTGGACTGCTGCGGATGGAGTGCTGAAGGGACGCGCGATTCCTGCTGCGGGCGGGCCACCGCAACAGAGTTGGATTCAGTACGCGCGGCCCCTGGTCGATGGCGATCAAGTGTCGTACGAGTTCTTCTACGTGCCCGGGCAATCGGTGGCTCATCCCACGATTGGCGGTTTGGCGATGATGTTGTTAGGCGATGGAGTAGCGAGTCATTGGGTCACGGTACCGTCATGGGACGGCCCCACACCGCTGGCACCGGACAACTCAGTCATTGAGTCGGACTATCGACGCGGTCCGCAGGAACTCCCGCTCAAGCCCAACGCGTGGAATGCAGTGAACGTGCAGTTGAGTGAATCTGTTGTCCACGTTTCCATCAATGGGGAAATGGTGTTCGAGCGACCTATCGATCCGCAGCTGTCGACCCGGTTGGGTATCTTCCGTTACAAGAATCAAGCGACTCAGGTTCGCAACATGATACTCAGTGGCGACTGGCCGGAGCAGTGGAGTGAGGAGTTAGCGGCCAATATCACCGAGCTCGACCAAGCACCCTCCGACGCCCAGCGGAGCGAAATCGGTACGATGGTCGATGATGTGTCCATTGCATTGCTGGCTGGCGAGGTAGTGGAATTGGCGCGGGATCAAAGTCCCGAAGATGCTTTCCAAATGTTGAGATCATGGGTGCTGCCAAACCCCGATCACGCGAACACGCGGATGTACTTTTCGGTGGGTGAACCGAATGAGAGTGCCGTGCTCGCAAATGTGCTGTGTCCCGCCGTGGAACTGGTCCGCCTGGCCGATGAACTCGATCAACTTGATGAGTTGTCGGCAGAGATTGCGGAGCTAGCCAACGAGGACGGAGCCGGCCTCGACACCCACAATCAGATCGCTTTGAGCGGCTTGATTGTGCTGCGAAAGGGTGCCGAAGAGGGCGTGCGTTTAGCTTTGCAGCAGGCGTGGCGTCTGCTACGCGATCACGCGACCGATGAATGGACATCGCGGGCCAGGGCAGCCGAATTTGTGCTCGCCTGGCAGGCAGCCCACGAACAAAAATATCGCACCGCAGCACTGGATATCGTGCGGGAGCTGCGTTTCGCCGAGCGAGATGGCAAACGCAAATCTGGCGATGACACGTTCTCACGGTACGTTCATGCCCTGTATGGCGATATCGAATTACTGCAAAAGTACCCTGCACCTGAGCGAGCGAAGCTCGCCGGCGAGGGGCTCAATCAGTGGCAAGCGACAACCTACACGGGGCCGGCTGATCGATGGAAAGGGTATCGCCCTTCAACTTGGCGGGGGGCCCAGGGGACGGTGCAACATTTCCCGTCGGAAACATGGAGCCAATTATTCTTTCAGTCGCCACTGCAAGGTGAGTTCACCGTGGAAGCCGAACACTCAAACTTCGGTCATGAGGAAGTCAGTATTGCCTACAGCGAGCATGCCGCCCAACCCTCCTATGATCTTCATGGCGTAAAGGTTTACACAGTCATGCACGGATCAAAAACGGTTGGTGACGATGTGGCACTGCCGCATTGGGATCATCGTGCCAAAACTCGATTCGAAGTTGACGGCAACAAGATTACCACGTTCAGCAATGGAGTGAAAATTCATGAGGAGCAATTCAATTCACCCGCCAATCCGTGGCTGATGTTGCAAGTAAATTGGCCGTCGGACTACGCAACAATTAGCGATCTGCGGATCACGGGTACTCCCGAGATCCCAGACGAGATTGACTTGATCGACATTAATAATCTGTCTGGATGGCGCGCCGACATCTATGGCGGGTGGCATTCCACCGACCGTGCGTCCGGCGCGCCATGGATTCGTGATGGTGACGAGATCGTTGGCAAGCCCCCAGTCAATACCCAAGCTACCGATGTGGAGGGTTTGATTCAGTATCAACGTCCTATGTTTGAAGATGGTGTGATTGAGTTGGAGTACTGGTACGAACCGGGCGTCTTCGAAGTCCATCCGGCTCTCGGACCAGAGGCATTTCAGATCTCGCCGGAGGGAATTCGCCGTCATCTTCTGACGGCTGGACAATACGAGTTAGGTCGCTTGACAGCGGATAACAAGGCTGAGATTGAAGGCGCCGCCGCATCCGTGCCGCTGCGTGAGAAAGATTGGAACCAAGTACGCCTGCAGCTCGCAGGAGATCGATTGACGATCACGGTCAACGATACAGAGGTCGCGAGCGTTGACGTGGAATCGCCGAGCTCTGAGCGACATTTCGGCCTGTTCCGATATGTCAATCGCACAAAGTGCCGCGTGCGGAATGTGATTTATCGTGGGCAATGGCCCAAGACTTTGCCGAAAGTCGATGATCAAGATCTCGCCGCACCGACTGGCGGGGCGTTCAGATTGGAGGGAAAGGCTACTACCTTGAGCACACTCGCGGAGATGAAATCAGCGGGCTTCCAGGTGTTGGGGCCAGCCGATCGAACTATCGACTCTCCCAACGGCGTCAACATGTCCTTGCACGACAGTGAAGGATATTCGTCACTTCCGGGCGTAATCCGACGCCGCGTGATCGAGGGCGATTTTCAAGTCACCGCGGACTACGCCGACCTGACCATGACCCCGGTTAAACAGGGGTGGGGGATCGCGACAGGACTGCGGGTTCAGATGAATGATCCGGAACAATCCGTGTTTGAGCTACAGTTGTCATTGGACGAGCAAGATCGCCTCACCTGTCGCGCTCGGACGGCTCATAACTTTCCCGATCCACAAGAGAAGTATTATGGCGGATTTTCAGTTCACGAGGCGTTGCCATCGGGACGTCTCCGGATGATCCGTCGCGACGGACAAATGCACTGTTTGATCGCAAGTCCTGACTCCGAGGATTTCCGTTGGTTGGCGGCATTCCCTATCGGATCTGCCGCAATCCGGACGGTCGAATTTGGCTGTAAATGCTCTGATAGCGCGTGTACTGCTGAAGTGACGCTGGAGCAATTGAGTCTGATAGATGAAAAATAGTGCGATATTTCTCTCCCCCACCCGGGGCGCTAACGGATATACTTCACAGGGATGAACGGCTCGGCCACTCCACATTGATGGAGCTGGAATCCTTCCATCGATCGGATTACGGCTGCGTTAACGCCCGCGATTCCATTAATTCCGCGACGCCGCTCACACACCCTGACCGATCCACGAATTCGTGAAGCACGATCACACAAGTAACCTTCTCCGTTAGGACTTCTGCTCATGACTCGATTGCAACAACAGATCGAAACCGTTCGTCGCCGCCAACAGCGACAGTGGCAGTGGCGTTGCATCAGCGCAGGACTGCTGGTCAGCGGCACCATTGCCTGTCTGATCGGCGTCGCCGGTTTGTTGTCGAGCGAGGGCGTCGCCCGGATTTGGATCGCGACTGCGGTCGCTGCCGGTCCGCTGATGGGATTGATCTATGCATCGGTTTCCGCACGCTCGACGCGGCATGCCGCAGCGGCGATTGACCGTGTTGGGGGCTTGAAGGACCGCACCAAGACCGCGTTGCAATTTGATGGCGTGACGAAAAGTGAATCCGCCTCGGCCCTCCAACGGCTGCAGCTCGCTGACGCCGATGAACATGTATCGCGGATGAAGGCGGAACAAGTCGCTCCGCTCGCTCGTCCTTCCTCGTGGCCCATTGCGATCGCGATTAGCATTGCGGCAATCGTGTTGGCCATTTTCGCCGGGCCCAAAACAAAATTGACGGCCGCAGAAGTCCGCAACGACGTCGTCAGCCAGCAGGCACTGCGTGTTGAACATGACTTGGACGATCTCAAGGAATTGCAAGAAAAATCGGACGACCCCGAGTTGAAGGAATTGGTTTCGGACCTCGAGGCTCTGATCGAACAGCTGAAAGAACCCGGCCTGGATCCAAAGGAGGCCCTCGCGACGTTGTCGGAGATGGAAGCTTCGCTGCAAGAGATGCAGCAGCAGCTGGATGATCCACAAGTCGCAGCGGAACTGCAACAGGTTGGCAGTGCGTTGGCATTGTCCGAGGCTATGGCCAAAGCAGGGCAATCGCTCGCCAAGGGCGAGATGGAAAAAGCTGCTGAGGAGCTGGAGAAGCTAGAAATGCCGGATCTTGATCGCAAAACCGAGAAAGCGATCACCGAAAAACTCGATAAACTTCAACAGGCTGCGGGTGACGGGAATCAAAAGAAATCGGTCGCCGAAGCAGCCAGCAAGATTAGCCAGGGACTCGGCGAAGGCAAACGCGGCAAGTTCAGCGACGGGATGAAAGGCCTCGCTGGTGAGGCACGCAAACAAGCCCGTCGCAAGTTACTTTCGGATATCCTCAAAAAACAATGCAAGTGCTTGAGCGAGTGCAAGTCCGAATGTGAGAGCGAGTGTCGTAGCCAGAGCGAGTCCAACAAAAAAGGTGGTAGTAAAGCCGGCAGCGGCAAAAGCAACAATGAACCGGGGCTCAAGACTGCTCAATTGAAAACCAATCCCCAGATGAACCTGAAGGGCCAGGAATCCTTGCAAGGCGACGTCGATGTCGAGACCGAGTCGAGCGACCCCAATCAGCAGCAAGCTGTCCGCACTTATCGTGAAAAGGCCGATGAATACGAAGCCCTGAGTGAATCGGTGTTAGATTCCGAATCAATCCCCCTGGGACACCGCCAAACGATTCGAAAGTACTTCGAAATGATCCGCCCCACCGGCGCTGAAGTGGACGCGGTCAACGAAAGTATGCAGTAACAATCGCCGGGACGCGTGTACTTCCGAGGCTGGGAATTTCGGAACGCAGGGATTTCCAAGGCGGGGATTTCCAAGGCGGGTATTTCCGAGTCGGGGATTTCCAAGGCGGTTGTATTTTGGAAGGCGGCTCGCGTTTGCCGCCGCGAAAATTGACTAGGATGCAGCTGCAGGCACAGTACTTTGCGGGACTGCGTGGGGATTCGGCCGCGTTCGTGAGCCGCTGCCAGTCACCGGTCTCGCGGTCCTGCCGGGTTTGGTCGGCTCGGTCTCGCCCACTCAAGTGCACACGACCTCTACGGTTAGTGACTCATACGCTTTGAGAAAAAAATTGGGCACGTCGTCATCAGTTTTATTGGCGTAGCCGGCCGCAGAACGCGAAAAAATGTCGCGGTGTGACGCGCAATCAGGAAGGGTAGTTTCACGGGAGACTCTGAATTCGTTACTCTTTAAGACGTTATTCACCGCTTCGTTTTCTCGCTATCGATTTGCATGATGTCTCAACCCGCAGATGCTACCGTCTCGAACGATTCCATCCGTCCTATTCGCAAGTTGTTGGCGGCTAACCGCAGTGAAATTGCGACCCGAGTGTTTCGTTCGGCTACGGAACTGGGCATTCGCACCGTGGCGATTTATTCTCACGAGGACCGCTACGCTCTGCACCGATTCAAGGCTGACGAGGCGTACCAAATCGGGCAACCGGGCGAGCCGATTCGCTCGTATTTGAATATCGACGCGATCGTCGACATTTGCAAGAAACACGACATCGATGCCGTTCACCCCGGGTATGGGTTCCTGTCGGAAAACCCTGATTTTGCCCAGGCACTTGAGGATGCGGGGATTCTGTTCGTCGGACCCAGCGTGCGATCCCTTCGAGACCTGGGTGACAAAACCAGTGCCCGGCATTTGGCGGAAGTAGCTGGGGTGCCCGTCCTCAGTGGTACTGCGGGAGCCGTTGCCTCACTCGACGAAGCAGAGCAGGCCGCAACGAAACTCGGCTATCCAATCATTCTCAAGGCGTCCAAGGGTGGTGGTGGCCGCGGGATGCGCGTCGTGCAAAAACCAGCAGATCTCGCTCCCGCACTCGAAGCGGCCCAGCGAGAAGCCAAAACCGCCTTTGGCAGCGACGAGGTATTTTTAGAAAAGTTTGTCCAGCGTGCACGACATCTCGAAGTCCAGTTGCTCGGCGACCGACACGGTAATCTCGTTCATCTATGGGAGCGGGACTGCAGCGTTCAACGCCGGCATCAGAAAGTCGTCGAGCTCGCTCCGGCGCCGAATCTATCCCCCGAGATGCGGAAAGACCTGTGCGAAGCCGCCCTCAAAATCGGCCGTGCGGTCGGTGGGGGCACGGGGTATGAAAACGCCGGCACGGTGGAATTCTTACTCGATGTCGATGAAAACAAGTTTTATTTCATCGAAGTCAATCCACGGATCCAAGTCGAACACACCGTCACCGAAGAAGTCACGGGCATCGATATCGTCAGCAGCCAAATCATGATCGCGCAAGGCAGACGGCTTGGCAGTGATGAGGTTGGGCTGGGATCGCAGGACGCGATTCGGACCAATGGCTTTGCAATGCAGTGCCGCGTGACCACGGAAGACCCGGCCGCAGAATTTCGGCCGGACTACGGCCGGATCAGTCACTATCGGTCGGCCGCGGGACTGGGAATCCGACTCGATGCTGGGAGTGCTTACAGCGGCGCCGTTGTGAATCCCTTTTACGATTCCATGTTGGTGAAAGTTACCGCCCGCGCCCCAACGCTCGCCGCCGCTGCCTCACGGATGGATCGTGTGCTGCAGGAGTTCCGAGTTCGCGGAGTGAAGACCAACATTCCTTTCCTACTCAAATTGGTCAATCATCCAACATTTCTCGCCGGTGAAGCGACGACTCGGTTGATTGACACCACGCCCGAACTGTTCCGTTTACCCCGTCGCCGCGACCGGGCGACGAAGCTATTGACGTTCCTGGCCGAAACGATTGTCAACGGCAACCCACTCGTGGCCGGACGCCCCGTCGCCGTACGTACCGAGCCGGCACCGATCCCCGAGTATCCGCAGCGGTCCAAGCCGCCACGTGGTACCGCCGATATCTTCCGTGAAGAGGGAATCGATGGTCTGACCCGCTGGATCGGCCAACAAAAAGGCCTGCTGATCACGGACACGACGATGCGCGACGCTCATCAATCGCTGCTCGCCACCCGGGTCCGTAGTTATGACATGCTGCAGATTGGTCCCGCATACGCCCATCTGGCCCCGGAGTTGTTCTCACTCGAAATGTGGGGTGGGGCAACGTTTGACACCAGCATGCGATTTCTCAACGAATCACCTTGGCAGCGGCTGGCCGATCTCCGCGCCACCGTCCCGAATATTCTGACCCAGATGCTGCTGCGGGCCAGTAACGCGGTCGGCTATACGAACTATCCCGATAACGTCGTCCGCGCATTCGTGCACGAGGCCGTCCAAGCGGGCATGGATATCTTCCGCGTATTCGATGCGTTGAACTGGGAAGAGAACATGCGCGTGGCGATGGATGCTGTTCTCGCCGAAGGCGGGATTTGCGAGGCATCGATCTGCTACACAGGGGATTTGCAGAACCCGGGCCGTACGAAATATGACCTCAAGTACTACGTCGACTTAGCTAAGAAGCTCGAAGCGGGTGGCGCCCACCTGCTCGCCATCAAAGACATGGCGGGACTGCTCAAGCCGGCCGCTGCGGTAACGTTGATGCGGGCCTTGCGTGAAGAAATCGGCATCCCGATCCACCTGCACACCCACGACACTGCCGGGATTCAAGCGTCAACACTATTGGCCGCCGCTAGTGAAGGACTCCAGATCGCCGACGCGGCATTGGCGCCAATGTCTGGTGGCACCAGCCAAGTGAATCTGAATACGCTCGTCGAAGCGCTTCGTTTTACCGAGCGAGAATCGGTACTGAGCACGAACGCACTAACAGACTTGGCCACCTACTGGCAAGCAGCACGTGAGTTCTATCGACCATTTGAAAGTGACGTGCTGCCAGCAACTGGCGATTTGTACGACCACGAAATGCCCGGCGGTCAGTACACCAACCTCTTCCAACAAGCCCGCGCGCTCGGTCTGGCGGATCGCTGGTCGGGGGTGTGCCGCGCTTACGCGGACGTCAATCGCTTGTTCGGCGACATTGTCAAAGTCACGCCAACGAGCAAGGCGGTCGGTGATATGGCGCTGTTTTTAGTTGCCAATGAAATGTCCGCTGATGAAGTCCTGACCTCCAACAAGCAGCACGCATACCCCGCGAGCGTGCTCGACCTGATCGGTGGTCGGATGGGGCAACCACCAGGCGGTTTTCCCACGGAAGTCACGAAGGTCATCTTAGCCGGCGAAGCTCCATTGACCGAGCGTCCGGGTGCCACCATGCCCGCTGCCGATCTGGATGCCGCTCGCGCCACCGCCGCAGAGATGACTAAGGAAAAACCGAGTGACCGGGATGCCGTGACGTACCTGCTTTATCCCAAGGTATTCAAAGAGTTCGCCGCACATCGCGAAAAATTCGGCGATGTCGCTATTCTGCCAACGCCTAACTTCTTGTATGGCCAAGAACCTGGCGACGAGATCGCCGTCGATATCGAGCCTGGCAAACGCTTGATTGTCAAGTTCCTCGCCGTCGGCCAACCGCATCCTGACGGCAGCCGCACTGTGTTCTTTGAACTTAACGGTCAGCCGCGAGAAGTCGCTGTCGTCGATCGATCGCTGGACGTCCAAGTGAAAGCAGCCATTCAAGCGGATGCCGATGATCCAACACACATCGCTGCGTCCATGCCCGGGATGGTGATCACCGTCGCCGTTGCCGTGGGAGATAAGGTCAAAGCAGGACAGAAACTCTTTGTTCTCGAGGCGATGAAGATGGAAACCACCATCAATGCATCGCTCGACGGGACCGTGGAAACGATCCATACGCCCGCGGGAACGCAGGTCGAAGCTGGTAACCTGTTGGCGATTGTCAAATAGGTAAATGGGGTATCATCGTCGTGGCGTCGAAGCCGAAGCTAACGACGTATGGCATTCCTCACCTTTTGCGGTGCGAGAACGCGTCCTCCCGACTGTCGATCCAATCGACTTTGATGACGCGGTTCCGAGTCCTCGCTCCGGAAGATGTCAGTGTTAAGGCGTTCGCGCCTCGCCTGGCACGTACGGATTTCTCTGAGAGTAACCTCTCTGAAATGGATCGCGGGATTTCGTGGTCCAGTGGGCGCAAAGAGCGACGGCGTTAGGACTTAGAGCTGAGCCGTCACCGGCCTCCAGAGGGGAAATGATTGTGCAATCAGTACAATCCTTCCCCGTGAAACGGAGAAATTTCGAGAATTTTGGATCTACGTCCTGACACCTATTGCATGACTCAGCAGCATCGATATACTTCCACCCACACGAACGAAGGAGTCACCCAAGACACTTTCGCTCGACGCCTTTTTCGAAAGGCAAAGCCTCATATGAAGGCGCGGTAGCTCAATTGGTTAGAGCCCCGGACTGTCGATCCGGAGGTTGCGGGTTCGAGTCCCGTCCGCGTCGCTTACGTTTTTTCTCAACTCCACCGCGATGGATGGAGTATTGGCAGGGACGCCACTCGAACTGAAACAGGAGTGGTTATGGCAGAAAACTTTCACCAATTCAATCGCATCGATCAAATCGTTGCGGTGCGAATATCCGAGGTCGAGCAGGTAACGTTTCACTCTGCTGACACCTGTACTGTGCGATTCAAGAGCGGGGCAGTCGAAAAGATCACTCGCAATCAAGGATTCGATCTATCCAGGAAGCTTGGCTTTTCAGTTGACGGGATCCTGCTGGAGAGACTTTCACAGGATCGGAGTACGAGAAGTACGAGCGATGACAATCCTTCTGCGGTGATTGTCTAAAACGAACCACGCGAATCAGGCCTGGTGCGCTAACACTAGTCCGCTAAGATTCGTTGGCGGCGAAAGCCGTTGGCCAGCCCCCGACATCTCTTCAGGTGTTTTGTTACAACCGGGGCGCTGGCTTTTTTCTTTCTCCGTCAAGCTGAATGATCCTCGCGAATGCGAACAAACACGTGACCCTCTTGGGCAGTCACTGGTTGTGGATCTTCCACCGTCGCAGCGATGCGATGGTTAACGACATTGCGATAGTTTCGCATCCGCTAGACAGGGACGTTTGGCGTTCTATTCGAGAACGAGAAATGGAATGTAACCTGTGACTTGTGTAACTGACGGGAACTACTTCCCCGTGCTGCGGCAGAAGAAGTATGAACTGCAAGCGATTGAAAACTTAGCAGCGATCCCAGACGCGGTGGTTTGCCCTGTTATTTCGATAAAGCCGGGATCGGTGAAAGAAAAGCCGAAGGGCCAGCGACAAACCATTGTCGAAACATGGGCGCAAACAGCGACGGAATACCCGATCGTGCTTTGTATCAGTTCCGAGGACTGGCCTAACGCCGAATCTCGCTTGCTCTCATTGCCAAGGGAGCTGAAGGTTGTCGGCGGATGCTACGCCAAGGATCTTCCCGTTTGCCGTGCCTCGCTTAAACGGATGGACGATCGCTTCCGGTGCGGCGTGGCAGTTTTAGGCAATAGTGGAACTCCGGATCAACGATCCGATTCGAAACATCTGGAGCAAATAGCGAAAGAAAGACGCACGCAGTTTATCTGCGAACTCGGCCCATGGGAACGCAGCTTAAGTGACCTAAATCATTGTCTCGCTTCACTTGTGCCGAAACTGTCGAGACTGACGGAAGAAACTCCGGCAATCGTTGCGGGCTCCTATCCGAAGGATCACTCCGGGATTGCGTACAACTCGATAGAAACGATTGAGAGGATCGAATGGTCTGCGTTTTTGCAATCAGATTCGAACGCGATTTACAAGTTTGGCGACTATGGAACTGTTTGGGGCGACCCGGACGAGGGCCAGGGAGGCAACACGTTGGTTTACCCTTCGCTTCGATACACGATAAACGGCCACCATCTCGTGTTCCGAAGCGAAGGCTGCTTTATGAACAAGAACCAGCAAAAGACGCACGACTTAATTCGGACACTCGTTCAAGATAAAAGATTCTGCGGAGCTTCGTTCAGTTGGGGCGACCAGCACTTTGCGGATGCAGCGGTGGGATCACCAACGGCTCTGTCGAACGTGCGTGGACTGGCCCGCCCCTTCGAGTGGAACCATCACTTGGCGTACGTTGCAAGAGACGTTGCCGCTCTCGCCTCGCCGCCAGAGATAGGCGGAGTTCGTCAAGAAGTTCGTTGACCTTGAGACGTTGAACTAAAAACTCTCGTCGCGATTTCCCGTCGAGCTTGCGATTTCCTCGAAGCCACCCGCGACGTTCCATCGCTTCGCCCAGTTCGTCGTACCAGATGAGCTGGGCGATTTTCATTGGATCAATGTCGATTCGAAGGGTAGGTCGAGTTTGCTTTAGCGCGATGGTTCCTGAACGAGTTCGCCTGCCAACGACGATTCCGACGCGCGGCGAAGCGAATTCAGTGACGCCGATAACGTGACGGCTCGTCGTCGCGACGGTCACTGTGTGAAAGTAATCTTCGTAGTGCTCGAGCTGGTTGGGCAATCGAGAGAGATTATCACGATCGCTCTTAATCTCAACACAATGCAGGGCGCCGTTGACCACGGCAAGATCTGCTCGCGCCGAATGTCTTGCTACGCCTAATTCGTCGACGATGAGTGTCGGCGTCTTGACGTGCTTTCGCTGAAGTCGGGCACGCATCGCCTCGCGCAATTCCGTTTCGGTGATCGGCTCGTCCATATGGGAAGTAGTACCATAGAGAGGCAGGAACCGTCTACCGAGATAAAAATAACGCCCCCTGATTGACACGGGCGGCGCAGAGTCTATCGTCGCGGGTGTAACAAAACACCTGCGGCTTGCGTCGCGTGGCTTTAGCGAGCCTTCGGTTTTAGCGAACCGAATATCTAAGACGCGGACCAAGGGTAACACTCAACCCTTGTCGACCCCCATTTCGAAGCGTGGCAATTCGTTGCTGCGCCGAAGATTCGCGGGGTTAATTCGCTATGCGATCAACGGATATCGCCCGCCATCGGTTCAGCCGACCTAGCCTTTCGTGGCTGCCGGTATGGATAGGTGCCAATACATGGATAACAAGATCGCTGCCTGCGCGTGTGGATGATAGGAACGAGCGCGGCAGCAAGACCATTTTGAGGCAACAAGATGAGCCAGGCAACATTGACCGACAAACCGCGCCGAACTCGGCAAAGGGAAGCGACGGCCGAGCCTACCACGAAGACCGACGAACAGAACGCGAGCCTTGCAACGATGCAGGAGTATCTCGACGAAACTTTCATTCCAGAAGCGGAACAACGCGGGCTATCTCGCGACCGGATCGGAGAAATCAGACAAGCCGCGCACCGCTGGCAATGGTGGAGCGAAACCAAGTACCGGATAGCCCGTCCTCTACTTGTGGACGTGACGGCGCGCGGGCTTTCCGAGTTCCGCCGCGAGGTGATCGGCACGGAAATACCAGGGCGAGACGGGAAAATCCGGAAGGTATCGCCGCGGAGTTTGAACAAAACGCTACAAGCGATCGAGCAGATTATCGCGGCCGCGGTGGACGACGGGACGCTGGACGATTCGCGGGGCTTGCTTCGCGTGAAAAAAGTTCAGCAGCCGGAGCAAATCGACAAGTTGATAATTCCAGACGCGGAGCTGTCGCGAATCATGGAAGCCGCGGCCGACGCGAAATGGCCGCGGGAAACCGTCGACGGCCGGCCGATGTCGCCTGGCGTAATGTGGCAAACTGCGGTCGTGCTCTTCGCGACGTACGGGATGAGAACACAAGACTTGATCCGCTACGACTCGACAATGCGCCCGATACGCTGGGGCTGTGTCCGCGGTCCGGGATTGTCGCCGGCCGAAGACGGCGTGATGGAATGCGAACACGGCTGGCTGTCGTGGGTGCCGAACAAGACGCGACGAAAGAAAAACTTCGCGATGTGTTTACCCCTGACACCGGCCGCGAGACACCAGCTAGACCGATGGCGGGAAGCGATGAAGCCGGCCGACGAAGCCGAACCGCTGATGCCGGTCCCGATGACTCGCGACAAAGTTTATCAACAGTGGCGCGAGATACTGAGCGCGGCGAAGGCGAAACCGAAACCGAAGTTAACCTTCGACGAAGACGGGATCCCGCTTTCGATGGATCGCGAGTACAAAATTCGACACCTGCGATGCACGGCAGCAACGCGAGCGGACGAACACGGCGCGAAGCTGTCGCACGGCAGCGTGGGCCGATGGGTGACGGGACACGTCAGCAACGACGTTTTCAGCCGACACTACCGAGGCATGGAACGGCCGATCGTCGAAACTCTAACCTCGTTACCGATGCCCGCGGGATTCTCCCCGGAACCGGAGCCGGACCGACCGCGGCTTCGCGTCGTTGGCTGATCGCTCGAATTCCCCAAACTAAAACCCAGACCCGGCCACGTTCGCGCAGACTGCGCGGGCGTGGCTTTTCTTATGCGCAGGAGGAGACGCCAATGGCAAACGATGGAACCCGGATGATGATCCGAAACCCCTTTGATTGTGTTAGCCGAATAGGACGCGGCGCGAAAGTCGAAAGCTTCGCTTCGATGCTGTGCGTTGATGATCCCGCCGAGTGGCTGGCGGTAATCGGCGGCGCGCTTGTGATGCGAACGAGCACGCAAGACCAAAACGAACCGGACGAAATGGTCCAAGAACTCGCAAAGCTCGACGTGATCGTAACGCGAGCATTCACACCAGAGCAGGAAGCCGAAATTTTCGGAATCTGAGGACAGAAGAAGAAAACCCCAACCCTAGAAACAAAAAGGTAACAACATGCTAGTTTTAAGCCGTCGCGTAGGTGAAACAATTCTGATCGGAAACGGAGTCCAGATCGCAGTAACGCGAATACAAGGAAAGAGCGTAACTATCGGAGTAGTCGCACCGGACGAAGTGAAGGTTCTGCGCGGCGAGATCGAAAACAAATCGCCGCGGCGAAGTGAAGCCTTGCGGCGAGAGCTTTCGCGAGGATCGCGAAAGGTGGTGCGAGATGCCAAATAAAGGCTATTCGGAAACGTGGTTTGCGATCGACGCGAACAACTTGCTTTTCCCTGACGTGTGCATGGGCGACAAGTCGGCTAAGAACTTCGCGGCGCGACTCCAGACATTAAACCGCCAATGGGAGCCCGAGCGAACTATAGTCGCGTTTGATTCAAGCGAGAGCTTTCGCCGAAAGCTTTTCCCTGAATACAAGGCAAAGCGAGGAGCGAAGCCGGAAGGGATCGACGACGCACTAAAAGCCGCGAAGGAAGCCTGCTGGGACGAGTGCGTGGATTGTGTCGCGGTCCCGGAATTCGAAGCCGACGACGTATTGGCGACGATCGCCGCGGCCGCGACTGCAACCGGGCGCCGATGTGTACTGTTCAGCAGCGACAAGGACATGCGCCAACTATTGCGAGCCGGAAAGGTGACCCAGTGTCGGAAGCTAAATCGCGATCGCGATCGCTTTACGGCCGAATGGATGACCGCGGACGACGTGAAACGAAACTTTGACGTGACCGCGGAGCAGTGGGTGGAATTCCAAATGCTCGTTGGCGACGCTTCGGATAATTATCCGGGAGTCGACGGGATCGGACCGAAAACCGCAAAAAGCCTGCTCGCGAAGTACGGGACGCTAGGAAACCTATTCGCAAAAGAGGAACGCGAACAAATTCGACCGCGAGAGGTAAAGAAGCTTTTCGCCGCTCGCGAAAACGGAACGCTCGACCTGATGCGGAAGATTGCAACGCTGCGCGACGATGTCCCGATCAGCGAGGCACTTCTAGAAATGGAGGCGACCCGATGAGCTGCGACCCAGGATTCCCAGACCTGAGCACAGAGCGCCAGCGGTCGCTATGCAATTTGCTGGACCGCGTGAACGATCGCCACAAAAAAACGGCCGAACTGCTCGCGGCAATGGTCGAAGATAAAAGCTACGGCGCAGGAGTGATAAAGAAGGCGCAGGAGACGCGGAAACTTTACGAAGGGCTAGCGGAGCTGATCTGCTTGCAATTCCCATATCGAAGAGTGGAACGCCGCGGAACATTCGGGCCTGAAAGCGCTTGCACGAACGAAGACCTGCTTTCTTCGATGAAGCGACTAGACAGCGAGATCGCTTTCCTAAGCGGAACACAAATACAAGACTTGCGGGCCTGGTTCGATCGCGGATTCGCGATGCCGAGGCTTGCACCGCTGTTCGTAACCGAAGGAAATAAGCGAGAAGCGAAGCGGATTCGCGAGAAGCTGAAAGCGAGGCGCGAAAAAGCATGAACGCCGAAAGCATGACGCTAGACGAAGCGGTGGAACTCGCGAAGCGAGTACAGCAAACAAACGGCTTGAAGCTTCAAGCGATTGGCCGTTTTCTGCCTGATGCCGAACTAACGACGACGCCGGAGCGATGGGGAGTGTCGATCGTGCTCGCGGATGGAAAGCGTAAAGTTCTATGGAATAGCCTGTCGCTCGCGATGATCACGCCACCAGCCAAAGCAAACGCACCGAAAGCGAAGCCGGCGAGACGACGAAGCGCCGACGATCGGCAGGAGGTGCTGTTTTGACCAAGCAAGGCACAGACGACCTGCTAACACTCGCAGAAGAACGCGACGCCGCGGAACGTGAAGCGGCCGCGATCGCGACGGCTAGACGCGCGATGGCTCGCGACCGAATCGCGAGAATGAAAGCCGCACTAGACGAAGCGGAAATATACGAGGGGACGAGTTACTGGAACGTCGCCGTATTGATCGCGAAAGTAAGCGAGAATTGGGAGCCGCTAAAGTGGTCGCTTGACCGCCTCGCGATGGACGAAGACATCGGAAGCGGAAGCGGCGAGATAACATCCCGGAAACGCATTGTCCGACGCGCTCTAAAGCGGCTGAGCGATCGCGGGATAATCCAGAGCGAGCTAAAAACGGTAGGAGTCGGCCGGGCGGCGAAGACGACCGTAACGGCTACCGCTTGCCGATCAGTAGTAACCGCGGGAAGGCCAGACGCAAGGTGTGAAATTATGCCAGATTCCATGCCAACAAACCGGGACAACTTGCGGGACAACAACCGGGACAACAACCGGGACAACAACCGGGACAAAACCGGGACAACTTGCGGGACAAAACCGGGACAAATGAGCACCGACACTGTTATATATTCCAATTCCAAAAATTCCGGTCCTCTTTCCCCATTCGGAACCACAAACCGAGAGGGGGAAGAGGACCAAAGATTTTTGACGACTGCGGAAGCGACCGCGCCGCGAACCGCTCGACTGATGGCGACGCTTGGCTGGCCAAATGGCGACGTGAAGACGGTCTGGCAAGTCGCCGCGGCGTGCAATGCCGGGATGATCACCGACGGCGACGCAGACGGAGCCGCACAAATGGCGAGAGACTACGCGAACCGCTCGACCGTGGGGCTATTCCGAACCAAGCTTGCCGAGCGGCTTAAGTTGGACGGCGCGACGCTGTCGAGGATTCTAAACCGCGTGACGATGCCGGGAGGATTCCCGGCCGACGCACCCGTGCGACGCGTGGAACCTTCCAAAAACGCGCCGGCCGGAAAGCTGAGACGCGCGGATCCGGAGCCGGCGAAGATGAGCGAAAGAGCGACGCAGCGAGCGGCGCAAAACATCATAAGAACCCTAGCAAAAATGGAACTGAGCCGATGAGAGACGAAAACAAAAACACCGCGGCAGTGATCGCGGCAGCGGTATTCAAAGGCGAGCTAGGACGCAAGCCGATAAGAATGATCACCGTTGACGAAGCCGGACGGATTGTGAATACCTGGACACTCCACGAAGCAACCGAAGCGATCGAAAAAACAGTCGAAGCCGTCCGGAACTTCGACCAACGAAAACGCTATCAGCGAGAAGGAAGAAGGGCGACGCAAAAACCGCCGCGGTAAAAGTGGTCGAACGTGCGACACGGCCGAACCATCCCCGGATGGAGGCAACCAGGATCACAACCGGGGCTGCTACCAAAGAACCCGCAGCGATTCGAACGGCAGACCTTCAAAGCGAGGCTTGCCGAAAGAACTTTATCGCTGCATCGAACGCAACGGCCGACAGATATTTGCCGGCATCGAACACAACAAGAAACAGCGGGCTGAATCATGGCTGGGGGACCGGGACGCCTATTGTGAGATCATAAACGCTGACCATCGCCGCGAGTGAAGGATCCGGACCGCTCGCGACTGGGGACAACGTCGCCGAAAAGTCGTCCATGTAATGACCAGGAAACGGTCCGAAGACTTGCGACGTTTCTCCAAATGTAGGGCCCGCGGGATAGGTTGGAATTTCGAACAATGCGCCGGGCTGAGGCTTGAGAGCGAAAACGCCCGCCTTGAGATCAGCAAGCGAAAAATTTTCAACGGCCAAACCCTCGCGAAGTTCAATAGTTGCGAAAGCCGCGGCCGACCAGAATCCTACGCGCGGCTGGGTGATGTCGAGCCGGATCGTAACGGAAACCTTTAAGTAAAGGAATTGCCAAGCATAGTCAGGAGAACCGGTCGGACCAAACTTAAAATAATCGTTCCGAGTGAATTGATAGCCACCAGACGGGAGCCCGAATTCTTGGCCGTATAGATAGCGATAGCCTTCCAGATAATCACTACCGAAAAGAGGTAGAGAATAACCTCGAAAGGGCAGCGAGGCGGGACCACCAACGAGCGACCCCGTATACTTCGCGAAGGGAGTCGAGCGAAACACCGCTTCCCGCTGCATCGGAGGCGCCCCAAGATGACAAAGCGGCAGCGAAGGAGTAACCGAGTTGCCGGCTATGACATTGACGCCGGGAAATGAATCGGAATCAGATAACCCCGTGAACTTGACACCAACACGACGACCAGGAAGCGCCGAAAAGTCCTGCGGCGAATCCGAGAGCAAGAGGCTAGTTGACTGATGCGGTTCACCGGCGCCGAAAACGACGTCGTTGAATTCGGCCGCGGAAACCTCTTGCCAGCTATCCGGATGATCGAAGTTGAAAACATCGACGAGCCGGTAAACGCTTCCCTTCGAAGCCGAAAGCGAACCATTCGAACCGGCATCAATCAAAACGTCGTCGACAGCAAGAAAATAATCGCCCTCAAAAAAAGGATTGAATTCGCGGCCGATGAGTCCGCCGAAATGTGAGATAGGGATATTGGCCCCGACAACTTCCTTGATCATCCCAAACGGCGACACCAATTGACTTTGCAGCGAGTTAGGAAAGCCGGCGCCAGTTGCCAAGACGTGATCCTCGCCATCAATGCAAACGCCAACACGAACCGCGGCCGTTTTTTGCGTAAATCCGGCCGGGCCGTCGATGATCTGCAAATCTAGGAAACAATGGTCGCCGACCGTCGCGAGCCCGTCAGAGATCGACGCGGAAACTCGCGTCATAATCCGGACCGAAACGCCATCAAGACGTGGCAGAGCATTACCAACGCCGACCGAGGAATAAGCCACCGACCCGTTGAGATATGCGAAGAACGGAACCGGGCTCTTGCAGAAAACCTCCTCGCGGCTGATCAATGTGCAATCGGAGACGATCCGAGGCGCCGCGGCCGACTGCGCCGGAGAAACCGCGGCCGTCGGAATCCAATCGAGAAAACCGCCGGAGCCGTCGGGCTGGAAACCTAGAATTGATTGTTCACAATTGCAGCCGCAACAACATGACGGCGAAAACCGATTAGCCAATGCCCTAACCTCCGCGGGCGGTTTTGCGAGAGTGGCAAGGCTTGCAGAGCCCTTGCCAATTAGAGCGGCGCCAGAAAAGTTTTAAGTCGCCGCGATGGGGGACGATATGGTCGACCTCGACCGCGATCGCGTCGCCGCAACCCTTGCAAACGTGGTTTACAGGATCGGAGAGAAACGCGATCCTCGCAAGTCTCCACTTGCGACCATAGCCACGTTTCGCCGCGGACGGTCGGCGCCGATCGACCGGCCGCGGCGTGGGCTGGGCCGCGCCGCCGCAAGTGGTGCAACGCGGAGAGCGGTTAATGTGTGCTCGACCACATCGGACGCAAGCGCGGCGGGCGCGGGGTACGGACATTATTCGAAAGGATTCGCGGGCTTCGCGGATGAAGCCGGCGAAGCAGACGGGCCGGGATCGCTAATGGCGCGAAGTTCCGCGAAAAGCGAAGCCTTCGCTTTGTCGCGGCGATGATCGTCCAGAGCATCCGCTAGAAGTTGCTTTTCCCATTCAGAGGCGCGGGGCGGCTGATCACCGGGAGCGGTGAACGGCAGCAAGGGAATCGCATTACCGGATCCAGTGAACCGCGAAAAGACACCGCGGCGAACCGCGACGAACAAAGCGAAGGCGATAAAAAATACAACAATAGCAGTAGTCATCGGGCGGGCCGTGGAGGTGTGAGTAAGTGAGCGAGCAACAACGCCGCGACGACCGCGAGAGCGACCAGGACTGCGGAGTCGGAACGAATTCGAGAGAGTGAACTATTGATGCCGTCCAATTCGCGACGGATCGCGGGAAGCTTCCCGAGGCTATCGAGCAGACGACCACCGAGACGAGCTCGCCCACCGTCGCGAGTTTCCGCGCCGTCGCTGCCTTCACCCGCGAGGCGATAGCAAGTCCGCAAGTCGGAATAGAACGCATCGGCCGAAGCGGGCAAACTGTCACGAGTCGCCAAGTACAAAACGCCGGAATCAGGACGCGCGAAAATAAACGCCGGAGGCGAGGAGCCGGCCGGCATCGACTTTGCAAATCGCGTTTTGAAAAGCGTATCGTCGACCGAATAGCGGACCACTCGGCACTTCGAAGCGAGCGAGCGGAGCCCGGAGTGCTCGCGGAAAAACTCCGCGAATTCGCCGGAGTCCCCGACGAAGATGAGCTGATAGCGGCCGCTATCGTCAGCCGGAGTGCCCGCCGGCGAGACGGAACACGAGAGCAACGCGACACAAACCAAAAACGCGAAACGCAGAAACATTAGAACGCCGTAAATTACCGGATAGCGGA
Source organism: Allorhodopirellula heiligendammensis (assembly GCF_007860105.1). Lineage (NCBI taxonomy): Bacteria > Pseudomonadati > Planctomycetota > Planctomycetia > Pirellulales > Pirellulaceae > Allorhodopirellula > Allorhodopirellula heiligendammensis. Next base: position 2,122,251 of record NZ_SJPU01000001.1, read on the forward strand.
CTTGAGCCGATCACCGATGGCAGAGCCAGCGGTGTTCGTTCTTTGAAGATAGACGTTAAGAAAACCGAGCCGCTCAGACGGCGAAAGTTTTCCCCAGCACGACTCACAGAGGAACAACGCAGAGTCGCCGGAATCGGTAACTAAGTTATGCCAACCATCGCCGACGGTAGGCTTTCGACATCGAACGCAACCATACGAGCCGGTTTTAACTTCGTTAAGTTTCGAGCTATCGACCGGACTTGCGGCCGCTTTCCTGGAGATTTCGACATGACAAGTCCCGAGGCATTGCACGGCGTGACGAGAGACGAGAGCGGCCGCGGCGCGATCGGCAGAAACCGTAGTTGTTGAACCGATGCTGCCCCGATCACATGGACAAGAGCCGTCCGAGCAATCGGCCGGACACTCCCCGCCGGGACAATCGGCCGGACACTCCCCGCCGGGACAATCGAAGTCGTTCGAGTCGAAGGAATCACCGCGATCGCGGTTGAAGAACCCGTCGCGATCGCGATCGCGTCGCGGGAACTGATCGCTTGCGGAATCAGGGCTGCCGATGAGCAGGCAACCTGTCGACATGGAGCAGAGGAGAGCAAAGCCGAGCCCGAAGACGAACCGAGGCAATAGCGAGGGGGAGCGGAGACGTTTAAGGTTTTGCATGGAATCCATCGTTCATAGAAAGGAGCGGGCGCGGGGGCCCCGAGTGCAGTTAAAGCAAACCCACCATACCGACGCCAGTTTGTCACAAACTCATTGACTGGAATCGAAAGCGGGGTCTTCGTCCGGTTGTTATCGAGCAACACAGCGACGGTGTCGCCATTTTTGGTACCAAACCCGCAGAACGTGACGGCGTGAGCCGTGAAGTACCACACGACCGCACCGCGACGTGTTCGACTTGCCCACTTTAAGAATTCAACATCGCCGCTTTCCGTAGCGGCAAACGGTATACGCTCCGCGCTGCAAATCGCCTTTAAGCTTCGCGCAGTTTGCCCGCCGCCGTAGGTGCGACGGATTCGCGCCGCTCGCGCTGTGTCATTTTGCCAGTTGATATGACTAATGAGCGACGCGACGGCGCAGGAGCCTTCCCCGCGGTGGAGCCAGTTAACCTGCCGCATGGAAAACGGCAGATTGACCGCGGGTGGAAACTCGACCGAGGGTGGGGAAAAGACAAAAGCCGGCCGCGGTTGCAAGTCAGCGCAACCAGCCAAGAGCGAGACCCCTAGCAGGCACAACAAGAAGAACGGGCGAGAGATGCTTCGCATTGCAAACAAACCTGAGTATTGATGAGCGAGCCGCAGCCGCGGCAGCGTAACGGGCGCGGCCGATGGCCACCGACCGTCATCCTGTCGCGTATGACACAAACCGTGCTGTGATGCACGCCCGCGGCAATCGCGATCTGACGGAGCGAAGCTTGCCCGCTGTCGATCGCGTCGCGGATTTTCCGCTTCTGATCTTCCGACAAAGTCGGCCGGCGAATCGGCGGACTGAGTGTGTCGACGTGAACCCATCGCCAAGCCGTTGACACCGAGACGCCCGCAAGCCTTGCGGCCTCGATGTAAGAAAGGCCGGCATTGACCGAGGCGACTATTTCGCCGCGTGTTGCAACTCGCATTGAAGCTCCGCTAATGCAAAAAGAGGAACGCGCCCGACTTCATGCCGCACGCATGGCGGAAAAAACATACCGCGAGCAATGGAACGGAAAACCCGACAATTGGCTGCTTTTCCGGAGATTCTCCCCGACCCTCCAAAAGTCCGACGGGCGAAAGCTTTCGCGGATGATCAACGCGAAAGCAAGTAACACACACCGCGAGCGACTACAGACCGATGGGCAAACGTGGACCACTACCGAAGCCGACCGCCAGAAAACGCCTCGAAGGAAATCCCGGCCACAGACAATTGCCCGACGATGAGCCGGAGCCGCGAACACTGTCGGAAGTACCAGACGCGCCAGGGTGGCTGCCGCCGCTCGCGTGCGACGCGTGGCAACTAGTAACCGAAGAACTTCACGCCGTCGAAATGCTCGCGACGCTCGATCTACCTATCCTCGAAATGTGGTGCATATCGTACGCATCCTGGCGAGAGATGTTTAACGACGTGACGAAGAACGGATACACGCAGGAGTTTTTCGACGCCGAGGGAAATTTGAAATACTCACAGCCGACGCCGGCCGCGACGCTACTTGGAAAATTCGCGAGCGATTGCAATCGCTGGGCAAAAGTGCTGGGGCTGGGGCCGGCATATCGCGTTGGCTTGCGCATCGGCGACGGACCAAAGTCAAAAGCATCAGCCGTCGACCCCATCGCAGCCGTTCTAGCGGGCGTGGGGATGCAGGGCGCAGCAGTGAACCCGCCGCCGAAGAAAGCCGCGGGAAAGCGAGCCGCTAGAACCGTCGCGAAGAGCCCGCGAAAGAAACGCAAAGCGGCCGCGACGAAAGCGAAGAATTGACCAGTGGCCGCAAAACCGAAATACACACCCACACGGGCGCAACTTAAACGCGCAGCCGATGAAGGCTGGGCCGATTGGATCCAGACCCCACAGGATGAAGTAGCCGTCGCTCGCGGTTGCTACTTCGACATCGGCGCCGCGATGGCGACGCGGAACCTATTCGAAAGCGTATTGACACACGGAAAGGCGCCCTTCGACGGGAAACCGTTCTTGTTGCTCGACTGGCAATGGCACGGGCTGATCGGTCCGCTATACGGATGGAGGATGCCCGACGGAACGCGACGCTTCCTAAGTTGCTTCACGTTCATACCGAAGAAGAACGGCAAAACGCAGCTAGCCGCAGGGATCGCGATCCGCGAGGCACTGGAGCAAGTCGGCGCGCGAGTGTTCATGACCGCCGTCGCGAGATCACAAGCGGCCGACTGTTTCGACGAAGCCGCCGGAATGATCGAACGAAGCGACGCACTTTCCAAAATCTTCGACGTGCGACGCTCGACCTACAGAGCCATCCACCAGACGCGCAACGCGGTTATCGCAGCAATAACCGCGAGCGGAGGGAGTTCGCAAGGGAAGAACGCAAACTGCTTGATCCTTGACGAACTGCACGAGTGGAAAGACCGCTCGTTTTTCGGATCGCTGCTGTATGCAACATCGGCGCGACTGAATTCGCTGGTTTTTATGATCACCACCGCCGGCGATAACCTGACCTCGATCTGCTATGAGGAATACGAGCGAGCGAAGCGAATCAGCGAGGGTAAAGATATGTCGATCGACCATTTACCGCTAATTTTCGAAGCGCCGGCCGATGCGGATTGGAAGAAGACCGCGACGTGGAAGAAAGCGAACCCGTCCTACGGAATCACACTACCCGAGCGACAAATCGAAGCCGCGATAAACCAGGCAAAGGGATCGCCGCAACGAATCGGCGACTTGAAACGCTACCGGTTGAATCAGTGGACGCAACCGAGGGACGCCTGGCTTGATGTTTCGGCGTGGGACGCACTACCCGAAGCGAACGAGCAAGACCTGGTCGGCCAGCCGTGCTACGCGGGCGTGGACCTCGCACGCGTGCACGACTTCGCAGCGCTGGTCCGGCTATTCGAGCACGACGACGGAACGCTTTCGTACCTATTCAAATTGTGGGTGCCAGAGGAGCTAGTCGCGGAGAAACAACACAGCGACCAAATCCCGTTGGTTGATTGGGTGCAGCGTGGCTTCGTCACTGCGACGCCTGGTGCCTCGATCGACTTTTCCCGGATACGGAAGGACATAGTCGAAGCCCACGAAGAAACACCGATGAAAGAACTAGGGTACGACCCCGCGATGGCTGAGCTTCTATGTAACCAAATGCTACGCGGAGAGGACGGGCTAAATACCGTGCAAGTTCCGCCGCGAATGTCGTTTATGTCGCCGCCGTCGACCGAATTCGAACGACTCATTGAAGCCGGAAAACTCCGACATGACCACAACCCCGCTATCTCATGGATGATCGGGAACGTGATCGTATACCAGGACACAAACGAGCAAATCCGGCCGATGAAAGGACGCTCAAACGGACGCATTGACGGGATAACGGCCGCGATCATAGCGACCAATCGACGAATGCAAGTAACCGTCGAAGAGTCGCCGACATTCTACGACACACGCAAACCAGAGATGTTTTAAGCGATGAAACCTCTAACGAGACTACGCGCCGCCGTGAGAATCACAAACGCGGCTTATTTCGACCTCCGCGAGTGGCTGCTCGCGTTTCAATCGCAGAACGCGGCAGAGTGGGGCGCAATGGTGCTGGCCGCAATCATGGTCGTTTCTATCGCGTTTCTATCGGCATCCCTCGCGGCCGGAATGCTGATCGGCGCCGCGATGCTGGCGTATCTGCTGATGTTCATCGACGTACTAGTGAGCCTACGAAAATGAACAAGCGCCAGCGACTAAGAAACGCCGCGGCAATGGTGAACCGTTTTATACGGTCCGCGATGATCGAAACCGTGAAAACCGCCGCGAGACACAAAGCTATACGCACCGCGGCCGTGATCTACTCGGCTAGCGCCTTGGCATTGTTGGCAAGTTGCCCGCTATCGACCGCAACCGCAGCCGCGGCGATTTACGCGGGCGCAATCGCCGCGGCATATATCGCGGAAGGAAACTAGAATGGGAAGAATCCTAAACGCGATCGCCGACATCATCGCGCCGGAACGCCGGAACGCGATGACGCCGACGATGGAAAACCCAAACGCTTCAATTGTCGATTCGCTGAACAGCTCGATCGCGGGATTTGGCAACGCGTTAACCGTCGAAAAGCTGGCAGGATATCCACCAGTGGCGCAAGCCGTGGGGATGATCGCGGGCGACTGCGCGAGTTTACCGTTGGCGACTTACAAGCGAAACGGAAAGAACCGCGACAAAGACAAGTCGCACGAATCCTATAGCCTGCTGAATTTGGACGGGGCGCCGAACGAATACACCACCGCCTTCGACATGTGGTTCGATTTTTACCATGACGCCCTGCTGCGCGGTTGCGGTCTGTTATGGATCGAACGCCGCGGAATAAAGCCTATCGCGATGCATCGACTCGACCCTGACGCGTGGCGACCCGTGAAGGTGAACCGCCGGGTGTATTGGGTGAATTACGGAACCCCGCCGATTGTGTTACCAGAGGCAGACGTTTTGCACCATAGCGGCGTAAGACTCGACGGATTGACACCGTCGTCCCCCATTCGCCGATACGCGGACACGTTCAAAACCGGAACATCGCTACAAAAATTCGCCGCTTCGTTCTTTGAGAACGGGGCGCACGTTGGCGGAGTGTTAAGAGCACCACAAGGCGCGAGCCCGGCAGCAATCGACAACGTCGAAGAGGGAGTCCGCACCAAAGCGAACCCGGCGAACTGGTTCAAAACCTTGATTCTGCGAGACGGCTTCGAGTTTATTCGCACATCGGCGAGCCCAAAGGACGCGCAGCTGGGCGAACTCGATGAAACAGAGACCCGACACGTCGCGCAAATCTACAACATACCGCCGTCGCGACTGGGCTTGAAAGATTCCGTCGCCTACAACTCCCTAGAGCAGGAAGAGAAGCGATACATTCGCTCCACTTGCGGTCCGCACTTGCGCCGGGTGATGGCACAAGCGAACCGAAAGCTACTCAGGCCGAGCGAGATGGGGACGCACTTTATCGAGTACGTGATTGACGCGCTACAGTGGACCGACGGAGCCGCTCGAGCGAACATTGCAACGCAAGGAATCCAAGCCGGATGGCTAGAAACAAACGAGGTGCGCCGATGGTACAACTTGCCGACCAAAGAGAAGCCCGAAAACGAAGCCGAACCCGACAATAAGGTAGCCGAATGACCAAGACCGAAAAGCGATCCGCACTTCTACCGCGATCGCGAGCCGCGATCGAAAGCCGAGCCGATGGCGACGCCCCGGTCCTCATTAGCGGATATGGCGCCGTTTATTTCGACGCGAACGACCCCGAAACGGAGTACCGGGTAGACTTCGACCTGGTCGAACGCTTTCGCCCCGGATGCTTCGACAAGTTCCTCGCGAGCGATCGCGATTGTTTTTGCGCACCGTTTCACGACGAACGCCGGGTGCTCGGAAGACGTTCGCGCCTACTTCAATTGTCGAGCGACCGCCGCGGCTTGCGATACGCTGTGCCCTACGATCCCGAAGACCCGGACCACGTATCAATCGGCGCGAAAATTCGCCGCGGTGACGTGAGCGGCGCGAGTATCTCATTTGCAGCGATCGCGGAAGAGTGGCGCCGCGATGAAGAAAACGACCGGGTGATACGCGAAGTGATCGAAGCGGAACTATTCCACGTTGGCCCGGTAGTCGGCGAAGCCTACGCAGGAACGACCGCCGAAATCAGAACCGACGCGGGCGGAAATTGGGACATGTTGCAACAGAGAAAAGCGGCTTTCCTCGCGGCCGAATCGCAAGGAGCCGACGAGCTACTTTTCGAACTTGACTACCTCCTTTTGCAATAAGTATGTAAATGATCGAAGACATAAAAAAAATCGCGGAATATCAAAGTTTGACCGCTCAAGAGATCGCGGAGGCTTTGAATGCGACACCAAAAACGCGACACGCTATTGACTTGGGCGACCTGCTGTTCCTGTTGAACAATCGCGGAATGTTGGTGCGACTAATCCGGCCGCAGGATACCGGCGAAAAATGGTCGGGAACCGTGGTGAACATGATTGTATACGTGAGTGAGAACGCCCCCGCGATGGCGGCTCCGGTGAATCAATGGTTCAGCCATATAACGAACGACCGCAACAATCTTTTCGACACCACGCTGCCGGAATATGGATCGCAGCTAAAGTCGCTCGCTTTGCAATTCGGCGGACAACCAGAAATGCCAAGCGCTGACGACTTTGAGGCTATCGCGGCACTCGGCGGTGGCTGGAGGTATGGCGATGTAACCGCGGCAGATGTCGCAGACGCGATCGAAGTTGAGGCCGCAACGCGGCGAAAATCGGCGAGAGTAGCAGCACTAAACGATGCAATCGACGCAGTAAGGACGAACAACGATCTCGCGGACGGATCGATCACGCTTGCCGATGTCCAAGCCCAAATCAACGATGCTCTATCAGAAAGCTGGAGCGTTTAATGCCGACAATCACACTTGCTGGCAATGCGAACTACTCGGCAATGACGGTAGCCGATGGCGACACCATCGAGCTAGCCGGGTACACGCTTACGTTAGACGTCAACCCGGCGGAAACGGATATCACGGTACAAACCCCAGGCACGGCAGGTAGAATACTGTTAGGGTCGCCGCTTGTGTTTGACTTGCCGGGCTGGTCGCTTATTGCCGGCACGGGCCACATGCTATCCACGCTGGCAGTAGATAAAACGGTAGGTGGTAATTGGTACGGGGGCACCAATGGATCGAATTCGTGCGGAGTCTACGTGTGTCAGGGTACCATCCGGGGCGGGGTGACCGGGGGCCCGAGTCCGGGTTCTAGTGGTTGCTACGTCACACAGGGGACCATCGAGGGCGATGTGCGTCCAAACGACACAGTAGGGGGGAGTTACGGTATATACGCCAGCGACGGGGTCGTATTGGGTGATGTATATGGCGGAAGCATCCCAAACGCCCAAGGGATATCGCAAAACAGATCCGTGGTGACCGGGAAGCTCGTAGGGGGCTCCGCCGCAAGCTCCTATGCGATAGGAAACAACTCGGGGTCAATTTTAGGCCCAGTGTTAGACGGCGTCGCCCGTGCAATAGGGTACAGCCCGGGCAGGGTACTGGTATTAAATGGGCGGGATTGTGAGGGGATCATCCCATCCACTGTCAAAACAATTTACAGCATCCTGGGACCCATCAACCCTCTAGCCTACGTCACCCCCGGAACTGAAATCATCGTCCTGAGCGGTAACACTGACGCGGCTTTGCGTCTCGGCAACCGACTGGCAAAACGAGGTGTTAACCTATGAAAATCGAGCCTTCCGTCGCTCCGCGTCTCTGGTTCCACGTGCTCGATGTTTCGAGCATACCAGTAGCCGACTTGGCACCAAGCGATATCGAAAGTGCAGCCTACGTGACAGTAACTGCTGGCATACGCTCCGCAGAAGCGACAATTGCAATCGGCGCGAAGGTGGCCGATACGGCAGCGAAAGTGACCGGGCAACTTGTGACAATCCGCGCGACTGATGGCTGGTACGCCATAGACGCGCCCCCGGGCGCCGCACTCTCAACCGCTGACACGGCCGAAATCGCTATTGTTCTGGTTGATGGCTCGCGGCTTGTTTACCCAACACAGCACCCGATTGACTCCGGTCTGGAGATAGACACCGCTACAATCGCGACCGATGTCGCCGCGGAGCTTTCCGGAACGACCGTGGTCGTCAACTCGCCGACATTCAATGGTGAGAACGGCGAAGACCTCGACGTGGAACAGGGGGACGACTACGCCGATACACCAGCGAGAATCGACATAGAATCAGCCGCGGACCTAACCGGCTTACACTTCGTGCTCGCCGCTCGACTCACTGGCAGCGGAGCCGGAGGCATGACGCTGAGAATGCCGATCCAGAGCGACGAAGTCGGCCAGTTTGCCGAGTTCGCGCCAACCAGCGAGCAGACCGAAACATGGACGCCGGGAACGTATGACCTGCGCCACCGAATCGAACTAGGAGCGAACAAGTACCGAACCCTAAAACGCGGCCGGCTAACCGTGCGACCCTTCGACACACCGCCGACCGTTTACGAAGTTGGCACGAGCTGAGCGAGAGAAAAAACCGCCATAGCATTACCCGTCGCGGAAGATTCGCGAGTTATCCAACAACTCGAACCGCGAACAGGGCAAACCGACGTGGCAAAATTACAAGAACTGCGCGAGAAGCGCGAGAAGATTCGCGCAGCAATCGAAGAGACTCGCACCACGATCAACGGCCGGAAAGAAAACGCCGATTACAAGGGCCCCGCGATCACGCCAGAGGAACGCTCCGCTTTCGACAAGAAGAAAGCCGAATATCTCGCGGTTCAAGCGGAAATCAAAGCCGAAGAAGGCGCGAGCGAAGTCGAGCAGTTTCTGACCGAAACCGCGCAGCACGAAGAGCGGACCCGCCGCGGTCCGAACGGCAGGCATGATCCGACGGCCGACGACCCGCTTTTCGCCGGAAGTAGCCGGACATTCGGCGACGCCTTCGAAAACCGGGATTCCATGCGGCAACATGCGATCCAGGAAAACCGCCGAGCCCTCGCGATGCAATCCTGGGGCGTGCTCGCGGGCGGTGGAAGCTTGACGACTGAGCAGCGACAAGCCGTGCACGACACAGGCTTCGACCTCGCGGGAGACATCACAATCCCTTGCTTGCCGACGGAGCAGCTACAAGAGCTGCGCCAAATCGCGAGCCGTTGGGACAAAGAGCAACGCGCCGAAATCGTAAACCGTCGAATCGGCGGACTAGTCCAAGAAGCCCGCGCCGTCGCTGCCGTCGCAGGAACCAGCGACTACGCAAACCTCGCCCCACAAGTCGCGACCGTCGCGTTGGAGCGAGCAATGATCACAATCGGCGGACTCGTTAACGCGGCCGATGTGATGGTAACGGCGACGGGCGCCCGGATGGCATGGCCGACGATGGACGACACGTCCAATGAAGGAAAGCAGATTGACGAGGTTACACCGCAATCGCTCGACGGAGCAAAGCCGACGACCGGACAGTTGGTCCTGGCATCCTATGAGTTTTGGAGCGACTTTATCCGCGCCGGCAACGTGACGATGAGAGATTCACCTACCGCATTCGTCGCGGCAATCGCCGCGATGATTGGCGAGCGAATCGGGCGTGCAGTGAACCGCAAAGCGACGACGGGGAACGGAGCCGGAACGCTAAAAGGCATCGAACACCAATTGCCCGTGGGCTTCGAGATGGCCACCGCCACGACCTACGCATGGTCGGACCTTTACAAAGTGAAGTATTCCGTTGACCAAATCCACCGCGCCGTGGCTTCGTGGATGATGAACGACGAGGTGCTCGTTGAACTGATGGTGCTGACTGACGACAACGGCCGGCCGATTCTCATTGAGCCAAACGATGGAGCCCTGCCCCGGTTGCTAAATCGTCCGGTTGTGACAAACAACCACATGGTCGCGCACGGGACCGCCGAGCCAACCCGGCCGCGTGCGATTTTTGGCGACCTAATGAAGTACAAACTTCGCTTTGTGGGTGACGTGCGAACGCAGAAGTATAGCGAGCGATTCGGCGAGTATGACCAGACCGGCTTCGACGGGAAACGCGGCGCCGACGGCGGTCTCCTGAATGCAGGAACGCCACCGGTGAAGGGCTACACGCCAGCACCGTAAGAAGGCAACGCCGCCGCTCCGCAATAGTCGCGACGTGTTTTGTGAGTGCCCGCGGCGATTCAATCGGACCTAGTTCGAGCGGATCGCCGCGGGACTCGCGAAGACTGAACCCAAACCCTCTGAGACTCAACGAAATGGCAAGCTACACGTTATCACAATCCATCCGCCACGATAGCGAAGACTATCGAACGGGTGACGCAATCGAGCTTGACGCGAAGCAAGCAAAGACTTTCAGGGATCGCGGATGGATCGACAAACCGGGCGCCGCGAAGAAGTCGCGACGCAAACCGACGCGACGCAACAAAAAAGCGGACGAACCCGCAACGACAACCGACAACAAACCCGAACCCGCAGAAATTGAAGCCGAGGAAGTGCTCTAAGATGGCCAAGAAAGCAGCCAAGCAGGAAGCGAACGAGAGAAAAGAGCCGGCGAGAGTGATCGGAGCCGACCCAAACGAGCCGAAGCTAACCGCCGCGCTGTTGCGTCGCCTGCTGTGGGTGAACACGACACGCAAAGCGCTGGAGTCGAAAGCGCGGCAAATCAAAGCCGAGGAGGAGCAACTTCGCGACGTGGTCTTTTCGTGGCTGGAAGAGCGAGAGCTGCAGACCGTGAAGCGACACGGCATCAGGGTGAGCCAAAAGCTAGGCAACGCTCACCCGCAATGGAAAGAACACTTCATCCGCGAAGTCGGAGCAGACGCAGCCGCGCGGATTGCAGACGCCGCACCGCGAAGCGTGCAGCTACAAATCGCCGAAGAGTGAAACAATGTGGACAAGCAAAGCCGTCGCGACGCCGTCGCCAATCGTGCCGCTGTCGATAATCAAACGGCACGCGAGAATCTTCGACGATGACAGCGACGGCTACCTGCTGGAGTTCCTGCTGCCGGCCGCGGTGGCAACCGTTGAACGGGATACGCGTTGGCAGATAGCACCATTGCAAATTGAATCGGAGCGGTTGCACGCAGGAACCCGCGAGATCGACCTGCCGATCGGGCCTTTCGTTTCAGCGACAATAAAGAGCATCGACGCCGCCGGCAACGAGAACGAGGAAGCCGGCGAAGTCAAACACGATGGGAGAATGCCCGGCCGGCTTCTCTTGCCAGCGATCGCGACCCCGCACACCGCGGTCGTAGTAACCGCGAGGATCGGCAGCGCGCAGCCGGAGCCGTCAATCGCGTTGATGATCTGCGCCCTCATTGCGCATTGGCACGAGCACCCGGAAGCAGTGACCGCCGACGGCGAAGCGAAAGAAGTGCCCCTGGGGTACTCACACCTCGCGCGGGCGTTGGACCCAATGCGGGACGCCTTCACAATCGCGGGCGCCGAGAAATGCTAAGAGCATTAGAGACGCTCGCGTGGTTCTACTTATTCACCGGGCTAACATTGCTTGCAGCCGCAAACATCGCGGCCGGTCCGATTGAACCCGGCCTGGGGATTCAAATCGTGATCTTGTGGCCAATCTGGCTGGTGATGGGGATTGTTTTTATTCTCGCGGCCGCGGGGGCTCCATAGTGTTCGACTTGCTACTTTTCTTGGTTCTATCAAACGGAGCCTATGCAATCGCTACGTTCGCAGACACCCTGCCGAGATACGGCGTAACACGTCGGCGACTATCCCAAGCGGGCGCCCTCGCGATCGCCGTTTGCGCCTTCCGCTGTCTATGGCGGCTAATAACGGAAATGCATTGATGGCCGGAGACCTGCGAATCGGAAAGTTACGCGACCGAATCGACGTAGCGCGGCCGAACCGGACCGAGGATGCATCGACCGGCGAAATCCTGATCGCTTGGGAAACGGTCGCGCGTGGCCTGCCGGCCGAAATCAAAACGAGCCAAGCCGAGCGGGAAGCCGGAAGCAAACAAACGCAAACAACCCGACACGCGATCACAGTCCGCTATCGTTCCGACCTCGCGGGAGAAACCGACCGACGGCTAATCGTTGACGGGATCGCTTGCGAAATAACCGCCTCGATCGACCCCGACCGCCGCCGAAGGTGGCTGCAAATAACAGCGATAGCGACACAATGATCTGCGAAGCCTGCAAACGAAAACAAACCGCCGCGGTGAACGGCAACGGATGGAAAGCCTACCACGGGAAAAGCGAACACGTCTTGAGCGACCTAGCAGACGGGAGCGTGGGCGCTGTGATAACCGACCCGCCATATGGGACCGGCGCAAACGGCGTAACGGCGCGAACCGCTTCGACCTCGACGAAATACCGAACGACCGGAGCCGCAGAGCTTCCCGAATTCGCCGGCGATTCACTGCTGCCCGAAGCTTGGTCCGCGATGATGTCGAAAGTATGGCGCGAGTGCTACCGAGTATGCGGCGAAGGCGCGGTCGTGCTGGCGTTCTGCGATTGGCGAGCGTTCCACCCAATGCTCACCCAAATAACAAGCGTAGGGTTCAAATCTCGTGGCGTAGTAGTTTGGAACAAAGGACGTGGAGCCCGGCCGACAAAGAACGGCTTCCGCGCACAATCCGAGTTCATCATTTACGCGAGCAAAGGGAAGCTTCGAGAACGCCCGAACCCGTTTTACGGCGACGGCGTGATCAATTGCACGACAAAGGTAAACAACAAGCGACACACCACCGAGAAGCCGCTGCAGCTAATGGCCGAACTGATCAAGTGCGCAGCCCCGGGCGCCTTGATTGTCGACCCGTTCCAGGGAAGCGGAACAACCGGAGAAGCAGCGATCGCGGCCGGCTATGAGTTTATCGGCATCGAAGAGACCGAAGCCTACCACAAGATAGCGACGGAGCGACTGAGGAACGCCGAAAGGTGATAACCCAGAAACTCGAAACGAATCAGGACGCCGCAACGCTGGTCGAACGAATCGAAGCAAACCTAAGAGCCGGCGCACTCACAAAAGCCGCAAAAGCGGCCGGACAGATCGTGGTGGACGACGCGAAACCGCGAGTAACGGCGCCGGGATACAAAGGCGACAAAGCAGGGCTTCCAGCACTCCGCGATAGCATCGTTGTTGTGGTCCGAGACTATCCGACGATAACGCTTGCAATCGTCGGCGCTGCATGGCCGGACGGAGCACACGGACACCTGGTGGAAAACGGACACCTTCAAAAATTGAAGGACGGAACGACGATGCACGTACCGCCCCATCCCTGGTTGCGGCCGGCCGTCGACGCGACCCAAGCCGCGCAACAGAACGCGGTGGAAGCCGAACTAATAGCAGCAGCGCCCGAGAAATGAACGCAGCACAAAGAGCCGTCCGCGCCGTGATTCTAAGAAATCCGCAGCTCGCGGCGAAGTTACAGACAGCGACCGGACACGCGGTCCGACCCGGCGACGCTTCCCAAGTCGACCGCCCGCCGTACGTGTTGCTGTGGCGTATCACAGACAGACCCGTCCACACGCTAAACGGCCGCGAATCTATCCGCATCGCGAGGGTGCAGGTTGATAGCTACGCGGCGACGAAGAGCGAAGCGGCCGCAATCGCCCAAGCGATCGGCGACGCCGTCGCGCTCTTCCAGCGCGGAAACGCCGACGGCGTATGGCTCGCGGAGATAACAGAAGACGACACGAGGGACCGCGACGAGCGAAACCGCGAAGGCGCCGACCTGCCCTTGCGAGTAGTGCAAGCCGACTATCTCCTGACGTACCGCGACAACACGCCCCCAACTCTTTGAGCGAGTGAACATGACACCGGACACCGGACTCACGGCAACCGCCGTTTTCGCAATCCATGAAGACGACGGAGGCGGGACATTCATCGCAAAGTTTACCCAAATCGGCGAACTACAACGGACCGTTGACGCGCTCGAAACCTCGCACCTTGCAACCGAGGACGAGAAATCTTTCGTTCCCGGCGACTTGGTCGAACCGGGCGAAGTAGAGCACGAGTATTTCTGGAACGGCGCAGAGATCGCGCCCGATGCACGAGTACGCGCGACGCTAACCGTAACAATGCCAATGAGCCCCGACCAATCGGCGCCGGCTTCGTGGGTTGCATCCGGGTTCTTCACGATGCGGCTTATTCCAGCCGCGCAGTTAAATACCCTGATGAAAGGAAAAACGAAGTTCAAACTTGACGGCGTACCGACGGCCGAAGGCGGAACGAAGTTTACCTTCACACCGGCGACCCTCGCGAGCTAATCGAAGACGAGACGCAAACCCTAGAAACTGACAGAACACGCAAGGAACCCGAGACGATGACCGCCACCGACGAAGCCGAGACAATCACCAGCGAGACGACCGTTTTTGCGACGGCCGATTCGCTTGAATCGGAAATGGAACCGCGACGACCGGAGGAACCGCCGGTTGTGCTGGACGTAGCGCCGCTCGATGTGCGCGTAGAGCAACGCTACGGATATCGGCTGCTGAGAGGAAAGCCGGCGAAAGTCGCAACACAGCACCTAAATATCTTGATCGACGGCCGCATGCACGCGTGGACGCTACGAAAACCGGGAACCGATATTTTCGCGATCGCGGAATTTGTCGAGGAAGAAATCCCGCAAGTACAAGCGGCCGTGCAATCCTACACGAAAGAGAACGAGCCGCGGCCGTTCCGACCGAATACCGCGCCGACCCAGGCAGAAATCGAAAAGCTTAAGCAAGCTTGAGCCTGACCAAACACCCCAGAGAGAGAGCCGCGGGCCCGATCGGCATACAACCGACCGGGCCCGCAGCATAGTTAAACACCCCCAAACCTCAAAAGCGAAAGCGCCAAACGATGACGACCGAAGCAGCACAAACGCAAGCCGAACCAAAAGCCGCGAGCCACGTTGTAACCCGCGAGGAACTCGACCAAGTAACCGCGAACCGCCACGGCTTCTATACGCTGCCCAATGGCTCGCGAATCCTATTTTCTTCCCTGCGCCGCTCGATCCTTTACGCGATCGACGCGGACCTGTTCAACGACGCCGGCGAAGTCGACAACCAGAAATTCCGCGAGCGACCCGCCCGGATCATGGCGACGGTTCTTTGCGACGGCCAAGGGAACCGACTATATAAGGACGAGGAGTGGGAGAAAGTCGACTCATTGAAGCCGTCTATTTTCGAGCCGCTTTGGAAAGCGATCCGCAAACACCTTGACCTGGACAAAGAAGCGGAAAACAGCGGGAACCCGGACCCAAACGGCTAATGGGTTCGGCGCGGATTCGCTTCGCGTTCCGCCTCGCTATCTCACTAGGGATACCGGACCCGATCGCGTGGATTGATACCGTCGACCCGTACGTGCTCGACTGCTGGCTGGCGTATGACTCGCGCGAGCCCATCCCCTATCCCTGGCTGCAATCCGCGACGATCGCCGCCGAAGCATACAGAACGACGTCCTTTATCTCCGCGGGGAACGGGGCCGTTCTCGACTCGCGCGCCGTGCGGGACTTCATGCCGCGGACATCCGCGGCGAAACAACAACAGTCGGGCGAAATGACACCCGAGCAGATGACCGCCTGGGCCGCGAGTATGGTAAACCTGAGAAAGTGAAATGTCGAAGACCGTCGAATCCTATAATTACAAAATCGGGCTTGATGTTTCACAGCTAAAAGCGGGCGGGATTCTGACGAGACAGGAACTCGGCTACCTGCGCCGCGACTTTGGTCGCTTGCAGGAGCCCGGCGAACGAGCAGCAAAGACGCTGGAGCGACTCCACAACGCCTACGAGAAAGGCGGACTTGATGCGAAAACGTACGCGGAAGCCGTCGCGAGGATCAACGCAAAGCTTCCCGCGAACATCGAAGCGCAGAAGAACCAAGCGGCCGCGGAGAAACAAGCCGCGGAAATAAAGCGAAAGCTTGTCACCGAAGAACAACGCTACGCGGCCGAACTCGCGCACGTCGCCGAATTAGTCAAAACCACAAACTTGACCCGCAAAGAAGCGGCCGCGCACCTGCGCGAATTCAAATCACAGATGCCGTCCGCGATCGCGGCGCAACGCGAGCAGAACGAAGCGGAACGCGAAGCGGCCGCGATCCGCAAGACATTGACGACCGACGCGGAGCGATACGCGAGCGAATCCCACAGGCTAAAACGCCTGGTTGATGCAGGGACGTTGTCGAGACAGCACGCAACCGAGGCGCTAAGACGCTACCGCGCACAATTGCCAAGCGTAACGGCCGCGGAGCGATCGCGATCGGAACTACAGCGCCGCGGTTCAGAAATCACCGAGAAATACCGGACCGACGCGGAGCGATTGACGCGAACCCTTGCCGACGAACGGCGAGAGCTTGAACGGTTGCACCGAGCCGGCCAGATCAACAACGAAACTTACCGCCGCGGCCGTGCAGACCTCGCGGAACGGGCGAGACCGTCGCGGCCGGACATGGGAACGACGCTGGCGAGGATACCCGCCCTGAGCGGCATAGCGGGAGCCGGCGAGAACCTGATGGCACTGGGACCGCAGCTGGCAATGCTAGCGGCCGGAATCGGCGGAATTGTAATCGCCTACAAAGCCGCAAGCGCGGCCGCTCGCGCCTTCACAGCCGGGACGATCGAACAAGCAAACGAGCTAATCGAACTCGACCGCGCGGCAAAGATTCTAAAGACGGACCTAGAATCCCTGATCGGCTTTCAGTACGCCGCAAGTTCCGAAGCGGGACTAAATGCCGACCAATCGCTAAAGATCGTCACCAAGCTTTCCGGGAAAATCAGCGAAGCGGCCGCGGGCGGTGGCGATGCACTCGCTACGCTCGAATTCTTGGGACTATCGGCCGAACGACTAGCCGAAATGGACCCGGCCGCGGCGCTTCGCGAAGTCGTGGAAGTCGCGAGCAAAATCGAGAACCCGATAGACCGGTCCCGAGTGGCAATGAAGCTATTCGAGGAAGAGGGGATCGCACTGGCAACCGTTTTAGAAGGCGGCGCCGCTGGACTGGACAAAGCCGCGGCCGAAGCCGAGCGGCTTGGCCTGATGGTATCCGGAGTAGACGCGGCCGGCCTCAAACTAGCCTCGGACGAAATCGGGAACCTGCGTGCGACGTGGGATGGATGGACACGACAAACCGCGGTGGAGTTTGCGCCGGTTGTAACCGCGATCGCTCAAACCGTTTCAGAAATGGTCCCCAACGCCGGCGAATTCGGCGACGCGATCGAAGTCGCCGCAGATGCGGCCGTGGTGCTTTCGTCCCGAGTGGCACAAACCGCGGAAGATATGCGGGTGGCTTGGGAGTATGCGAATTTGTTCACCGCGGAAGGCGCGGCGAAGTATGCAACCCAAGGCTTGCCGCAAGCCCGCGACATGGCCACGGAAATGTGGAATAAATACCAAGCCGCAAAGGAGGAAGCCGCGAGGCGAGCAGAAGAAAACAAACGCGACGCCGAAACCGCGAAGCCGCAAACCGGACCGGATGAAGAGCAGACCAAAAGCTACACGAACGAGCTAAAGGAACTGCGAAGCCGGAATATGTTACTGAGGCGCGGAGAAGAAGGCGCCGCGGAGTACAACCTAAAGCGAGCCGACATCGACCCCAGCATAAAGGAGGAAATCCGCGGGCTTCGCGAGCGAAACGAACTGCTCCAACGCGAAAACGAAATCACCGAACGCGAACGCAGCCTAGAAAAGCAAATCGAACTAGCCGAGCAGCTCAAAAAGGTACAAGCCGACCGACCGGAACTCGACGCCGAAACCGCGAAAGAGCGAGCCGAATTACAGCTACTCGACGCGACCGCGGAGCAACTGCGCCACCACCTAAAACTGCGCCGCGATATCGCCGCGATCGAAGCAAACAACAAGGCGACCGAAGAAGAGGCGAAGCGGATCAAGAAACTAGGCGACGAGGCGAAAGGATTGAAGGAATCCTATCGACTACCGGCCGAAAAACTCGCGGCCGACTTCCGAAAGCTGGACGAGATGCGGCGCCGCGACCTATTGACGGCCGAACAGCACGCCAGAGCCACAAAGGAAGCGACCGAAGCCGCGATGGTGGACGAGGAACCACAAGCGACGCGAGCGCTCGACGTGAACGACGGAGGCGGCTTCTATGCGGCGATGGTCGAAGAACAACAAGCAAGACGCAAAGCCGACGCACAACAAGACGAAGCCCAACGGCTTCGAGCGGCCGCGATCATGCTAAACCACCTCGCACACAATCGACTCGAAACGGAAACCGCAGTTACCGAGAACATGAGAGCGCAAGCCGAGATAGCCGGCCGAATTGCCGAGGTAGGAAACCGGACGACGGCCACCAATACGCAAACAACCAACAAGACCGAAAGCGGAACGAACGACCAACTTTTAACACGTATCGCAACCGCCGCGGAGGCAACCGCCGCGACGCTGGACGATTGGCAAATCATAGGAGTTTAAACGATGGCAATCATACGGCCGGCGAGATACGGCGACCAAACCACAACCGAGATGCGCGACGGGAAGGTAACTAAGAAATTCACGCAAGTTCTCGACGTTGAACTTGAGGCGACCGACCCGGACCCGATAAGCGGCTTAGAAGTCACGCAGTTAAACAACGCGCCGCGCCCCGGCTTTTCGGTATACGTTCCGCGGCCGGGACTGGTCGTCCCCTTCGCAACCTGCCGAACCGTAACGCCGGCGCCCGTTCAGGGAAACCGGCGACGCTGGACGCTCACCTGCACATTCGAGAAGAACGGAAACGACGATGAGCCGAAACCAGACAGCAGCGACCCAAACTCATTGCTTCCAATAGTCGAGCCGTTCAGCGAGACCGGCGAAGCCGTGATGTTGGAGGACTTCGACGGGACGAAGATTCTCGACCCATTCGGCGACCTATTCGACGAACCGATGCGAGTACCGATCCCGATCGACGGCGTAAAGGTGACGCGATACGTTCCGACCTACGACGAATCGACGCTAAGCAATTGGCTGGAGACCACGAACAAAACCGAATGGCGCAATCAGCCCGAGGACGCCTGGTGCGTTACTGCGATCACTGGGCAACCGATCCAATTCGGAAACTTCACAATCGGCCAGATCAACTTGACGATAAAAGCCCATCCGCTCGAGCTAAAAGTGTCGCTAAAAGGAGCCGCGCCGAAGCTTCACAGAATCGGGTGGCTGGGCGTACGTGCCGCGAGATCAACTACGTTCCTCGACGACGACGGAAAACGCCAAACAAACCGAGCCGACGGCGGAGCGAACCCGCCGCTTGCAACGTGGGTTGATAAAGACGGGAAGAAATCCGAAGAACCATACTTTCAAGCGTTCCGGGTTCGCCGGCAACGCGAATTTTCAGCGATAGCATAATGCCCGAACTCTACGCTTTCACCGAACGCCAAACGGCCGAACGAGCGAAGGAACTCGCGAACGCTCCGCGGATGCAGCCCGAAGACATCCCCGACGAAGCGATTGTCGGCTGGGTATTGCGAACCCCGACGGCCGGAATCGAAGCAAACGAGGATCCGGACAGCACCGAAGACGGAAAAGAGATACCCGCGGAATTCTGCAAAGCGTGGGCGCTGGTCGAATCGGAAGGAAAAATCTACCGCCGCAAAGTGAAAAACGCGGCCGGAGAACAGCTGGAAATACTCGCGGGAAACATGGACGGCGAAGCGATCGCCGGCGACAAATTCATAAGAGCCAACCAGGTAATCGGCGGCGCTTTTCTGGTCGATTATGCGCCGTGCGAGTGAACCAGACCGGCCGCTAAAATCAGATCGTCAGAGCAAGACCCCCCCCCACTAAAACCTGCGGGTTTTTTCTTTGAGTTACTACGTGCGGTCTCCGACCCCGGACCGCTGAGAAAAAAGGGGGGGGCAGTGTGCGCGACGTCGCCGCGGGTGCCCTCCTGTCGATCGCCAGGGCTCCTCCTGTGCGTTCCCTGAGCGATTGACGGCCGGCCGTGCCGATCGGAGCGGGGAGCGTGCGTGTGCGTTAAAACGCGAAACCGCCGGCCGGCCGGAGCGAGCCGGCGCCCTCGAGCGTGGCCGATTCGAAGGAATACCGCCGGAGACGCTGGCAAAAGTATTATCCGGAGAGCACAAGAACCACCCAGAGAACCGGAGAAACGAACGATGGAAGAAGAACCGAAGGAAGAATCGAGCAAGCAAAAGAGCGCCGCGAGAGCGAGACGCCGAGCCGTCGCTATTGAAAGCTTCCAAAACGCGCAAGAGACGATAGGACCGATAACCAAGGGGATGGGGCTATTCGCGATAACCCGTGGCCAATTTTCAATGATCGACGTGATTCAACATTGTGTAAAGTCAGTCGGACCGTGCGCCGTATCGGTCTGGACTTGGGCAATTTCCGACTATGACGTGGAGGCTTTCGAGTGGTTCCTATTGACGAACCAGCTAACCGGCGCCCAGTTGATGATTGACCGATCGGCCGAACAGCGAAACCCCGGATTGATTCAGCGATGGCGCGAGACGTACGGCGAAGGATCGGTGAAGGTATGCGCGAGCCATGCGAAAATCGCGACGATAGAGAACGCCGACTGGAAACTACTGTGCCGTGGCTCGATGAACCTAAACTACAATCCGCGATTCGAGCAAATGGACATCACCGAAGGCGGTGAAGACTTCGACCTGGTGAAGCGAGTAGAAGAAGAGCTCCCGACGCTTCCCCCGATGTGCTCTTCAAGCGACTCGCGAATTGCGTCGAAGCTAGATTTTGCTTTCGAGATGACCGAACTTAAACCCTTGGAGAGCATGAAGACATGGCAGAAGTAGAAATAACTACGAAGAATGACGCAATGGCGATCCTGAAGGCAGCAAATGAGGACGCACCGAGAGAACGGCTGATCTTCTATGCCGACTGCTTTTGCGAGTACGCGGAAGCGACAGAAAATATCGAACGAAATGGTGTCATTGTCGCGAATCCGCGAACAGGCGCTCCGATGCAGAACCCGTATCTGACTGTTCGAGAGCGCGCGATGGCGAAGCTAAAGCCCATGATGAGACGCATAAATGGCGACGCGCTATGGGCTAAAATTGACGTGCTGACAGACTAAGAACCATCCGGAGGCTGAGTAGATTGCTTGGATGTGAAATCGGCGTTCATCGCCGATCTCTGACTTGTACCGTCAACTGCATTTCACAGTTAATGGCGACGGGACGGGGGTGTGCGATCCGCAAATCCGGGGTAGACTGGAACAGGAGAAAACGCGAAAGATCGATTTTCGTGTGGGCAACCATTCACCATCTTGAACGTCGTTCATAGCAGATTTTCCCCAATATTTGGATTGAAAATTGCAAGTTAGACCTACGAGAGCGAATCTCAATGCCTGAATACAATAATGCCGCTGGATACTTACTGGACACGCTCGAGCGGCTCCTGACCAAAAATAGAAGAGACTTGAAACTTGCAGAGTTCGCTGAGCAGTTAGGCGTTTCGGCAGATTGGAGGTCGGTTCTAGTGGCTGTGCTGGATCTTGAATCCAATTTCAATGATATGCTAGCAGATGTGGAGCAACTGAAGGAGAACTCCGCGAAATACGATAATTTTAAGAGGAACTTTCCGGCAATTGAGAAAAGCGTGAAATCATTTAGCTTGGATATTCCTACAGGACATGCGAGTTGGAATGTAAGCGATTCCAGTGTTGTCGCACTGAGATTTATTGCCGCCGATCTACCTCAGGAGCAAGCCGCTGAAAAAGATGACCTAGAACAAATTCGTACTCTTGTTTCAGAGCTGCAGACGCAAATCGAGCAAACTACGACTTTCTCAAAAAAAACTCGTGAGTGGTTGCTTGATCTTGTACGAACAATACGCGATTCAATCGACCGCTATGCGTGCCGCGGTAGCCGAGGAATGCGTGAACAGTGTGCATTACTAATCGGCGAACTAATGCTGAATTACGGCCACGTCACGGAAACTGCGGAGAAGAACCCGAACCTATGGAGGAAGCTGACAAGTACGATTGATTTTATGGTAAAAGTTGCGTCGCTTGGTGAAAAGCTGAAGCCGGCGCTCGCGTTAGCCCAAAAAAGCCTTCCCTTGCTGGAGAGTATTGGGATGGCAAACCCGTTGGACCGTACGCCAAACATAGAATAGTGTATGTCGTAAGGCCTTCAGTGGCGGACCCAAAATCAAATTAGAAAGAGCCGACGGAAAATGTCAAGAATTCATTCACGGAAATCGTCGGCTGTCCGTGAAGCAAAATTGCCGAAGATCGTTTAGCTGAAATACGCGGTCGGACATGCGACGGAAAAAGTAAAGTCAATTTTAAGTGAACAAGCAATTCGAGCGAACGCCGTCGACATGCGTCCGCAATGCCATCTTTTCACGGTATCAACAAAACCTCTCGCTCTTCATCCCCATTGCGAATCAAAACCTGTCCTCCGTCTTTACTCTTGATAAGCAAGAGGTCGTAAACGGCAAGGGCACGCCGAATCACTTCAGTCACTGATTCAGCGTGCGTGTCGTCGCGGATCGCCTCAATCCGATCTCTTATATCTTTCGTCACCGCAAGATTAAGGCGGGTCATCTCGCGTTTGGTGGGTTGTCTTGACATTAGTATTGTTGACCACGATTGAATGGATGAACGCCAGGATCATCACAGCGAACGATTGCGTGAACGCCATCCATCCATGCAGCTCAGACCACGGTGAAATCGCGAATGCGGACACTAGTCCAAACATGATGGTCGTTACGTGGTACGGTGGAAGCCGACTCAAACCAAGTCCAATTCGGCCAGGGTCGTAGATTCCTTTTTCGAATCGCTCGAAATCTGGGCGTTCAACTTTCGGAGGTAGCGTCATCTGCGGGTGCCTTTCCAGGGCGCCAGCAGATAAAACGCAACGCTGGCGAGAGTCCACAAGTCATGGACAGCTCCTGTGTTGCGTTCTATCTCTTAACTTTGCTTCGTCTCTCAACGCCGCGCAAAAGTGGAAATAGAACAGATGGTACGGACTGGAAATCCACTCGACGCAAGAGACGTGGCAGCGAGATGAGTGGGTAAAGTAGCTCGCAAAGTTCTGGCTTTGCGAGGGTAATTTTGAGCAATGACCATGTGTATTGTAGGTGTATTGCTCCGCCTGTCAAGCGCCTCTACCCAGTTGACCTGGGTTGCTATGCCATCGTGTTTCAAAATCGAGAAAAGAGGACTGTCGATCCGGAGGTTGCGGGTTCGAGTCCCGTCCGCGTCGCTTTCTTTAACCCTGATGTAACCTTTGCGTTACTTCGGGGTTTTTTTATGCACCTGGGTGACTGGGAATGCTCAGCACTGCGTTGCTGGGTAACAATTGCCCCCAGTCGCTATCCCAAGTGGATTGTCCAGCGAATTGCGCATGCCAGAGACCCGCGACGGTGTCCTCCTACCGCGAAGCGGTTTCAGATCGTAGGTGGAGGTCGATGCGTTGCAGCGCAACTCCGGAACAAAGATCGTCCCGCCGAGCCAGGTTCGCAGGACCGTGCGAGGTTCGCCTCGGGTGTGGTCGGCGACGAAGTGGCTTAGCGAGTGGATGGAGGCATCGGCGAGCATACACGTTGCATTTTTCTAAGGTCTTCCCACCACGCAGTAAGAACCCAAAAATCCTTTTGCCTGATCGACCAACTGACATGCCCCGACGAAGTGTGAAGTCAAAAACGAATCGTGCGGTCCGCCAATTGAATCGCTCGCGGTGAAATCCACGAGAGCCACTGTTTTCGGTACTGGACGCCTTTCCGGAACTCGGTCAGCTTTTCGAAACTTTGGGATGGGTGGCACGTTGTGGGCGGCTAGACACTATGCTGGAGGCCGCAGAACGCTGCCGCTTTTAACTTTTTCCGAAGCGTTGAAAGATTGAATGACATGCTTAGAACTCTTGCATCCGTGCTGTTACTGCTGACAGGCGTCATCACGCTCACAGCCGCTGACAGCGACGACTTTGTCGAACTGTTCAACGGAGAGAATTTGCAGGGCTGGACGCAGCGCAACGGCACGGCGACCTACCGCGTAGAAGGCGATGAGATCGTTGGTAAAACCGCAGAGGGCAGCCCCAACTCATTCTTGTGTACCGACAAACAGTACGGTGATTTTGAAATGACGTTTGATGTGAAGCTCGACCCGGGCCTGAATTCAGGCGTGCAAATACGCTCTCAAACCGCTGGCGACGATCCCATGGGGCGTGTCAACGGGCCTCAGGTGGAAATCTCTTATGACAAGATGGCTGGATACGTTTATGGCGAAGCCGCTGGGGGATGGATGACCGCTGATGCCGATCGCGAGCCAACCGATCTGTTCAAGCAGGGGCAATGGAATTCGTACCGCGTGGTAGCGAATGGTGACAGGATTCAGACTTGGATCAACGGCACGCAAGTTTCCGACCTATCGCATCCGGAGCGTTTCGCCTCCCACCCCAAGGGCTTCATCGGCCTACAAGTCCACGGCATCAAGCAGGGAACGGGCCCCTTTGAAGTTCGGTGGCGTAACTTGAAGCTGCGTGAGCTTCCATAGCGTTTCGCAACCACCATCCTCTGACTTGGAATCACGTCCTTGAAAACCTGTCTCATTGCATTGCTCGCACTCGTTGCGCTACCTCTGGTCAATGCAGAATCACCAACTTTCGCGCCCGTCTCAGCCGAGCTCATTCGCCCGCGCGACGGGTTGGGCAACGTGTTGCAAAAACTAGGTGAGGGCAGGCATGTTCGCATCGCCTATCTCGGCGGATCCATCACGGCGGCGAATGGATGGCGAGTAAAATCGCGCGAGTGGTTCAGCCATGAGTTTCCAAACGCCGATGTCGCGGAGATTCATGCTGCGATTGGCGGCACAGGTAGCGATCTCGGGGTTTTCCGTGTCCAACGCGATGCATTGCAGTACAAACCTGATTTGCTATTCGTGGAGTTTGCCGTCAACGATGGCGGCGTCCAGCCTGCTCAGATCTGGAGAGCGATGGAGGGGATCGTGCGACAGACGTGGGCCGCCGATAGCCGTACCGATATCTGTTTCGTGTATACGTTCCGGGTTGGTTATCAAGATGACCTGCAAAAGGGAGTCAATCCACGTGCCGCTTCCGCTATGGAGATGCTGGCGGATCACTACGGTATACCGTCGATCAATTTCGCAAAGGAAATTGTGGCGATGGAAACTGATGGAGATCTGATCTTTCAATCGGCAGAACCGACGGATGCCAACGTCATTCGGTTTTCTTCGGACGGAGTCCACCCGCTCGATGAAGGTCATCAAATCTACGCGGAGCTGGTTGCTGAAGGTGTGCGGGAAATCGCCCAGTCGTCCAGCCCCATCGATCATCGCTCGAAGTTGGTGAACGCCTTCGTCGAAGATCATTGGGACGCCGCTACGATGATACCGATTACCTCCGGCATGCTGTCGCCGGAATGGCAAGCGCTGTCGTCGGAGAACACGCTAGCGAAGAAGTTCGGCAATCGCTTGGGCACGATCTGGGAAGCCACCGAGCCCGGTAGCAAGCTAACGTTTGAATTCCGAGGATCCACGGCAAAACTTTACGACCTGGTGGGGCCCGATGGTGGCCAGGTAATCATCACTGTTGACGGAAAGCGGAGAGAGTCACCTGTACCAAGGTTCGATCATTACTGCACCTATCATCGGATCGCGACTTTGACCGTCGCAAGCGGTCTCAGCCCCGACGACATTCACACCGTGACGGTCGAGGTGGATTCGGAACAGCCCGATCGCCAGATCATCGCCTCTCGGTTGCAGGATCCGGAAACGGAGCTGCGGGCGGCGAAGTATCAGGGCACCAAATTTCGAGTTGGCCAAATTATGGTGCTGACTCGAGATCAACCCGACAGCGACGATTGAAAGTGCTCGCGATGGTTGCGTGAGCGATCGCCGGAGCAACCTCCAGGTGCGCCGCGCCTGCGAACCCAAGTCATATCTAAGTGATTGGTACCTCCGCGGTTTGTCAGTGTTCGATGGAACGCCCGAGGGGGAATCACGGGGTAGACGCGGACGCATGATGCTCGAAACGACAGATACGTGATTGTCGTCGAGCTACCTGGTTTGGCGAGTGAACAGCAACGAGAGTCTAATCGTTACTCAATTCGCCTGGCACGGCAGTAGGTTGTGGAAGCTCGGGGAGGTCCAGCAGCGGTCGTATTTCGACGGTGCCCTTCTTCGCCGGCGGCAACCGTGCGGCGATCGCGATCGCTTCGTCGAGGTCGTCGACGTCGATGATGTAGTAGCCACCGAGTTGCTCGGTGGTCTCAGCGAAGGGGCCGTCGGTGATTTGACGTCGACCCTCACGAACCTGGACGCTGGTGGCGGTATCGATTGAATGCAGCGGTGATGCTGCGATCCATTTGCCTTGAGCTTCGAGTTCCTGACAGATTCCCATCGACTCGATCATGCAGGCTTCCCGTTCGCTCTCGGTCCAGGATTTTTCGGCCCCGTATATTAGTAGCATGTATTTCATGATCTAGGTCCCTTCGGGGCATGGTACGCCATTGCTCGAGTGCAATCCGAAAACGTTGCCTTCCGTGTCGACCCCAAGTGCGATGAAGCCATACTGCCCGATGGGCGTCTTTGGCATGTGAACTTTTCCACCGGCAGCTTCGATCCTCGACGCTTCAACGCCGCAGTCTTTCGTGTTGAAATACACGATCGTGCTTCCGCCGCCGCACTTGATGCCGTCCATTCGGCACAACGCACCAGAGGCTCCCGGTGATTCCATTGACATGGGAAACGCCATCATTTCCAGGCTTTCCACGGGCGAGTCTAGCTTCTCAAGCTTGGTGTCTAGCACGGTTTCATAGAATTTAGTGGCACGCTCCAAGTCGTCCACATAAATTTCGAACCAGCAAACGGGATTGGGTTGCATCGTGTACTCTCCAGTTAGGAAATGTTCTCGGTGTTTTCACTGTGTAGTCGGTTCATCGATGGCGGAATCGACTGTTGACAGAAAATAATATGCAAGATTTGCCTCGGTCGCGGTTTCGGAAGACTCAGATGCTCCCGCAGGGTCCCCACGCGAGCCCCTGGCTTGGTAAGCTTCAGGCCTGTCCCCAGAGCGGGAAGTCCCCAGAGCGGGAATTTGGCCTCGGGCTTGACCGTGCCGCTATGGAACAGGTACCAAGTTGCCTGAACTCTCAATTTCCCCAAACTTCCTTTTGCACAAAGGTCTGTGACTCATGTTTCGATCCGTATTGATGGCCCTGGTGGTCTCGTTGGTATCGCTTAGCTCCGCCGATTGCCAGACGGCATCTGCCTCAGAAGTTGTTTCCTACCGCTGTGAGAAATGGACGAGTCGGCACGAGCACGACAAAAAGCAGGCTGAGCAGATTGCCGAGACGCTCAAGAAGCTTAAATGTGAGGTCGAGCTGCATAGTCATGGCAACCACACCGACGTCAAATATCGCTGCCCCAAGTGGCTCAGCCACAAAACCAAGACCCACGAAGACGCCCACAAGTTGGAGGCATGGTTGAAAGCTCTCAAGTTCGAGACTAAACACGAGCACTAACCAGCGGCAAGGATGGAGTGAGTTTTTGTGCTCGCTTGATCCGTATCCGTATCGACGATGCGTTTTCAGTGCAAGCGAATCGACAGCGTTCACCGTTTGCTCGGCTGACACAAATCCGATTGACTCGCGGTTAACCGTGTCATGCGAGAGTCATTTCTGTGTTGCCTCTCGTCACTTGAATTTCTCCCATCCCCAATATATTTGCCATGTCCAAATCAGCCATCACAGTGAGTCTAGTCCAGGAGGCTCGCGGCGGGCCATTCGTTTTTTGGGATGGATTGTCGGATGCTTTCTCTCGGGCGGCCGCCCTGGGCTTCGATGCCATCGAAATTTTTGCGCCAGGCCCGGACGCGGTCGATCGGGGCGAACTGCAGCAGCTCGTCGACAGCACGGGCCTGGGTGTGGCGGCCGTGGGGACAGGCGCCGGGATGGTCAAACATGGCCTGAGCCTGACGGATCCTGATCCGGGCCGACGGATAGCAGCACGAGAGTTCATTGAGTCCATGATTGACTTTGGCGGTCAGTTCTCAGCTCCAGCGATTATCGGCTCGATGCAGGGTCGCTATGGTGGGGAAATCAGTCATGAGCAAGCACTTGATTATCTTGCCGAATCGGTCGAGATCCTCGCGAGCCGCGCCGCCTCGTACAATGTGCCGCTAATCTATGAGCCGCTCAATCGCTACGAGACGAATTTGATCAACACGGTCAGCGATGGTGTGGCGTTCCTGGGGAGGCTCGCGACAGACAACGTGAAACTGCTCGCGGATCTGTTTCATATGAATATCGAAGAGGCCAACATTGCCGAAGCGATCGTGGCGGGTGCCCAGCATATTGGGCACGTGCATCTAGTGGATTCCAATCGCCGCGCCGCTGGATTGGGCCACATGGATTATTCGCCAATCGCCTCGGCGCTGCGGGCGATCGACTACGATGGGTATCTGTGCGCCGAAGCGTTTCCGTTGCCCGATTCGCAAACATCGGCCGAGAAGACAATTGAAACAGTGCAACAATTCTTCTCATAGCGGCTGTTCTCAATTTGAAAATGGGGGACTGGCTGCCGGCCTGTCCTGATGAACTATCGATACCCCGTAGGACGTCGGTGATCGCCGTGCTGCTTTCGGCTCGGTGAGCCGAGCGACAATCCATGCCACCTGAAACCGCCTCCCCGTCCGCACTCGAGTACGTATGCCGCTACGGCAGCATGCGACTGTTAGGTGTAATGAGCGCCAAAGAAGCGTTTCGTTACGGTGAGGAAGTCGTCATTCATAGCGACCGAGGCACTGAGATTGGCACAGTGCTCTGCGAAGCCACGACGGCAGCGATTAGCGGGTTACACGAACCGACAAGCGGCCGCATTCTTCGCAGGCTCGATTCGACGGATCGCGGGGATTGGTCACAGATGTCAGAGATGACACGCCGCGACCTCGCAGCCTGCCAACCGCACGTGGACAGATTAAAACTGCCCATGCAGTTAATCGATGTCGAGCGGTTGCTCGGTGGCGAGCGGGTCGTCATCTACTTCATATCCGAATCGCGGGTCGATTTCCGTGCGCTGGTCAAGCTGCTCGGTAAGGAATTTCAGACACGCATCGAAATGCGTCAGATCGGGATCCGCGAAGAGGCCAAGCTACTGGCGGATTTCGGCGATTGTGGCCAGGAGGTCTGTTGCAGCCGCTTTCTTAGCAAGATGCCTCCGGTATCGATGAAAATGGCAAAGCTACAGCGTGCTTCACTCGACCCGACCAAAATTTCGGGGCGCTGCGGGCGTCTGAAGTGTTGTTTGCGATATGAGTTTGACACCTATGAATCGTTGGCAGAGGAACTACCGCCGATCGGGAGCAAGATCCTGACCCGTGACGGGTCGTGCCGAGTGGTCGCTCAGGACATTTTGGCGGGGCAGCTCATCGTTCACACCGAGGACCAGCGCCGGATCATGGTCCCCAAGGGCGACGTGATCCAGGTTCTCGTGGTGGGCACGGGGCCACCGGTACGCGGGAAAAAGAAACCACGTCCCGCATAGATTCAACAGCGTCTGGAGTGTTACCCCCCAGCGATCACGAGTACAATTCAAATCAATCGGAGCGATATTTCTTCCCGGCAATCCGATTCAATTTTAATCTGCTCTCATTTTTTCTCTTGCCGAATTCACGCCATGTCCTCGCCACTCAAAGCCATGCGGGATCTCCTCCGTGACGATCCCCGCTACAAGCTCGAAGCCTATCAATTCATCCGTGAGTCGCTGCAATACGCCCACGAGAATCTCGACCGGATCGGCCCGTTGGGGTATTGCCACGGTGACGAGCCCGACGTTGACGCCCCGCGACACCTGACCGGGCAACAACTCTGCGAGGCATGTCGACTCTATGCGATCGATCAATATGGGTATCTCGCCCACATGGTCCTCGGACGCTGGGGGCTCCACTCGACAAGCGATTTTGGCGAGCTGGTTTACAACTTGATTCGCATTGAGCAGATGCGCAAAAGCGAGACCGACCGCCGCGAAGATTTCAACGACGTTTATTCCTTCGACCAAGCATTTCAGCCTCAATTCGAATTGGTTACCGATGATGCTGAGTAAGCGTCCCGCGGCGCTGGGCCAGCGTGTCGCCTGCCTGTTCATTGTCTGCGGCACTTGCCTGTACAGCACGCTGATACTGCATGGCGATGAGCCGAAATTGTCGGGCGAAAGCTCAACAATGATTCAGGTCGAATCCGGGCGCCCCGATGAGCAGGCACGCCGGACGTACATGGGACGCATCGTCGCTCAGCCGATGTCGCATCTCGGTGCGAGTTGGTTGGTTCGCCCTGAGCGAAACGACGAGGAGAACGCACTGGAGGCGTTGAATGAACTCAACCTCGAACCCGGCATGACTGTCGTGGACCTTGGTTGCGGCAATGGGTATTGGACCCTTCCGATGGCGCGGAAGTGCGCCGCCCCTGCCGAGGCGGATGCGAACGGTACTGAGCCTGGACGTGGTGCGGTCGGTCAGGACGCACTGGCAGGTCAAGTGTTGGCGGTGGACATCCAAGCTGAGATGCTGCAAAAGCTCCGGCAGAACATGCTACGGGCCGGAGTTGCCAATATTCAACCTGTGCGCGGCAAGGTAGACGATCCCCAATTGCCCGTTGGCAAAGTTGACTTGGTGCTGTTGGTGGATGTGTACCATGAGTTCTCCCACCCCCAGTCGATGTTGTGGGCGATCCGGCGTAGTTTGAAACCGAACGGGGTGATCGCATTATTAGAATACCGAGCAGAAGATCCGGCGGTACCGATCAAACCGCTGCATAAAATGTCGAAGCAACAGATCATGAAGGAATATGCCGCGTCCAACTTAAAGCTCGTGCGGGAGTACAACGATCTCCCATGGCAGCACTTGATGTTTTTTGCCCGCGATGACAGCCCATTGCCTGAGATCGCGCCTGAGTAGTTGCGAGAAAGGCGAACAGTTTTTGATGGCCGTTGGTTTGGAATCGCGTAAGTGTGTCGCCCGGAACGGCAACGTCGAATGCCGAGAGTTCACGGGCAGGTTTCGATTAATACCGTGCCCCGGTTCGAGGGTCTAAATGTCACCCAATCGAGCCAAAATGGTCAGCAACCTGCGCGTCATCAAACTCGGCGGCAGTTTGCTAACCCTGCCTACCCTCAGCTCTCAATTTCAGCAGTGGTGCCGGGCGAATCCGCACCCCCGAAGCCTGATCATCGTGGGCGGCGGAGGTCTCGTCGATGCCGTCCGCATGATCGACCGCGCAAACCCGCTTAGAGAGGATTTTGCTCACTGGGTATGCATCGATCTGATGCAGCATTCGGCTCGTCTGGCGCACGAAATACTAGCAGGCGTTGGGTTGATTGAAACGGCCAACGAGTTACAGCGGTTCCTAGCGGAGCGTCACTCGCCGACGGCACTGCCGAACGTTTCGATTGTCCAGATCGGCCTGTGTTTCGAAAGATGTCATCCGAACATGGGCCTGCCCGAGAGTTGGGATGTGACCTCGGACGCATTAGCCGCCGCATTCGCAATAATGCATGGTGCTCAAGAATTGGTCATGATGAAATCTTGCGACGCATCAGGGGAGGGAGGGCAGTTGGAGTCACTCGTTAGGGCCGGAGTCGTCGATCCCCATTTTGCGGAACTTGCAAAATCCATCAATCACACCCACTTCGTCAATTTGAGAGCTTTGGGAAGTGTCCAAACTCCACGAAAAAACCTCGCATAACACGTAGGTTTTGCGAGGTTTTTCGTTGTAGCGGAGGACACGAGACTCGAACTCGCAGCCCCTTGCGGGGTACCTCAGTTCCAGTGAGGCCGCTCACCAATTCGCTTATCCTCCCTCTATCGATCCTGTGCCGGGCGGCGCGTCCCACGACAGCCTGTCGGCATCGCATGCAACGGCTCGCTCGTCACTGAATCGAGCTCGCTCAAAAATTGACTTTGAACGAACAGGTGATAGTTTGCAGTACCGGTCCGATTTTGGCAACACCTGCCCGAATTTTCGGACTTAAATGTGCACAGGAAGTAAGAAAAAATGACTTTCTGGCGATTTGATGTGGCCGTTTCGCTACAATCATTGGGTTCGCAAACTCGAAATTCATAGGATGGCATCCATGCGAGATGATATATCGCCAACGCCTCATCAATCCGGTTCGCGCCCAGCAAGTATGCGTGGCGAAGACGAACGCGCGCGAGAACTCATCGCGTTTCGAGTGACCGTTGACCAGCCTGAGGGTCATTCGCTTATCTCGGTTGACGATGCTGAGCCTCGCGCGGTGGAACATGATGGTAGTGATCGTGGCGAACGCGAACATGGTTCGATGCAAGCGACCGAGATCGAAGGGCGGGACGAGATCGAAGGGCAGGACGAGATCGAAGGCAGGGAACCGATCAACATCCAGGCCATCGATGGCCTGGTGCAAATTGACGAGTTTGCCGCTTGTCCGCCTCCCATGCCAATTGAACCACCTCCCATTTGCAAAGCAGGTGGCGCGGAGGAACAACCGCAGGCGATTGAAGAGTCTGCTCCGGCACGAACCGACAACAGTCCAATCGTGCAGAGTCTGACCTTGATCGCCTCGATGGTCGTGATGCTATTGATCGCACGATTCAGCGTACCGCGAATTGTGGAAGAGGTTCGTTACTCCTGGCATCGAGGCGAACTGCGGGCTGAATACGAAACTGGAGGCGAAGGCCTGAAGAACGTCTCGCTGGATTCGCTCAGTCGCGCCTACGAAATGGTGACGTCGGTGGTCGCGCCTTCGGTGGTGCATATCGACGTCAAACGCAAACCAACCGCCACTGACGAACAGATGCAAAAGTTGCTTGGTGGTGAATTTTTCGGCATGTCGGATCAGGGTAGCGGCGTCGTCGTCGACGAAGATGGCCACGTTCTGACGAATCGGCACGTCATCGCGGGGGGAGAATCCATCTCACTCACATTGAGTGATGGCCGGCGATTGCCCGCGCGCGTCGTGGGCACCGATGCATTGACGGACCTCGCTGTGCTCAAGGTTGAAGCGGATCGATTGATGCCGATCCGTTGGGGTGACAGTGACAAACTGCGCGTCGGATCGCCAGTGTGGGCTGTCGGCAGCCCGTTCGGCCTCGATCGAACGATCACGTTTGGCATCCTCAGCGGAAAGCATCGGTGGGTTCGGGCCGGTGAGCAGCACGGCGCGAGTGGTCGCTATCAAGATTTCATGCAAAGTGATGTCGCGGTCAATCCAGGTAATAGCGGTGGCCCACTCGTCGATGCCAAAGGCACGCTCGTGGGGATTAACACGGCGATCGTAGGAGACACGTATCAAGGCGTCAGCTTTTCCATTCCGAGTAATCTGTCAAAGCAGATTTATGAGTCAATCCGGGACACCGGGCGGGTCCAACGCGGGTACCTGGGCGTGAGCCTACAAGAGGTTCCGGACGAGTTGTTGACCACTGAAAACACCCGCGTACGCGGGGCCATCATCAATGGAATCGCTGGGCCTGGATCGCCCGGTGGCGTAGCCGGCCTCATGACCGGTGACATGGTGCGCCGCGTCGACGGTGTTGAGATTCAGGATGTCGGTCACTTAATGCGGATCGTCGGTGCGGCCGGCTCCGGCACACCCATTCAGTTGGACGTCCAGCGCGGCGACGAGGAATTGCAACTCACGGTCAATTTGGGTAACCGTCCCTTTGAGCTGGATCACTGATGGTCGGCAAGACCAACAATTGACCGGCCGAGAGGGAAATGGCTCATTCCGTTCATCAGCAAATCGAACAACTTTTCGAGCAATCGTCTCGGCAGGTGTTCGCTTCCTTGGCACGTCTGCTACGCGACCTGGACCTGGCCGAAGATGCGATGCAGGAAGCTTTTGCCTCCGCTGCGGACCAGTGGCCGCGAGATGGAATGCCCGAAAACCCCATCGCCTGGCTCGTATCGACAGGTCGGTTTAAGGCGATCGATGTCATCCGTCGGCGCGAAAAATTAAATGAAATCAGTCCGTCGTTGGCGGCAAGATTACAGGCGGTGACGGCGTCGAACCTGCAGCGTTCGGGTGCAGAAATCGAAGATGATCGCTTGCGATTAATCTTCACCTGCTGTCATCCCGCGATCGATGTGAAAGTCCAAGTTCCGCTGACCTTGCGAGAGGTCTGCGGGCTGACAACCGAAGAAATTTCGCGAGCATTTCTAACGACTCCCGCAACGATGGCCCAGCGCATTGTTCGTGGCAAGGCCAAGATCCGTGATGCTGCGATCCCGTTTGCGATCCCCGGGATCGCCGACTTGCCCGACCGACTTGGCGCTGTCCTGTCTGTGATCTACCTGATTTTTAATGAGGGATATTCCGCGTCGAGTGGCCACTCGATCACACGTGCGGATCTATCGAGTGAGGCCATTCGATTGTGTCGACTCGTGCTCGCGCTCATCGACGACACCGAAGTAATGGGGCTGCTGGCGCTGATGTTAATCCACGAGTCTCGGCGGGAAGCTCGTCAAACGGCGGGCGGTGACATCGTGCTACTTGAAGATCAGGATCGAACGCAATGGGATCGCGTCATGATCGCGGAGGGAGAAGAGCTGATCTCGCGTTCATTGACGCGTCGCCGGATTGGTGTCTATACCATTCAAGCTGCCATTTCTGCTGTGCATGCCCGAGCCGCCAGTGCCGACCAAACGGATTGGCAGCGAATCGTTTCTCTCTACGATCTACTCCTGCAGCTTGAGCCCTCCCCTGTCGTGGAGCTCAATCGCGCCGTCGCGATCGCGATGCGTGACGGTCCAGCAGCAGGTCTCGAGCTCGTTGACGCAATTTTGGAGCGTGGCGAATTGAGCCGTTACGCACTGGCCCACTCCGCACGTGGTGAGCTGCTGCGTCGGACCGGGAACGCAGATATCGCTAAACAAGCATTTGAAACTGCGTTGACACTGACGACGCAAGAATCCGAACGCCGGTTTTTGATCGCCAAGTTGGAAGGAATTCACTAGCGAGCAGGGCCAACTACCTGCCACAGAGTCGCATCCTGTATCACTCCAACCTTGAGTGACATTAAATCCGGGCGCTCACGACAGCACGTAGCGGGGGTCACTCAATCTCGCTTGAGCACGATACGCTTTTGCGGCCGCTTCGGGATAAATTGCGTTGATCATGGCACCGGTGGAAAGTTCGAATCCAGCCATCCGGGAGACCCGTGGGAAGATATCCATTGCCCAGTGCTGTGATTCCGGAGCGCCGTTGAAGGCGACCGGGCAGGTATGGATAAGCATGTTGTAAGCGGTGCCAGGCCGCAGTGCTTCGAGCCAGCGTACAATCCGCAGAGTCAAACGCGCCAGTTCGGCGAGCGGGCGAGCTCTTAGATCGCTGAAACAGGGCAGGTGCTCCTTCGAGGTGACCCGCACCTGCATAGGAAAGCGACTGGCAAAGGGACAGTAGGCTACAAACGAGTCTGTTTGGCTGACCACTCGGCTCTTCAATTCAATTTCGCCCCGCAACAGGTCGCATTGCAGGCAGGATCCGACACGGGCATGGTGTGCTTGCAGGCGACGGGTTACCTGTTGCACGAGGCCGGGCACTCGATTCGTGGCAATTAATTGTGAGTGACTGTGCTGCAGAGATGCGCCTGCGTCGCGGCCGACATTTTTAAAAATGCTCACGTGCTGCACGCCCGGCACGTTTCTCCAGAAGCGGACGCGTTCGGCGTAGGCCGCGAAGACGAGCGAAACCTCGGCGGTGTTGAGCTCGCCAAGTGACTCGGTGTGTCGTGGTGACTCGATGATGACCTCGTGCCCACCGCGAGCGGCGTCGCATGGGAAGAGCTTGCTAGCCGAGGAGGCCCGGCGGCGGGACCCCGTGGACGGATGCACGGTTTGTGCGTGTTGGTAGGACGTCAGTGCTGTATTGGAGCGGTGCATGCGAGCCGAGACAGGCATGGCTTCGTTCTCAGTGCACTGTTCGTCGCCCTCCGAGTCTGGCGTTCGAACCCCAGCATCCTCGAGACGTGTCACTGCGGGATAGAGATTGGGAACGACTCGCACTGACCAACTTTCAGCTTGATCACCAGTGACGGAAGTCGCGACGGCGTGCGATGCGCTCACATCGTCAAGTTTCGCCACCCACACTGGATCAGGCGTTCGATCTTCCTTTCCCGAACAGAACGGACAGTCAATATCAGCGTTGGGCTTGTGCGAGTGGTTGGCGTATTGATCGGGACGCTGGGAACGCGTCGTGGCGAACCAGGTCCATTCGCCGGTGATCAAGTCCAACCGAGATTGACCAGCCTGGGGATCGAGCATTTCTGCTTCAACCGGCGAGGAGCCGGGGGTGGACCGCATCTGAGCGTCGGGGGATTGTAAATCAATTGCCTCTGCGGAAGCTCGTGAATCAGCTCCTGCACGGGCAACGATTGTGGGGATTCTTCCAGAGTCGTTCAGTGATTTGTCCGTCGGGCACTGCGTGGGAGGCTCCGCCGTCGAACAAGGCCCCGAAAAAACTGCTTTTAGGTTGCACAGTCGGCTGTCGGTGCCACCCAGATTCGATGGTTGGGGATAGCGCACGCTCGCATCCTCAGCAGCCTGATCGGATCCACAGGGGGCATGATCTGGCTCCCGCGCGGGCACTGTTTCTGCAACTGATTGAGCCAATGTATCGCCTTCATGCCGACGCGATTCTCGATCGCTCAATCGGAGCTTTCGACTGTCACGTCGCACACGTAAGCGTCCGCCATTGAGATCGACTCGCGATATGGGCATGGTGGCTTCCGTTTGGTCAGGGGCAGATTAGCAGGTGCATGCTCTTTGGGTTCCGCAGGCGCGGGGGATCGTCAACCGCTTATTCTACGGAATTTTTTAATCCTGATAGGGGGTAAATTGCTAGCATTCCTCTTCACAGTCCTGGTGGGGGTCAGACCCGCATTTTTCCGTTCTGTTTAAGGGATATTGTTTTCTCGTAGAGCTCAATGTACTGGAGAGCACTTGCCCCCCATGACCAATCCCGTGTCATGCCGCGCTCCACAATTTTTTTCCAAATTTCTTTTTCATGGAACCGCAAGCGGAGCGCATCGCCGATGGCGCGGTCCAAAGAAGCCGCATCGTGGCCGCGGAGGTGAAACCCTGTCGCGGTTTCGTTTTCCACCGTTTCACGCGTCGTATTGATGATTGTATCGGCCAATCCGCCGGTCTCTGTCACTACGCAAATGGTCCCATATCGCAAACTGTACAGTTGGTTCAACCCGCATGGCTCGTACCGACTGGGCATCACAAAGAGATCACTGGACGCTTCGATGCGGTGGGCCAGCGGATCGCTGAAGCCGACATAGGCGGCGAGTTGGTCGGGGTGCTCCGAAGCCAGCCACGTCAGTTCGCTTTCGATGACCGGGTCACCACTGCCCAAGACGGCCCATTGCGTGGGCCGTCTTTCTCGCAAATGCTCTCGCATCACTGGCAAAATCAAGTCCCAGCCCTTCTGATCGGCGAGGCGGCCGACCAAGCCGATCATGGGGACGTCTGGATTGCTCGGCAATCCCAATTCGGCCTGCAGAGCGAGTTTGTTTTCGAGTTTGCCGTGCTCCCAATTGGTAACATCGTAGTTTCGAACCAGATTGACATCCTTCGCAGGATTCCAAATATCGGTGTCGATCCCGTTGATAATTCCGCTGACGCGGTCCCCCAAGCTGCGAAGAATCGGATCAAGGCCGCAGCCGTGCAGCGGCGTTTTGATTTCTTCAGCATAGGTGGGACTGACTGTGCAAACCTGATCAGCAGTGACAATTCCCGTTTTCAGAAAGTTCATGCCCCCGTAGTATTCGAACGAGTCACTGCGGAAGCGGTCCCACGGCAGTCCTGTCGCTTCGAAACTCTCTGCTGGAAACGAACCTTGGTACGCCAGGTTGTGGATCGAGAGCACGGTGGGCGTATCACGGGGGAAGCCGTGGCCATCGTTTTGGACGAGTGCGGGTACGAGCGCCGTTT
Source organism: Allorhodopirellula heiligendammensis (assembly GCF_007860105.1). Taxonomy (NCBI): domain Bacteria; kingdom Pseudomonadati; phylum Planctomycetota; class Planctomycetia; order Pirellulales; family Pirellulaceae; genus Allorhodopirellula; species Allorhodopirellula heiligendammensis. The sequence continues at coordinate 2,160,242 of NZ_SJPU01000001.1, forward strand.
GCCAATCGTTGCACTGAATCAGGTCGACGGGGCGATCCATCCGCTTCATCACCTCGATCGCAGCGCGGCAGAAGAAAATGAATCGTTCAGCGTTGTCGCGATAGTCGCCGTGTTTGTCGCCGTAAAGGAAAGGGCGAGAGAAGTACTGAGGTTGATCGACGAAATAGACCGGCACCATGCCGCCTGGCAGGTAGCTCCGCAGCACTCGGCCCCCGACGATGCGATCGCCAGGCATCTCGATTGCGAAGCTCATTTCGGTTTGCTCAATTGTCATCTGAGACCGACGAATCGAATCGAAGGCGGGCATGATCACTGCGCATTGATGACCGGCATCTGCGACGACACTCGGGAGCTTTCCACAAACGTCAGCCAAACCGCCCGTTTTTGCAAACGGCACCGCTTCGGTAGTAAGATAGACAATGTTCAATTCAATACCCAGAGTTGGCAAATCAAGATTAGATGTCGTTCGGATGCCACGTAGCGGCACTGCACACAATAAACTAAAGCAAACATACAATGGGAAGTTTGCCCGCGACGATTTCCCGGTCGCCCTTTTTTTCGTTCGAGATCTGATCACTTTTCATGCCGCTCCCCCTTGTTGATTTTTGGAAACGCTTGCTTCAAAGCGGTCTAGCGGATGCCTCTACCCCAAGACTGTGGGCGGCAGATTTCGCCGCCGCGCACAACTCAGCGCCCCCTTCAGACCCGTTAGCACTCGCCAAATGGTTAGTCCAAACGGGGCGATTGAAGCCGTTTCAGGCCGCCTGTTTGACTCGACCGAATCCCCAGGGGGATGTAGAGAGTGAACAGAAAAGAGAGTTTCGTTTTCCGGTATTGCGGATTGCGCCGCTTACACAGGTGGCCGAGCAATCGTTGCCCACGTTGACGCAGTGGTTACCCGTTGAGCACGACAGGCACCCCGGCGATTCGGGAATCGTTCTGCAACTCTCGCCGAGCCGACTGACTCCAGAGGACGGTGATCGGTTGCGATGGCTGGCTGCAGCGCAGCACCCAGGACTGCCAAATCATGAGTTAATCGTGTTGGCCGGCGCACCGCTGGGAAGTTACTTTACGACTTTGCCACTGGACACGTCACTCGACGCGATTGGCGTGTTTGCAACGGTTCCTCCGGGGGAGTCGTTGGCCGAGCACTGTACCCGGGGGCCCGATTCCCGCTGGACCGCACCTCGAATTGTGCCTCTGATTAAGACCCTTTGCGGGGCCATGGGACAATTAGAGAGCGGCCGTCTGGCATTCCCGCCAATGCCCTCTCCTGATCGAATTTGGATTCCGCACGATGCGAAGTCACCGGGGATCCTGTGGATCGATCCGGCTGATTTTCTGTCCGGGGACGCGTTGGACTGTTCCCAGACGATTACCAGCCACGACTCTCGACTGCTCTACACTGCACCGGAGGCAATCGCAGCGGAAGGGAGCCCTTCGAGTTCGTGGGCCAGCCAATCGATCTATGCGTTGGGCTGCCTGGCATACCGACTTCGGTTCGGCCAACACGCCTTTGCCGCTGCCAAAGACGAACAGATTCGCTCGCGACAACTGCGTTTTGAACCACCCGAGTTGAGCGAGGCGGTCTCTCAAGGGGCTGCAGGGGACCCGTTACTACGCGTATTGGCCTACGCGCTCGCAAAGGATCCTCAGTCAAGGTTCGCGAGTTTTGACGCGTTCACCCAAGCGCTCGCAGCCACTCAGACGCTCGCAGCGTCCGTGCCCGCAGGAGAGTCGTCCGTCCCCGCGGGAGAGTCGTCCGTCCCCGCAGAAGAACAGCGGTCGCCACCAGACCGTATCCACAACGAATCGTCCTCGGCGGCCAAGCAGGCTGCCGAGCCATCGCAGCAACCCGCCGATCAGCTGTCGGCGGAGGCAGGCGGCCGCGACGACCAGGGCATTGCGTCCAAATCGCCCGCCCCTGTGATCGCGGCAACTACCGCAACGCCAGCCGTTCAAAAAGATCAGGCAACGAACCCAATCTCGCACTCCTCCGGCAAAACGACGGCGGTGCCCAGTCGCCTCAGCGCGGCGGCATCCCCAACGGTCTCCCCCTCAGCGACGGCCGCCCGTCCCACGGCCGAGCCCACCTCATCGGCAGAGTCGGCCTCGGACGCAGGTGTTGCTGACCAATCATCGGGAAAGGCTCCATCGGGAAAGACACCGCGCCCCCTGGTTCCGGAGCGTCATCCGCGCCGTCCAAGTCGTCGGCGAACGGCATGGTTGATCCTCGGCAGCATGTGGATCCCGATTATCTTGTTGGTGGTAGCTCTGGCACTTCAAGATCCCGACGCCCCCCGACCAGTCGCCAAGCGAGTGCGCCCACCGATTCCGGCGGTCATCCCGTCTGTCACCGGACGCCGCCCCGCGCCGCAGCAGCCGAGACCTGCGATACCTCCGGCCCGATCTCAAACCAAAGCCAGCGACAACGAGTCCATCGAGATTGTCTCCGATGATCGGATGTTGTGGGCACCCCCATCGGCTCTTTTGGCAACCGATCCGGCCAGCAGTATCGACGCAGCGGACGAGGACCGCCTGCGGGCCACCATGTTGCTACCACCGGGACCGGCTGCCCTCACCACATTTCATCTACCTAATCTGAACGCCACTGGTCTCCGCGACGCGTTCGCCCCGGAGCTGTCCACGTTGTGGACTCAACTACAAAATCGGCTCGCCGTGCCCCTTGACGATGTGCGTCTGCTTGCGTTGGCGTGGTTCCCAGGGCGAGACGGAGTCCCTGAGATCGCCATGGCGGTCCATTTGAAATCCCCGCGCACACTCGATGAACTCACTCAAGGCTGGGAGGCATCGCTAGCGGTGGTTCCAGGCGGAGCCAAAATCTATGCGGGCGACGATCCTGACGGTGATGCGTACTATCCCCATTTCGTGGCTAGCGGTCAGTCATCCGACGGATCTGCCGATGGTGACTCGGCTGCACGACGCGTCGACGCATTCGCAATTGGCTCAATTGCAAGAATGACGCAGGTGGCTGAGGTAGAGGGTGCGCCGGTGCTGCTGCCGCGACAACTCGAGGAACTTTGGCAGGCGTCCCGCCCCACCGACGCGATCGCAATGTTGAGTTCGCCCTATTTCTTGATCGCAGATTCACGAGCATGGGTCAATCAAACGGCCCCGACGCTATTGGATTGGATTCGTGCGACATTGACGCCTGAGTGCGGTGGTCTGCTAGTGCGCGTGGCGGCTGCACCGCAGGAGTATTCATCCAGCGAGTCAACGACGACCCCACGAGGTAGCTATATCGAACTTCGGCTAGCGGCTGCACCGGGTAAAAACCCAGCGACACTGAAATCCAAAGTCTTAGCTCGCATCGACGAGGCTGCCGTGGCAGCGGAGGACTTCCTCGTTAGCGGTGAAGTCGACCCATCCTGGCGACTGCTGGCGGCACGGTTGCCGAGCATGTGGATGTTCACGGGTGAACAGGTGCGTTCAGCGGCCATCAAGCGTGAAGTCATTTTCAATGCCTATTTGCCGCCGATGGCGCTCCCGCAACTCGCCCTAGGAACCCTGCTCGCTGCCAACACCACGACAACAATTGCTACCGCCAGTGATGTCAGCCCGATGCAAAAACTTACTATCGAGGAGATGCTCGAACGCCCAATGTCGGTCAGTTTCGGCCAGGAATCACTGCAGTTCGCGATCGACACCATTATCAATGAGTTCGCGGCTGATCTGCCCGAGGGCAATCAGGCACCGGCGGTGGAGATCATCGGCGGTGACCTGCAAAAGATGGGGATCACCCAGAATCAACAGGTTCGGAATTTTAACAAGTCGGATCTGCCGCTCCGCACTGTGCTTACCGACTTGATGCTCGGTGCGAACCCCGATCGCACCGCAACCGGCCCCGCCGACCCGAAACAAGCGCTGATTTGGGTTGTGGTCGGGGAAGGCGACGACGCAGAGATTAAAGTGACAACTCGCGAGGCAGCCCAGGGAACCTACGAGTTGCCCAAGGAGTTTCAGTTGGCGCCGTAACCAGGTCCGGATGGGCGATTCGATCGACAGAACGCGGTTACCGGGGTACAATGTAAATGATCTTTCGGATAGCTCACATGCAGGCATCAACACTGCCATTATGGCGGAGAAACTGGTTTGGCAAGCGATTTGCTATACTCTCTCGATCTGCTAGGTTTGTTGGTGTTTGGTATTGATTTAAGCTGCGGTTAACCCCCACACTTTCAATCTTCGACAGTAACCCCGTCCCCCATTTTCGCTTTCCTCCTCGATAGGAGTTCATCTCACGATGGCCATTAAACTCACAGAACGCGCCGCCGAAGAAGTTCTTCGCTTCCGCAAAGAGCACAATTTCGACGACACGATGCTACTGCGGATCGGCGTTGCCGGTGGCGGTTGCAGCGGCTTCAACTACACGTTGAACTTCGATGACAACTTCGATGAAAAAGCCGACAGCAAGTACGATCACCACGGCGTCAGCGTCGTTGTGGACAAGAAAAGCGCCTTGTACCTCGACGGAACTGAAGTCGATTGGTTCGATAGTTTGGAAAAGCAGGGCTTCACGTTCAACAACCCCAACGCTGTTAAGAGCTGTGGTTGCGGAAGCTCCTTCCAAGCCTAGTCGGACGGATTGGATGGGGTGATCGCCCCTTCATTCGCGAATAAGGGAGGCGGCTGCATTGAAACATCGGCGAGCCTGACATTGCCTGTCTCGTCGTGCTTCTGCAGAGTTTGCGCTTGTTTCCTCCCGCAATCGCAGAGTGACTCGTACAAACTTGTTCCCCGGTTTCGGCCTGGGAACGAGTTGAGTAATGGTTTCAGCTGAGAATCGATGCCCCATGGCGAATAGGTTGCTGGCAGCGAATTGTGCATCGCCTTCATGTCGGGGACGTAGATGTCGGCCGGCACTGCTGCCAATTTGGTGGCGCCGCTGTGGCCGTCACCACGCCTAGTATCGATCGTGATCTGGTCGAGGTTGTGGTCCGGTCGAGGGCGTGATTTGCAGGTGATAATGGGGCTTTGCACTACCTCCCACGCGCTGCATCTTTCATCTCATCGAGGCCGCTCATCCAAATCTCAGTGCGGCTGCCATCTCGGCGGTCGGATGCGGACCGCGACACACCTCGAATTCGATGTGTCCACCCAAATTCCTCTGCCATGGCGATCGCGAGCTGCAATTGGTATCTCGCTTGAGGCAAGATCGGCACGCCTCGAGAGGCAAGTGATAGTTTGCCGAGGTCTAGTTTTCGCCATGAGTCGCCATCGTCATCCTCGGACACTGCCGATTGCATGGCCGCGGGCAGTGAGTTGACCACGCCCTCATAAACCTCCACATCGACGCGGCTGTTATGAGGAGAATACAAGGCCCACGATAACCAGTGGTCCAAATGCCATGCGTCGCGATCAAATCGGCCTCGTCGCTCGGTCAATGGCAACGTTACCGCGAGGAGTACCAAAATCCCGCCGACGACTAGACCCGGCGAGCGATACGCTGCAGCCTCCATCTCGATGGTGTCTGTATTCGAGTGCGGTCGACGGACGAACAACCAATAGGCCTGCCCCGCCAACACGGCGTTCCACACCAATACGCCAAGACTGTGATGCATACCCCACGGCGATAGCAACACCATCAGTCCCGCATGCATTGCAATTGCCATGCATCCGCCCAACCTGCGTGTCGGCGGGAGCATCAACAAAATTGCAATCAGCAGCTCAGTAGCCGGAAACCCGGCGACCACGATCAGCCGACGGCGATCACTCCATTGGTCAATGGTGAGATGCGTGAATTTCGCTCCGGTCGCTAAAAACTCTTGCCCCACGGTATGCAGAAACTGATAGTCAAACTTGCCGAGCGAACTGAATAAATAGATGCTGATCGTGAGGATGCGGAAGGCGCCAATCCGCATGTTCGTAGGCAGCAGCACGAACATCCATCCATACAGGAACGTCTGGTACGCCCAAGGTTGAAGATGATGCTGATCCGTCAGGAAGCCGGCCGCTAAAGCGAGTGAAATGCACGACCATGCAACGCGTGCGCTGAACGCGCCGCGTCGCACGATCACGATCGTTGACATCACCACTAGGATCGGTGCGAGTAAAACCGACACCCAATCGGACAACCAAGCTGGCAAGGCAACAAAAGGAATTGCTGGGTAGTAGGATGCCTGCGTCCATGACGGGGGCAGCCACAGGCGGTAGCTGACAATCATCAGCAGCATGAAGGCGCACGCCCAGTAGCGTGAGAATCGATCGCAATCGCGGACGGGTTGGCCAGGGTTAGGCAAGTCGAATGTCAAAGCTATTTGGTCCGACCTTCGTTGCGACCGCCAGCAGACTGTCCGAGGCCGCGACGAAACGCTTCGAAGGCGTCTCGGACATCGGCAGGTGCTGGGCGACGATTGCCTGAGTCACGCAGATTTCCGAGAGTATCTGCGGTGTCTCCCTGCGTCGTTTTTGTGATCTCACGCGGCCGCATACCCAGACTGCGAAGTGCTTCCTCGATCTCATCGGGGGCGACAGCCTCCGAGCGTGGTCCGCCATCGATCGGTTTGACGTTCTGCCAGCGGTCTCGGAAACGTCGTAGATCCGCTTCACTCCACTTGAGCCGCTGCAGCAAATTTGGATCTGGGTCGGTCCGTGTTTCATCGATATAGTCGAGCACCATGTCGGTAGCGGCTTTTGTGTATTCCAAATCCACGGGATCTGGAAGTTCATTCTCGAGCGAGTCTCCCGTGCCTTCACCGCCCCCTGACTGGCCACCACCGGCACCCTTCGATGAGTCCCTGCCATCAGCATCCGGCAACGTCGACGACGTACCCGTGGGATCTGCTGGCTTCGAGTTTCCAGATGAGCTGGATGGTTCGAATGCATCGTCCGTAGTCGATGGTTCAGTAGATTTAGCGTCACTGGTTGAACCGTCTGAGGAGCCATTCGGTTCTTGACCACCGCTGGGGCTGCTCGGTTGGTCTTCGCTCGCATTGCCGGGCTTGCCTGATTCATTGCCGGGCTTGCCTGATTCATTGCCGGGCTTGCCCGATTCGCTGTCGCCTCGCTGGTTCTGGTCATCCTGTGGAGTGTTCTCCGCATTGTTGCTCCCATCGGCGGCGTCGGTACCCTGAGCGTCATCAGCACTATCAGCACTGCTGGCGTCGTCCCTCCCGGCGCCATCATCAGTTCCACTGGATCCTGCACCCGCAGGTTCACCTCCGTCACTGCCGCCCTCACCAGATGGACCTCCGTCATCGCCTCGCTGAGCCTGATTATTCACTTCGGAGGAAGTCTCGCCCCTGCTCTCCTCGCCACTTTCAGTTGGTCTGGGTTGCTGCGTCGTGTCTTCAACAGCTGTTCTGTCATTGGGTTGATTGACGTCCGGCATCGTGTCGCCGCGCGCGTCATCATCGCGCTGCCCATCACCACGCTGTCCGTCACCACGCTGCCCGTCACCACGCTGCTCTTCGGCAGACGGTCCACCAGTGCTGGGGTCACTACTACCCTGCCCGTCGTCGCCGGGGTCAGCCTGGTTGGGATCGGTCCCCGGCGTCTCATCGTCGCCTCGCTCCGTTTCGCGCTGGTCGGACGGGCCACCTGAAGGTTGCTCCGACGCATTGTCACGCGAAGTGTTGTTGCCAGCTTGATCACCGCCGGTCTGGGCAGGGTTCGGCTGTCTTCCACCTTCGCCGCGATCGGACTTCTCAGTACCAGATTGATTCTGACCGGAGTTCATCGCGTCGCCAGTCTCTCCAGCACCCTGAGCGTCGTCCGCCGGCGGTTGCTGTTGCTCGTTGAGATAGTCTTGGATCCGCTCGAACGCCTCAGCATCGTCCTGGGGCGGCTGACTCGATTGTCCAGCCGCCGAACTTCCGCGTTTTCCGGTGCTTCCATCTTGCGTCTGCCCATCCTCGGCAGCTGCTTCATTATCCGAATTCGCTGCGGCGGTGGAGTCATCGCTCCCTGCGCGGTTCCCCTGCGCAGAACGCTCTTGTTGTCCCTCTCCTTGTTGTCCCTCTCCTTGCTGCCCCTCTCCTTGCTGCCCCACTCCTTGCTGCCCCTCGCCTTGCTGCCCCTCGCCTTGCTGTCCCTCGCCTTGCTGTCCCTCTCCTTGTTGTCCCTCTCCTTGTTGTCCCTCTCCCTGCTGCCCCTCTCCTTGTTGTCCCTCTCCTTGCTGTCCCTCTCCTTGCTGTCCTTCGCCTTGCTGTCCTTCGCCTTGCTGTCCCTCGCCCTGTTGTCCCTCGCCCTGTTGTCCCTCTCCTTGTTGGCCTGCTCCCTGTTGGCCTTGCTCCTGTGGTTGGCCGTCTGCCGGTTCCTGCTCATTCTCATTGGTCTGCTCCGCTGCGGCAGTAATTCGCAGCCGGATCGGGTGCGTCTTCGTGACACCTGCAGCGATGGATTCGTCGTTGGGATCAAATCGATTGTCCGTTGCAATGGCAACGACTTCGACTTCGTCGCCGACGTTCAGTCCGCCACCACGTCGGGATCGGCCGCCTGCCGCAATGATGATTCGCGACGGCTGAAAACGATACTCAACGACCTGATTCCCCAGTTTGCCTGCTGGCTGTTTCCACAGACTCGATCGAGCAATCAAGTCGATTCCACGACGGACTTCCAATTCAATTTCGGCTAGTCCATAGTCAACATCGGCGGCGTGAATTTCAAAGTTTTGGAACCCATTCAGGGCCACGTCGACAGGAGATTGTTGTGGAACAACAATGCTAATCTCGGGCGGCAGGTCTTCGACGATCTCGATGGGGTAGACGATCGGGTCCGAATTAGTTTGACCTGCGTCGTCCCACACACGCAGCCGATAGTCTTGTAGAGGGATTGCTGAACCGCCGCGCAGCCTCAGTGGGAAACTAAATTCGACGCCGGTTCCATCGGTAGCGAGCTGCATTTCGCGGACCCCCGCAGTCGCTTGGATTTCTCGACCAACCTTGCGTGGATTGAACTCGATGACCGCCCGACGGATCGGGCGATTCACGTTGGCGGCTAACCTGACGCGTGTACCGTCGACGCCGCGAATCGCTCCGACGTGGCTGGTGCGACGCGATTTTCCGGTATAAGCAGGTGGTTCGTAAACGATTTCCCGAATCTGCACGACGGGAGTATCACGGATGGAAATCTGAAACGGGCCAGCCTCAGCGTCCCCTGCGACAATCCGATATCGCCGGGTGCCGCGTGCATGATGCGAGATCGGAACGCTCGCTAGGAATCGATCGGAGACATCGACCGTGTCACTCGGCAGTAAACGAACTTGCGTCCGACTAGATTCTTCGCTTGCTACCGGGCTTGCGTCCGACAGATCGGCCGGAGATGCATTGGATTCCCACACAAAGTACACAGGCTCGTCGTCGTGAAGATTGACGACTGTGGCGGCAATTTCGATGTTTCGCCCGGCCAGACTCTCGGCATTTCCGGGCACCACATCGCTGATCACCACTCGCTTGGGAGCCTCCAGGGATGCCAGCGGAAGAGCCAAACGGGCTACCGATTGGACCGAATTTTTAGGGGATGCCGAAGCGTAGATCGCGACGGCAGCGAATAGGGCAATGGTCACTGCCCACCAGGTGGCCAGCCCGGTCGCCTCGCGTGGTGGCGCGTCGATGTGGCGCAGTTTCGCGGCAGCGCTACTGCCGACTGACTGCACGACCCGCTGTGCCAATTGCCCTCCTGGATGCGTGGATCGTTGGCGTCGCAGACTGACATAGCTCGATAAGGCATGGCCGAGTTCAGGATGATCGCGTTCCAAAGCACGGGCAGCGTAGTCCTCGCTGATGCGCAGGTGCATGACCGGCCACAGTTGCCAATAAATGTATGCGACCAACGCGATACTCAACGCCATCGCCACCAGTGTGCGACCGACCGGGCCAGGCGAAAAAATCCACTGGTCCATGGCAACCCACAGCAGTCCGATGGCCATCATCGCGATGACGACCGTCAGCACACGGCGCGTCAATTCTGCTCGCCAGAGTGCGGTTTGGGCTGTCTCGATACGCGAGCGCACAAACATCTCCGTCGCGTCTTGCGACGTTGCGGGTGAGCGACCGGGTGAAACGAGGGCCGCCGCTTCGGAGCCGCGGTCAGGGCCCGGGCGTTTGATCGCGGTGGTGGCGGTAGATGTCGATTCGGACAAATCGCTTCTCAGACGTGGGGATTTGGTTAGTGCAGCAGCGACAACCGCAGGTCAATGCGGCGATCCGGCTGCGGGCGAGGTTTGCAAATTGACTTACCTTCATTCTACCGCCATCGCCGACTGCTGCGCTTTCTCCAGGGTCACGATTTCCCAGATTTTAACGCGGCGCCGTGGTTTTTGACGTTTGGCTGCGCATTCGCGGCAAAGCGAATCAAACGAAAATGGTTGCGAATCGTTGTCATCCACCCGCCTCCGCCTCGATCAATCGAGTAGAATCTCCGTAGCCGACCACGGATAGACCAGCTCGCATTCGCTTGGTAGGGTGAGGCTACTTGCCCTTACGAAATCACCGGTGCAAGATAGGAGCCTGCGGAAATCTTACGAATGGGTGATCATTGCCCATTAAAGATTGTCAATCGGTGCGGTCGATGGGGTTTTCTCTCCGCGGGACCCAAATTCTTTTCACTTCTCCTTCTGCTGTAAAAGAGCACCTATGAGATACGCTTTTCGGCTTGCCGAACTTCTCGGCCACACCCCTGACCGCCGCAAGCGGCCAGGAACGATCAAAGCGATTGTCGAGCATACCGGGCTCGACCGACATCAAGTTGCGTCGCTGCTTAAGAACGAAGCAAAATACATCCCTCTGGACGCGCTCTCGCGTTTATGTGACTACCTCATCGATCAGGGACACGCCACTGCTGACGAGCTGCCAGGTGCCCTGTTTGCAATCAACGCGGAGAACTTCTGGGAATTGTTGGCGCGGCGCAGCGATATCGAGATTGTCGTCGGTGTTCGGCAAGGCGAGGGCGAAGCATCACCGGAGAACGCGATGGTCGTCGCCAGCGATTCGGTGCTGGTCGGTGAGTTGCTCAATGGGATCTCGACACTCGGCGGCGTCGCGAAACACCTCGGCGACAAATCCTCGCCGGATGCATCGACCCGGGCGGCCGACGTCCCGAGCCCCGATCGAATCCAGCAGTCATTGGTGTGGAGCCCTGGACAGGTTTCCTTGGAAGATGCTCGCGAGCGAGCCAGCGAAGTCTATGACGGATTCCAAAATGGCGCGGGCGATCGCGGTATTATCTGCATCGGCAGTGTGAAGAGCAATCCAACCGTGGAACTGTTGTTCTCTGAAGCGTTCGGCTGCACGCCATTTGTCACTGAAGACGACGTCGATGACGTGTCCGCACGCTCCTGTCCGTTCTTTTTGCGATACCGCGACAACGACCCGAAGCCGGATGGGGCCTCCGCTGGGATGCGATTGAGCAAGAACGAAGACGCTCCCAACCCCGGCTTCTACTACGAGAAAGACGACGGCACGTGGGAATATGCTGGCGGAAACGGTAAGGATGTCGCGTTGGTATTCTATCTATTCCGCGAGGCCCTCGGTCGACTTGACATGGTCCTCAGCGGTTTTTCTGGCCGTGCGACCCGATTGTTGGCAAAAACTTTGGCCATCCGCGGCGAAGAGTTTTGGCCACCGGTATACGAAGAGAGCGGGATCCAGGTCGGTGCGTACTTGGTACAGTATGAAGACGCCGAGGGCAAACCTGACCGAGCTGATCTGCTGCACAATACGGGCGGAGCGGCAAAGATCATGCCGCTGCCCCGCGAGGCCATCGCTCGCCGATTCGCCCGACGTTAAGAAGGGGTTCAGCGCGCAGAGGAGGCCGCGTCCAACGTGAAGCTCGTGCCCCCGCTCTGTCTGAACCCAAGTCCTGTCTGATAAGTACCCTGAATCCAACTTTCTCCTAAACTTCTGCTGTAATGTTTGATTGCGTTGCCCTCGTCGGCGCCACCGGCGCCGTCGGTCGAATTGTCCTTGATCAGCTGCACGCACGGAACTTTCCGATGCGGCGGTTGCGGTTGCTGGCCTCAGCGCGCAGTGCGGGTACGAAGGTGCGGTTCGGGGACGAGGAAATCACAGTGGAGTTGCTCGAACCGTCTGCATTTGAAGGCGTGGATCTGGTCATCGCCAGCACGCCGGACGAAGTATCGGCGGAGTTCGCGCCGTGGGCTGTCAAAGCGGGAGCGATCGTTGTCGACGAGAGTGGTTATTGGCGGATGGACCCCCAGGTTCCGCTCGTGATCCCTGAAGTCAACCCGCAGGCCGTCGATAACCATCACGGCATCATTGCGAGTCCGAACTGCAGTACCACGCAGATGGTTGTTGCCCTGGCGCCGCTGCATGCGGCTGTCGGAATCCGCCGCGTCGTGGTGAGCACGTACCAAGCGACCAGTGGCGCGGGACTGGCGGGGAACGTGGAATTGAACGCGAGCGTTGAAGCATCACTCAGAGGCGAAACGCACACACCATCGACGTTCCAGCACCCCATTGGATTCAATTTGATCCCTCAGATCGGTTCCCAAAAATATCTTGGGTACACCAGCGAGGAGATGAAAATGGTATACGAAACTCGCAAGATCCTCGGTGACGAATCAATTGCCGTTTGTCCCACCGCAGTGCGTGTGCCTGTCGCGACGGGTCATAGTGAATCAATCTTGGTTGAGACACGACAACCACTCACCGTCGAGCAAGCTCGAGAGCTATGGGAAGCCGCTGAAGGCGTCACAGTGGTTGACGATCTCGACAATCAAATCTATCCGATGCCGCGTGACTGTGACGGGCGAGATGATGTTTTCGTGGGACGCATTCGCCAAGACATCAGCTCTGAGTCAGGCATCGCGTTCTGGTGTGTGAGTGATAATTTGCGGAAGGGTGCCGCCACCAACGCGGTTCAAATCGGTGAGCTCCTCGCCCGGAAAGTGGTAGCAACCTCCTAACGAAGGCGTGTAGAATGCAGAGCCTGGGCCGGGGGCGGTGAGACGCCGGGCTACATCTTCACCCGGTCTAGCGAGTCTCGGCTCAAGTAGTCGATCGCCCGACTCGACTTTCCTAATGGTCAAACTCCGTCAGAAATGCGATGAAGCAAGTTGTTACCGTCGTCGCACCGCACCTTGCTGAGAAGGTTCTCAACGCGCTGCAACGCGCCCCCTTGGAGGGCCTCTCCGTTCACGAAGTGAAAGGATATGGACGGCAAAAGAGTTATCTCGACCAGTATCAGGATACGGAGTACTCCCAGGTTTTTTTACCCAAGGTTGAAATCACTCTCTGGGTCGACGATGCTCGCCTAGACGGTGTTATCGAGAAGATTTTGGAAGTCACTCGAACCGGCCGAATCGGCGACGGAAAAATCATGGTGCTGCCCGTCGACAGTTTGCTTTAAGAATCCAATTTCATGGCGGCTGATTCATCGCAACTGACCGGCGAACAGGAGATTGCCTGCCAATCGTGCGGAGCCGTGTTGCATGTCAGCGCGAACGTGCGATCGACGACGTGCCCGTACTGCGCCTCACCGTCGATTATCCACCGGCCGCCGGGCGTCAATCGTCCTGAACCCACTTTTTTAGTCGCGTTTACCGTCAATCACGATCACGCATCGGCGGCCGTTCGAAAATGGATTTCGCGAAGCAGCATCTTTGCACGCTCCGATTTCAAACGCGCCGTGCCCAAGCTGACTCATGGCGTCTATTTGCCGGCCTATTTGTATGGCGCGGTGACACAGACGGAGTATTCCGCTCGGATCGGTGAGAACTATACCGAAACAGAAACTTACACAACGACCGATTCAAACGGACGTACCGTCACGCGGACGCGAACGGTAACCAAGACAGAATACCGGTCCCTTCAAGGGCGCCACCAGTGCTACGTTGTCGACGTCCTCGTCACCGCCTCCAGCGGAGTCAGTAACGCTGCGCTCGAAGCGATCGAACCGTATGATCTGCGTTCTCTGCGCGCCTACGCAGACTCGTTTATCTCGGGTTGGCTGGCAGAGGAGCCCTCACGCAGCAAACAGGAATGTCTGCAGTTCGCACACAACGAGACTCTCGCCCTGGTCAACCGAAAACTATCTGAGTTCATGCCGGGCGATAGCTCGTCCATTACCCAGTCGAATACAAACGTATCCAATGAGGTGATCGACCTCGTGTTGCTGCCGGTATGGTCATATGCACTGCGTTACGCCGATGATCGTCCGCCGATTCAGATCCTCGTTAATGGGCAAACGGGCCGGGTGGGCGGTACCGTTCCGGTTTCAACCACGAAGATTGCCCTGACTGTGCTGGCGGTCGTGATTGTTTGTCTGCTTCTATTTGCCTTGATCTCGATGACGCAATGACGCACGCACAGCCACCATCGGAGCCCGTCCACGAGCGATGCTGCTCACGCTGCGACTCACCACTGGAGTCCGGCGACCTCCGCTGCGCGATCTGCGGTGCAGCTGCTCCTCGTGCCGACGACACCGTGCGAGCTGAGGTTGCGACGACGATGCTGCGTTGCCGAGGCTGCGGCGCGGCGATCACATACGATCCGGACCTCCAAGCTCCTGCGTGCTCGTTCTGCGGGGATGTGCTCGAAGTGCAAACGATCACCGATCCAGTCGAGCAGACCGAGCTCTATCTGCCGATGACCGTCACCATGGACCAAGCTCGAGCGACCCTGCGAAGCTGGCTGGGTACGCGTGGGTGGTTCACTCCATCGGATCTGATGGCGGCGTCCCATTTAACGGAAATCAAACCGCTATGGTGGGTTGCGTGGATCTTTGACGCGGAGGCCTTCGTCAGTTGGACCGCTGATTCCAATGCGGGAGCGGGGCGTTCCGCATGGGCTCCTCACGCGGGCCAGAACAATATTCGCTTTGAGAGCATTCTTGTTTCCGGTTCACGCGGTTTGTCCGATGCGGAGGCTGCCGCCATCACGCCTGGAATGCAGATCGCAACCGGCGCAGACACTCCCCACGGTGGCGGCGACCATCCGCTGTTGGAACGCTTCGACATTCCCCGCAGCCAAGCCCGGCAACAGGTCGCTGGGGTGATCCACTCCTCAGCGGCTCAGCAAATTAAGCAGCACTACATCCCGGGCACGCGTTTTCGCAACGTTCACGTCAGCATCGTACTCAGACGCTTGATCACGCGGCGGTACTCGCTGCCAGCCTATGTGCTCGCCTATCGATATCGCAACCAACTGTACCGCGTTGTCATTTGCGGCCAAGACACCCAGTATGTTATTGGGACTTCACCTTTTTCCTACGCAAAACTGTTTCTTGTGATCGTTGGGGTTGCGTTAGCAGTTCTAATTTTGATGGGACTGATGTCCCTAGGTTCTTGATTTTGGGAATGTCACATGAAGTTGTTTCTCGCTCTGCTGTTTGCGGCGATGGCTGCCCCGTTGTGCCACGGCGCACCTCCTGACCGCGTTGTGATTCATTTGCTCGATCCACGCGGCGAATTCGCTGGTGAGGAGACGATGCCGACTCAGTGGCAGAACAGAGAGGCTGACGTGATCGGCAGACGCGTCCTCAACATTGCAGAAGCGAAACGCTTGCGGGCGCTGCTGCGTCAGGAGCTGGCGGACGATGACAACGTGCCGTTTTGTGGACACAGCCCCGCATATGCAGTGAGCATTACCCCGCCGGGTAAGAAGACGACCACGGTCACACTGTGCGGTACCTGTGGGACGTGGGCGAAAGCTGGAGAGCTACGATCACTGCATGGCCGAGCGGCCCTTGAGTATCTCGATCAGTTGCTCCCTCTGCCTGACGTCTTCCGTCCAGCCGACGGCCACTTGCCTGAAATTTTGGCGCCGTTTGGCGAACGCGATTCACGCTCATTTGCGGATCTCGATTGAACGCTTGCCGATAGTGTGAAGCGGAACAGGTGAGCGGCTCCTCGCCGCCCGCTGCTCCGCAGGCTCACGCCTACACCATCGATTGGATTAGCGTAGGCTCTTGCCCAAGGCGGACTGAAGTTTACCGAGGTAACTGTCAGCATCGCCGACTTCGGCGAGTACTTTCTGGCTCATTTCTTCGATGGAACGATCCGCCGATGCGAGTAGCGACTGAGCTTCGGTTTGTTGCTTCGACATCCACTCGCGAAGTTGCAGCATCTGTTCTCGATGAGCGTCTTCCACCTTGGCCGCGAGTTTCGCTTTGCTATCGTCGAGTTGCAGCGCGATCGCATCTTGGATCGCGTCACCAAACACGTTGCCGAGGTTAGTATGCAGGTCGAGGTCGAGCTTCTTCCAGTCACCGTGGAAGGCAGCATCGACGTCGATACTGTCCACCGCTGCCAAGGACTGATTCATCGATACCACCGCAGCCGAGTTGGCGGCAGCACCGTCAACGTCAAGATGCATGTTCACGCCAATCTGTTTACTCACCAGGCGTCCTTGAACCTTCTCCCCCTGACTGTCCAATTGGACCCATACCTCTCGTTGACCACCGTTAATCGCCACCGCAACATTCTTGCCATCTCCCAATCGCATGGGATCGGCCCGCATCTGTGGCCAGTGCAGCGTCAAGCGATCGTTGAGCGTGCCCTGACGCCGGTCTCGAATGTAGTCTACCTGCACGGTCTCTGGACCTTCAAGCAACAGTCGAGCACGTGTGGGCTCAGCCAGATACTCAGGCTGAGGGGTCATATTCTCGATCAACCCAGTCAGCGAGTAAGTCTTGCCACTGGCACGCATCAGGCCGTCGACTTGGCATTGCTCGATCAACATTTCCGGGCGGCGACGCTTGCCTAGGAAGTCAAAATTCTCGCCGCGAACTCGCTCTGAATCGGGGGCGACGACGGTGTAATTGGCGAGCGTCCGACCGTTGTCGAGGTAGCCACGCAGTTGCGTTAGGTAGCTATGGATTTGCGCCGAAATCAGATCCACGCCAAAGTTTTTGGACTCACTGAGGTCACCGGGCACGTAGGCATCAACCTTCGCCAGGTCCGCTTGCCGGGCTCGATCGAGCTTGACCAGATCGCCGCGAAGCTGTTCAGGCATTTCATTCATGGCCTCGCGGACTTCAAGCAATTCTTCCCGAGCCGTACGCGCCTCGGCAAGGGTGCGCTCAAGTTCCGGCCAGTCGCGTAGCGGATTATCGATGCCTTTGGCAGCCGAGCGAATCGTCTTCACGCGGTTCTCGAGGTTGCGAGCCTGTGTGACGAGCGTCTCGTATTGAGTTTTCCAGCGGCGACGAATGTCTTCGCCAGTCTTCACTGTTTCCAGATTTTCACCGATCTGCTCAGCCTGATCGGTGAGGCCCCGTGTCGCCGTGGAAAGCAGCTGCCCGATCATCGATGGACCTGCGGATTCATCGATGGCCTCAGGCTCAACGTCGAAGTGTCCGGTGGTTTCTCGCTGGGAACCAATTTGCAAGCCGCTGATCTTGCCTTCGCGAATCACCCAGCGGCGGCGCAATAACGCGTCGCCATCAATCGCTAACTCGATGGAGTCAGCCATGAACGCATCGCGGAATTCTTTCCCGTCTCGGGGATCGGCCACGTGCACATTCGCGAACCGCACCGAAGGCGGGTACAAACTCACCTCAGTCGAGCCGATCTCGGCACGCGCACCTGTCGATGCTTGCAAGCCCGCGACGGTGATGTAGCTCGCGACGGGCCCGAGGCCTACCGAGAGAATCATTAAGATCGCAGCGGCAATAATCAACCGCGTCAGTAGAAAGCGCCAACGAATCATGCTGCATCCTTGTCTTTGGAATCACGCAACTGTCGAAGCAAGTAACTCAGTGCTTCATCAATCTTGTGCTGTTCGTCGACAGGCGATTCAGTGGAATCGTCTGCCCTCGTGGATTGTGCGGCTCGGGCCGCAGCGACCGTTTCAGTTGTATTTACCCGGCGCGACACGGAGGTGCCAATCGCGACGCGAGTGGGGCGCAACGCGTTCGACGCGGCTACGGGCTGCGGGATGGCGCGAGGCGGCGTCGAATCTTGAGCGGACTGTGATGTCGCTGGCACCCGCTCGGATGATCCTGTCTGCGGCCTCCGAGCGTCTGTGCCAGACGGACCTACTGCAATGTCGCTCTCTGCCGTGATGGAATCAGCTTGGGCAGGGTTGACAGGTGAGGTGCTACTCTCCGACGCGTCGCGTGTGTCGACGTGGCTGCTATCGTGTGCCGCATGGCTGGTATCGAGCCGTTTTACTGTCGGTGTCGCCACGTTTGGCGCAGTAGGCTCGCTCTCAGCGTCGCCGGCAGCCGTCGGCTCCGGTTTGGTCTCGTCCTGGGGGGCGGTTTGCGAATCCGCATCGGCCTCGGGGTCAACCAATACAGGTGCCAGGGCGCGAAACAGTGGGTAGGTAACCATCAATAGCGGCCCCACCGAGGCCAGCCCGATGATAAAACTGCCCATCACGATGGTATTGTTCAGATCCGTCCACGGTACGAGCGGGTACTGCCACGCCACCGCAAGTCGATCAGCGACCCCGGGTTGTTCGAAGCACCAGCGGCCGAGCGAGTCGAATGCAGGATCCAGCCGTGGCGCTAAAAAAGTGACAGCAACGCCCACCAGGGCGACCATGGCGTGATTCACCTGTAGCATCAGCACGAACAGCACCAACACGACGGCCAGCAGGTTCCCGTGTGGGATCATGCCTATGAGGGCCCCCAGCGCGACGCCCCAGGCGAGTTGGCCGGGATGCCTTCTTCCCGCAATCGCCTTGCGAACGCTGCTGATGAGCTTGATCGTCCAGAGAATCATGGCTTCCGCCTCTTGCGGTGAATCGCGGTACAAATCGATGTCTCGAGAGGTCTGCCGAATGTCCTACTCGAAATCGTCTGCGTTCAATGCGGTGGGGTTCAGCGCAACCGGTTCATTAACGCGCTGTCTGGTTTAATCGGCACAATCGGCCCTGAGCTTGAATACAATCCGCAAATTCGTCGCTGCCAGCCCAATACGATCCTTTTAGTCAGACGGAGCTAAGGCCGGCGCACATCGCCAGTGTCGCAATGCCATAAAACGTGTATTCCACGTCGGGTGTATGGTCGAGCGTGAAACCGACAAAGCCGCTCTGGGCGGGGGACTGCATCGAGTGGGCGTAATGCGCAACCCGGGGAATAGAGAGGCGTTCGGCGGCGTTTAAATCAACGAGGGTGGTCAGTCCCGTGAAGCTGCTCAGGAGATCGGCGAAAGGAATTCGTGTGTTGGCGGTCAGTCCGCCTTCATCACCCTGCATCTCGAGTAGGAACTCAATGGTGTCGCCCTCGCTAGCGATGTCGAGCCTTCCGAGGGCTTTGAGCGTCCCGATAGCGGCGGCAGTGGGATTCACGCCTGGACGCTTGGCTGCACGAATCTCCAGGTAACCGCCATCGGCGTGCCGCTGTGAGTCGATAAACCCAATTAACGAGTCGACGTTAGGGACAGGCACTTCCATCAGTTCATGGCAGAGCACACAGAGAAACGATTGGTAGGTGCTGCCGGCCCGGCCCTCGGGCGTCTTGGCAAATCCGCCATCACTGCATCTCAATTCGCTGAGCAAACGCGCTACGTTGGTTCGCCAAGTCGTATCCTCGTCAGAAATAACCACCTCACCGGCGGCCATTTCCAAGATTGCGGCCCCAAAAATCAGTGAGATCAAGTCAATCACGCTGTCCCGACGAGTCAGCCGCTGACGCAAAAAATCTCCGGCGCGTTCCGCAACTGCTTTATCCAATCGGTCGAGAACCCATAACGATCGCAGCGCGAACGCTGTGTAATACGGATCACTGTCACCTTCGCGGCCTGCAAAACCTCCGTCATGGCGCTGTTGGCGGTGAAGCCAGCGAGCGTGTGAATCGCGCAACTCCAGTGGCAGCTCGGTAGCACCGATCGCCAAGCGTAGAGTGAGTTCGTGCAGATATCCACTCATTGATTAATGACTTCTTTCCATCGATTGGGGACGCCATTTCAGCCAGCTTCAGGCGTGGCCGCGGGCGGCACCATGACGTCAGGGGTGGGGGAAGCTGGCATATCACCCAGCGTTTTACCAACAGCGGCGGGTTCAAAATAGGCCGTCGACAACAGATCTCTACGATAGGCGAACCATACCAGCGGACGCTCCGCCGTCACATCGACTACGCATTGTCGCAATTGTGCTCGTGCTCAAATTTCGCCACCCCTTCGCCTGCATGCCACTAGGGTGTCGGGAAGCGAGCAGGATCACTTCGGTTTTGTTTTTATGCGACGATGTCGCTCTCTTTGCGCGGTCGTCTCGGGAGACATCGGCTGCCGGGCGGGTTATCGGGAATCGAATTCTGGACGGCAATATTCGGCGAGCCCACTGAAGTCGTGCGGACCTCGATTTCCATGTTTTACGGCGTGCAGCAGCGATCACGACAACTCAATATTTAAAAAAATCGTTCTGAATTCCTGCTCCTGCTCGGTTCCCACTGTGACGTGGCATCACGCGCTCGTGACAGTAATTGAACGACCTGACAATCAATTGAGTCCGGTCTGTCATGATTGACGGTTTGAGGGGCCGTTCCTTTTTCTGACATCTTGCGTAGAGTGAAAGGGAGGAGCTGCCTCACAGGTGACCCGCGAGAAACCAGTGCTCGGCTAGCTCCTGTCGCCTATCCTTCCACGCCAGCTTATGTTTCCACGCCGATGCCCCACCCCCAGGACAATCCCGACGATCAGGACATTTACCAAGAGAACGTGCTCGATCACTATGAGGACCCCTACAACCGGGGGGCTTTAGCGAGTGCCACTCACGCCCACGATGGAAAAAATCCTCTCTGCGGCGATAAAATCCACATCGATTTACGATTGGATGACCAAGGCCGGGTCGCGCAAGCGTGGTTTGATGGCGACGGGTGCGTGATCAGCCAAGCGTCTGCCTCGATGTTATTGGAAGAGATTGAAGGAAAGTCGATTGAGGAGGTGGAGAAATTCTCGGCCGACAACATGCTCCACCTGTTCGGCCCGCAGCTGACACCCAATCGTCAAAAATGCTGCTTGCTCAGTTGGAAGGTCTTGCAGGGAGCTCTGAAACGCCCGGTCGGGACCGACGCAGACGTGAGTGTGACCGAGAACGATGACGAAATCGATTCCGGTCAGTCGACATCGTTCGGCGGCCCATCTTTGGAGGAGGAACAATGAGTTTGCTCGATACCGACCAAATCCGGCAGGATTTTCCTATACTCGATCGGACTGTGACTAGCGGCGAGCAACTGGTATATCTCGATAACGCGGCATCGACTCAGCGCCCCCGCGCAGTAATTGAGGCGATGGATGACTGCTATTTGCGATACTACAGCAACGTTCATCGGGGCATTCACACGCTCAGTGAGGAATCGACCCGTGCTTACGAGGCGGCCCGGCGGACGACTGCGGGATTCCTAAACGCGTCTTCGACACAGGAGATCATATTTACTGCAGGGACCACGGCCGCGATCAATACGGTTGCTCGTTCATGGGGTGACGCCAATGTCTCATCCACAGACGTGATCCTGACTCTGATCAGCGAACATCACGCCAACATCGTTCCCTGGCACCAACTCGCCGCTCGCACCGGCTGCCGCGTGGAATTCATCCCGATGGATGAAAACTTTGAGATCTCCGATACAGTCGTGGCTGAGTATCTCGATCGATTCAAGCCGAAAATGTTTGCATTCGCTGCTGCCAGCAACACGCTGGGCAGTGAGTATCCGGTGCAGCGATGGACCTCGCTGGCCCATGATCACGGGGCGACCGTTCTCATCGACGCCGCCCAAGCTGCGCCGCACCAACAAATCGATGTGCAACAATGGGCTGCTGACTTCCTAGTGTTCAGCGGTCATAAAGTCTGTGGCCCAACCGGTATCGGTGTGCTCTATGGCAAGCGAGAATTACTGGATGCCATGCCTGCGTTTCTTGGGGGCGGCGGAATGATACTGAACGTCACGACCGAAGGTTTCACGACGCACGAACTGCCTGAGAAATTTGAAGCCGGCACACCACCCATCGTCGAAGCGATTGGCTTAGCCGCTGCACTGGATTATCTCTCGTCGATAGGGATGGACCGCATTCACGCGCATGAACGCGTCTTGGGCGAGCGTGTTGATGCAGGCTTGCGACAGATTGATGGGGTTCGAGTCATCGGTCCATCCGCCGACAAGAAGGCAGGAATCAACAGTTTTCTAATCGAGGGTGTGCACGCACACGATGTCTCCCAGTTCCTCGACGGACGCGGCGTGGCGGTGCGAGCAGGCCATCACTGCACAATGCCGCTGCATCAAGCGATCGGCGTGACGGCGACCACGCGGGCAAGTTGCTATCTTTACAACACACCCGCCGAAGTTGACCGGCTGCTCGAAGCTGTCGCGGGCGTGCGTGCCAAATTTGCGAAGTCGGGACGGCGTCGACGATCGCGGCGCTCGGTTGAGTCGGCCCCATGACAGGCCGCGAACAACAACTCCCATTTGATTTTGGTGGTGAGGATGGTTCGCTGGACGACGGTCCCCCCGCGCGACCCAGCACAGCCAGATCAGGCATCCAGAAAAAATCATCGCCACTGAAGAAGTCGCCACGCGCAAAGGTGGCTGTAAAGAAACCGGTTGCCGCTACCGCCGAGGAAGCTCTCAGCATCAGCGAGGTGACGCTGCGGATCAAACAAGCGGTCGAGTCATCGTTATCGAGCATGTGGGTGGCCGGGGAGATCACGGACATCGCGCGTCCTCGCAGCGGTCATCTCTACTTCACCCTGAAGGATGAACGCTCGCAGTTGCGTGGTGTGATGTGGCGAAGCGTCGCTGAGCGACTGCCATTTGATCTCGATGATGGCCAAAGCGTGTTGTGCTTTGGCGATGTTGAAGTGTACGCGGCCCGCGGCACCGTGCAGATGGTGGTGCGAAAGTGCCAACCGCAAGGCATGGGTGCGCTGCAACTCGCCTTGGCTCAGTTACAAGCGAAACTCGAGTCGGAAGGTCTTTTCGCAGTTGAGCGGAAACGGGTGCTGCCTCGCCTGCCACGCAAAATTGCGATCATCACCAGTCCGACAGGAGCCGCGATTCGCGACTTCTTGCAAGCTGCCGCTGCGCGTCACGCAGGTGTTGAAATCGTGTTGATCCCGGCCAGCGTTCAGGGGCCGGGCAGCGTCGAGGCGTTGATTTCCGGGATTGCAGTCGCTCACCAGCTCGATCCCCGCCCGGACGTGCTGATCGTGTCCCGCGGCGGCGGATCGCTCGAAGATCTATGGTCGTTCAATGACGAAAATTTCGTCCGCGCTCTCGCTCGTTCGCGGATTCCTACCGTATCGGCGATTGGTCACGAAATCGACGTGACGCTATCGGATCTCGTGGCAGATGTCCGCGCGTTAACGCCCACGGACGCCGCCAGTCGCGTGTTGCCCGATCGGGAGGTCCTCGTTGACGTGCTCGAAGCGCTCGCCGCAACTATGCGACGATCGTTGTTTCAGCGGATCGACGGGTCACGCCAGCGGCTCGGGTGGATCCAATCGCGCCCCATCTTTCGCAATCCCTTTGAAATCGTTCACGACCGCAGTCGCATCGTTGACGAACTCGACGAGCGCGCCCGCGCGTTGATGTGGCGACGGGTCGAACAGCAGCGAAGTCGCCTGCAACAACTCACCGCCGCTGTCTCGGCGCTCTCGCCACTGGATGTTCTCGCGCGAGGCTACAGCGTCACGCAAAACGAGCACGGCGACGTGATCCGCGCCGTCGACGCGGTACAGCCGGGCCAAGTCCTGCGAAGCCGAGTGCTCGATGGCGTGATCCAATCAATCGTTGTCGAAAACGGCGATCGGTCTTCGGCGGACTGAGTATCGGAGTCGTCGCTGGGGATCATCGTCCCGAGCCGCATCCTCGCGTTGGTCCGCTGTTTCCGAACCGGCTTGGTGCGCACCCTTTGAGATGAGTGCTCAGCCCTCTGCGGAATGCCGTTCGTGCGGGAACGGCTCCAGGTGCACGAGCACGTCTCGTAGGCTAACGAACTGCTCGAGCAGGTGATCTTTGACGCGGTGACCAATTCGATGGCCAGCCGCGACAGTTAAGTTTTGATCCACTTCAATGTGAATATCAGCAAAGTACTCCAGCCCAGACTTACGTACCCAGAGGGTCTCCACATCCTCGACACCCTCCACCGAAAACGCTGCCTCCCGGATCTGATCGACGAAGCCCGAGTCAGCTTGAACGTCCATCAGTTCGCTGGCGCTGGAGCGAAACAGGTGTACGCCGGTCCATACAATGGCGGCCACGACGACTAGCGAGGCAGCTTCATCCGCCCACATGAAGCGGGGCCCCCCAATGCGAACAGCAATCAGACCAATCAATACTGCGAGTGCACACAAAGCGTCACTGCGATGATCCCACGCGTTCGCGATGATGGCAGCCGAACCTGTGCGTCTGCCCACCTGGACCTTGTATCGATACAAGCCTTCCATGATGACGACGTTGACGCCGGCAATCCACAAAGTCCACGCTGCGGGGACGGTGTGAACCGTCCCAAATTGATGAATCGCCTCCCACGCCACCAAGAGTGCAGAGACAATGATCAAAAGTGCCACGTTCGTCGCGGCAATTCCTTCCGCTCGCGAGTGACCGTAAGGATGCTCCGCGTCTGCAGGACGCTGTGCCACACGCAAGGCAAACAGCACGGCGAGTGTCGTCACGACATCACCAATCGAATTGACCGCATCAGCAACGAGTGCAAAAGAGCTGCCTACAATCCCACCGACGAGCTTAACGACACCGAGTAGCAGATTGACGACCAGACCTAGTAAGGCGGCCTGGGTGACTTCTCGATACAGCGTAGAAACAGAATTGCGATCCATCGGCGCTTCATAATCGCTGTCATTGAAAGGGGGCACTTCACCTTCCTCAGAACAGAGTTGCGGAGGGTTCGCACGAGATTGACGCCACCGGCCAGCGGCATTTCCCCGATTCTAACGCCCGGCAACGAAATTCCATACAGGCGGCACGCCCTGGAACCCAGCGGTTAATCAGCTCGGGACCTTGGCGGGCCGGCGCATGCCCACCATCGCCCGATTGAGGTTCTCAGAAGTCACGCCAATTCTTCCACGTGCTGCGACCTCACCGCGATCCCAATCAGCTCGGTCGCCGGGCGGTACTCGCCGTTCTGGACGGACTTCGCGAAGACGAGATATAGCAAGCGGTCGCGAGTTCAGCGACCGATAAGGCTAATCGCTTACCGTGATGCTCGCAGCTGGCCACGGGCGCGGTGCACGGCCGTGTCCTTGATCTTTGCCAATGCAGGCGTGTCGCTTGGCAATTCCAACGCGTCGCTAAGGGCTTTATTAGCTTCATCCACACTGAGCGAATCCACTGGGATCGCACGTGCGGTCAGAATACTAACAACATTGGCCTCAACTTGCGCAAACCCGCCGTCGACGAAGAAACGCTTCGCCCCCTCACTGGTTTGCAATCGCAGCACACCGTATCCCAGCCGCCCGATCATCGGAGCACGGCCCGTTTGCACGCCGAGTTCACCGTCATACATCGGCAACGCGACAAAATCTGCTTCTCGGTCCAGTTCCGTTCGTTCGGGCGTGACCACGACACATCGAATAGTCATCGTTTATTTCGACTCCATCTTCTTGGCTTGCGCTTCGGCTTGTTCAATCGCGCCCACATACATGAAGGCTTGTTCGGGAAGGTGATCCCACTTGCCGTCGCAAATCTCCTCGAAGCTCCGAATGGTATCAGCCAGCGACGTGATTTCACCTGGCTTGCCGATGAAGACTTCGGCGACCAAGAACGGTTGGGACAGGAATCGCTCAATCCGGCGAGCCCGGTGCACGATTGTCTTGTCCTCTTCGCTGAGTTCATCAACGCCTAGAATTGCAATGATGTCCTGCAGTTCACGATAGCGTTGCAGGATCGTTTGCACGCGGCGAGCGATTGTATAGTGACGGTCGCCGACGTACTGCGGATCGAGGATCCGTGAGTTCGACGCCAATGGGTCGATCGCTGGATAGATGCCCTTCTCGGAGATTGAACGCTCAAGATAAATAAATGCATCGAGCTGGCCGAACGCCGTCGCTGGTGCGGGGTCGGTCGGATCGTCAGCGGGCACATAAACCGCTTGTACCGATGTGATAGCGCCTTTCTTGGTCGACGTGATCCGCTCTTGAAGAGCTCCCATTTCTGTCGCCAACGTAGGCTGATAACCCACTGCCGACGGCATCCGACCGAGCAGTGCAGATACTTCCGAACCAGCTTGCGAGAATCGGAAAATGTTGTCGACAAACAACAGTGTGTCGGCACCGGTGGTGTCGCGGAAATACTCAGCCATCGTCAGCGCTGACAGGGCGACACGAAGCCGCGAGCCGGGCGGCTCGTTCATTTGCCCGAACACCATGCAGGTCTGCTCGATGACCTTGCGACCGGTCGAACCGATTTCCGTGTCTTGCATTTCAAGCCACAGGTCGGTTCCTTCACGAGTCCGCTCGCCTACGCCTGCAAACACGGAGTAACCACCGTGACTACTCGCAATTCGAGCAATCAACTCTGTTAAAATAACGGTCTTGCCCAGTCCCGCACCACCGAACAACCCGGCTTTCCCACCGCGAACGAACGGGGTTAACAGGTCGACGACCTTAATTCCGGTTTCAAACAACTCGGTGTTCGTAGAGAGTTCGTTGAGCGGTGGTGCCTGACGGTGAATGGGCCAGTGATCGTCAGCCTCAACGGGGCCCCGTTTGTCAATCGGTTGACCGAGGACGTTGAACACGCGGCCGAGTGTCTTTTGGCCGACAGGCACTGTCACTGGCTTGCCGGTATCGACAACGTCCATGCCCCGCATCATGCCTTCGGTGCTACCCAGTGCGATCGCTCGGACGCGACTGCCACCGAGGTGCTGCTGGACTTCGCCAACGAGATCAATCTTGACGCCTTTATGTTCGCTGCGGATCGTCAAGGCGTTGTATATTTTCGGAAGCTGCCCTTCAGGGAATTCAGCATCGAACGTCGATCCGATGATCTGAGAGACACGACCGACGGCTTGGTTTTCAGTTGCAGTGGACATGGGAAACGCTCTTCGTAATTAGCTACTAGCTGCTAGCTATTAGCTACTAGCTCGGAAAATAAGGAATGGTACGGCCCCTAGAGGAGCGCTAAATTTATCAGTTGTCTCAAAACAGAAATCGTCGGTTGGAAAAGCTAACAGCGAGACCCTCATAGCTTCCCGCGAGCAAGCATTAGCCTTCCAATGCTTCGACTCCGCCGATGATTTCCATGATCTCGCCCGTAATCTGGCTCTGGCGAGCACGGTTGTAGGTCATCGAGAGTTGCTTAATCATGTCACCCGCACTTTCGGTCGCTCCCTTCATCGCGATCATCCGAGCAACTTGCTCGGACACGGCGGCATCGAGGAAGCACTTAAATAGTTTGACCTTGAAACTCGTTGGCACGACTTCCTCGAGAATGCTCTCGGCCGACGGCAGAAACTCGTATTGAGAATTCGTGCCAGCGGACAGTCCTGCATTTGACTCATCAGCGGACGTGTCATTCGCGATCGAACCGAGCGGGAGCAAGGTTTCGATCATCGCGACCTGTTTTGAAGTGCTTATGAATTTCGTGTAGATCACGTCGAGGCGATCAATTTTGCCCGTGATGTATTGTGCCAAGTAATCTTCTGCGATCTTCTCGACTTCGTTATAGGCTGGCTGATCTTCGAACTGCAAAAACCGCTTGTCGGTATCAACACCGCGGAATTTGAGTCCGTTGACGCCTCGCTTGCCCGATGCGTCGACGGTGACATTACCGATTTCGTCGTTGAGAGACCGAATATGGGGCATGGCGGTCCGCAACACGGACGCGTTGTAGCCGCCACACAGTCCTCGATTACTAGCCAGCACCAAAACACGCGAGGAGTTGATTTGATCGCGTTGTTCCAGCAGCGGATGCTGTACGTCAGTCCCTGCATCGGCAAGACGCTTGACAATTTTCGTGATTTGATCGGTATAAGCGGTCGCAGCCGCTGCCCGATCCATCGCTTTCTTGTAGCGAGCCGTAGCAATCAATTCCATTGTCCGCGTGATCTTGCGGATATTGCGGATTGATTTACGTCGCTTGTCGAGAGCACGTGCGTTGGCCATGGCCGATTACCTTTCGCCGCCTTGGTACATCGATTTGAATTCTTTCACTGCCGTGACAATCCGCTCGACTGCGTCATCTGTCAGTTCCGGCTTGTTAGTCAGGTCGCTGATCAGTGACTCGTGCTTGCTATGAACAAAGTCAAGCAATTCTCGCTCGAACCGCTGGACTTCTTTGACTGGCACATCGTCGAGCAGTCCGTTCGTTCCGGCATAAATGCTGATGACTTGCTCGGCCACCGAAAGTGGTTGATATTGGGGCTGCTTGAGCAACTCGACCATGCGGTAGCCTCGATCGAGTTCCTTTTGCGTCGCGGGATCCAGGTCCGTTCCCAACTGGGCAAACGCTTCGAGTGCACGGAACGCCGCGAGTTGCAATCGCAAACCACCGGAAACCTTTTTCATCGCTTTTGTCTGAGCTGCTCCGCCGACGCGAGAGACGCTAATCCCGGGGTTCATTGCCGGGCGAACGCCCGAGAAGAACAAGTCGGGTTGCACGTAGATCTGCCCATCGGTGATCGAGATCACGTTCGTGGGAATGTATGCGGAGACTTCACCTTCGAGTGTCTCGATGATTGGCAAACTCGTGATCGAGCCACCACCGAGTTCGTCCGACAGTTTCGAAGAACGTTCGAGCAACCGACTGTGACAGTAGAACACGTCACCAGGGTATGCTTCGCGACCCGGGGGTCGACGCATCAGCAAACTCATCTGGCGATAAGCGGTTGCTTGCTTAGACAAATCGTCATAGACGACCAGAGCGTGGCCACCGTTGAACATGAAGTGTTCAGCCATCGCAGTCCCAGCATAGGGAGCGATGTACTGCAACGGTGCTGGCGCCGATGCACCTGCGGCGATTACCGTGGTGTATTCCATCGCGCCGTATCGCTCAAGCACATCAACAACGCTAGCAACGGCAGAATCCTTTTGCCCAATCGCGACGTAGAAGCATTTAACGCCTTGGCCCTTTTGGTTCAGAATGGCGTCGATGGCGATGGCGGTCTTGCCGGTCTTGCGGTCACCGATGATCAACTCTCGTTGCCCACGGCCAATCGGCGTCATGGAATCGATCGCCTTGATACCGGTTTGCAGTGGCTCGGTAACCGGTTTGCGTTCCGCAACCCCAGTCGCGATGATTTCCACTGGACGGGTAACATCTGACTGCACAGGCCCTTTTCCATCGAGCGGGTTGCCGAGCGGGTCGAGCACGCGACCGACGACGGCGTCACCCGCAGGAACCGAAAGCAGGGTGCCAAGTGCTTTGACCTCGTCGCCTTCTTCGATGGTGAGGTAGTCGCCCAGGATAATGACCCCGACGCTATTTTCTTCAAGGTTGAAGGCGAGGCCGATCGATCCGTTTGGAAATTCGACCATCTCACCCGCCATGACGCCGGACAGACCGTAGACGCGGGCGATCCCGTCACCGACTTCCAAAACCGTACCGACTTCGCGGACATCGATCTTGCTGTCAAACTGTTCGATCTCGGCTTGCAAGACCGATGCGATTTCGTCGCTGTTGAATTTCACTGGACCGTACCGTTATTTTTCAATGATAAAGACGTTGAGGGGATATGTTTTAATGAGACAATATTTGCTGAGCACGCCCCAAAATCTCTCTGGAAGCACAGCGATGTTTAGGACCGAGGACGATCAGCTATCCATGAATCTACTTGACTGTTCGATCAGCTGACGAGCGAACCCTGCGGCGGCAGCATCACCGATCTTGTCCAGTCGGCTGGCTACCGATGAGTCGAAGACGGTGTCACCTACTCTGATGACGAGCCCGCCAATGATCCCGGGATCGACAACCTCGTTCAAGCGAACTGTTTTGCTGAAATACTGATTGAGCTGGTGATTGACGCTTTCGCGAAGATCCGCGGTCATCGGCACCGCCGTGCGAACCTCTGCAAGCAACCTGCCGGTAGCCTCATCGTACAGCTTGACAAGGGCATCGCGAGCGGCTCCCACATAGGCCAATCGATGCCGACCTGCCATCACCTTGAGGAATTTCAGCAGGGTTGGATGAGCGTCGGACAGCATGCGATCGAGAACGCGGCACTTCTCACTTGCATCAATGCGGGGGGATGCGAACGCGGCACGCAATTTCTCACTGTGTGCGAGCCCCTCGTCACATAACGCATTGAGCTCAGCGATCACCTGTTCGGTGGAACCCTCGGCCTGTGTCGCACTCAATAACGCCCGGGCATAAGTCTTACCGAGTTGTTCGGCACCGACATCGTGCGTAGTGGATTGAGAAACAGATTCGGACACGTCAGAGATCTCAGGGAGAAGGCTACGAAAAGTGTTGAACGTCTTTCCAACCGCGGGATCACACCCCGGATCGGCTAGACAAAAACTGGATCATTTAATTGTTACTGGGCAATCGTTGCATTGCCTGAGCGATCAGATCAGCGTGATCGTTTGGGGTCAACTCGCGACCGACCACTCCACGAGCCACCTGCATTGCCATGTCAGAAGTTCGCGTGGCGATATCCGCCATCGCAACCTTCTTGGCATTTTCGATGTCAGCGACTGCCCGCTCACGTTGGGTAGCAGCCTCCGCCTTTGCCTGCTCAACAATTCGCTGCCCACTGGCTTCGGCGTCACGCCGTGCCTCAGCGAGCATCGCGTGAGTCTGCTTAGCTGCCTCATCAAGCTTCGCCTGATATCCTGCCAAGATTGCCTGGGCCTCCGCGTTTGCTTTCTCAGCTAATTCTAGATCCTCGCGGATCTTGTCTTCGCGAGACTGCAAACCGCCCAAGACGCTGGGCCACACAAAGATCGACAGGACGGCAAGAACACAGACGAACACCACCAAGTTCCAGAATGCCGATCCGAAATCGAATGACAGGATGGGGGTTTTCGCTCGCTCACCGTGGGCATCGTCGCCCTCGTGAAGCTCGCCGTCAGCAGCGAGGTGCTCCGCTCCATCGCTATCCTCGGCCACGACTTCAGCATGGGCCAACGAAGGTGTTGCAACCATCGCGACACCCGCGAGACCGACTGTCAACAGTGCCGGACCCGACAACGCCGGGAGGCTCAAACAGGTCATCAGACAAAGGGCGAGAAAGCGTTTCATCGATCAGCTCAGTGACAAACATTCAAGACGGGAGTAACGAACCGGGGTGACCGCAGCCCACCACGGCACCATGAGTTCCAAGTCGCAGGCGAATCGCCGGACTAGGATCGGCAGAGCAGAATAAACACGAGTGCAATCACGGTCACACCTTCGATCAGTGCAGCCGCGATAATCATCGCTGTTTGGATGCGGCCGCCCGCTTCAGGCTGACGAGACATTGCGTCAACCGCGCTGCCACCGATGCGACCGATGCCGATACCGGCACCAACGATGATCAAACCGATACCAATACCGAGACCCATGCGTCCAAAGTCATTTGCGACAGACTGGGCCAAAATCATTGCCATTTCCAACATCTTCAAAGAGCTCCGTAAATTTTTGAGCGGGTAAAACAGGGGGTCAGTAGTTCAGGTAATCGATCGGAAAACATTCCGCTGCCGTCGAAAAACACGAAGGATAGTTCGATCAGCGTGTGGTGGAAGCCCCGCCCGAGATTCATGAGGAGGCCAAGCATAAGGAAAAGCGGTGGGGATCGTCGATGGGGCTAAGACGCTGAAATAGCCAAGAAATGCGTTTTCATGGAGGTTTTGACGCCAATGCGACAATATGTCACGGATCTAAGCCATGAAAGGGTTCCCACTGGCCTACAATACTCGCTTCGAAAATTTGCGTGGCATGCTGCGTCGCCCGCCCGAACCGGCGGATCCGCCGAGCGCTGCGGTGACAGTGTACTGGCGGTGGCGTCAACCATGGGTGTCGGGTTACAAACTGCCAGTTGAGAGCGTAATCGTTTCAGATTCCGCGATCCGTCGCCTCGTCGCTTCCCTAGTCCCCAATTACCGAGCCCAGCTCATGACCAGCAGTCCTCCTGACGATCCAGATTCCTCTAGTCCGACATCGAGGGAAAACGCAGTTCTGCTGCCCAGTGCCGAGGAAGCCGCCTTGATGCTGCGGGCTGCGATTGGGCAAATTGAATTTGCTCGACAGTACACGCTGCAACTGCTCGACGCGACTCCTCGTGAACGTTGGTACGAAATCCCACCGGGCAGTGTGACGAATATCGCCTGGCAGGTTGGTCACCTCGCCGTTAGTGAATACGGGCTGATGATGTTTCGCATCCGAGGGCGCCGTCCCGATGATTTGGACTTGATTCCCGGCCGGTTTCGCAAAACGTTCGGTCGAGGCAGTACTCCGCCGCAGTCCCCATCAGGTCACCCGAGCCCCACAGAGCTGCTGGGAAAGCTCAACGAAGTTCACCAGAACGCGATGAACGAAGTCGCAACCCTTGCACCGGAGGTGCTACTCGACGATGTTGAGATGCCCTACGCGGTTTATCCCTGCAAACTCGGTGCGATCCTATTCTGCCCGATGCATGAAACACTTCATGCGGGCCAGATCGGTGTGACCCGCCGCGGGTTGGGCCTGGAGCCCATTCGATGAGCGAGGACTTCGACGACCAACAGTGGACGACCGATAGCGCAGCGGTCGACGACGCGCAATCTCAACCGGGCATTCGGACTGTGGATGAGTCCATCTACGACCATCCAAAGTATTACGATTTAGTCTTTGGTGCCGATGTGGCCGCGGAGACCAAGTTTATCTTGGCATGCGAGCATACATTTGGTAGCGGCAAAGCGGGGTGGTACTTCGAACCCGCGTGCGGAACGGGGCGACTCATGTACGCGCTGGCTCGCCGTGGCCTGGACGTTTGCGGACTCGATCTCAATGAGAAAGCGGTTCGATTTTGTAACCAACGCCTGGAGCGGCATTCCCTTCCCGCTGCGGCAATCCACGCTGATATGTGCGACTTCACACGTCAAAGCTTTGCGGGAATTTTGCCAAAGTCGCGCAGCAAGTTTGGTCCCGTCAGTGTGGCATTCAATACGATCAACAGTTTTCGACACGTCGGCAGTGAAGCCGCAGCACGGGGGCACCTCGAGTGCATGGCCGACATTGTCCGGCCAGGGGGAATTTACTTGTTAGGCGTTCATTTAACCCCCACCTCGGTCCCGCCCAGTGAGACCGAAAGCTGGTCCGCCCGCCGGGGCCACTTGGCCATCAATACCCATATGTGGACGATCGACCGGGACAAGAAAAAACGCTTGGAGCAGTTTGGAATTCGCTTTGACGTTCACACCCCCAGCGGCAGCTTCCGCATTAACGATGTACTGCGTTTGCGTAGCTATACACCGTTGCAGATGCAACGTTTGATCGATGCGAGCGGCAAGTGGGAAAGCGTCGCCACCTACGACTTCTGCTATGACATTGATGATCCAATCACGGTGGACGCCGCAACCGAAGACGTCGTCTATGTGCTCCGCAGGCGTTAGTGCATCGAGGGCGAGACCCGTGTTCCGCCCTCGATGACGTGCAGATTTCGACGAAGTCCCTGCTGGCAGCAATTCGGCATGCATCAGCCGCGGATTGCTAGCTCACAACTCGTGAACACCGCGCGCGATCACGTTGCCCGCGACGCGCACGTGCCTAGCAGTAGCAGGATCGCTACTTATAGCGGTCCTCGTAACTCTCATCCTTCTCTTCCATCTGCTTGTTGTAGTCTTCCATCTCCTGTTCATCCATTGTTCCATCACCAGGCTCCACGACCGTATTGCCAGAGGAACCGCAGCCGGAAAGAGGGATGGCTGAGAGCGATAGAAACAACAGCAAGAAGAAGGGACGAGAAGCGGAAGCAAGTAGTTTCATCATCGTGTTTAAAATCACTTTAAAGTTAGGAAGTTAGAGAGGCCAGCGGCCAGTTAAAACGGCAGATCCACAACTTCTTTGCCGTTGCGAGTCCCCATCGCACCCCAGATACCGTATGGCGATGGGGAGCCGGGTTTGTTGTTCTGCCAAATCACCTGGGCATGTTGATTTCCAGAGTCAACGCTATCGGTGATGAACTTGACCGCACCATCACCCATGACGACCTGCACGCCACCCTGGTGGTAGCTGCTAGGGGGAGCAACGGTCCAAGCTGAGTCCGAGCGGTTCGGCATCACTAATTCGCCGTTAGGAGGCAGAATCGTCGTGACGACTGAGTAAATGTAGGCAGCGTCTGCCCAGCGGAATCCGCGTCCATAGCCAGAGTTCAAGCCCTCCACGATGGTGTCGGTGCTGGGGTCCCAAAACTGGGGCCGCTCGGGATCTTTTGCTCCGGTGGTTTGTGCCCAGCCGGGATCGTTGCCGAGTGGCACAAAGCCAGGACCGACAGCAGCGTCGGTGGTCGTACGTCGCGGATCGACGTGCGTGGCCATTTCGGCCAGCATCAGCGTGTTGCTCAGTCCATCGGTGACATCGCGAAACTGCATTGCCGGTCGTGACCGCCCATTGCCGAGCCCCTGCATGCCGTTGACGGCAGATCGGAAAACGAAAAAGCCTCGCAGTGAGGCGTTGGAATGAATGGCTCGACCTTGGTTCTCATGATAAAAACCGCCGGTAGCCGACAGTGGTCCCGCATCACCGTAATGCAATCCGTCTCCGTAGCTACAGGCGTAGTTTGATCGTCCCATCGCGGGCAATCCTCGACCCGGGTCGCTCGGGCAACGATAGGCACCGATATCCGTCATCCAGGGGGTGTAGTTTCGGTCCCAAGCCCGCGGCCCCATCGCAGGGAAGTTGATGGTGCCATCGCCGTCGGAATCCATTGGATTGGAGATCTGCTGCCACAGCGCTTGCTGCTCGATATACGGCAGAATCGGTATCAGCCAGCTAATCCGGCGACCATTTCCATTGTTGCTATTGGACGTAATCTGGCCGCCTGCCTTGTTGTCCGTGCCGCCACCATTGACAGGCAATTTGTTAAACGCACTGTGATAATTATGCACAGCCAACCCCAGCTGTTTCATGTTGTTACTGCAACTCATGCGGCGAGCCGCTTCCCGGGCCGCTTGCACGGCAGGCAGCAGCAGGCCCACCAAGACTCCAATGATTGCAATCACCACTAGCAGTTCGACTAGGGTGAAGCCGCGTCGCCCGCGGCGTTGACTCTGAAAGACCATTTAAAAACCCTCAGCTGGAAAGTAAGAAAAGACACACAGCCCAAAACGACCTGTGATCAGCTTTGTGAACGTGCCGCTAACCGGAAGGCTGGCGACTCGTCTGCAAAGATTGTTGCGGAAAATTGCCTCAGTGTCAAATTTTTGTGAGGTACATTTTTACTCAGCGTGCGTTCTAGGAC
Organism: Allorhodopirellula heiligendammensis; assembly: GCF_007860105.1. Taxonomy (NCBI): domain Bacteria; kingdom Pseudomonadati; phylum Planctomycetota; class Planctomycetia; order Pirellulales; family Pirellulaceae; genus Allorhodopirellula; species Allorhodopirellula heiligendammensis. The sequence continues at coordinate 2,195,478 of NZ_SJPU01000001.1, forward strand.
GCGGAGAGATACGTAAGCAGGCTAGGGGATTGCCCCGTGACGCCACATCCGCCCCCGATTTGTGAGGCGTAACGGGACACGACGGGGCAGGTGAGGATGCAAGCATCCCGCCCGTGCGGACAGTGCTTGCCGAGCTCCCCTGGCTCGGAAGATGCTGGCCAGGTGCCGCAGGGGGTTGCGCGCAATCGCTACAAAAGCGGGCTGACGAGCCGGAGTGTGTTTTCCAGAAATCGCGGTAAGAATGACCGCGCGCCCCATTGCTCAGACTGCAGGAGATCCGAGTCGTTAATGTAAGACTGCTGAAGGTCTCGCAACTCGACGGCGAATTCAGCGTTGTAAACGAACAATGCGACCTCGTAATTCAACCACAGACTCCGCATGTCCAAATTGACGGTGCCAAACATCGCCATCGTGCCATCGACCATGATCGACTTGGTGTGCAGAAGTCCGCCTCGGTACAAGTAGAGTTGCACACCGACATCGATCAGCTCGTCGTAATATGAGCGGCTGGCGTAGCGAGTCAGCAGTGAGTCCACTTTTTCAGGCATGATCAGAGATACTCGCACGCCGCGACCGGCCGCACCGCGGACAGCGCGAAGCAGGGAGTCATCGGGCACAAAGTATGGGGTCGTCATGATCAGTTCGTGCTGCGCAGCGTTGATCAATCCAAGCAGCATCTGCAGGAGACCATCGGCAGTTTCGCCGGGACCTGAAGGGACGATCTGCATGTCGACGTGGCCATCGGGTTCGATCAACCGAACACCGGAGTCTGCGATGAGGTGATGGATTGATTTTCCAGTTTCCACCATCCAGTCACCAAGCATCGTCGCCGCCAACGGAGCGACCGCCGCGCCGTGCAACCGCACCATCGCATCGACCCATTGCCCCACCCCGGAATCTTGTTTGAAAAATCGGGGGTCGACCAGGTTCATACTGCCGGTCCACGCGACGTTTCCATCAATTACAACAATCTTGCGATGTAGTCGCAGGTCAGTGCGCCCGACCAGCGTGCGGAAGATCCCCACCGGGAGTGCCTGGCATAGCTCAACACCAGCGGCGCGAAGACGTGCGGGCTGAGGCCCTCTCCACCATGGCCGCGCGCCAAGTGCGTCGATCAAAATCTGGCAATGCACCCCTCGCTGAGCGGCCTCGATCACGGCTTCGAGTACTTCATCGGCGGCTCCGCCTTCATTCCAAATGTAGAACTCCATCAACACGCTCTGGCGTGCGGATTTCACGTCATGCGCAATGGCAGCGAGCATCTCCTGCGTATCGGAAAACAATTCGAATCGGCTGCCGCAAACTGTGGGGCTGCCGATGCTGGATCGCCCGAGATTATCCAGACCCTGCGCCGCAACGGGCAGGCGATCCCAGCGGACATCGGTCAGTCGCTGAGCGATGGCCACGTCGCCAATCTCCCGGAAACTCTTCGTTAGGCTGGCAATTCGCGACGCGCGGCGTTTCCCGATGCGACGTTCGCCGATCAGTAGGTAAAGCGTGATCCCTGCGGCCGGCAACAGGGCGACAATCAGAATCCAAGCCAATGCCACTCCCGTTGCGGGCCGGGCCATGATGATTCTTACCAATACTGCTAATACGGTTACCGCATGTGCGATGGCGAGTAGGTTGGCAGGGCGAAGTAACCAGTCGAGCATTACAAAACTTTGATTTGAGGTTCTCGATATCCGCTTAATAGTCCGCCGGTGCCGACTGCGCTGCGATCTTGATCGCCGGAAGTCCCAGTTGATTGCGCAGTGGGTCGAGGATCTCCCGCGTGCGGCTGGCACCACAGCGAGTCACACCGAGTTCGCGCACCGCTTGCAACCCGGCGAGATCACGCACGCCTCCCGCCGCCTTAATTTGGACGTGCGGTGCGGCCCAACGACGCATCAAGCGTAGGTCCTCGTGAGTTGCACCACCGCTGCCGAACCCTGTGGATGTTTTGATCCAATCGGCATTGAGCTCCGAACATATTTGGCAGAGTCGCACCTTCTGCTCGTCACTAAGATAACAGTTTTCAAAAATCACCTTGATCTTCCGATCGATCTGATGGGCGACGTCAATCACCGCAGCGATGTCGTCGGTTACCTCGCCCCAACAACCACTGATAACACTGCTAATGTTGACCACCATGTCGAGTTCCTGGCATCCATCGGCGAGGGCGCGCGTTGCCTCGGCCCGCTTAATTGCAGTGGTATTCACGCCCAGCGGAAATCCGATGACCGTCGATGTTTTCACTGTCGATCCGCGGAGGAGGTCGGCACAGCGCGTCACGTAGCAGGGCATGATGCAAACACTGGCAACGTCGTAGGCACGGGCCAGTTCAATGCCCGCGTCGACTTCGGTAGCGCTGAGGTGGGGCGCCAGCAGGGCGTGGTCGATCATCTTGGCAAGTTCGATGTACTGGGCGTTCATGAAAGGTGATTTCAGACAGAATTGTGGAAGGTTTGCGCCAAGCCTCTGATATACTAGCGAGGCGTGAGCCCACCGTCGTGGTGAGCCTCACGACTTTTCTGCTTGGGTCCGATGGGGGGACTGTGATGCGTCGACTTTTGTCCAAACCAGTTTTTTGTGCATGCATGTTGGTTGGGGCGGCCCTCTCCGGAAACGTCGGTGGTCAGCCGCCCGTCGTCCATTCTCCCGGTGGCGGAGCGGATTTTGCCGGGGATGTGGGCCATTTTGGAGACGCTGTTGGCAACGCGAATGTCGCTGGCAATGCGGGTGGCGGGTCGATGGCGGATTTCGGATCGTTGATGAATCTCGTGCAAACAACGGTGGAACCGGATTCGTGGGAAGCTCTCGGTGGAGTCGGTACGATGGCCCCGTATCCGCAGGGTGTGATTGTCGACCCCAGCGGCTTGCTACGTGAGATCGACACACAGCACGTGAGTCAGGATGACCATGAGGCTGCGATTGCAGCACTGCTCACGCAACCGCCGGCAGATGGTGATGTGGCGTCTGATGAAGACGATTGGCGTGCTCCCGCGCGAATTCGCTGCGTCTCGGTCCGCCGCATGATGCAGGCGCTCGCGGGGCGGGCACTCCAACAACAGACGTTGGTGCGGAGCACCGATGGCGCGGCTTTGCCAGATTCAACTCGCGCCGATGCGTCACTGGAGGCCTTTCGGTCCATGGCGGGACTCTCGCGAGTCGTCGTCGTGATGGTGACGCACGATGACCTGATCGTAGCTGGTCCTGTCGCAGGGTTCGATGACGTCGACGGGTGGCTGCTGGATCGCAAGTCAGGTCTGCCTCCGATCAGCTTGGTGTCGCTGGCGACGGGCGTGAAAGCTGCTCGTAGCCGCACGCCCTACGGTTGCACGATCGATCCAACCACCGAGGGCTTGCAGGCGGCCGCCACTCTGGGGCAACAGATTGTTGCCGGTGGGATTCCGATGTCCCGCGCTGCCGATCAGCTCGCCTCCGCCCTGGGGCGACAAAACATCAGTGTGTTTGGCATGACCGCTTCAAACGAAGTCGCCTACACGATGGTGGAAGCGGATCGACATATGAAGCGACTGGCCCTCGGAATCGAGCCGTTGCCCAATCGCGTCCGCAACTACTTGCAAATGGTTTCATCAACTGGCGATGGCACGCCGCCCACGGACCTACTCTTGCGGCTGTGGTTCACCACTCGCGCTCTCGATGTCCGTGCCAGTGAAGTTGATGGCGATCGAATTGTGCAGCTCGCTGGCACTCCCATTCGGCTCAGCGGCGAGAATGAACGCGCCCAGCTCGATGGTGCTCGAGGGAACCGTGTCATCGACCCAGCGTCGCTGGCATTCGTGGACCACTTCAATCAGAATTGGGGAAGTATCCGAGCGAAATATCCCATTTACGGAGCACTGGAATCGGTATACATGGCTACCGCCATCAGCGAACTGTGGAAGCGCACGGCGATGAACTCTGACCATGAGACGTTACAGCGTGCGGTCATGTATTTCGCTGCCGAGCAAGCACCCACGCTGCTGCCACCACGCCAAGTCGATTCCATTGCAGTACTGCACCGTTACCAGCGCGGGCGGAAAAAGCATCAGGTGCTGATGGCCAGCGGCGGGGTCGAAATCACATCCGGCGATCTCGTGCCACTCAAGATCGGTGATTATCCCGGGCTCCGATCGTTTGCTAAAATTCGTGATGGGCGACCCGCCGACCGTTGGTGGTGGAACGGCCAGCTCGATAAGCGTTGAGCGTGGAGTTTGCCTGCAACTCCCTGCCCTGGGGGTGATCGACCGGTATAATGAATACGTGCGTCGGGTGCTTTCATCCGACGCATCATTTTTATTTACTATCTTCAGTTCGTATCGGTCTGCATGCTTTCGCAACGTCACCTACCGGAAGTGCTCACGCTGGCGTCTCTTCTGTTGCTCTCCCCAAGTGTCCTGGGGCGAAATGCCGCGGCAGAGCAATTTGTTTTCCGGGATCTGGTCGACGGTCAGGTCACTGGCGAGAAACATGTCGTCAATGGGGAAGCCGTCGTGGAAGCGGTCGATGGCGGGGTGTTGGTGTGCGCCGATGATGGCCGCATTTGGACGATCCAGCCCGATCAGATCACCCATCGGGAACCGGGACCGCCGCCGCCGGCGATCAGCCAGGACGAGATTGAGCGTCGGATGCTCGAGGAGCTGCCCAGCGGTTTTGCCGCTTTCCGAACGGCTCACTATGTGATCCTGCATCAAGGTAATATCGAGTATGCGCGTGATGTCGCGATGCTCTTTGAGTCGCTCTACCGAGCATTCTTTGCCTACTGGAAAAACCAGCGCGTCGATCTCGAGGTTCCCAAATATCCTCTCGTGGCTGTTGTGCTGCGGGACCGCGATGAATTCGTCAAACACGCCAGTGCGGAGATTGGGGATACCGCGGCCAATGTGATCGGATACTACCATCTCGCCAGCAACCAGATGACGACCTACCGGGTACCGAACATCGAGCGCAACATCGCGACGATTATCCATGAGGCCACTCATCAACTCGCCTATAATTGCGGCCTGCAGACCCGATTCGCAGACAATCCGATGTGGGTTAGCGAAGGGCTGGCAATGTTTTTTGAGTCACCCGATCTGAGTAATCCTCGCGGCTGGCGCGGAGTCGGGAGAATCAATCAAGTTAACTTGATGCGATGGCGTAAGTATCAATCGTCGCGACCCAGCGACTCGCTTGTCACGATGTTCGCCGATGACTCTCGATTCCGGTCCGCCGCCACCGCAGAAGACGCCTACGGCGAGTCATGGGCGTTCACTTACTTTGCCCTGCGGACAATGAAACAGCAGTACATCGACTACTTGCAGCAACTCAGCAAGATCAAGGCGCTCGAGGAGCTGACAGGTCGCGAGCGGATTGAGATGATCGAGTCAGCGTTCGGAATGACCATTGCCGAACTCGATGAAAAATTCGTCACTTACATGCGCCGCGTGCGGTGAGCGAACTTCGCCAAGGCCTGGCTAATCATGGTTCCCCTGCTCGGAGCCTGATTTGGTGTCTGTCGGCCGGGGCTTTCGACGTGACGCAATAGTGTGACGCACCGAAAGACCTGAGCACTCAGTTTGCCTTGTGGAAGGCCCGCCGCGGTGGCACGAACCGAGGCAGCGGTCGGACGACAAGGGTGTTTTTTTGTCGTCATTGACGCTGGCGGGTGTGGCGTCGACAATCAGACTTTCGTTTGGCCCCTGTTGAAGCCGCCCAGCCCCAAAAAAACAGCAAAAACACGCGATGAGCACGATTGAGTCCCAAGATCCCGTCCTGTGGGAAGCCATGCAATCCGAAGCCGCCCGTCAGCAAGACGGTTTGGAGATGATTGCCAGCGAGAATTACACCAGCCAGGCCGTCATGGAAGCGGCAGGTAGCGTGTTGACCAACAAGTACGCCGAGGGGTATCCGGGCCGGCGATACTACGGTGGTTGTGAATATGTCGACGTCGTCGAATCGCTCGCCCTCGATCGAGCCAAGGAACTGTTCGGTGCTGAGGCGGCAAACGTGCAGCCGCACAGCGGCTCGCAGGCGAATGCTGCGGTCTATTTGGCAGCTTTGGAAGTGGGCGACACCGTGCTGGGATTGGACCTGGCCCAAGGGGGGCACCTGACCCACGGGATGAAGCTCAACATGAGCGGTCGGCTCTATAATTTCGTTAGCTACGGCGTGGACGAAGAACATCATCGATTGGACTTCGATCAAATCGCAAAACTTGCTCGCCAACACAAACCCAAATTGATTGTCGCTGGGGCGAGTGCGTACCCGCGCGAAATCCCGCACGCGAAGTTCAAAGAGATCGCGGACGAAGTTGGTGCCAAACTGCTTGTCGACATGGCGCACTACGCCGGACTCGTCGCCGCCAAGATCCACGACAATCCAGTGCCACTGGCCGATTATGTCACCACAACAACCCACAAGACCCTGCGTGGTCCTCGCGGTGGTCTGATTCTCTGCAAGTCGGAGCATCTGCCGCTGGTCAACCGCAACGTGTTCCCCGGCACCCAGGGTGGACCGTTGATGCATGTTATCGCGGGGAAAGCGATTTGTTTTGCTGAAGCGATGACGGACGCCTATCGCGTTTATGGCCAGGCTGTTGTTGATAATGCGAAGACGCTCGCCGACACCTTGACCTCAGCCGGATTGCGTCTGGTCAGTGGTGGCACGGACAATCACCTGATGCTCGTCGACGTGACGACGGTGGGACTGGGAGGTAAACAAGCCGAAGCCGTTTTGGATGCCTGTGGTATCACTGTTAATATGAACATGATCCCATTCGACCAACGCAAACCAATGGACCCATCGGGCATTCGAATTGGTACCCCCGCACTGACGACACGAGGCATGGGCACCACGGAGATGCAGCGTATTGGCAAGTGGATCCAACAATCGCTCAGTAAGCCTGAGGACGCGGGGCTGCACCAGTCGATCCGTGGCGAGATTCGCGACATGTGTGTTAATTTCCCAGTACCAGCGGCAGCCGGTCAAACCTGTGGTGTGGCATGATGAGTAGACGTATTTTAATCGCGGACGATAACGCGGCTAATCGCGAATTGCTCGAAGCCTACTTGGTGCGTGTGGACTGCGAACTCGAAACCGCTGTCGACGGCGCCGATACGCTGGACAAGGTGGAATCGTTTCAACCCGATTTGATTTTGCTCGACGTGATGATGCCGCGACTGAGCGGATTCGAGGTCTGCAAACAGATCAAAGAAAATCCCGCCACCAGCCAAATCATGATCCTGATGGTGACAGCACTGAGTGAACTGGGGGATATCGAGCGCGCCGTGACCGCGGGGACAGATGATTTCCTCAGCAAACCTGTCAACCGAATTGAACTGGTTAAACGCGTCGAAAATATGCTGAAGCTTAAGGGCACTACTGACGAACTCGAACGACTTCGACAGTACATTCAAGAAATGGAAGAACGGTAGGGTGCTCGAATCGCTGTGCCTGATGCCTCCGAAAATTGGGCAGGTTCGTCGCGGAATTTCACCTGCGCCGGCCGACATGCTGCTCACGCGGCGGGTCGGGGCTCCGATTCTGTTTCCTTCGCCTTTGTTCTGGGATTCACCGCCCTGGCATACCTGGCCACCCATCGTGGCCGAGGCCATCTTTCTCGCGATGCAGTCGCGAGGGCTGCTCGTTTCCGCCCTCGAAAGTGAGTTGGGACGGACAGAGGACATCGACCAGACCTCGACCGAATCCAGTGCGCGCGCGAGCGTCTCCGACACGCAAGCGCCTTTGAATAGGAAATCATCGCCGCAAGACCCAACCGATAGCGAGCTGGGCATTCCACGCATGTTGCCCTATCGAAACGAGCGCTACGGTCTTGCGGATGTTGACTTTGATCATGCCATGGTCGTGGACATGCAGCTGTCGCCGCGGCGTGATCATTCGGGACGGTTCGCCTACTCCGCGATGCAGCTCGGACGCTGGGAAGCCACCCCGGCAGACCAACCGCTCTCCGGTGGCGGTTGGATCCCAGCGATGACCCTGCCACCAGACGTCTCCAGTCTCGATCGGCTCAGTTCCAAGGTTGCCCAATTGCGAGTGCTCGCCCCTGATGCTGCGATCGTCCTGAGCGTGACACCGGAATGGATCGATGACCATCTGGCTGATCTCATCGCTGCGGGCCCGGATGCCATTCTGATCCGGCTAGGGCAAATCCGCATGGCAGGTATTGCGTTCGCTCAATTCACCCGCAGACTGCTCACGCGCGTCGAAACAATCCAGAAGGTTCCGATTTGGCTCGCCCCGCCGAAGTCATTGGCAAAGCACCCTCTGAGTGTTTCGGATTCCATCAAGACGATCGCACTGGGCGTGTCTGCCATCGCGGTGGACAGTTGGCTCGAAGAGGTTCTCGAGGAGTTTGATGAGATTGCTGCCCCCTCCGCGTTCAGCGCCGACCCGTTACGCACCGTGACTGCGGAAGTCGAAGAAATACTATCGCGGCGTCTCGATCCGGATCTCGAACACTTCGCTGGATTACTATCGACGCTCGTCCATGAACAACCACGCGACCTGTTAGGGACGTTTGATCCCGAGATTGCACAGCTGCTCGATTTGCCTTGCATCGGCCGATTGTAGTGAGTCGCCGCTCTCCCTCAGAATGCAGAGACCTGCACGCGCACGATTCATCCGCCAAGATTTTGCGGAACACGGGCTCACGATCACTCAGTTTTTCTGAGCAATGACAATACCCCGCTGGAGAATGTATACTCTTGCTTTGGTCTCGGTGTGCTGGTGTTGCATCGACCCCGGAGGAAGGTGACTTCGAGGTATATATCCACCTAACGCAACTCAAGGGAGCCCACGATCGATGAGCGAGTCGTTTGACCCGTATCATAAACTGCTGGGGATCTCGAAGCGGGACCAGCCACCGACGCTCTACCGGTTACTGGGCCTTGAGGCCCTCGAATCCGATCGCGAAGTCATCGACGCCGCCGCAAACAAGCAGATGGCGTATCTGCAGGGTTGCTCGAATGGAGATCACGCGGCAAGTGCCGAGCGTTTGATCAACGAAGTTGCCAGCGCGCGGCTGCGGCTGCTTAATCCAGAGTCGAAGGCTCAGTACGACGGCCAATTGCAGGCGTCTGTGCTTGAGACGCAGCCAGTCCCAACCGACTCAGTCGTGCAACCTTCGCCTGTGACGGTGCCGCTCATTCCGGAGCCCGTCCATGCCGCCCCTGTGGTGGTGACGTCTACGTATAAACGTACACGCACTGCCCGACAGCGGCGATCGAGTGGGGTGCTTTGGGTTGTGGGCACGATCATGTCCTGCACGCTCATTTGGGGCGCGTGGATGATGGGAGTCTTAGGTGGAACGGATGCGGGTTTACAGGAATCTCGGACGGCGGCAAATAGCCGAACTGATCGCGAGAAATTGCCACCCGATCCCTCGACAGACCAATACAGTGAGTCTCCACAAGCACCTGGGTCGACATCCAATGAGGTGATGCCAAATCTCAAAAGTACGGGAACGATGAATCCGATTCCGCTGTCGAATGCAGCCGAGGATGCTTCAGCGCCACTGCCGCCGCAATCACCTTCCATGGCAGCAGTCACTGCGGCGGAGAGCGAACGATTGGAAGGATTCCGCAGCTTGGCAACCGCGGCCAGACAACCACCATCGACTGACCAACCTGGCAGCGGAAGCGGAAATCCGTCCAGCGGCAGGCCGGACACGCCCTCCCGCCTGCCGGTCCCGGATGAGGAACAGCTGGACGCAGCGATGTCGGAGGTTCGGGTGACATTCTCATCGCAAATGAAAGCGGCAAAAACGACTTATGAGAAACAGCATCTCGGAAAAGAAATCGTTGATCTCGCCCTTGAGACGTCTTCCCCCGCCGCAAGATATGCGCTGCTGCAAACCGCACTGGAAATCTTTACCGAGGCAGGTGATTTCCCCGGCTCGATGCAGGTGATTGATCAGGTTCAGGGACAGTATGCCATTCCAGAATTTGAGCACAGACTGCGGATCATGCAGGAACTCGAGCCGATGTTGTACCGACCGCTCGATCAAACCGCGATGGCCGATCAGGCTGAGATGTTGATCGACACCGCCATCCTGCGTGATGACTACACGACCGCCAGCGAGTTGTGCACGATTTGTAAGAAGCTATCGCTCGATCTGCGTAACCGTGATATGGCGAACAAATTTACGCTCAAGATGGATGAAATTGAGACGCTACAGAACAAACATCCCACCTATCTTTTGGCTCGCGAGCGGCTCGAAAGTGAACCGGACAACGCCAAAGCCAACGAATTCCTCGGTCGCTTCCTTTGTTTTGGCAAGTCGCAATGGAACGAGGGTCTCCCCTATCTCAAAAGCGGTGAGGACGCAGGCCTCCGCGAGTTGGCAGCTGCCGACTTGCGGTTATCCTCAACTGCTACCGAGATTGAACGTGTTGCTGATCGTTGGTGGGAATACTCAGTCGCTGCTGAAGAGCAGATCTTGGTGGGACGCGCCAGTCGCCAGCGTGCGATCGACTTGTATCGGCGGGCAATCGCGCACGGTCTATCAGGGCTCGATAAGGCGGCCGCAGAGAAACGTGTGCAGGCGCTGCCAGCCGACTCGGGCTCGGCGTTCGCAATCTCGCGAACATCGAATGCAGAACAGGGTGAACCCAAACGGCCGCGTGGCGTGCCCCCGGCAGCAATTTATTTCAACGGCAACTGGTACCTCTTTTCAGACCAGCCGGTCAAGCAACCCGAAGCGATTGCTATTGCACAACGTGCAGGAGGACGACCGGTGGTGGTTCGCAGCGCGGCCGAAAATGACTTTTTGGTCGCCCACGGCAAAGGCACTCTCATGCTCGGCATGATACGACGGGACGGTGTTTGGTACGATGCGCTCAATGAGCCCCAACACTTTTTCCTATGGGACGTGCGGAATCGGCAGCCCGACACGTTGCCCAACGAGACCTGGGCTGCGATCGATGAGGCGACATCCCTGTGGCACAATTATAATATTCGCCGGATGAACTTCGTGATCGAATGGGGACGCGAATGATGGCTAAACGTTCCACCTCACCATCCGCTGCCAAGCAACCTGCACCACTGGGGATCGATCTCGGCACAACGTTCAGTTGCGTTGCGCAGGTGAACGCGCGAGGCATCCCAAAGACATTGCCCAATGCCGATGGTGACTTGATCACCCCCAGCGTTGTGTTCTTCGATGAATACGATATTGTCGTCGGCAAGGAAGCAGTTAAGGCGGCGTTTGTCAAACCCGAGATGGTAGCGAGATACGTCAAACGCGAGATGGGCAAACCCATGTTCTGGAAATCGTTCGCGGGGGAAAGTTATCCTCCCGAGGTGATCCAGTCGCTCGTGCTCGAGAAACTCAAGCAGGATGCCCAGATCAAGGCTGGTCCGGTTGCCGATGCTGTAATCACCGTCCCGGCTTACTTCAGCGAACCTAAACGCCGAGCGACTCAGGACGCCGGGCGTCTAGCCGGCCTCAACGTTCTCGACATCATCAACGAACCGACCGCAGCAGCCATTGCCTTTGGTGTGGAAGAGGGCTTCCTCGATACGGAAGGTGAAGCGATGTCTGAGGAAACGATTCTAGTCTATGACCTCGGCGGCGGCACGTTTGACGTCTCGGTCGTGCGCATAGAATCAAAGCGTTTTCGAGTGATCGCCACCGATGGCGATTTTCAACTCGGTGGGATCGATTGGGATCAGAAGATTTCGCAGCAAATCGCGGCGGACTATTTTCTTGAGCATCTCTCCGACCCCAGCGAAACGGCGATTGGAGAGCAACGGCTGTTACGCGATGCCGAGGATGCGAAACGCTCGCTATCGACGCGAGATCAGGTGCAAATCCATTTTGAACATGCGGGGAATTCGATCCGCATGGGATTGAACCGAAAAGCATTTGAGCAGATGACCTCAGAATTACTCGAGCGGACTCGCTTCACCACGTCCAACGTGGTTCGTGAGGCGGGTCTGAAATGGGACGACCTAACACGGATTCTCCTGGTCGGTGGGTCGACGCGGATGCCCGCTGTTGCGGAGATGCTCGAGAGCGAGAGCGGCATGCAGGTCGATCGCAGTCTCGCGGCAGACGAAGCCATCGCTCATGGGGCTGCGATCTACGCGAATCTACTATCGCGACCGCGAACTCAGGGCGCAAGGCTGAGTCTCGACAATGTGGAGATCTCCAACGTCAATTCACACAACCTCGGCGTGTTGGGACTGGAGAAAGCGACCGGCATGCCGCGAACCAAGGTCCTGTTGCCCCGCAACACGTCGCTCCCAGCTCGCAAGGGCGCTGCATTTACGACTGCCGAAGACGGGCAGACCAGCGTGGCCGTGAACGTCGTCGAAGGCGGCGACGCCGGTGGCAATCACTCCACGCCCATCGGCAAGTGTGTCATCCGTGGACTCCCACGGGGACTGCCCGAAGGAACCCAGGTCAACGTGGTGTTCCAATACGGAAACAATGGACGGCTCAAGGTTTGTGCGTCCATCCCCAGCTTGGGGAAAGCAGCGAAAATCGATATTCAACGCGATTCCAGCCTCTCCGATGCCAAACTTGCTGCATGGGGTGAGCAGATTCGCAACCGTCATCGGTCGTCAGCGGAAGGTCTCAATCCCGCCCCTCTGAACGATGCATCAGCCGCTGCGGACGCGCCCGCTGAGACCGATTTTTCAGATGTCTTCGATATCGATGACTTCTTAAAGTAGGGGCCCGTAGCGGCTACCGTGCTTCGGCTTGCCACCACGCGTTTTCATCGCTCGGGGAGTCATTGCGTTCGCTATGCCGCACAGGCTCATCGGCGGTTTCAGTTTCGTAAACACGGTCCTCTTCAGCCAGCCACTGATTGCGAGCCGCTTGGGCTGCTGCCTCATCGGCATCGATATGCCCATCGGCAGGCTCGCGTTCGAACCACGCCCATCCGATTGTGTCTGCTGGAATTTGGGGCTCTTCGACTGGTGCAGGCAGGCGCTCATGAATGATGCGGACGCGCGGTATCGGTTCGGCCTTGATTGGCTCAATTCGTTCGAGTTTGATTTTTGGCGTGCGGCGGCGACGGTGCTGGCGATGCAGACGCTCAAAGGCAAATTGATATCGCGACTTGGGTGGCTTCGCAGTTAGCGGAGTGGATTTCAGCTCCTCCAGGACGAGCGAAGCAGGCCGGATAATCGGCAATGGTGCCGGCGGCGGGGCCGCGATGGGTTCGGCAGCGACCTCCGCGACGGGCTGCGGTTCCTCCGCGGCTACCACGTCTTCAAAAGTCTCTTCTTCGTAAGCCTCCTCTTCGACGGCCTCCACTTCGTACTCTTCCTCCTCAACCTCTTCAGGCGGCGCGAGGACATGGGCACGCCCGGGGGTGCCTTGATTGGGCAACTCGCGGACTTGCACGCCAATTTTATGAAAGATTTCGACGATGTGTGCGTGGCACGTGAACATCATGACTTGATGCCCAAGGGCAGCGAATGTTTGCAGCGTTCGTGCGGCGTATTCAGCGCGAGCGCCGTCGAAGTTCACCAATACATCGTCGAGTACCAAGGGAAGCATGACGCCTCGGCGGGCATAGGCCGCTGCTAGCGAAAGGCGAAGTGCAATGAAGACCGCTTCGCCTGTGCCCCGACTGAGCACCTCAAGTGGCAGCGAGTTGCCTTCACTATCATCAATTTTGAGTTGGTTGGTTCCCAGCGGCGTCCAGATGCGCGTGTATTTGCCGTCGGTCAATTGATGGAGAAATGAGGAGGCTTCGCGAAGGGTTTCGGGTTGACGTTCTCTTTCGAAAGTGCCGCACACGTCTTCCAACAGGCTGCTCGCCATCGCCAAAGTCTGCCACCGCCGGGCAAGTTGTTCGAGTTTACGCTCGACACACCCGAGCTCCAGTCGCGCTGTCATCAAGCGATCGTCATCGCCGAGTTGTTTCATGCTGGCGGCGAGTTCTCCTTGCGCCGTCTGTAGCGCCGAGATTCGAGTTTCGGTTTCACTCATCCTAGTCGTCAGTGAATCCCAACGGCGTTCGAGATCGGTCGACTTGACGCCTTCGATCTCACGAGCGACATCGTCGTATTGGACCGCTGCGCCGACCATTGCTCGAATCTGCTTGTCGAGTTCGTCGCGCTCATCTTGTAGCTGAGCAAGCGTCGATCGCCGATCGACAATCTGGTAGAACTGCTCCGCAGTGGCGACTCCACACTTGGCCCATAGGGCGCGACGCTGTTGTTCGGCACGTTCAATCGCACTGGTATGGACGGCGTGCTGTTTTTTGTGCTGCAGGTCTTGCGCCTTCAAATCGCGGCGTTGTTTGATCCAGTGCTGTTGCCGGGCGAGTTCCTCATGCAGATGGTTGAGCTGGTCGAGGGGATTGGACCGTGACTTGAGGGAGCCTGCGACACGATCGCCACTCTCGACGGAGACGCGTTTGAGTACACGTGAGTCTTTGTTGGCGAGTCGTTCGTCGTGGGTGTCACTCTGATCGCTGGCGTGCTTCGCAGCCGTGGCTGCATCCTCGGACGCATCGAGTGCTTCGATGTAGAGTGTTTCAATGCGTTTGGCGATCGTTTGCCGTTCGCGACGACGTTGATCTCGCTCTTCACGAAGATCATGCAATCGTCGCAGACTGGCCTGCAGTGCTTCGTAACCATCGCCAAGTGCGCGAATGCTCTTGGGTGATAGCGTCGTTGAAAGCCCCAGGTGGTCGAGTGTATCGGTCCATTCGCGACGTGCCGTTTTCAAGTCATCGGCGGCTCGTGTGGCACGAGCGTATGACGCTTTGTATGCCTGTTGGGCGGCTTCATGGGCATGATAAATCGGCAGGGCTTCCTCGAGATCGGCAAGCAGCGACTCCGACTCACGTAAACGCGTCTCGAGGGCTTCGTTGCTCGACGGCAGATGCGAATCATGATCCTCACGCTCGGATTCGACTTCGCGAATTTGTCGTCGGACGCTCTCGATCTGGCGCTCGCAATCATCAAGGTCGGCCTCGGTGCTTCGCTGCCCCTTCTCACGGCTGAGATAGAACAGGAACAATGCCATGCCACCAAAGAGGATCCACAACATGCCGTGGGTCGGGTTCGGGCGCGCCACAAACGTGGTGATTTGGCACACGTTGAATAGGCCGTATGCGACAGCAACACCACCGAACAAGAACGGCAGTCCCAACTGGAACATCTGGTCAATCGGCAACGCCTCATCGGTGGTCAGTTCGATGGACTCACGTTCGAGGTCGCGAAAATGCTTCGTCAATTTGTCCAGATGCGTACCCAGTTGGATACGATGCCGCAGCGAAGAAATATTATCGTTTTCACGTCGGATTGCTTGCTGCAAGTCGGTCGCGTGGGCGCGACTTAGAATGTCCTGAAGTTTCGCGCCTTGCTTTTCGGCTCGCTCTTTATGGGTCTTGCCTTCGGTTCTTGCTTGCTTGAGTAGGAACGATTGCTCTTTGACGTGCTTGGCCGGTCCCGTTAACGTCGAGAGGGTTTGGCGGGAGAGATCAGGTAGCGTCGTCAGATCACCTTCGGCGATTTGCGACTGCTCATGCTCGTCCAGACCTAGCCGATCGGCGTCGGCGGTAACGAGCTTGCGTGCCTTCTCAATCTGGACGTCGATTCGATCGATCTGCTCTTCCAACGCTTCGACCCAGGTCGCCTGCTGAGTTGCCGCCTCGATGCGGCCCTGCAGATCAAACAGTCGCTTATTAACCGGCAGCTGTTCAGCTTTATCGCGTAATGAGCGGCGACGACTGCGGATCTCCTCGACTTTTGCCTTGCGTTCCTCGATCGATGCCTCGATCTGGACGAGGTGCGAAGGGGCATCGTCAGGCAGATTGACTTCGCCTTCGATGTCCGCAATCTTCGCATCAATCTTAGCGCGTGTCTGCCATGGCTCGAACACGCTGGTTGCGATTTCGACGCAGCGTGCTTCACGCTCCCATGCCACCATCCGACCGCGGAGAGACTCGATCTCTTCGCTCTGGGTGCGCCGCTGTGTCGCCAGTTCGCTCCATCGGCGGGTCTGGCCACTGAGCTTATGAATCTCGTCTCGCAGCTTTTCACGTCGGCTAAGTAAGCTACCGAGTCGGTTCATCGCGGCGTCGTCTTCAGCATCCGAGTTAGTTGTCTTGCCAACCAACTCGGTTCGTCCCGCCCGTAGGCTGCGCAGCACGTCGACAAGTGAGACCCGGTCCAGGCCACTACTGAGCTTGTACAGCTCATCCGCTGCCGACGTGTCGTCGAGCGTACTGAGTTCCTGCAGTTCGCGAATGCCGATAGCGAACACGTTTGTAAAGATTGGCTCGTCAATCTGACCGAGCAGCATGCTCAAACGATGTTGTCCTTGACTGAGCCCATCGGTGCCGGTCACCGCCAAGCGTCCGGTCATGTCGCTATCGGTCAACTGGCTGTGTCGTCGGATTTCGTAGCCGCCGCCCGGTCCAGTAACGCGGATGGCCCCGCCGGGAGTGCCGCCGTAAATCGGTGGCAGGTAGCGAGAGCGTCGCTCGGGAGTGAACCCGTAAAGCATCGCTCGCAGGAACTGCATCAAGGTCGTCTTGCCAGCTTCATTGGGCCCGTAAAAGAGCGTCATGCCCTCGTCGAGCGAGTCGACACTGAGCCCAGTCCAGACCCCAAAACCATCAACTTGGATATCTTTGATCTTCATGATTTACGTCCCCAGGATGGTTTGCCGCCGCGAAGCAACTCGACGCCCAGCAGCGTCGCTTCGTCGAGTGTTTCATCGCGATGCTGAGCGGGCAGGTCCCCGAGCAGCGTCGTCGCGGTGCTGGAGAGTTCCGCGTGTTCTTCGGTGAATGGCATCAAATTGATTTGCCGCGATTGTCCGCCGCTCGCCGCAGCGTCTTTCGCCGATGCAGGCTTCGCGGCGGCGGAACCTGACTTCCGAAATTTGTCGCTTGCACGCAAGAAATCGCCGAGAATCGTGTCCTCCTCACGCCAAGACTTTGGGTAGGCTTTGGGGGGGCGAACGGTCAGACGCGTCGTCCACGCAGCGGGATTGCCGTTGCCATGGTCGCGGCGGACCTGTCGCAGTAGCTCGACCGGGTCTCCCACGGCAGAAATCATTTCCGGATCAGAGAGGCTGACGTCCCAGGCAATTAGCAAATGCCGCCCGCCGTTCTCATTGGCGAGTGTAGCGATTTTCTGGCCCAGCAGATTGCGGAGACTACCGACGCTACGAATCTCCTCCGCGTCGATCGTCTCGTGGCAATATCGAAAGCAGTCTGTTTCAACGCGATGGACCCGAGCGGTGTGCTCGGCATCCACATCCACGACGCAGTACCCGTGTGGCCCGCATTCGTCGAGCCCGCGGCCTTGCGGCGATCCTGGCTGGATGGCACCTGCGGGTGCACCACCCTCAATTTCGGTGTAATTGTGGGCGCCGCCGAGAGCCCAGTAATCCAATCGACCCGCCGACAAGGCATTCGCGTCTGCGGAACCATAGCCGACACCGATGGTGAATTCGTCGTTAATCTCGGCTTGAAAGCCGGGAACGTGCAGCGAAGACCGCCCTTCACTCGAACGACCGACGACCGAGCAGATCGCACGTCCGGCCCGTTCGTAGGTAATCGAGAGTGGCTTGTCGCGTGGAAACAGTGTCACGTTGGGGGGTAGTGGCACCGCTTCCGGCCATTGTTTGGGGTCATCAGCAATGCCAGCGGCCCAGTAAACGGGTTTCTTGGCCGCATGCAATTTCTCAAAATTGTCCAGCAGCAGGGACATCCCATGGGGGCCAGCGGCGACCGGATGCAGCAAATCGCCGCTCAATACAAGAAAATCGATGTTCGTGGCGAGCGCCGCTTCGAACACGGCGGCGGCGGCATCACGGGGCGCGGTCGCGAGTCCTTCGCGAAGATTTGGCGGCAAATGATCCAGATCCCCGAGCGGCGTTTCCAAATGAAAGTCGCTGGCGTGAATAAAGCGAAAAGATTCTCCCGACATCGTTCCCTCCCTGAAAACGTCGCGTCGCGGCCGATCAACCGCGTCAAAATAGCATCATGCCGTGAAACTTTAACGAGTTTCCCAATATTCCGCAAAATCAATTTGCCGGGAAACTCGCAGAAGTTTGTTGATGGGGTTATCCGGGTTGGTCAACCTCCCGAGTTTCTGCGAGATTGGTGGTTTTCAGACATGCACGACAACGAGGACACGCTACTATCATGCGAATTTTGTTGACCAACGACGATGGAGTCTATGCTCCTGGACTGGCCGCACTCGGCCAGCAACTTAGGCACCTCGGCGAAGTGATCGTTGTCGCCCCCGCAACGGAACAGAGCGGTGTGGGGCACTCGATCACCTACTTGACGCCCCTGGTCCCCAAATCCATCCATCGGGACGGCCGCCACTGGGCATGGG
Source organism: Allorhodopirellula heiligendammensis (assembly GCF_007860105.1). Classification (NCBI taxonomy): domain Bacteria; kingdom Pseudomonadati; phylum Planctomycetota; class Planctomycetia; order Pirellulales; family Pirellulaceae; genus Allorhodopirellula; species Allorhodopirellula heiligendammensis. Next base: position 2,213,787 of record NZ_SJPU01000001.1, read on the forward strand.
CGGTCGAAGGGTCGCCCGCTGACTGCGTGAAGTTGGCCTTGGCAGAGCTTTGCACCGACGCGCCTATCGATTTGGTGGTCAGCGGCATCAATAATGGACTCAATGCTGGTATCAATGTGCTGTATTCAGGAACCGTCGCGGCCGCGATCGAAGGTGCCTTCTTCGGCGTGACCAGCGTGGCCGTTTCGCTGGAGCGCGATGACGATTCTGATTTCGACGCCGCCGCCGTCATTGCACGCAACGTAATCGGACAATTGATCCAACACGAAGAATCCGCAGGCGGCCTATTTAATTTGAATATTCCCACGGTGGCGACGACATCGACCCGTGAAGTGAAGATCGTACCGATGGGACTAGCCCAATACGGCCGCCGCTACGAGAAGCGACAAGACCCGGGGGGACGCGACTACTACTGGGCGCTCTGGTCCGAGCCAGCCTCCCCCCCAGCGGAACTGACCGACGTCATCCAGCTCCGAAACGGCAACACCACCCTGACGCCGCTGCATTTTAACCTCACGCGCCATGAGCTCGTCGAAAAAATGAGCGACTGGCAGATACGCGGCTGATTTCGAAAGGCGCTCGGATATGGTTCGGTCGTGCGTTGTGGCTGATCTCGAGCAAGTGTTAGATAACCACTGGTTGCACGAAAGAGAAGTGCCGTTCGATTTTGGAAAAACGTCTGATGCGCTCCCCTGAGAGCGATTTTGCGACGTCGGCATTGAGCAACTTTTTCAATGGGGGTGAAATCTTCCTGAGGCACAACACAACGGATGAGCGTCACTCGCTAGCTTAAACTGAGTTTGCAACGATGCATTTCTGTTGAGATATAATGTGTCACGGCATTCCGCCCGCCCCCCCCAAGGCATCTCATTTTTCACTAACTCTCGAAGTGGAGTAAATTAGATGACGTTACAAGAAAAGCGGTCCCACGGATTCACCCTTGTGGAACTGTTAGTGGTCATCGCGATCATCGGTGTACTGGTGGGTCTCCTGTTACCAGCGGTCCAATCTGCTCGCGAAGCAGCGAGGCGAATGCAGTGCAGTAATCGTATCAAGCAGATGAGTTTGGCGTTACACAATTACCACGCCTCATTCAATACGTTCCCCTCCGCAGGAGTCCTTCCGAAAGGCCAAAACGTAGCACGATACTACCCCGGAATTACGGTTGCACTGCTGCCCTATATCGAACAGCAAGCTCGCTATGAAACAATCCAAGTTCGACTAGCAAAGTCTACCAGCGCATTCTCGCGGATGTTCAATGGCGAAGAATACGAGTCCATCCTATCAGGAGTGCTCTGCCCGTCATCACCGAACTCGTCTCGCCCCTCGCCCTACGCCAACAATGCGAGAATCAACTATATGTATAATATGGGCGATGGCATGCTGAAGCTTGACGCGGCATGGCACCACCCTAATTACGTAAACAACAAATACGTGCAGGCTCGATATCGCGGACCGTTCCACTTGGAATCGTGGGTGAAATTCCGTGATATCACCGACGGCACCAGTAACACGCTTGCCTTCAGTGAATCGGCGAGCGCCGCGACGGGAAACTACTCGTTAGAAGTCAAGGGAAGTTCAGGTTATAACGCCGCACTACTGGATCCAGACGGCGCCCAGCCGATCATCCACCCAGATGTGTGTGTCACCAGTGTGGTTGACCCTGTGAACCGGAATCTGTACTTGAACCCATGCGATAGCTGGCGTGGGAATTTCTTCCAGGCGGGGACGCCATGGAATGGTTTTCACACAGTCGTTCCACCCAACGGGCCAAGTTGTTGGGATAGCCCCACGGGATACTGGGCAGCTATTTTCACACCTAATAGCTTTCATCCTGGCGGAGTCCATGGTGCTCTGTTAGACGGTTCGGTGCGATTCATTACCGATTCCATCGACAGCGGAGACCTCACGCAGACTCAGCCGGTTGCGGGGGAAAGCCCCTATGGCGTGTGGGGTGCGCTGGGAACTCACCGCGGTGGCGAGACTCCCACTGAGTACTGAGCTAAATGCTGATGTATCGCTGGCGGCGGACACGTCCGCCGTCAGCAATCGCACCTTTCGGGTTACATCGTAGAGGCGTTCACCTGCAGGTCGTTACTCCGCGGAGCGAGATTTCGATCCTGCCGTCGCAATGCTTCTACCAGGGTGAAACGAGTATCTCAGAATGCTCGCACTCGCTCGCCGGGCCGTGTGAGGCTCGCGCGTTCAGCTGATTGCTGGGATGGACCACGGTAAAGTCGGATGGACTGTTTCCAAGCTCCCTGGATTCCATGCTCCGACGCACGGCCTTGGGACACCTAAGTCCAGCGACTTTTTCAACATCTGACGGTAGTGTGCGAGAGCCAACGCTCACTTTCGGATCGGTTCCCGGGGCGACTTTCGCTTGCCATCCCAACCGCGATCTCTGCAATCCACTATCGCAGCAACTTGCCTGGCAAGCCTTTGTCGGATGATGCAGAAACGAGCTGAACCGGCCGTGCACACCAATTCAACTCGTTTTTGAAACAGTTGACCATGCCGATCGCTACTCGGAATCGGTACCCATCGGTGTGTAAGTTCCACCCGCGGACGCTGCCGTGGCCTGAGCATCCATGTCTTTGACCGGGCTGCCTACGTCTTCTGTAAACTTATTCTCACCCGTCGCAGATACCTCAACGCTCAAAGTGGTGGTCCCGGCTGCACGGAATTCCTTTGACACGACTTTATACATTTCAAACTTACCGGTTTTAAGTGCTCGATCATATTCATTGATCTGATCACGAGTGGCACCTTGCCCTGGGTGCTTGGGCATGGGATCACCTTCGGTGACAGTTTTATTGACGATGACCTTGTAGGTTCCTGCCGGTGCGCCCGCGTATTTAGTCGATGTCAACATTTCCGCAGTACCCTGTTCGTCGGTCATCCCGCCTACAGGCCACCGTGCAAGCGTTGAATCTTCTGGGAACAGGACTACTGTCGCGTCAGCGAGTGGAGTTCCTCCCTGAGTGATGGTGACGTATGTAGGATAGGTTTCTGGCATCCCTTCGGGTCGAGACTCCCCGCAACCCACCATCGCGAGCATGGTGGTCAACGTTATACAAGTCATCCCCGTCAGGCTTACGTTCATCGATGTCATCTTTCGTGATCCCTAATGGTACGAGTTCTGAACAATGCGGGCGGACTTTGCCAAGGCACCTCACCTCAATCAGAGCCACCCACTGACGGACTGAATATAGCGGCTCAGATGAGCATAAAAATCGTATCGGCGCACTCAGGTCTCATCGCAACAACTTGAGACTCTTAATCACGCATTAAACGACATTAAGGTGGCGTGAACTCGCGTCCGATGTCATCGAGATTTTTGCTGGTCGCCCGTGGAGCGTGGGTTTGTGCGAGGATTGCCGGACACGGAAAGCAATCGGCAGTCAACCTACATCAGAAGTTCGTCACGCAACCCAGCGAGGTAGGCATGCAGCGGGCGGGGAGCTCCCATGCTATCGATCACGCCTGTATGCGGCATGACATGGGGCAGCTGATCGGAGGCGCCGTCCCATACCACTGCGTGAACAATCTGCTTGGCGAGCAAGGTCTCAATCAGGGGCCGCGCGAAGTCGTACTGTTGGCGAGCCCACGCAGCCGCTTGGCCGTTCATCTCCGGGGCAAGAGACACAGGGGCGGTTTTGATCCGCGCCCCCGGATCCAAGCCGGGAGCTGCAGGGATTGAGAGCTGCACGAGCAGGGGCGCACTGAGTGTACCCCAGCGGTCAATCAGCTGCGCGAACTCCAGAGCAGTGCGCGGTTGCGTGTCTCCTTGCTCATACCCAAACCGGAAGTTCAATCCGATGCCAGCCAAACCCAAACCGCTGCGCAACAGAGCGTCGGCAAAATGAATTGGCGAAATTCCATCCGCGTGCCGCGCCAGGTATTCGCCACACGGTTGATCGATCGACATCACGACGGGGGTTTGCGGGTCGCAACGACGGATCGTTTGTAGAACGCCTATTGAAAACCGCATGACTTGCTCGTCATCGAGTCCTAACGGGCCGCAAACATTCAAACCGGATGCCGCATTCCAGAGGTGCACACGGCCACGAAACTCATTGACCGTGGCTTCGACAAATTTAGTCATCGCCGACATCAATTGGTCGAAATGGTTGTCCATCAACGCCAACCAGTCAGGCAGCATGCCGGCGCGATGATCGATCACAGGCCCGCCAATCACTCGCATTCCAGTGCTGGCGCATTGATCGAGTATACGATTGGCTGACGCAAAATCAGGGGTGCCCGATGCATTCTCAATCTCACCCCAGCTAATGCGCACGGCGACGGCGTTGAAAGCCTGAGAGATCTCACTAAAAATTGTTTCCGGTCCATCGTCGAGCCCTGGCGATGCGTTGGCGGCAACGTTCGCAGCAGCTGAGCTTGCTGCGGCTGATGGGTCACGTCGCCCAGGTGAAGCTCGCGTTGAAGTTCGGTGCCGCGAGATCGTGACGTCACTGGGCAGCACGCCGGCTGCCATCATCGTGCTCAGACGAGGCTCACGCGTGCGGCGAAACGCCATCGACTGTGCAGCAAACAACTTACTTAATTCCGCGGCGGCCTGCTCAAGTAACGAAATCGCCTCGATGCCCGCCCGCGTTGATTGAATCTCGGCCTCACAATCGGCCAACGCTCGTCCGGTTCCGTGGGCATCAACCCCATGCTTTTGGCGAGGTTGCAGGGCATCGAGAAATCGCTCAGTTCCGGTCGCCAATAACTCGTCAAAACGGTCGCTCAATGACAGTCCGCCCCGCTGCCAAATGTCAGCTTGGGCGCGAACCCGATGGCAGCTCCCCCGCGCCAACTCCACAACCAAATTGTGCGGCGCATCGATACAGCGAAGTGAGCAGGTCGACAACACTCGAAATCCAATCCTGTCGATGGGACTGGTGATCAGTAGTTTGGCGGATGTGTCGACTCCCCGGGTCAAGGTAAGACGTCCACCTGCGCTTGCCGACGAGCGAAAGCCGGCTGGCAAATCACGCGCGGCGTCAACTGCGGCTACACCGGACGCCTCGGTCGGGTGGAATACATTGCGAGTCTGCCAAGGTACCCCTTCCATACCGCACAGATAGGCGTCTTCCCACCGGCTGGCGTGGAAGAAACCCGCTGCCGCGTCTGGGACATGGAAGTGCATCTGACCCATGGCTGTCAAATTTCTCGGTGCCGTGTGCATGAATGGAAAAAATCGAAAGTGCCACCGCCGGTTCGGTCGGCAGCCCTCCATGGTAGTCGGTTCTGCGATGCATCGCGAGATAGGCCGATTTTTCCACATTCGGCACCTATCTGTTCAAACCCGATCGGCTGTGCGAAATTTGAGGGATGAACATGCCATCTCAAGAAGTCTACCGGTTCGATTCCGCCGGATCGCTCCTCCAAACCAGCCTGCCCTTTCCTCGCCGGCAGGGAAAAGTGCGCGACGTCTACGACCTGGGCGATTGCCTGCTGATTGTCAGCACCGATCGCATTAGCGCATTCGACTATATCCTCCCTAGCGGTATTCCTGGCAAAGGTGAGCTACTGACGGCGATGAGCCGATTCTGGTTTGACGCCATTGATACCGGTGAAATAGGCGGTCGATTGGCTGACGCGGGCACACCGCTGCAGCATCACCTGATTGGGACCGACGTTCCAAAACGTGTTGCAGATCGTGTAGACGCGGCACCGCTGAAGGACCGGATTATGGTCGTGCGGAAAGCGGAGGTGGTGCCGTTTGAATGTGTGGTGCGCGGCTACCTCGAAGGCAGCGGCTGGCTCGCCTATCAGAATAGTGGCGAGATCTGCGGCGTGGCACTCCCGGCAGGCCTGAGACAGTGTGAGAAACTCGCCTCGCCGATCTTCACCCCGGCGACCAAAGCCGAAGAGGGACACGACGAGAACGTTCCCATCGATGTCATGATCGAACAGCTTGGCGCCGACACGGCCGAGCAACTTCGTAAGATGAGCCTTGTCATTTACGAGGACGCAGCCCGCATCGCGGCTCGCAAAGGTGTCTTGATTGCCGACACGAAATTTGAGTTTGGACGCTGCGCAGGAGATCTGATGCTGATCGACGAAGTCCTGACTCCAGATAGTTCACGCTTTTGGGCAGCAGACGAATACGAACCTGGCCGAGCTCAACGCTCCTTTGACAAGCAGTTCGTCCGCGAGTGGCTGCAGGCATCCGATTGGGATCGGAACAGCCCACCGCCACCGCTTCCCCAGGACATCGTCGAGAAGACTGCGAATCGGTACCGCGAAGGCGCCGATCGCTTGCGAGCCTAGCATCGCCGTTGTGTGGATTGCGATCAGCCAACTGCCGCGTTTCCTGAGTGCCGCCCAGTAAAATGATGGCTGCCCAGTAAAATGATGGCTGCGCAGTTGGATTCGGGAATCGCCAAAGCCCGTGACGGTGACGAACTCGTATCGCTAAACGCATCGCATTTCCATCAAAGATTGATGCGTTCGGTCCGTACGGGCAGCTGACCTTCTGATTGATCGTACACAGACGATGGGTCTGGCACAAAAATTGCGTTCCAAGACAAGTATCCTTTTCCAGTTCACAACCATTTGGAGAAACAGGTCATGGTTCGCACATTGATATTTACTGCCGCGATCGCACTGGGCACTGCCACCGTTGCGGAGCAAGCCCAGGCATTTCATGGGCATGGCCGCCACTGCCGCAGCGGTTACGGATATAGCGTGCCGGTGACTGCGTATTACGCGCCCGCTGGCTACCGCCGCGCCAACGCAGTGTATTCTGCAGGTTACGGGGGGTATAGTTACGGTGGGTACGGCTATCGAGGAGCCGGATACGGATACCCAGGCTCCGGGTACACCTACCGCAGTTTTGAGGCGAATCCTTACGGCTATTCGCGATATCCTGGGGGAGGAATCTCGGTGGGTATCGGGTCCGGCTATGGTGGCTACGGCGGTTACGGTTATCCCGGCTATGGGTACGGATGGTAGTCGCCTCGCGGCAGCGGCGGTTGCGCTTCGAAATTGCGATTGACCGGTTTCAGCCCGCTCACGTGACGGGCTGGTGCGGGGCGTAGGCGATCAAGCATTAGATCGTACAATGGCGATGCCCCGCCCGCTCTCCGCTCCCAAGACTCTGAACATGGCATCTCAAAGTGTGATCAACTCAGCGGCATACCACAACGGTATCCGGGTCGCTGACGTGCCGCTTGCAGATTTGGGGGATGCCTGGAACCACTCCGATCGATTCATTTGGGTGGGACTGTACGAGCCGAGTGAACAGGTACTGTCGTTCATCCAGCAGGCTTTCGGTCTTCACGATCTGGCGATCGAAGACGCCCACAACGCCCATCAACGTCCCAAGCTCGAAGTCTATGACGACTCGATGTTCGTTGTGATGCGGACGGCGAAGCTGTCCGCCGGTGGGGATCGGCGAATCGAATTCGGCGAAACACACATGTTTCTCGGCCCGAGATACGTGATCACCGTGCGACACGGCTCGCTGCAATCGCATGTGGGCGTCCGTGCAAGATGCGAATCAACGCCGAATTTGCTCGCCAAAGGTGAAGGGTTTGTTGCCCACGCCGTGATGGACTTCGTGGTGGACCAGTACTTTCCGATTATCGATGCGCTAGAGGCGGAATTGGATGAATTGGAGGTGCATATCTTCAGCGGCGTGTCCGAACGCAGCGTCACTGCCCGTATCTATCACCTCCGTCGTGACCTGCTCGCGATTATGCAAGCGGTCTCGCCGCTCATCGATGTGTCCTCGCGCCTTGCGCGCACGAACTCGCATCTGATTTCTGCTGATGCCCGCCCCTACTTCCAAGACATCCACGATCATGTTGTCTGCATCGCAGGCCTCGTCGACAGTCTACAGCAACTATCGCAAACGGCCCTGGAGAGTAACTTAGCGCTGATCTCAGTATCCCAAAATGATGACACCAAGCGTCTGGCCGCGTGGGCGGCCATTTTGGCGGTGCCGACGTTGGTTGCGGGCCTCTACGGCATGAATTTCAAGTACATGCCTGAGACCGGGTGGGTATGGGGCTATCCCGCCTCACTGGCGATGATGGGGCTCCTGTGCGTTGCCTTGTACATGCGTTTTCGCAGTGTTGATTGGCTGTAGGCAAGCCGCGACATGATCGATCTGCCTGAGCATGGACGCATCGAATTTCGGGGCTGGCTACTTCGCGAAAGCGTGATGGGGTCATACTCCCGCCGCGTCCCTGTCCAACGAGTCGCTCGCAACGCTCTTAACCCCGGGCGGTGAATCTCCAGCGCGGAGCCCGCTGTCGCCCAAGGTGGGTCATATTTCCCCAGTCCGGAATTCTGCCCCGTTGTCTTCGCGGCGAAAACGCTAAATACTGCGTGTTTTACGGTGTTTTTGAGATTTTTGAAGCTTTGGCACAGTCCATGCTAAAACAGTCCACGTAAAGGTCGTAAGGTCGATTCGCGACCCTCAATATCTCGCGACCCAACCGCTAAACCCATCCGATCATCTTCTTAGGTACTGCCATGCTCGAACAGCCCACGACTCGCGAACGCATCACGGAACTCACCCACGAGATTGGCAAGCGAAACGTCCCTTTTCAGAGAATCGTCGAGCAGGTTAACCATGTTCTCGTGGGACAGGAGCGACTCATTCACCGCATGTTGATCGGGTTGCTCGCCAATGGTCACCTGTTGATCGAAGGGGTCCCGGGACTGGCCAAGACGACCGCGGTGTCGAGTCTTGCCAAAGCGATCAACACTGGCTTCCAGCGTTTGCAGTTCACTCCGGATCTGCTGCCAGCTGATTTGATCGGCACGCAGGTATATCGGCCGCAAGACCAAACCTTCGTCGTCCAGAAAGGGCCAATCTTCTCGAATTTGATCCTGGCTGACGAGATTAACCGTGCTCCGGCGAAGGTGCAAAGTGCGCTTCTAGAAGCGATGCAAGAACGCCAAGTCACGATCGGATCGGAGACGTTTCCGTTAGACAATCCGTTCTTGGTCATGGCAACGCAGAACCCAGTAGAGCAGGAGGGAACGTATCAATTGCCTGAAGCGCAGACCGACCGGTTTATGCTTAAAGTGATCGTGGACTACCCTAACCGCGACGAGGAAATCCTGATCCTGCAGCGGATGAGTAAAACGTCGACGAAATTCGATGTCAATGCGATCACCTCCCCTGCGGAGATCTTGGCAGCTCGCGAACTGGTCGACGAGATTTATGTTGACTCCAAAGTGCAGAACTACATTGTCGATCTGGTGATGGCGACCCGCACACCTGAAGCATACGGTTTAGAACTAAGCGATTTGATTCAGTTCGGTGGTTCTCCCCGAGCGACGATCAATTTGGCGCTGGCAGCCAAGGCCAACGCGTTTCTAGCGGGGCGAGGCTATGTTACTCCCGCAGACGTCAAAGAGATCGCGTTGGACGTCCTGCGGCACCGCGTGATGGTAACGTACGAGGCTGAGGCGGAAGAACGGACAAGCGATTCGATTGTTGCGGAGATTCTCAATCACGTGGCAACCCCTTAGTGCACCACGTGCACGATCTGAGTTGCCCGACTGAGTGAGTTTCTTGCTGTCCATGCCGAGCAGTGACGCCGCGCTGGCTACTGATGGATTCTCTGCTCACAACGGTGACGTCGGGGAGGTTTTCCCGGGGGTGCCGCCACCACCTGATGGTTCACGAAGTCAAAGCTCGCCATGCTCGGCGATTGCTTTGATTGATTAAAAATAGTCCGCTGCACGCCAAACACAGGCCTATCATGATTCCACGCGAGATTCTACAGAAAATACGCCGGATCCAAATTCGCACCTCCCACCAAGTCGATGAGTTGTTGGCGGGCAATTGGCATTCGGCATTCAAGGGACGCGGAGTCGAGTTTGAGGAAGTGCGTCCCTACCAAATCGGTGATGACGTTCGTGCCATCGACTGGAACGTGACGGCGCGCAGCGACCAGCCCTTCGTCAAGCTTTTTCGCGAAGAGCGTGAGCTCGCCGTCCAGTTGCTCGTTGATCTCAGCGGCTCGCAGAAATTGGGGACGACCACCCAGACCAAACGCGAACTGGTAGCGGAACTCGGCGCCCTGTTATCGATGTCCGCGATCAAGAACAACGACAAGGTTGGTTTGACTTTGTTCTCCGATGGGATTGAGAAGAGCATCCCCGCGCGGAAAGGGTCGCGACATGTCCTCCGCCTCATCCGCGAACTGCTGTACTGCCAACCGATGGGCGTCGGAACGGACATTCGCTTTGCACTCGAGCATCTCAATCGGGTTTGCAAGCGACGTACTGTCGTGTTTCTGATCAGCGATTTTCAGGACACTCAGTACGAGCGCGCACTCAAAGTCGCCGCGCGGAAACATGACATTATCCCGGTCGTGATCACAGATCCACGCGAGCACGAAATGCCCAACGTAGGACTGGTTCGATTGCAAGACGAAGAGACGGGGGAGGCTATCACCCTCGACACCGCCAGTTCTCAAAACCGAGATCACTTCGCGAATCTTTATCGTAGGGAGTGTGACACTCGCGACCACCTATTTCGACGCTTGCGGCTGATGCCGATCCATCTTGAAACAGGCTCGGATATCGTCGAACCATTACATAAGTACTTTCATCTACGAGAGACTCGAGCATGATTTTACGTCGTGACCATGAACGTCAACGGCTGTCGCTATCCGTTCATACATTGAGACACTGGGTGGCCTGCGTCGCAGCCGGTTGGCTAGTGATGTGGCTGCTGATGACGGTCGATGTCGCTGACGCCGCCACTCCCGAGATTACCACTCAGGCATCGACGACGACCGTGCGCGTGGCCCAACCATTTACGGTGCGGTGGACGGTCGTTGCCCCAACAGGGTCAAAGGTGATGTTTCCCAAACGCGGCCTGCAGCTTGGTGACTTCGAAGTTCTCGGCGTGTCGGATCAATTCGATGTTCCTCAGGCAGGCACCAACGCCACTAGAACCTGGACGCGACAAATGACTCTCGAGACGATTCAAACCGGCGATCTGGTGATCCCGGACCTCGAAATTCGCATCCAAAGTGCGCGCGGTAGTGACACTGCGGAATCCACTGCACTACGCACCCAATCGCTCACGATCCACGTCGCTAGTGTGCTCGAAGATCGCGCCGACCCCACTCAATTTCATGATATCCAACCGGTGGTTGACGTCGATATTCCCACGGAGCCTGCTAGGAACCACCTTGCTTGGGCGCTCGGAGGTACCGTCGGTGTGGCGGTGCTCGCAATCGCGAGCGTGATCGTCGTTCGTAAACGTAACAGCATGACACCCCAGACGTGGGCGCTGGGCGAACTCGCCGAGCTGCAACTCGCTACCCGCACCGGAGAAGCAGGTGCCGATGAGGCGACCCTGCGATTGTCCGGCATCCTTCACGATTTCTTGCTGCTGCAGCTCGACATGGATGAGGGGGGACGCACCACTCATGAACTGCTCGATACGGTCAGTGATAAACATACCGTTGCACGCGAGATCATCGATCGAATCGGCGTGCTCATCAAGCTTGCCGACGACGCAAAATTTGCTGGACAGCACCTCACTCAAAGCGAGCTCGCCGCAGCGATCGACGAATCTCGAGAAATCATCCAAGCCATCGCATCCTCGCAGCAGAGTTAGGAGATTAGCAAGCTGATGTTGTATTCACCCTGGTATCTATTGTTGCTCTTATTTGTACCGGTATTGGCATGGCGGTTGTTCTCACCGCGCCGCCGGAGCGCGGTCAGGTTCAGCAGCCTGCGGATCGCACAACAAATGACTCCGACCCTGAGGCAACGCCTGGCATGGTTGCCCGCAGCATTGACGCTCGGTGCGATCACATTCATGGTTTTGGGCGCAGCACGACCCCGGGAGGGACGTGAACAAACCGTTGCAGAGAGCGAAGGTATCGCCATCGAGATGGTCGTCGATCGCAGCGGCAGCATGCAAGCTCTCGATTTTGAGATTGACGGGGAGCCCGTCGATCGACTGACGGCGATCAAAAAAGTCGCCAGCGAATTTGTGCAGGGCGATGATAGCCGTGATCTTGCAGGTAGATTCAGCGATCTGGTTGGATTGATTACCTTCGCAGGATACGCCGATAGTGAGACGCCGCCGACTCTCGACCACGCCTTTCTCACATCTCGACTGAATCATACTCAGATCGTCACCGCCCGCAGCGAAGATGGCACCGCCATTGGTGACGCCATCTCGTTAGCGGTCGAAAAACTCAATGCGCTCGATGAACGTCAAAAGCAAAAGGTTCAAAGTAAGGTCATCATTCTTCTCACCGATGGTGAAAACAATGCGGGGCAGTTGGAGCCTGTTCCAGCGGCCGAGCTCGCCGCGACGATGGGGATCAAAGTCTACACGATCGGTGTTGGCACAAAGGGCGAAGCTCCCATTCCAGCAGTTGACGCCTTTGGTCGCCGAACCGTTCAGTGGATGAGAGTCAACATCGACGAGGCGACACTGACTGAAGTTGCCGAGGTAACAGGTGGAAAATACTTTCGTGCAACTGATACAGACTCGCTCGCCAAAATCTACGAAGAGATCGATCAACTCGAGAAAACAAACGTAGAAGCCAAGCACTTTGTCGACTATCGAGAACTTGCCGTGCAATCGTACTCTGGCGCTGTCTTCTTTCCCGCCGTATTGATGATCGCTTTTGTGCTGTTGGTCGCACGCCTCCTTCTCCAACAAACGTGGTTGCGCGAGATGACTGCGTGACACCTAACAATCATCTGAAATGAGAATCCTCCCATGGATATAACACTTGGAAATCCAGACGCGCTCTATCTGTTCCTCGTTATCGCGTTTTGCGCCGCGATGACAGCCTGGGCAGCGACCTCCCGGCGGCGCGCAGCGAATCGATTTGCAAGTCAGAAATTTCGCCATCGGATCCTGCCACGTGGTGGCGCCTTCCGCCACTGGGGCTCTGCCGTCCTCGTGCTTGCCAGCTTAAGTCTGCTCGTCATCGCTCTGACGGACATTCGCTGGGGCAAGACCATGAGAGAAGTTCCGCAAAAGGGCATCGAAGTCATGTTTGTGCTCGACGTCTCACGCAGCATGCTTGCCGAGGATGCCTCGCCCAACCGACTCGCTCGCGCTAAACAACAGATTAAGGATATGATCGATGCCATGGCCGGCGATCGGGTCGGGTTGATCGCCTTCGCTGGCGAGGCCCGTCAGTCGGTACCGCTGACGAGTCACTACGACGACTTCAAACAAACTCTCGATTCGGTGGGACCACAAACCGTTCGCAGTGGTGGCTCACGACTCGGTGACGCACTCGATGCTGCGGCCAGCGGATTTTTGAGCAAGACGCATGACCACAAGGCGATCGTGGTGTTTACCGATGGCGAAGACCAAGAGAGCAAACCGGTCGAAGTTGCCAGCAAATTGTTTGCCGAGCAGGGCATTCGCATTTTCACCGTCGGACTCGGCGACATGGATCAAGGCGCACGGGTGCCTGATTCCGAAAATGGAACTGGCGGCTACGTTCGTTATCAAGGCCAGCAGGTTTGGTCAAAATTGAATGGGCAGGTCCTGCAACAAATCGCTGAACAGACCAAGGGTGCCTACATTCCTGCGGGAACGCGTCGGGTCAACATGTCCGATGTCTATCATTATTATGTTGCCAACGTTGAGCAGGAGAATTTTGAAGATGCCAAAATCAATACCTACATCGCCCGGTATCAATGGTTCGCAGTTCCTGCACTTCTACTGTTGATATTGGAGGTGTTCTGGTCGACGCGGGGCACCCTGACAAACCAGAACGCGAATCCAGCGTCGAAGCAGCCTCACGATGGAATCGCGAAGGCTGCCTAATTCGAATGGCCGGCGGTGTTGAGAGATATCGCTGACTGACAACACGGTGCGGCACCCAATCACACCGCAACTCGACATTTACTTTTTTTCATCTTAACAGTTGTATTCGTCATGAACCTCGACACTGCGAAACGTTTATCGATCGTATTGCTCACGTGCGTGGCTGCTATTCCGGTCTCTGCCGACACGGCCGCCCAAATCAATGCTGCCAACGAGTTGGTGCGCAGCGGAGATCTGGAACAAGCAATCGAGACGTATAACGGAATCTCACCAACGGAACAAACTCGGCAACAGCTGAACTATAACCTCGGTGTCGCCCAATACAGGCAAGGAGATCTTGGAGCAGCCAAAGCGTTTTTCAGCCAAGCGTCAACGGCGTCTTCGCCTTCACTGGCCGCCGCTGCTCGGTACAACCTTGGAAACTGCTTCTACACTGATGCCGTCTCCACTGCTGAAACCGACAAGGCGGCGGCGATTGATGCTCTCAACCAAGCCATCTCGCACTACCGATCTTCACTGCGTGCTGACCCCCATCACGTTGAAGCCCGCGCCAACATTGAACTTGCGGTGGAGCTGCGTAACCAATTGGATGAACAACAACAACAACAACAACAACAGCAGCAGCAGCAGCAGCAACAAGGCGGTGAGCAACAGGAGCAATCTGAGGACAAGGGCACCGAAGGGTCTGAATCGCAACAAGAGCAACCGAGCGAGGACGCTCAATCCGAGAGTGGCGATTCTGACGAGAACCAGCCTCAACAGAATTCCGAGTCTCAATCGCCCGATGGCGAGTCCGATTCCGAACAGTCCGAACAGTCCGAACAGTCCGAGCATTCCGAGCAGTCCGAGCAACAGGAGCCCAGTCCAAGCGAGCAGTCGAGCCAGGGACAGCAGTCTGACGAAGACCCGCACAACGGTGACACGGGCCAGCCCGAGAAGCCTCAAGATGCCGCCCAACAGGGGGCGCAGCCAGAGGCAACTTCGGCGGAAGATCGGCAATCACCCGAGGGACCTTCCTCCGCAGAACAGACTCCCGACGAATCGTCTGCGGAACAGTCCCAATCCGAATCGAAAGCGTCCGATGCAGCCCCGTCGGGTCAACTGACCTCAGCGAACGAGCAGCAGGACTTGGAGCGCGCCAGCGGAAATGTAGGTGTCGAGAGCGATGAGAATAGTCTGATGACCAAAGAAGAAGCTCTTAAAATGCTTCAAGCTGTCCGAGATCGAGACATGTTGCGGCGTTTGCGTCAAGAGCAACTCGAACGAAGCCGCCATATCCCCACCGAGCGAGATTGGTGATGGCTGCTTCATTCCCGTGTGGCATCGCAATCTATAAGGCACCCAACATTATACCAAGTCGTTTTTCAGAGAGATCGTCATGAAATCCATCTTCCATTCATTCCTCCTCGTTGCGCTGTTGGCCGCGACGGCGGTTGCCGCCGAAGTCGATACTCAGATTTCCACGCGTGAGACCTTTGTCGGTCGGCCGGTTGTTTTACAAATCTCAGTTGTTGATGCCGCCGATTATCAAGAACCGGTGTTGCCCAACATTGATGGGTGCGATATTCAATCGCTAGGACGCCCGAGGGAGATGTCTCAGGTCACGATCATTAACGGCCGACGAAGTGAAAGCCGCAGCGCCGTTCTCCAGTATCACGTCACGCCGCGGGAGGAGGGCACGTTCGTGATTCCCGCACTCGAGCTCACTGTCGACGGGAAGCCGGTTGCTACGAAACCGCAGCGTTTCGTGGCCTCCAAAAGTGAAACTGGCGATCTGATGTTCGTCGAGATCGATGGTGATCAAAAACAGGTTTACGTGGGAGAGCCACTCGATCTCACGCTGAAGATCTGGGTCAAGCCTTTTCGTGACCCCGCGACCGGGCAGACGCTGTCTGAAGGTGATATGTGGAGCACAATATCCGCGTCGACTTTGTGGGGTGGATTTAGCGACCAGGTCGAAACCATGAAGAGAAACCGACAGCGTCCTCGTGGAGAAGAAGTGCTGCGGGACGACGGAACCGGCCACGAACGCAGTTATTACCTCTACCGCATTGAAGCGACCGTCTATCCGAAACGGGCGGGCAGCATTAGCGCAGATGATGTACAGATTGTTGTCGACTATCCCACGGCACTGGGCCAAGCACGCTCGCCCTTCGGCAGATCTTTTGCTGACGACTTCTTCGGTGGCCGTTCACCATTCTCAAGTATGATGGACGATGATCTCTTCGGTGCACCTTTTGGTCGCGGTTTGGCCATCACCGAATCGCGTCCGATCATCGGCGAGGTCGCTGTGGATGCCACGGAAGTACGACCTGTTCCAACCGAGGGACGCCCCCATGACTACCGCGGTGCGGTGGGACAATACCAAATCGTCACGCGAGCTACCCCGACAACGGTGGATGCGGGCGACCCGATCACACTTAACATCGGCATCAGAGGCACAGGCCCGATGGAGCTGGTACAGGCGCCACCACTGTCTACGCTGCCCGAATTAACTGAGGAATTCAAGGTTCCCGACGAATCATTGGCCGGGTTTGTCGAAGACGACATGAAAGTTTTCTCGACAACCATCCGCCCGCGCCAGGCCGGAGTTGAAGAGATCCCTCCGATTCGCTTTAGCTTCTTCAACCCAGACACAAAAGAATTTGAAACGGTGATGAGTGATCCGATCGCGATCACGGTCGCCGAATCGGAAACTCTCGCACTCGACTCGATTGTCAGTAGTGCAACGGGCTCGTCACCAGGCGCATCTCAAGCTTCGCTGGACCGTCACCTTCCGAACTTCACCAACGATAGCGGACCAGGCGTGCTCGAAACACAGTCGCCACGATCCACAACGGATGGGTGGTGGGCGTTTGTCATCGTTCCACCTCTGGTTTGGATCATCGCGGTCATCGTGAAGTATTGGTCTGTCCTTCGCGCGAACATGCCGAGTTTCCGTAGCCCGCGAGCAGCATGTCTAGCGGCAATCGAACGTGCCCAATCAGCAGATGACGTTCAGGAAGCGTTGGTAGGATTCATTCTGAAACGTAGCCGGGTGCCGGCGAACGATCCGTCCGATGACTCCGTTGCGAGCGCAACACGAGCGGTTGGCGCGCTGCGTTTGATCGGCCTATACCACGTTGCCTCCGAAGCAGAGTCATTCCTGCTCTCGCGTCACGCCGCTGGCACGGCAGCCTTGGAAACCAGCGTGGCGACCGCAAACACTTTGGTGGAGCGAGTCGACCATGCGATCAGTGCAAACAAACGCAGCCGCATTAAACGCAAGAGACTACCGCGACCTGCCAATGGGGCGATGCCCACCACGATGCATTCATCCCGCCACGGCACCACCAGCCTAATGGGGGCAATTCTAATCACCTGCATGGCGGCCGCAACGTCGCTCGCGGGAGAAACGGCAGGCGCGCCTGGCACTGCACCGCAAGATCCGCTTGATGGAAAAGTCCAGAACGCCACGACGGACGTGGACGATGTTCGGCTAGCACTTACTTTCGAACAACAGCAGACACTCCTCAGCGAAGCGACCGAAGCTTATGAGCTCGCCCTCGCGAAGTCCCAGTCGGATTCTGCCGACGCAAAAGAACTGCTGACCGCAGCCCGCACGAAGTATCAAATGCTGATTGACAGCGGCATTCGCAACGCCGAGCTGTATACCAATCTAGCCAATGCTGAATTTCAAACCGGTCAGCTCGGCCGCGCTATCGCCCACTATGAGAACGCGATCCTATTTGACCCGGCGAATGCACAGGCACGAACGAACTTGGCTTTCGCTGACGAGCAGGTTCGACGCGGCACCTCCGTAGTGGAGCCTGTTTCAGGAGTCCGTGGGATCAACAATCAGGTCGTGAACTACCTTGGCCGGAATACTTTGATTTGGTTACTCGCGGTTTCATCGATTGCCTTCTGGGGCGTTCTGACCATTCGCCTATTTCATCGTCTATTCCCGGTTTGGGGTTGGGCTACCGTGCCGTTTCTGCTGCTCATCATCTCGCTGGGATCAGTCGTCCTGACTGAGTCGAACCCACGATTACCGTGGAATGCCGTCATCGTGTCCGACACTGTGAATCTTCACGCCGGCGATGGCACCGAGTTTGAAACTGTCGTCAACATCGACGCAGCACAAGGGCATCGCGTTGAGGTCATAAATCGGCGCGGTAACTGGTCGCAAATCCGCACGAGTGAGGGACAGACCGGCTGGCTCCCTGATAAGGATTTGCAAACAGTTTCCGCGACCTAAACCTGTCCGGTGTTGAGATCGGTGCTTCAAGAGAAACGGATGCTGGCGCTGCGGCAAGTCGAGTTCGCGGAACATTCCCAATCTGGTGAGCCACGCGGTGACTTTGGCGCATCCGCCCGCAACGTTGGATCCGCTAGGGCATCTCACACGGGGGCGTCACCGCGATACTCTCAATTCCAATTTGCCGGCTTTACCCACGATAAACTTGGCTGAGGAAAAACAGGGCGTCCACGCGCCGCATGTGATTGCGAATGGGGACGCCCCGTTTCCTATACCAACTTTGATCGCTCGAGCGACGATTAAAAGTCGCTATTCGTGACTTCTCGTGAACCCCGGGTTCCCAGTGCTCCCCACAGCCCGTAAGGACTCGCGGATCCAGGGGCCCGTAATCCAGTTCCGCCACTAACCACGTTGCCGGCGGATTGATTGCCAGACTCGATCGAATCAGTGATGAACTTGACCGCGCCGTCGCCCATCAGAACGTGCGTACCACCTTGGTGGCGGCTCGACGTCGACGCAGACATATTGCGGTCCCACGAGCTCATACCACAGATCTCGCTATTAGGCGGGCGAATTGTGGTGCACTGGCCAAAGACGGGATAGGCATCGGACCAACGAAACCCACGCCCATCACTTACGCCATCGGTCCCGACGGCCCAAAACTGAGGACGGGTGGGGTCGATGCCGGGCACCGTGTTGCGACAGTATAATGGGTCGGCGATGAAGGGCGACGCATTGTTGTTGCCCGCCAAACGTCCGCCAATTGTGCGAACGTCTTTATCACCCAGGTCAGTCGCAATCTCACCCATGGCAATTGTGTTGGCGGTACCATCAAGGATGTCTCGCAACCCGAGTTGCTGACCAATGTGGAATACACCTCGCCCGCTCGCTTGGCTACGCGTCGCGGTTCCCGAACTTGGTTTGTAGGGAAGGACCACTCCCGGTTTTTCCAGGTAACCATCACGGTTGTTCTGCGCCGAGTCTCCCGTGCAAGCCACGTAGTTGGTGCGTCCCAGGGCGGGCAGGCCTGTTCCCGGGTCACTGGGGCATCGCAGAGCGGCGATCTCAGTGGCCCATGGTGGGTACTGGATATTCTCGGGGGTCGGGCCCATCGCTGACCAGGGAATCGTGCCGCCAGGGTTTGTCGTTGTGCCATCGGTGCGACCGAGCAACGGGTTGCTGATCTGCTGCCACAGAGCTTGCTGCTCCATAAAAGGTAACAGGCCAACCAAGGCGCTCAGACGCATGTTGTTACCATCGGGAGACGACACCCACGCATTGATCGGGGCGGGCGGGTGCGTTCCGGTGCCGTGCATCGGCAGTTTATCAAACGCTGCGTGATAGTTATGCATGGCCAAGCCAAGTTGCTTGAAATTATTGCTGCAGCTCATCCGCCGTGCCGCTTCGCGTGCGGCTTGGACAGCTGGTAAGAGCAGCCCCACGAGCACGCCAATGATGGCGATTACGACGAGGAGTTCGACGAGCGTGAATGCTGCTCGTCGGGGATTGGGTCGATCCATAAACTGTGCTTTCTCTAATTTGCTTGAGTTTGAAGCCATGCGCAATGATTGATGCGGCACGGAAGTACTCTGCGCATGCAGGGTAAGCATCTCCAAACCCAGCTACTTGGGGAAGTTTCGCCAGATTTTAAAAAAAACGCGTCTCTCTGCGAAAAGTGCGTACAGCGAGCTGCTGCAGTCCATCTGGGGCTATCGCAAATTTCACCGAGACTGCATTGGCACTCAGAATTTTCCGTCGAGGTAAGCGGAATGGTAGCCTTGGCTGGCGGCGGACACGTCCGACTTCAGCACCCATACTGCCACGACAACGCTCATGTCCGAGGCTGCATCTTTGGGAATAAACACAAGCATGCTGGAGCCACCCGCGATACACGCGGCGAGATGCCTCTTACGTATCCTTGTGAATCAGGATTGGGCCTCTGACAAGTGGCATTCGATAAAAACGGAGCGGAGGTCCATTGCCACGGTGAATTCCCAAGCGTATCCTTCCGAAAACGTGCTGAGCAGCGATTGCCAAGCGGCATTCAATTCTTGGTTACAATCAATTCTACATAGGTGCTCTTCAATGAAGAAATGGTCGAGTGTTGTTTGGCTGGTAGTATGTTTGGTCGTGGTCGGCTGCGGTAGTGAGGCGACCAACAATGTCGCAACGAGTGCCGACGCGCAAGCGATCGCCGACTACGAGGCAGCTCAGGCGGAGTCGCAAAAACAAATTGCCGCAGATGAGAAGCAAGCGGGAAAGCCAGCTCGTTAATCCGCGTCAAACGTTCGGAAGTGGAACTAAAGGACTCTGCGTCTACAGTCCGTAATACGACAGATGAATTAGGGCGCGTCGCACGGAAGTGAGCGTCAGAGTACAGTGGAAGTTTTTTTGTGTACTCTACAACCTCCGGCGCACGCGTCCGTCGGGAAAATCCTTATGAATCCCGTACACCTGGGCCACCGCAGTGAAATCCACAGCAGACCCAGGTGCACCCTTCAAGGCTAGCTCAGGGAACAATGGCTTCGGTTTCTTTCGCGTTGCGTGTTCCGAGTGCACCCCAGAGACCAAACGGGCTCTTGAGACCGGCGTCCGATTTTGTGCCATACCCACCAGTTGTGGGATCTGAACCCACGGCATAGCTCATTTGATTTCCAGCTTCAATGGAATCAGTGATGTACTTAACCGCGCCATCACCCATGAGGACGTGGGCTCCACCTTGGTGATAACTGCCCACAGAAAAGTAGCCTGTATTGCCCTCAGCCTGCTGCACGCTATAGCTGTTTGGCGAACGCACTGTTTGAATAGAACTGTACGGCAAACGACCGTCGGACCACCGGTGCCCTTGGTGGTGATGAACTTCTTGATCGACCCCTACCGTGCCACCTCCACCCGAAACAGAAAGCGACCGCAGGTATTGCTGAGGGTTGGCTGGGTCTACGATTGTTGCCTCCCACGTTCCTGGCGGAGTATTGACTGCGCCGTTGACGTTACCTCCGGCGGTATAGATGCCACCTTTAATTGACAGGTCGCCCTGGTATACAACGTTTTCTCCGGCCGCGATTGTATTGGATAATCCATCCAAGATATCATCGAAACCAAGGAAATGACGAGCACGGAAAAAACCACGCGACCATTTTCCAGACCCAGGATCTCCCCAAGTCCCATCGTTGGATGCGGATCCATTGTCCTGGATGCCGCCGTGCTGCTGCTCCATCGTGGCGTCGCCAGCACACGCTAAGTAGTTTGCATAGGCTGCGTCATCTTTCTAACAGACCTCTGTGCTGGGTCATTTTGCGGCAGGTCGCTGGTACGGCTCTGCAACGTCCTCGACCAACAGGTAACGCGCGTTCGCTGACACATCGTTGAACGTTTGAGCTCGGCCACTCGGCCAGTTCACTACGACGCGATCGAGTTTTATATGGTCGCCGATGCCGAAATGCAGCACGGGCTCATTGCTGACCATGTATCCGTCGCCTGCCGTGCGGAAGGCTGTCCAAGATTCAGATCCCGACGTGATGATAACGTCCGCGCCGATCGCATCACGCTCGCTAGTGGTGCCGACCAACTCGAGCTGAAGCCAGTTCGGCGTCTCCGAGTTGTTCTGGAGTACCGCGACTGGTTGGTCGAGGTGATTGGCGATTAGGTCCATCTTGCCATCGGCATTCCAGTCCCACGTGGCGAGTGCCCGTCCCAATTGCTCTCGCTGCCAATATGCTCCCGCCGTATCGGGCTGCTCGAGCGTGAAGCCGCGCCGATCCCCCGTCATCAATTGCGCTTTCATGCGAAATGGAACGCCTTGATCGGAAGCGTCGAACACGTGCCCATTGAGGGTCGCTAAATCGAGCCAACCATCGTTGTCGAAATCTCGACTTTGGGTGCCAAAACCTAGCATCGACATGGACGGCTCGCTCAGTCCGAAACGTGTCACCTGGTCTGTGAAGAAACCCAGCCGATTTTGAACAAAGAGATTAACGGGTTCGTGGTAAAAATTCGTGATGTACATGTCCAGCAGGCCGTCGCGATTGAAGTCGCCTGCGGCAATGCCCATGCACGCTTGACTGGTTCCGCCTTGGCCGATGCTGCATCCCCGCAGTCCGGCTGACTCCACCAGAGTAAACCGATCTTCGCTGGCGTCATCGGAGGGGACGCTATTCCAGTAGTGGTTGAGGTCCCCGTCATTGGAAACAAAGAAGTCGTTTCCGTGTTGCTTGTCAAAGTTTGCGACGACGAGCCCCAGCCCGAGTTTGGGTTGATCGGCAATTGTCGTGATCGATTTCCAAGTGGCGAAGGTCCCGTCCGCGTTCGCTTTCAGCACTCGATCGGTCGCGGGGTGGAATCGCTGTGGCTGACAAAGCAGATATCCACCGGCGCATTTAACCTCAAAAGCGGTCGGGTCATCGATATAATTGACTTGAATCAGTTCAGGTAGGTGGTCACCGCTGAGATCCGCGATGGCAAAGCTGGACGTCCAGGTCGCAGGGTTTTCCTGGAGTAACTCACTGGCATTGCGAAACGACCCATCGCCTTGATTTATAAAAAGCACCGATGCGCCCACATTCCCCAGCAGCAAATCGGGAAAGCCGTCCTGATTCACGTCGCCTACCGCAACGCCCGCGCCAAAGTTCCGGTCGGTTGTCTGTGCTTGCAGAGTCACGTCAGCGAATGAACGACCGGGCACCTGGCGAAATAACACATTGGGTTCAGATCCCTGTGCATCATTAGGAGGACCTCCCGACTGCATCACGTAGACATCGGGTCGACCGTCGAGATCATAATCAAGTACGCCAATGCCGCTGCCGTCGACCTGGTAAGAATAATAGCTGTCGGGCTGTGCGAAAAAGCCGGTCTCGGTAGTGACATCGATACCAACTTCACTGGCGACGTCATCGAACCGGATCATCCTTGGATCTTCCGCGGGTGGGGGATCGCGGTCGGGCGGTTGGGAATTGGGTGACATCGACGCGATCGACGTCACATCTACATCTGCGATCTCGTCCAAATTGGGCAACGGGTAATTCTCCAGTTCAAAGCCCAGCAACTTCGCCACTCGGCTGGTCGCAATGAGCTCTGGATTTGTGGCGGCCTCCCACTGTGCGACGATCGAAGCACGCCGGTCCAATTCAGGAATAAGCTGGCCGAGATTCCCGCTGATCTGGGCCGCATGCATCATCCACGCCAACGCCTCCCAGGGCCGCGTGAGCTTCTGCATTTCTGTCGCAATCCACATGGACTGCTCGGCGTCGGCGTCACGCGCGGTGCGAAAGATTTGATCCAGTATCGCGAGCTGCTGTCTGGCGGCGAGGGATTGCTCCTCCGCTCCCATTTTGTCGAGCGACACGATCAAATCCCGCAATGCTTCTCGATTACCCGAATCCAAACGCAACGCCTCACCATAGGCGCGAATGGCTTCAGCATGTCGATCAGCTCTCTGCAGCCAGGTTCCCAGTGTAGTCCAGTACTCCGGCTGGCCTGACATTCCGGGGGGCACATCGGACAGCCAGTCGGGAATGTCCCGCTCCCGTCCATTTTCAACGAGCAAACGCCCATAGAACGCCCATGCGGAGGCACTCTCCGGACAGGCCTCGAGAATGCGTTCGGCACTCTCAATGACTTGTGCCGGTTTGCTCTCGAAGCCCGCGTAGGACGTCCGCAGCTTCCCCAACGAGAATAACGACACCTTGGCAACGTCGATCGCCTCATCGAAGGAAACGAGTGTGAAAGGACCTCGCATGTCAATTAAACTCAAGATCTCTGGCCATGCTACCGCCTTGCCACGGATCAGTTCCTCGACGTGCGAGCGAGTCTCGATCCGGCGCCCTTGAGAATTCAACAATTGAACTAACAAGCGGCGTGCAGCGACATCGCGGGGAGCCAACTCGAGCGCGGCGAGCAAGTTCGCCTCCGCCAGAGCGTATCGACCTGCCCGAAGATTCCAATCAAAGCAGCGAATCAACAGGGCTGGCGCATCGCGTGGATCGGCGTTGGCCAGCCGTACGCCGTAATCCGCAGCCTCCGCGAATCCACCCTGACGACTGTGAATCTCAACCGCCGCGCCGAGTGCCTCGATATTCTTCGGCTGGCTGCCGAGGATTTCCTCGACAGCGTGCAAAGCCTTCTCGGGATGGCCTCGTTGCATCTGCGCCATCGCTGCTGCCAATGGATCGGCCTCGCCCCGAGCACGATCACTTGCCTCGGCGATCACCTCGGACGAATCAGCGGGCGACTTCACACGACCGGTCTCCTCGCGCCGACAACCGCAAACGAAGAGCACAGCGGAGCAGAGAAGAGTGGTTAGCAGCAGAATCAGGACATTCGCACGATCGAGCAGCGACTGGCATGGAAACATACTTGTCAAATTCCGAAAAAAACCAAATACGAACCTGACACTTATACGTTCCTAGCACATTCGGCTTCTCAACGAGCGTGGACCCGAACACCTCCGTCGCCGACCGGCAATAACCCGTACGGGTGATGCGGAGCGATCGTTCTCACGGCCCGCTACTGCCCATTGAAAAGTCTCCCTGGCGAAGATTCGCGGTTACGAAGAGCGACGGCTCAGCAGCCTAGTCGCAATCGCCACGGCGGAGAACGTGAGATATCGGGGAGCCAATCGCAACAGACACGAGGTGAAACAACAATTGGGGACCGGTGTCAGGGTAAACAAAAACGGGGATGACCACTGGCCATCCCCGTTTCATAAAATAGATAATCTGCAAGTCAGCAGCGTCCGTTAAGGAACAGAGGCTTCTGGCTCTTTACCATTCCGGGTACCGAGGGCACCCCACAGCCCAAAGGGACTCTTCAAA
Source organism: Allorhodopirellula heiligendammensis (assembly GCF_007860105.1). Lineage (NCBI taxonomy): Bacteria > Pseudomonadati > Planctomycetota > Planctomycetia > Pirellulales > Pirellulaceae > Allorhodopirellula > Allorhodopirellula heiligendammensis. The sequence goes on from NZ_SJPU01000001.1 coordinate 2,238,631, forward strand.
CCGGCATCGGCCTTCGTACCGCCACCACCGGTCGTCGGATCCGAGCCAACGGCATATCCGTTTTGGTTGCCGGCTTCGATCGAGTCCGTAATGAACTTGACGGCACCGTCACCCATCAGGACGTGGGCACCACCTTGGTGATAACTGCCCACCGAGAAGTAACCTGTGTTACCCTCAGCCTGCTGCACGCTGTAACTGTTGGGAGGACGAACGGTTTGAATCGAGCTATAAGGCAACCGTCCATCGCACCAACGGTGGCCTTGATGGTGGTGAACCTGCTGATCGACGCCAACCGTGCCGCCGCCGCCGCCGACCGACAGTGACCGGAGGTACTGTTGTGGGTTCGCGGGGTCAACAATGGTCGTCTGCCAATCTCCAGGCGGAGTATTGACCGCACCGTTAGCGTTTCCGCCAGCAGTGTAGATACCGCCCTTGATCGACAAATCGCCTTGATAGACGGCGTTTTCGCCCATCGCGATTGTGTTGGACAAACCATCGAGCACGTCACGGAAGCCGAGGAAGTGGCGGGCGCGGAAGAATCCACGTGACCACTTACCGGACCCAGGGTCGCCCCATGTTCCGTTGGTGCTGGCGATGCCACTACCGTTGATACCACCATGCTGTTGCTCGTAGGTCGCGTCACCGGCACAGGCGGAATAGTTCGCGTAAGCAACTTCATTGGAGCCACGACTACGACGAAACGGATCGCTGGGGCAGCGATAAGTACCAACTTCCGTCAGCCAGGGAACATACGACTGGTGCCACGGAACTGGCCCCATGGGAGGGTAGTTCTGCGTGGGGTTTCCAGCAACGTCATAGACGTACGTATTGCTAATCTGTTGCCACAGAGCTTGCTGCTCAAAATAGGGCAACAGACCGACACGCCATGACAGCCAAAAACGGTTATTGTCACCACCACCGCTCTCGTCAGTTCCGCCCGAAAGCATCGGGAGGTTGTCGTAGGTGGAGTGGTAGTTGTGCATCGCAAGTCCAAGCTGCTTGAAATTGTTACTGCACTGCATACGCCGAGCTGCTTCACGGGCAGCTTGGACGGCGGGCAATAAGAGCCCGACAAGGACGCCGATAATGGCAATCACCACCAGCAGTTCAACAAGCGTAAATGCCTGTCGAGAACGAAAATCAAATTTTCGACTCATAAAAAACTCCAGATAAGAGAAATAGGACAAGAAGAGTCGCGTATACACCGCATGCGGTGTGTACGCGTTTGCCAACGAGGTAACCTCTAGGGCTCAAACGGACTCTAGCCTTTCGGCTGGCCGGTGCGAGGGTCGATTTCCTGCGACTTGGTGTAGTCGTCAGCTGCCTGTTGCTCGGCTTCGGTCAGTGGCTGAATACCTTCGGGAACAGATGTTTCCGTGTTGGCACCGCAACCGACCAACGACAGACAAAACAGCGAACATGCAAGAAGCCCAAGACGTAACATTCAAAACACCTCTACTCAGATAGGAAAACAGTATTAGAACAGACAGAGTCAATATTCTATGCCGGAATGAGTGCCACTGTCAACAGATTGCGGGTTGCAGACCCCGGGATTTGTATTAATTTGTAAAAACATTTGGGGTGCGCGCGCGCTTTTTTACGGTGTCTTGGAACTCCGTATGCCACGTTGATGGATGACACACGCCCACCTCATGCTCGTTGCTTTCATACGGCAAGTCGCTTCGTGCTTGATCAATCCTGTCCAAATGTTCAGTCGATCTGGCGTCTTGCTTGCCTGGTTGGGCTAGGTTTGTTGGCTTTGCTGGCGACAGCTAGTTGCGATCACGCGTCGCCCAATAACCGCGGAGACCGGCGTGCCTCTTCCGAGAGTGCTGGCAACCGAGACCGAGCCGTACGCAGCCAGACCGCGCACAGCATCGAGGCTGCCTCGCAGGCCCTAGCTCAAGGTCGCCTCGATGTTGCGGAGGCAACCCTGAAACACTGTCTGCTGGCGGATCCGAACGACCCTCAAGCGCTACGGTTATCGGCAGATCTGGCCAACCGCCGCCAGGATGCTCATAGCGCTGCGGTCCTCTATCAATCCGCCGTCGACGTGCTAGGGGAGGCAGCAGATCGAGATATTTTGAACAATTGGTATCGGAGCCTGGTGCAGGCCGGGCGTCCCTACGACGCAATCGAGGCGCTGAGCGAGATCAGCCTTCGATTTCCTGGTGATGCACAGTCTCGCTACGATCTGGCGGGACTCGCAGCCGCCTGCGGCGTACCCGAGGCAGCCGTGCCAGCGATGAAGTGGCTCGTCCAGCGGGGGCAGAGTGATGCCGAGTCGCTATTACTACTGGCCGATCCCGGACGCGTCGAGCCTGACGCCGAAACCTGTGAGAAACTGCTGGCAATCTCGGGTGATGACCGACGGCCGGAGTTTGGGCTGGCCAAGCTAGATGCCCTACAACAGAACTGGTCTGCCGTGGCCACACGATTAGCCAGCCTCGTAGAATCATCGCCGCAATTCGCGCCCGCCTACAGTCTCTATGGAGAATCGCTACTGGAGCTCGGTGAGAGTTCGCAACTTCCAGCTTGGCGCGCCACCGCCCCACCGTCCGCTCTCGAATCAGCGCATTTCTGGCGGGTGGTTGGTCGCTGGGAACAATCGCAAGGGCATCACGAACAGGCCGCCAAAGCATTTTGGGAATCGCTGCGGCGAGACGGTACCAGCCGTCCAGAAATGCTGACGCAGTTGCTCGTGTCGCTCCATCAATTGAACCGGGATGACGATGCCGCGAAATTGACCGACCTGATCGTCAAGCAGACGGAACTCCGCGACGCCATCAAAATCCATCTCGAGCGGCTTGGTAATTCTCAGGCGGCGTGCATGCGAGTGGCCGATGCGATGTTGGCTTTGGGGCGGATCTGGGAAGCAGAAGGTTGGGCGCGAATTGCAGTTTCCCTCCCGCAGGAAAAACTGTCTGATCTCCGCGAGCGGTACATGCTGGTTCGAAATCAGCTAAGCGTGGACACACCCTGGCAACTGCCTGCGGCGGATCCCGCAGCACTGCTTGACTTGAGCTCGCTGTCCGGGACAGCCACCGGCGACGTTTCTGCGCCAGCGATTGACACTGGGCCAATTTCGCAAGGACGCATCTCGTTTGCCGACGAGGCCCAGACGCGAGGCTGGCTTCACACCTCGATTCCTGCACCTGCCGTAGGCGGCCACACGATCGCGCAGAGCGTTGGCGGCGGTGTTGCCGTCCTCGATTTTGATTGTGACGGTTGGCCCGATCTCGCCGCAGCCACCCTTGATGGTACCGCCCTGCAGAACGATTCGTCGCCCAACCGACTCAGTCGCAATCAAGATGGTCATTTTGTCGATGTGTCGGCTGCCGCAAACTATCGCGACACTGGCTTCGGCCAAGGCATCGCTGTTGGGGATTACAACGACGATGGATTCCCCGACCTGTTCGATGCCAACATTGGTCGAAACCGACTGTACCGAAATAATGGCGATGGAACGTTTAGCGACATCTCCGATGAAGTGGGATTGAGTGGGGAAGCGTGGACGACGTCGGTCGCCATGATTGATCTCGATGGCGATGCCGTGATCGATCTCTACGAAGCCAATTACTGTGCCGGCCGTAAGCCGTTCGAACATGAATGTCACAATCGGTTTGGGTTGGGGACGTGCTCTCCTTTGCTTTTCGATGCCGAGCCAGACCGTGTGTGGCGAGGTCGGAGCGACGGGAAATTCGTCGAGGAAACGGCCGCGTGGATGAGCCAGACCTCGCCCGGTCGAGGACTGGGGCTGGTTGCCGGTGAACTCGATCAACATCCGGGAATGGATGTATTGGTTGGCAACGACATGACTGTGAACCACTTGTGGTCATCTCAACTTGGTAAACAACCTTTCTATCTCGCCGATCTCGGTGTCATGCGAGGCTTAGGAACCAGCGGGAATTCGCGTTCTCAAGCCTCGATGGGAATCGCCGCTGCGGATGCGGACGGGGACGGCGATCTCGATCTGTTCATGACGCACTTCTCCGATGACTACAACACTTACTACGAGCAAGTCGCACCTGGATTTTGGAGTGACCGCAGCTACCAGGTTGGGCTCGGCGAACCCTCGATGAAGCTGCTCGGGTTTGGAACGCAGTGGGCCGACTTCGATAACCGGGGCGGGCAGGAGCTGATGGTCGCCAACGGCCATGTTGACCGTATCGATCGTGCTGATCTGAGTTATCGCATGCCCCCGCAGTTCTTTTCCCGGACCTCCCGTGGACGCTGGGACGAGTGGGATCGCGCGACGTTGGGTGAGTATTTTACCGGCGACCACTTAGGCCGTGCGTTGGTCGTGCTGGATGTCAACCGGGACGGGCGCCTCGATGCAGCGATTACCCATCTCGACGATCCGGCGGCGCTGCTGGTCAATCAAACACCTGACGCGGGCCGATCGATCCATTTAGAGCTCAAGGCGACGCGCTCGCCGCGCGATGCCATCGGAGCACGGGTAACCGCGACGATCGGCACCCGCAGTTTCGCCGCCCAGCTGACGACGGGCGATGGGTACATGGCCTCGAATGAGCGAAGAATTCATCTGGGGTGTGGACCTGCCGATACCGTCAGCGATGTGACCGTGATATGGCCATCGGGCGACGTCGAACAGTTTGGCACGCTCGCCAGCGGACGTGACTACTTGATCGTCGAAGGCTCCGGAGGAGCGTTGACCATGCGGGAATATCGATGAGACCTCTTTGCCTTCATTACCGTCGTCGCCTGTCACATCGTCGTTGCCTGTCTTATGGTGTCGTTGCCGTCTTATTCCTCGGTGTACTGAGTGGTTGCGGTCACCGCGACGAGGGGCCAACCGCAGCAGATGTGGTACGTCAACAGCAGCGTCGCGAAGCCGAAGCGGCCGCGAAGCCGAGGACGCTCGACGAGCGACTGCGAGTCGTCAGCGACTATCTCGATAACCGCAATCCGGCCGCTGCCGCTGTCGCATTACGACCACTTCTGATTTCTGACGGTTCCCATCCTGATGTCATTGTGCTGGCAGCGCGGGTCGAAGCCGCGCAGGGTAACCCCGTTGCCGCCGCAAAGATGCTCATTGAGAATCCTGGCGCCAACGAGGAGGCGACGGCGCACAGCCTCAGCGTTGCTGCCCAGTGGTTGATTGAGGCGGGGGAGTATGATCTCGCCGCAGCGCCGCTGCAGGCAATCCTTGATCGGTCGAGTGCTGACCTGGATGCGGCAGAATTGATACACATCCACCGCCAGCTCGCCGAGGTGCTGAACAATGCCGGCCGCCGGCTCGCTGCCGCACCTCACTTGAACTGGCTCGCTCAACAGGGGGCGATCCGCGAGCAAGAACTGTTCGCGATGATCGCCTACGGTGATCCCTTCATCAACACCACTGCTCCTGCGCCTGATTTCTCGCAGCGGTTGAGTCCGGTGGCACTGTCGCGGGCCAAAGTCCTGCGACATGAGGGCGACCTGGTGGGGGCGACGAAGTTGACCGAGGTGCTGTCTGCCGAATTTCCGCAATCCACTGGTATCGCCGCTTTTCGCGGCCGCCTCTACGCCGATCTCCGCGACATGGACAAATTAGTCCAGTGGCAATCGCAATTGCTCCCAGGCATTCATGCTGAGCCCGAGTATTGGTTCTCGCTGGGAATCCTGATGAATCAGCAGTCCAAACCGAGAGTAGCAATACGCTGTTTCGCCGAAGCAGTAAAACGCGATCCCACCGATCGTTTCTCATATCTGGAGCTTTCGCGAGCGTTGACCAGCATCGGGCAGGTCGACGAGGCCGAATGTGCACGTCAGAAGTTCTCATCGTTAGACGAGACAACGCGACTCGCATACACGTTCGGTAGACGGCCCGGTAGCGAGGCGGAGCTCAACCGGATGGCTGATTTGTTGCACACACTCAATCGTGAAATCGAGTCGATCGGATGGCGAATGTTGGCGTTTGAACGATTCGGCGGCTCGACTGCGGAAATTGACACGCTCGTTGCCCAGCGCCGCGAGCTCGTCGCTAAAAACGATCCGCCCAACACCGCTACCCAAGATGAAAATGCTCCTCCCCACGATCTCGCGTCCCCAGCGAACGACGCCGATACGGAGGCGTTCGAGCTATGTGGCTTGAGGCTTAACGATTGGCCGCTGCCTGCCGCCGTCGACCTCGCTGCGGCGGTCCCGGGCTCTAGACCGGACCTTGATCGAGAGGATTCCGTCGCAGCTCAGGTACCGATTCATTTACTTGACGTCGCCGCAGAGATTGGTATCGACTTTCAGTATCGCAATGGCGCCGACATGGCGAGCGAGCACGTGCTGCTGCATCAACTCACCGGTGGCGGGATCGGTGTCGGCGACTTTGACTGCGATGGATGGCCAGATTTATATGTTACCCAAGGCGGTGGGGATGCATTCGATCCTCATGGCTCAGAGTCAAATCGACTCTATCGAAACCTCGCTGGCGAGCGATTCACCGACATCACTGACCGCACGCAAACCGGTGACCTTGGGTATGGGCAAGGGGTCGCCGTTGCCGATATTAATCAAGATGGATTCGCTGATCTCGTGGTCGCCAATATCGGTCCGAACCGCATCTTCATTAACCAAGGTGACGGAACGTTTTCACCCCTAACGCTGCCTGCGTGGGACAGCGACTCGCAATGGACAACCTCCATTGCTTGTGGTGACCTTAGTGGTGATGCACTCCCTGAGATTGTGGAAGTCAACTACGTCGATGATCCGACTGCGTTAACCAGATACTGCACCCCTCACAACACGCTCTGCAACCCCAGCAATTTCTTGCCCGCATCCGACCGGATTTGGAAGGTGCAGCCCGACGGCCAGATCTACAGTGCCCCCGAAATGTGGGCTGGCGGATCCACGCCGGGCTATGGTTTCGCGGCGGTGATCGCGAACACCGACGGTCGAGCCGGTAGTGATCTCTTCGTCGCCAACGATCGGATCGCAAACGCGTTCTGGCTCAGTCAGGCAGCTGAGACGGGCGGAAAAACTGAAGACGAAGCACTGCCAATTCGTTATCAATTAGATGAGAACGCGCAGTTATATGGCTGTGCCACAGGCCTGCTAGGACAGCAGCAGGGATGCATGGGGCTTGCCGCGGGCGACTTAGATCGAAACGGCAAGATCGACTTTCATGTCACCAACTTCTGGGATCAACCCGCCGATCTCTATTTGCAGATGGAGCATGGATTCTTCGTGCATGCATCTGTCACGCGCGGTTTAGCAGACGTGACCCGCCAGACGGTCGCCTGGGGAACGCAAGCGGTCGACATTGACCGTAACGGTTGGCTCGATCTGGCGGTGCTCAATGGCCATCTCATTGATCGGCACAGTCCAGCGGAACCCTACCAGATGCGGCCGCAGTTCTTCCGAGGCGATGTAGGCGGATTCCAGCTACAATCCGCCCGTGACATGGGCTCCAAGGACGATCCTGGTAACAACTATTGGAACCAACCGACATTGGGCCGTACGATGGCGGTGCTGGATTGGAATTGCGACCGCAGACCCGACCTAGTTTGTAACCACCTCGATGTTCCGCTCGCACTCCTCGAAAACCACACCGAGGGAGGCAACTCGTTGCAATTGGAACTGGTGGGAGTCGTCAGTGAGCGTGATGCCATCGCAGCCGAAATCACTGTCTCATGTGGCAACGAGAGCTGGGTGAGTTGGGTGACTGGCGGCGATGGTTTTTTGTGTAGCAATGAACCGTTGATTGATATTGGAATTGGGGCGCATGAACAGGTCGATGAGGTGATTGTCCGGTGGCCGACGGGCGCGGAGCAGCGATTTTCCGATCTCCCAGCCAACGGGCGCTACCTTTTGATCGAGAACGATGAGCAAGCCTTTGCGCGTTCTTTCTAGTCGACTTGTGAGTTTTCGATTCGCCCTGGTAGCCCTCGGTGCATCTATCGCCCTGCTGGTCAGCTTTTATTTGGCGTGGCCGTCGAAATCCAAACCGTACAAGGATATCGAAATTGAAGTCGTGGGATCCGAGTTTGCATTCTATTTTCGCTACCCTGGAGCGGACCGCACGCTGTTCACTCAGGATGATCGGCATGGCGCGAGCACGCTCTTCGTACCCGCGGGGGCGAGAGTGCATCTGAAACTATCGAGCCTGGACTATCTCTACACCCTCGAAATACCCGCGCGAGAGATTTATGAAATGGCGGCCCCCGATTTGATTCTCGATTCGTATCTAGAGGCGAGTCCGCCGCAAGAGCTTGAATTACTTGGCAGCCAAATGTGTGGCTATGATCATTCGAGCTTACTCGGGAAATTGATCGTGCTGTCGCCCTCAGACTTTGACCGTACAATGAACACATTGTCCAAACAAACCCTCATCCCAAACTAGCTATGATCCGCTTCCGTCACGCAACATCGCTTTTCACTGTATTTTTGCTGACGCTAGGCGTTGCCGGCGGATGTCGACGGACAGCAACCGATGACGTTGCGGAGAACAGCGACAGCAGCGCAATTACCGCGGAGGCACCAGCGGAATTGACAGTGCTCGGCGCAGTGCCGCCATTTTCGCTCGTCGACCAAGCAGGTCATGAGGTCGGTCGGGAACAGATGAAGGGTAAAATCTGGATCGCCACCTTCGTCTTCACGCGTTGTGGTTCAACGTGCCCTGCACAAACGGCGGCATTCACGAAGTTGCAGAGGCGGCTGAAACAGGCGGGGGCATGGGGCAATGTGGAGTTAGTAACGATCACGGTCGATCCGGCCTACGATACACCCGAGGTGCTCGCTAAATATGGAGCGGACGCAGCAGCCGATTTCTCCCATTGGCATTTTTTGACCGGTGACCGCGGGGCAATCTGGGATCTCAGCAAAGATGGTTTCAAGCTGCCGGTACTGTCGCCGCGTGATGGCGATGAATTGATTTCCCACAGTCCGATGTTCGCCCTCGTCGATACAGAGAATCAAATCCGCGGCTACTACTCAGGACTGCTACCGCAGGCCAACGCGAAACTTGAGCACGACATTCTTTCACTGCTTGATCAACAGATCCCGGATTGGACCGAGCAGGTGCATGAGATTTCAGTTCCCGAGGACGTTCGCAACCCCGTTTGGTTGGAAGACAGAGCAGCAGCACAGCGCGAGAGTTTCTCCGGTGTCGACGTGCGCCACGACTTTCAGTTTGCTGATGCGCGGGAATCAAGTGGTATCGATTTCACCGACCGAGTCGTTGAGGACGTGAAGAAAACATTTAAAGCGGCACACTACGATCACGGCAGCGCCGTGGCGGTCGCGGACGTCGATAACGATGGGTTACCTGACCTGTACTTTGTTTGTCAGTTGGGTGAGAACGAATTGTGGCGAAACCTCGGCGACGGGAAATTCGAAAACATCACGGCGGAAGCCGGTATCGGTGAACCAGACGAGGTCTCCGTGGGTGCCTCGTTTGCCGACATCGACAACGACGGAAACGTGGATCTGTACCTGACCCGTGTCCGTGCCCCCAACAAGCTTTTTCGCGGTGATGGGCAGGGGCACTTTGAAGACATCTCTGCTTCCGCGGGCGTCGATTATGCGGGTCATTCTTCCGGGAGTGTTTTTTTTGACTATGACCGTGACGGACTGCTCGACCTACTGCTGACGAACGTCGGCAAATACACCACCGACGAACGTGCCGATGGTTTCTACCATGCATATCCAGGCGCGTTCACTGGGCACCTGCACGCCGACCGCGCCGAGCCAAATATTCTCTTTCGTAACTTGGGCGCCGGGAGGTTTGAAAATGTCAATGATCAAGTCGGCTTGCAAGACATCAGCTGGACAGGGGATGCGACTCCCATCGACGCCAACGAAGACGGTTGGCCAGACATTTATTTGCTTAACATGCAAGGCCACGACGAATACTACGAAAACCAAGGGGGTAAAAGTTTCACGAAGAAGAGTCGTGAACTGTTTCCTAAAACGGCGTGGGGGACCATGGGCGTGAAAGTGTTCGATTATGACCGCGACGGACAATTGGACCTTTATGTAACGGATATGCACACTGACATGGTGCACGATCTCGAACCGGATAATGAGAAAGCGAAGATGCGGCGAAACCTACCTCTGCAAGTACTCGCCACCGATGGCAACCACCAGCTCGGAAACACGTTTTTTCGCAAGGTGGGCGACGATCAATTTGAGGAGGTCTCCGATCGCATCAACGCAGAGAACTACTGGCCCTGGGGAATCAGCGTGGGTGATCTGAACGCCGATGGATTTGAAGATGTCTTCGTCGCCGCCAGCATGAACTATCCTTATCGGTATGGCATTAATTCTGTTCTGCTCAATGACACGGGGGAAACATTTGTCGATAGCGAATTCGTATTGGGCGTGGAGCCTCGGGCTAAGGGGACTGCTCAACCTTGGATGGAGTTGGACTGCAGCGGCGCTGACAAGGACAACCGTCATTGCCAGGACTGTGGAGGCAAGGTGCTCGTTTGGGCTGCAACCGGCACTCGTAGTAGTGTCATTTTTGATTATGACGACGATGGCGATTTGGATATCGTCACCAATGATTTCGGGGGCACACCCATGGTGCTCCGCAGCAGTTTAAGCGAACAGCCTGGGCTGCATTTTCTCAAAATTGCATTGATCGGTCACGAATCGAACCGAGATGGTCTCGGTGCGACGGTCACCGTGCATGCCGGAGATCAACGCTGGCTGGCGGTCCATGACGGCAAATCCGGATATCTGGCTCAAAGCCATCTGCCGCTCTATTTCGGGTTGGGAGATGCCGAGACGGTGACGAAAATTGAGGTCAATTGGCCTTCAGGAAAACAGCAAGTTTTGACGGGGCCCATTCCCGCAAACCAACTGGTGACAGTGAGGGAAGCGTCCGTCGCTGACGAAACCACTGAAGAATCCCTGGGTGATAATGAGTGAATCATTGAATACGAGAAATCCCCAGCGAGCACGTTTACTAGTCTCCTCGCTCGGCAACGCGGTATGCGTTGCGCTCGTTAGCATCTGCTTGCTGCTCGCCGGCTGTGGTGAATCTGCTGATGCAATCGCGATTCGCAAACGTCTGGCAGAGCGTCAATTGGAGTCACCTCAGTACGTCGAGAGCACGGTACCCGAGCCGGTACCCGAGTGGTCTGGGAAACGGAACGCCTTGTTGGCCCCCGGCGTGTATGGGCTGGGCGGCCTGTACCCCAGCGCGGCGTATGTGATCGATACCGGTGACGGTCTCATTTTAATTGATACCGGATCGGACGAGAATGTAGTGGGTTTACGGAACTGCATGACTGAGGTGGGGTTGCAGATCGAGGACGTGAAATTCGTGTTGTTGACGCATGCTCACTACGATCACGTCTTCGGCGCGAACCGCGTTCGCGAGGTCTCCCACGCAACCGTTTGTGTCGGGGCAGATGACCTCGACGTGCTGCGCAGCGCCAACGAATTCGCGTTATTTTCGCTCTTCCCGCGAATTGAGTTTTCAGGGACGCCCATCGTCGTCGATCGAACGCTCAATGATGGTGATCGCATTGAACTGGGTGACACCGTTATTCACACGATGGGTTGTCCTGGTCACACACCAGGCAGCATGTGTTATCTCGCCGAGAAAGCCGGCGAATCATTTCTGTTTAGCGGTGATGTGATCGCGTCGCTACGGTTTGGACCCGCAACGTATCCGATCTTTATCTCGCCAAAGTTTCGAGGGGACGCCGAGACCTATTCGGCCACCATCGATCAATTATTGGCGATGGACGTACCCGATTATTTATTGCCCGGGCACCCGCGTCAGCAGACGTTTTCACGCCCAATATCCATCGATACTCAACAATGGCAGGAATTGCTGCTGCCCACTCAGCGTGAGATCAGAACCGTCGTGCAAAGGCACCAGGACGATGGCAAAGATTTTTTGGACGGCTCACCAAAGCAAATCGAAAAAGGGCTGTTCTACTTCGGTGAGATTGATGGAGTCGCTGTTTATGGGCTGGTCGATGCGGAACAAAGCATCGTTGTGAATGCACCTGGTGGGGAACAGTTCCTAACCAAGTTGCAAAGTCGTTTCGAGAGACTTGGGCTAGACTTTCGCACGCCCGATGCCGTTCTCCTGACCACTCGCCAGCCGACGCATTGCAGTGGACTGGTCAGTCTCGCCAAGACGACGTTGGTGATGGCACCGGGAGGGACTCCGTCGTTGGTGTCAGATGCCGGAAGTTGGCCGTCGCTGGACGAAGCTTCTTTGAGCCGAAAACTTTCAACTTTGGTTGAGGTAATCGCATTGGGCGAGGGAGACGCGAGCGAATTGGCCTACCTGTTAGAAATCGGTGGCAAACGCGTTCTGCTAACGCCTGCGGTACCGCGTAACATTTCCCTCGACTGGGTTACTCGCAAAACCGGCACCGCCAAGGGGACGCTACTGGAACCGCAGGCCACCGATCTACGCACCCTTCTGGAGGCCTCGGACGATCTACGCGAGCAATATTTGCTGGCACTCGATACGCTCGGTCCAACGCGTCCCGATATTTGGTTGCCAAGCCTCCCGCTGACCGGCCAGAACGCTAATCTGTATGATGAAACTTGGCACCGGATCATCGTCGCCAATCGCAAGTTGGCCAGCGCAACTGGGGATTCGCTGGTACTGAAAGCCTCGCAATAGGATCGTACGCAATCGATTCCGTTGCGCTTACGAACAGCCTTTCAGCAAAAACCACCGCGAACATTTGCAGTGCGAGCTATTATCATTCCTGAGAGTGAATTCGTGCTCTCCGCCGCATCACCGAGCTGATCCCTCGCATGTCCGCAAAACATAGAAATCCTGTCGCGAGAGGTATGTTCAGAGATTTGCTTGACCCGAGAATTCTGAGCTCACATACTCAGCAGACGCCAACCGGCCGCAACATCCCGCAGGTTTCACTTGTCGCCGGGGGACTTCCTTCACATCCAGCAATATTTACTTCGTGCCCCGACTGAAATCGTAGCCGTGATCCATCTACCGCTCGAGCTGGGCTGGAACGTGAATCTCGTGTTGCCGCACATTGTCGCACACAACATCTCGGCGTACTGCCAAGGCGACACGGTAGTTGTGCCACTTCCCGACGACCGCGGAAACGGAGTAGTCCGTCAACTCTCTCGCTGGCTTCATCCACCGCTTGCTATCACCGTCTCATACAATACCGCTCGATTTATTCGCAACATCGACTTGTCGTATGACCCGCTTCGGATGCCTCTCGATTTCCCTTGCTTTCACGAGATACACTCGGCAATGTCCGACTTCGGTTGCATGACATCCAGTGAACTTGACGTCGCGCTGCACTATTACCCAACATCCTCTGACATCCCTAAACTATTTGAGGAGATTGAATGTCTCGAGCTCAAGAAAGAGGAGCTCGTTCGCCAGCAGGACTTTGAATCTGCGGCGCGGGCTCGCGACGACGGCAATTTGCTTCGGACTCAAGTGGATGATATCTTACGAGAACATCTTGGTATCCCCATGGAACGCCACGACGGCGGATAACCAATGCCATGCAGCAGAGCACGGTATTCGCGTTTAGACAAGCGAGCCTCGCTCTGCAGTCGCCGCTGTGGTCCGACGTTCGTCGACTCAAGTTAGCACTCATGACTGACCCGTATGAACCACCCGCTGCAAAATCCTCAGAGCAATTTTCGACTGACACTGGGGCTCCTGGGGCGTCAAAGACACGCAGAGTGTTCGGCTGGATTCTGATCGTGTTGGCAGGGCTTTCACTTCGTGGCATCCAACGTCCAGTCGATTCAACTGGAAATCTTGCCGATGACCTGCCGTTCCTGGGAGGGCAACTATTCGTCTCTGCGGCGGTTGCGACCGTTGGTCTATTTTTACTATGGAAGCAGCCGTCGCGGTCAAAGGTCAGGGACGAGTGAATTGCTATTTCTCCGGCCCATCAGCCGTTGAATAACTTGCCGCTCGTTTGCGGTAGACCAAGGTCGGTCGATAACCATGGTGTGTTGCATCTGTGGGGTTGGCCGCGATTTTGCGAGTGAAGCGTTGATGTTTCTGTCATCCATCGTTCAAACGTATGAGTTTGGTTGACTGGTATTCGTTCTTGTCCCCGCACGACTGTGGGAATTGCCCACTCCATTGTTTTGGACATTCATTCGAACACGGATCACTCGAATTTAACCCACGCTGACGATTTGTGTCTTTCACGATTCAATCCTCAGGCTGGCTGACGCGACCGGCATAGATGTCTCTAGAGCACTTGAAAATTGATGTAGTTGAGTTGGCGAAGATCGGTCAATTTGAGGTTTTCGCCAACAAGGAGGTGTGACTGATGAAGGTGTTGGACATGGATTTGCGAGAACGAATCCTGGCTGCCATTCTTGAAGGAAAAGCGAGCATGCCAAAGATCGCCGAGCGGTGTTCGGTCGGTTGCAAGGTCGTTCAGAAACTCAAGTTCCAGTGGCGGGATCTGGGAACGCTGGGACCTCAAACGCAATCCTGGTGAGGGACAACCTCTCCAGCCACAAGACCGCATCCGTTCTCAAAAGGATCGAGCAGACTGGCGCAGAAGTCTGATTCCTACCACCCTGCTCGCCGGAGCTCCATCCAATCGAACAGATCTACTCAAAGATCACGTTCCATTCACGCAAGGCCGCAGTGCGCACCGAGCAGAAACTCTACACCGCGATGGCCAAAGCCACTGACGCCGTCACTGCCGCGGATTGCCGAAACTGTTTTCACAACTCAGGGTATTTCGCATGACAAAGCATTAAATACTCTAGACCTACTGCTGAGCGACGGTGGTGGATCTCGGACATCAACTGGTCGATGCGCTGTACAGCCGAGAATAGGCTCATCCGACTAAAGCGTGCGCCGGGTTTGAAGTCGCGGAAGTTACGACGGATGGATAAAAAAGTGTGGACATGCCATCCTTCAAAGAGAATTCTCACATCTTCTTTGCAGGAACGTACATGTCCACCTCCTTGTTGTATCACTCTTTCGGCATTCGTGGCTACCGGCAGACTCGAATCGAGCCCACCGGAGGCGTNACACGGTTCCATGTNCATCCAAATGAGAAGTCGATCTGNTGTTCCTCGTGCCAGAGCAGCAACGTGATCAAACGAGGCGTCACGCAACGNGAATTCAGGTGCTCNCCGATCGGATTGAAGCAGACCGTCATTGTCGCCACTTTGCCACGTCTGCAGTGCCGCGATTGCGGGGTCGTTCGTCAGATCAAGGTCGGCTTTGCCGATGCTCGTCGAAGCTACACCAAGGACTGGGCCAACTATGCATTGCAGCTCACTCGCAGCATGACAATCAAAGACGTTGCCGATCTTCTCGGTGTCACATGGGATGTGATCAAGGAAATCAAGAAAGACGATCTCAGGCGACGATTCGCCAATCCTTCCCTGAAAGATGTTCGCCGAATTGCGATCGACGAGATCTGCATCGGCAAAGGGCATCGCTACGTGACACTGGTAATGAACTTGGATAGTGGAGCGATTATCTTCGTGGGAGACGGGAAATCGGCTGAATCGCTGGTTCCCTTTTGGAAACGCTTGGGGCGTCGGCGGCATCGAATCGAAGCGGTTGCAATGGACATGTCCTCGGCCTACATCTCCGCGGTGCGAGGCAACCTCCCCAAGGCCGACATCGTCTTTGACCGCTTTCATGTGGTGAAGTTGATGAACGAGAAGCTGACCACGCTGCGTCGACAATTGTACCAAGAGGCGACGGCCGACGAGAAATCGGTGCTCAAGGGGAGCCGCTGGTTGCTGCTGAAGAACCCCGAGAATCTAAGCGAGGATCGGGACGAAGAGGCTCACTTGGCTGCGGCGCTGAAGCTCAATGAACCGCTGGCCACGGGATACTATCTCAAAGAGGAGTTGCGATTGTTTTGGGGGCACACCTTTCGATGGCCTGCGCAGTTGTTCTTGCGGTCATGGTGCAGGCGAGCGACCGCGACGGGACTCTCACCATTGAAGACGATGGCCAAAACCCTGACGCGGCTTGAGGAAGGGCTATTGAGTTATTTCAAACACCGGATTTCTTCTGGACCGATGGAGGGCACCAATAACAAAATCAAGACGCTCCAACGACAATCCTACGGCATTCGTGATCGCGAATACTTCGAACTACTGCTTTATTCGCTCCATCAGAAAAAGTACGCTTTAGTCGGATGAGCCCGAGAATATTGCTCGACGTAGCAACGCCGAGGATTCAGTTACCGGCCACTACTGGGAAGGTGTTTCCATACACAAATTTTGCTCGACGAATCCCGTTTGCGCGTCCGTGCGGCGTATGTGGACCTCAATCCAATCCGGGCTGCATTGGCGGAAACACCGGAGACCAGCGACTACACCGGAGCGGAGGATCGGATTGACGATCTCAGCGAGCGGGAGGATCGCAGTCGACCGAGTACCCACGATTGGGAGCGGAGTCGTCGGCGACGGCGTAGCGGATGGATGAGTCGGATCGAAATTGACGAGCGGTCTGGTGAAGTCGGCCCCGCAGTGGAATCGTCTGGACGTCGGTCCAGCAGCAAGGGCTATCTGCCGGTATCGATGGCGAAGTAGCTGGAACTACTTGGTTGGACGGGGCGTCAGTTGCGAGCCGATTAGATCGACAGTATTTCGATACACCTGCAACCGATTTTGCAGCGGATAGGATTGGACACGCACGGTTGGTGCGATGTGGTGCGGAAGTATGGTCGCATTTTCACGCGGGCGGCGAGCACGCCCGAGAGTCTCGTGGGGGAAGCGTGCCGTCGCGGTTTGGGCTGGCTATGCGCCCGCGAAAACCCGCGGGGCCTCTCGTCGGTTAAATCGTGGAACAATCGCATTTCTTTCGAGGTTGGTTCGGCATGACTGCGGCGCGGTCAGCCACTGCTGCTCAAGCCAGGCGAGCCGAAGAGCCGATTTCGCCGGTGGACGCCCCATTTTCACAGTAAAACTAGTCGTAGGCTTTGCGCTGACGCACTTAGAAGTTTGGGTGGCCCCTTCTTCCCTCCCCTTCTTCCCCCATTCTTCCTCCCCGCACGTTGTCATCGAACAGCGGCGGTTTGGGGGGCGACGTTTTTTTGGGCACAGGCTTCGGCGACATGGTCAGCGCAGTGCGTTCCCAGGCGGGTCTGGGAACGAGTTATCAATGCTTCCCAGCGCTATCTCGCGGGACTACGCTGGTAATTTCATATCGGACCGGCGACTGATGTTCCTAGCAGAGGGCTGTCGTCCTTAGCGGGACGGTCAACATTTTCATGCAATATGTCGAACTCCATTGCCGTAGCAATTTTTCGTTTCTCGAGGCCGCCTCGCACCCCGATGAATTGGTGCAGCGCGCCGCCGAGCTTGGCTATGCGGGTCTCGCGTTGACGGACCGCGAGTCCATTGCGGGTGTGGTGCGCGGGCACGCTCCGGCCAAAGAACTCGGACTGCAGTACATCGTTGGGACCGAGGTGCATCCCATCGATGCACCCGCGATGGTGCTGTGGCCAACCGATCGGGCGGCATATGGGCGTATGTGCCGATTGCTCTCGCTAGGACGCATGCGGTGCGAGAAGGGACGCTGCGAACTTGGCTTCCACGACATCGCTGCATTCTCCGAGGGCATCTTGGCGGGCGTGATAGTGGACTCCAGCAGCGATGAGGTCGCGCTGAATCACTCACGATCCTTTCTAAGAGGGCCGTTTCGGGATGTGTTCGACGATGGCGGATACATGCTGGCGTCGTTCCATCGAGGTGTTGACGATGCTGGCAAAGCCGCTTGGCTGCGTGATCTCTCGCTGGCGTGCGACGTGCCGCTGCTGGCCAGTGGTGATGTGCGTTATCACACGGCCCAGCGGATGTTGCTGCACGACTGTCTCACCGCGATCGCCAACCACAGCACCATCGATGATATCTCGGCCGAGCGGCTGCGTAACAGCCAACATCACCTCCGCACCTTGGACGAAATCAGCGAGCTGTATCGCGACGTTCCCGACGCGATCGCGCGAACGGTTGAGGTCGCCTCACGCTGCAATTTCAGTCTCGATGAGCTTCGCTACGAGTATCCCGTCGAGCTTGCCCCGCCTGGCAAAACGCCGATCGAGCACCTCAAACGTTTGGCCTGGGAAGGAGCTCAACAGCGCTGGCCCGAGGGCGTGGCTCCGCGTGTGATCGAGATGCTGCGTCATGAATTCGCATTGATCGAGGAGCTGCATTACGAGGCATACTTTCTGACGGTATGGGATCTGGTTCGATTTGCTCGCTCGCAAAAGATTTTGTGCCAGGGCCGGGGCTCAGCGGCCAATTCCGCGGTCTGTTATTGCTTGGGGGTGACCTCTGTCGATCCCACCCAAACCGACCTGCTGTTTGAACGTTTCATTAGCCGAGAGCGCAACGAGGCTCCCGACATTGATGTCGATTTTGAGCACCAGCGGCGCGAAGAGGTGCTGCAGTATCTATACGATAAGTATGGCCGTGATCGAGCCGGCCTGACGGCCACAGTGACGACCTATCGCTCCAAGAGTGCGATTCGGGAAGTCGGAAAATCACTCGGGATTTCGCCGGACCTGATCGACGCCGTCGCCAAACTGGCAGGCAGCTATAGCACGGAGCCCGAACTGCCGCAACGCTGCCGAGATGCGGGATTGGATCCCGACACACCGCTGGGCAAACGTTTTTTGTATCTCACCCAGACGCTCGTTGGGTTCCCGCGACATTTGTCTCAGCACGTTGGTGGGATGGTGATGACGGCAGGGAATCTGTGTGAACTTTGTGTTGTCGAGAATGCTGCGATGCCAGGCCGGACGGTCATTCAGTGGAACAAGGACGACCTCGACGAGCTCGGCATTCTAAAAGTCGATGTGCTGGCGTTGGGGATGCTATCGGCGATTCGCCGATGCTTTGAATTGGTCCAAGAGCACCACGGTCGCAACCTAACCCTCTCGACGATCCCTGCCGACGATGCAGCGACCTACGACATGATTTGTGCCGCAGACACGATGGGGGTGTTCCAGATTGAGAGCCGGGCGCAGATGAGCATGCTGCCTCGACTCCGCCCACGCTGTTTTTACGACTTGGTCATCGAAGTTGCGATCGTTCGCCCGGGCCCCATTCAAGGCAACATGGTGCACCCATTCCTCGCCGCCCGAGAGAACCCGGATGCGGCGGTCTACCCTAACGACGCGGTGCGGCGGGTACTCGAGAAAACGCTGGGCGTACCTATTTTTCAAGAGCAGGCAATGCGGCTGGCCGTGGTGGCCGCGGGCTTCACGCCCGGCGAAGCCGATCAGCTTCGCCGCGCCATGGCGGCCTGGCGACGCCCAGGAGTGATCGACCGTTTTCGCGTGAAGTTACTTGAGGGAATGGCCGCCAATGGGTTGAGCGAAGACTTTGCGAAGCAGGTGTTCCATCAAATTCAAGGTTTTGGTGAGTATGGGTTCCCAGAATCGCACGCGGCCAGTTTCGCACTTCTGGTTTACGCGTCCTGTTATTTAAAATGTCATTTTCCAGCCGCATTCTGTGCGGCATTGCTCGATAGTCAGCCGATGGGGTTTTACGCTCCAGCGCAGCTCATTTCCGATGCGCAGAAACATGGAGTTTTCGTCCACGGCGTGGACGTCAATCACAGTGATGTCCGTACGCGTTTGGTCGCAGACGCGGCCCGATCGGGGCCAGCGATTCGCCTGGGATTGCAGATGATTCGAGGGCTCGCCTCGGCCGCAGCGGAGCGGATTTGCCACGCCCGTGAGTCTGGAGGGGCATTCACGGACCTAAACGACCTGACCCGCCGGGCGGACCTGCCACGGGGTGTCATCGCGACACTCGCCGATGCCGACGCACTGGCGTCCATCTCTGCCGACCGTCGGGCGGCGGTCTGGCAGTCTCTGGCGACGGACAATGCGTCGACGTCGATGCCGCTGCTGGCGTCCCTGGAACCGGACTGCAGCGTTCCCGCAGAGCTGATGTCCATGTCTCCAGTCGAAGAAGTCCACCGAGATTACGAGACGACGGGATTGAGTTTGAAAGCTCATCCGGTATCGTTTCTCCGCAGCCAGTTGGCGGAACTGGGCTGCCGTGCCGCGGGCGAGCTGCCGTCGCTGCGTGATGGACGGCATGTTCGCGTGGCAGGAATCGTACTGATGCGACAGCGTCCTGCAACCGCCAAAGGAATTACATTCGTAACGATCGAAGACGAAACAGGAGCCATGAATTTAGTGATGTTCGCCGCGGTGTGGAAACGTTTTTTTAAGGTCGCACGTGCCAGCAATGCATGGATCGTCGATGGCAAGCTGGAGAACCGCCAAGGCGTGATCCATGTGATTGTCGGTCGCGTCGACGACATGAGTGACATGATGAATAACCTGCCGACCACCACCAGGGATTTCCGCTAGCCATGCCAACGAGACTGCTCAATCGCTTTGGCTATCGGATTGTCCGTGAGGTTGTCTCACCGGCAGATTGCGAGCACCTGGGCGACGCAATCACCAAATTACTAAGCGCAGACGCCGTCAGCCGAATCGAAAACCGACAGGGAGACATTGTCGGCGGTCGCAACTTGATCGAATACGACTGGTTGTGGGAACCCTGGATTCGCAATATCCAGATTGCCCGCATGATTCGAGACTACGCGAGTCCCAAGGCATGCGTGGTGAGAGTGCTGTATTTCGATAAACCGCCCGGCCAGGGCTGGGCGTTGTCGCTGCATCGCGATCGCACGATTGCGGTGCGTGAGCATCACTTGCTCCCCGCGCCGTTCGCCAAACCGACCTGTAAAGCTGGTGTCCCCCATGTCGAGGCAACCGATGAAGTCATGTCGCAGATGCTGACATTGCGGCTGCACTTGGATCCAATGCGGGCGGATAACGGTCCACTGTATATCGTGCCGCGATCACATCTCCCACCCCAAAACGGTGGCATCGAGCCAGCCGCAACCGAGGGGATCCAGACGATCTACTGCCGCGCAGGTGATGTATTCGCGATGCGTCCGCTGCTCAGCCATGGTTCCCATGCCACGGATCCCAATACGGAATTTCGCCGCCGCGTGCTACATGTGGAGATTGCCCCCCGGGACCTTCTGCCGGCGCCCTACCAATGGCACACGGCCAAGCTGCTATCATTGTAATAGCGTCGCGACGCTGATTGAAAACCCAATACACTTTTGGGGCGTAGGTTCTCAAAGCGATCCGAACCGCCGGGGGAAGACCTCCGTAGAGCCAGGATATCACCGTGTTGCTGGGCACTCCTGGCCGAACGTGAACGCCTGACGCCACCGGCTCGGTGAGCCCGCGACTTCGATCCCCTCTTTCCAGGTTGACTTGCTGATGCAAGAAGATTTACTCGGCTACCTGCTCGGTGCTCTCGAGCCTGACGAAATGCGTCGAGTTGAGCAATGGCTGCGCGAGGACGCCGAGGCCCGGCGGGAATTGGCTGAATTGGAGCGTGTGCTCAAGCGTCTCGAGGAAGCAGATGGTTTCGTTGAGGAACAGGCTCCGAGCCCTGCCGATCTAACCCCACCCGCGGATCTGGTTTCACGAACGTTGGCGAACCTGCCTCCGTTGCCCCCCTTCAACCCCAGTGCTAACCCTGAGAAGGCAGAGCAGAATGAGGCGGATTCTGAAAATGAGGTGAGCGACAGCGATTGGGAGTTGCCGCATGCCTCGGCGCAAGTTTTCAGTGATCTCTCACTCAGTAGCACTCATGAAGAAAGCGGGGCCCAATCCTGGAATCTGCGTGATTGGGGTGCATCCGTCGTGGCGGCGATCATTCTCTTGGCGATCGCACTGCCGATGCTCTTCGAAGGTCGATTCGCGGCCCGCAAGATTGCCTGTCAAAATAATCTGCGAGAGCTGGGTGTTGCGATGACGCAGTACGCCGACCGCAATGCGCAATCACGCCTGCCCTCGGTCGCGCCGACTGGCTACCAAGCATTCGCGGGCATTTACGCTCTGCTACTCCACGAGGCTGGATTGCTCGATCGTCCCCAACAAACCCTTTGTCCGTCGATCGGCACCCGTAGGTTCGAAGCAGTGAATTGGCCGTTGAGCTTGGCACCACAGGAACCCAGCGTCGCCCAGCGAGTACCGCCGATGTTCGTGACCTTGGAAACTCTCGACGAAGTCGGCCGGGAATTATCGCTCGCCCGCAGCGGCACCGTTGGTGAGCCCGGTAATCGACACCGCTTGAGGCTGGCGATTGATAATCTACATGGGATCCAAATGAAATCTGGTGGACACTATTCTTACACGCTGGGCGTTCGCGATGAGGGACGGTTCTCGTCGCCTCGATTCGAATCGCGATCTCGGTTTGCGGTGATGAGTGACGCTGTGATCGTACGAACCCATGCTCCCAATCCCACGACGGCCAGTCACGCCTCGTATCGATTTAACGTAATCAGCCACGGTGGGCGGGGCATCAACCTCCTCTACGAAGATGGCCATGTTGGTTTTATACCCAGTGGTTCGTTGGACCGTATTCCCGACAATCCCCTCGTCAACCACGAAGGGCTACTAGAAGCGGGTGTGACGGTCGATGACGCGTCACTGGGGCCGAGTTGGCAGCCACCGTTTATCCACGCGAGCCAACGTTAGCCGCGAAACCAAGATTACTTGGTGGGCGACGTCACGAACTCAATGAGTTCCTTCACAGGCAGCTGGTCGTCTGCCGGCTTTAATCGCTGTAAATTTTCAGCTCGGCCCGTGAGCGCATACATCTGATTCGCCCGACCTTCGATGCTCTCGGTATCGCGGATCAACAGCGCACGCGGTGCCGCCAGCACCATGAGTGATTCGACGTCGCCATACTTAACCGCCCCCGGCACAAAACTCGGTGAGGCATACGAATCGGCGTGTATGAATCGGAACCCATCAAGCATCACGGCCGCTTTGGCCACCTCTTCCTCCGTCAATGCTGCCGCGGCGAGTGCCACCGGAGCCGCGGCGCCCGTACCGAGGATTGACACGGATTTCGCGTCCTGCTGACTGCAGTAGGCCAGCAGATCAAGTGCGTCGGCGACTTGATCTGCCATCCAGGTGCGGTTGTAGCCAAATGTGAATGCAGCGAAGGGGCGTGGGTCGGCAATCACGCGTTGCCGATCAGCGGTGTTGCCATCGCAGGCAAGCTCTCCCTGGCCGAACAAGTCGGGGACGATCAACTCGCCTCCAAAGCTTATCCATTGCTTCACGAATTTTCGCTCGTCTGATGACATCTGCTCGAGCGATTGCTTGCCCCCGTCCCGCAACCACACCAACACATGCCGCTGCGATGCGTTGGAGCTGTCGTGGGTACTCGCACGCAGTGAGGCGAACGGGACCGCAGAATCTCGTCGCGAGTTGAGGAGCAACCCGGAGGTTACGTTCACTCCATCGAACGCCAGCACATCTCCCCGGGTCTCGACGTGGGACGCGTTCAGGTCTTCTGTAGAACTCATGGGCAGCGAGAGAATTGTCCGCCAAGCCTGTCCCAGCCGTGCTTGGTAGTCCGCCACCTGATCTGCGGAATTTGGCCACCACGCTTGAAGGCCCGCAGCTGCCTGCTCATCCATCCACTCGCAGACGGCTTGCTCATGCGAGACGCCGACCTGGGTGGGCTGCGGATGCTGCACGTTCCAAACCGCACCATCAGCGTCGGTGATCACAGCGAAGTCGTCCTCCACAATCGGCGTATCGATGCCCAGACCGAGGTGACCATTCATCCAGGGATACATGACACTGCGTGAGACATAATTGTAGTTGTGCGGGAATCTCAGCATATCCGCGCATTCAACGTTCTCCGTCTGGCCGAACAATTCGTACAATTGCTGCAGTTCGGGGTAGCCGTCATCGAGCATGTCTTTCGTCCAGTCATTCGCCGCCGTGCATGCCATCGGTCGCGGCGCCATGAGTGCGGCGAGTTCCACGTTGCCTGCCTCGACTCGCAGTAGCGAACAATTCTCGCAATAACATCCGCCCTGCATGGAAGTCGAGACCATGCCATTGGGAAAGCTAACTTTCACTCGTGGGTCGATCGCGCCGAGCAGAATCGTCTGCGTCCCGCCGCCGCTGCCCCCGGTCACGCCCAATCGCTCTGGATCGACATCGGCCAGACTCGCCAAAAAATCAAGGGCGCGAATGGCATTCCATGTTTGAAGTCCCATCACGGTTTGCAGTCGCAGTTCCGCATCCATACTGAACAGCGGCCATGACGTCGGCAGCGAGCCATCAGCGGGTCGCTGGTCTTCAGGTCGCAGTGCCGCGTGCTTGTGCACAGTGTCCTGGGAAATCTGCTGAGAGTCGCCATAACCGAGCATGTCGAACATGAATGTCACGCAGCCCATCCGCGCCAGCTGAGCACAGCGTGCTAGCTTCGGCGTTTGACCGGATTGCACAAATCGCTCCGCACCAGCAGCGATCTCCTTCTCAATCTGGGCGTCGGAGAATCGCTGCATCCGACCGCCGTGCCCGTGCGGACACAGCACAGCAGCGTGCTTACCATCCACTGGATTGCCAAGGTTCTTGCTAGCACCATCGGGACGGAACAACAAACCCGTGACGAAATGTCCGGGAAGACTCTCAAAATACACTCGCTCGACGGTAAATCCATCACGTTGCAAACGGCCGTGGATCACTGCATTGAGCGGTGTCCGTGCTGGCATCGGTGAGAGTCCCGTCGCCACCAAAATCGTATTTCGTAATTGGTCTGCGCGAGCCAACCACTCCTCCTTGGTAGCCGGAACTTCAAATGGAAAATGACCGTTGAGAGTTTGAAGCTCACCGAGCCGGCTGTCAGGCGGTCGCTGCCCATCGGGCATCACCTGAAGTGAAGAGGTGGTCTGACCACCTGCCATTGGCGCAAGTGCCGCGAATACGAAGGCGATGGCGGCATAGATTGCTAGCGTGGAACGAAGTCGCATCGGAAATACTCAAAGACAGTGAATGAAAATACCCAGCGGCCATTCTATGCCGATTACACACGGTTGGGTTGGCGCGCGTCGTGATGATGGCAACTTCGACAACGTCATGTGGGCTCCGCGGAGAGTCATCACCCCACTTCCCGACTCGTCTGTTGAATGTCGAGCTGGAGGGATCTATGCTGCGAGTCCAAATGTTCTCATTGTCTCCCGAGGTTTTCAGCCATGCAGTTTGTCCACGCGGCCACTCCCGTGATCCTCGCCCTCGCGTTGTCAACGCAGTTGGCAGCACCGAAGCGATCCGCAGCCGCAGAGCTCAAACCAACGGATCGGCCAAATTTTGTGTTGATCATCGCTGACGACATTGGGTTTCGCGATATTGGATGCTATGGCAGCGCGAACGCGCGGACCCCGCGTCTGGACGAACTCGCTGGCGAGAGCCTACGTTTGACCAACGCCTTTCTGACGGCGAGCAGTTGCAGTCCGTCGCGGGCGTCCATCATCACGGGACGCTATCCGCATAACAATGGTCCAGCGTCTGAACTCCACAAGCCGATCCCGTGGCACTTGCCTTCAGTAACGGGCGTCTTACGTGCCAATGGCTATTACACGGCGCTCTCGGGCAAGAACCACCTGTCGTGGGACGATGCACCCCAGGACGCGGACTCACCACCATCCGCCTTTGACCATATCGACCGAGGAATTAATAAAAACGCGTCCGTTAAAAATACCGGCGGGCACGGAAATTGGGTCCAGACGATTGAAGATCTTCCGGCCGACCAACCTTTCATGCTGTGGTTGGCCAGCTTCGACGCTCATCGCAATTGGGATGCAGACGGACAGTGGGACGAATCCAAATATGGACCGCAGCATCGGGGCGACGATCTGCAGTTGCCGCCCGCGTTCGTGGATACTCCCGCAACCCGCGATGACTTTGCATCCTACCTCAATGAAGTCACACGGTTTGACCACTACGTCGGCGAGGTAATCGACAAATTGAAAGCAGACGATTTGTGGAGCAACACGTACTTGTTCGTGTTAGCGGACAATGGCCGGCCCTTCCCACGCGGCAAAACACGCTTGAACGACGACGGTATGCAGACATTCCTATTCTTGGCGGGGCCGACCCTCGCGGCGCCGGGAACGGCGTCGAATTCATTGGTCAGCGTCATCGATATTGCTCCCACCATCTTAGACCTCGCCAAGGTGGATCGTCCGGAAACGTTTCAAGGCCGATCGTTGACGCCGCTCTATACGGACTCCCTAGCGACGATTCGCCCCTACGCATTTTCTGAGCACAATTGGCACGACTACGAAGCGTTAGGTCGAGCAGTCCGCGACGATCGGTTTTTGTATGTTCAAAACGATCGCCCGCAACTGCCCTCTCAGGGGCCCGCTGACTCGGTCCGCAGCCCCACGCATCAGGACCTCTTGAAGGCGGCAGCGAAGGGAAGCGCGCTGACCGATGCCCAGGCAGACGTCCTCCGAGCGCCGCGGCCTGCTCAAGAACTCTACGATCGCCAAACCGATCCATTTCAGACAAACAATCTGATCAGTTTGCCAGAGTACGCGTCGACCCGCGATCGACTCGCCGCAGCGCTATTGAAGTGGCGGGATGAAACGGGTGACTCTGCCCCGGACCGCATCACTCCCGACGGATTCGATCGCCAAACCGGGCTGGCGTTGAAGTTGGGCAAGAAAAAGCGTGCTGAGGCGAATCAGCCGCCACCGGGACACGATCGTGAGGCGACGCGTCGCAACGCCGAGGGCATCTAGAAGGTTGCCCTCGATCTCAACCGGGCCCTTGCGCTCACTCACGAGCAGGGCCTCCATGCGTCAGCCGAGTGGTTCCTAGGCTTCGGCGATCAGGTCGAGCAGGGTCTGCCGTACGGCTTGCGGGTTCGCGTTGGGATTCTTCCCCCGGGCCTTCCCGATCAATGCGCCAACGGCTTGCTGTTTGCCTGCTTTGACGTCGGCGATGACCTGTGGGTTATCCGCTAACAACTCGCGGCACAGTTCGAGCAAATCGTTGTCGTCGACCGACTCAATCCCAAGGGCAGCCAGGGCCGCGTCAACACTTTCATCGTGGTCGAGTAAATACTCAAACACATCTCGTGCCCGAGCATTGTCGAGTTTGCCATCAACGATCTTATGAATCAGCTCGCCAAGCCGAGTCGGCGGCACGGGAAATGACTCCACATCAACATCACGGTCCTTGATCGTCCGCATGACCTCTTGCATGATCCATGAGGACGCCTTTTTCGGATCACCGCTGCGTTCTGCGGCCGTTTCGAAATAAGCGATCATTGCGGGCCCTTGATTGACGATCACATCGGCATCATAGAACTTCAATCCGTATTGGTTCTGAAGCCGCGTCCGGGTGATGGCGGGCAATTCGCCGAGTGATTCCCGAATTTCCTCAATCCACTCTCGCGGCAACCGCACGGGCAGCAAATCGGGATCGGGGAAGTACCGATAATCTGCAGATTCTTCCTTTTCGCGCTGCGGGAAAGTCCGCTCACCAACATCGTCCCAACCGAACGTTCGTTTGGGAGCATCGTCAATGGTTTTTCCAGCATCCTCCCACTCGATCAGCTGCCGCTCAATCTCGTAATCGATCGCCCGCTGAACATTGCGAAAGCTATTGAGGTTCTTGACTTCCACGATCGGCGTTGCGACCTTCTTGCCATCGACATCGAGGTGCAGGTTCACATTGGCGTCGGCACGCAAACTCCCTTCTTGCATCTCGCAATCGGAGACATCCAGATGGGTGAGCAGCAATTTGAGCTCACTCAGATACTCTTTCGCTTCGGCAGACGACCGCAAGTCAGGCTGACTGACAATCTCCAACAAGGGAGTGCCGCACCGATTCAGATCGATCTTGGTGTCCAAAACTCCCGCTGACTCGTCGTGCATGCTCTTGCCCGCATCCTCTTCCAAGTGAGCGCGGAGGATCCCGATGTGACGTGTGGCGTCGGGGTCGGCAGGATCGGCGATATTGAGGTATCCATCGGCACAAATTGGCAGATCAAATTGGCTGATTTGATAGCCCTTGGGCAAGTCTGGATAAAAATACTGCTTGCGGTCCCACTTGGTCAGCGGGGGAATCGAGCAATTCAACGCCAGGCCCGTGCGTACCGACAGGCGAATGGCCTCGCGATTGATCACCGGCAACGCCCCCGGCATTCCCAGACACACCGGACAGACCTGGGTGTTCGCGGGCATCCCGAACTGGGTCGTGCAGCCACAGAACAGCTTGGTCTTGGTCTTCAGCTGGGCGTGCACTTCCAATCCGATGACGACGGTCACGGGGTAGCGGTTCGCGGCGAGGCGGTTGGATGTCGACATGAAGATTCGTGAGAGAGAGACATGATGAACGCAACACCGCGAAACATACCAGACTGAAAAAACGGAGAACAGGCTTCGACCGCGTCGCCGGGGAGCTGAAACGCCTTGAGCTCCTCAATTCAACTGAGAAGCCGCTTATACCAGGGCGATGGGAGGGCACGGATATGCCAGGCGAAACTCTTGTACGCTACCGAGGAACCCAGGGTCGAGCCGCGCGCTGGCAGACGACCAGATGGATGCGGGAACGCCTTGATAGTACGGCTCAGCGATCGCGCCGGCGATGCACGCCATGGTGTCGGAATCACCGCCAAGAGAGACCGCGAGGCGAATCGCATGTTCGAAGGAATTCGAATCAAGAAATGCCGTGATGGACTCGGGCACCGACCCCTCACAAGAAACATCGAATTCGTAATAGGGGCGAATTTCGTCGATGGATCTCGAGAGATCGTAACCGATCTCGGCATCTACGAATCGCCGAACATCGTCCTTCGAACCGCCCGTCCGCGCAATGAAAACGCAGCCAGCTGTCGCCATCGCCCCAAGAATACCGTTGGGATGATTGTGCGTGACCCGGGCACTCTGCTCGGCAAGGTCGAGTACCTCCGCAAGTGTATCGGCTGCGTACGCCACCGGCGACACACGCATCGCCGAACCATTTCCCCAACTGCCGTACGGCTCGCGGTCCCGTCCACCCGCCCAATGAATGAAAGTGCCACCGTAGCCGGCCCGGGGATAGCGGTCGACGTACTCATGAAAATAGTCAACCAGGTCGCCACCGAGCCGCATCCAGTCCGCGACAGCAACCGTCAGCACGGAATCATCTGTGAATCGCGAGTCCGGTGAAAACAGTTCGAAATCAATGTACTTCGTCGGAGAGCATTCAAAACGCGAACCAACGATGTCACCAACAATGGCGCCGATCACGTGCGATCCCCCATCTCGAAGTTACGAAGTCGACGATGTCGTTAGAACACGCAGCCCGCTACCGCTCTATATCTCCCAGCCCTGACGATACGGCGTACGAATGAGCGACTGCGCTTTGGGATTGTCACCGGTGGTCATCGTGGCGGCGTCCCAGCTGAATCCGCCAGCGCGATAGGCAACATTGCCGAGCAGTACGGACTCAGCCATGGGGCCGGTGTAGTCAAAGTGACAAGTCGATGCGGGGCCGCCTTTGCATGCGGCGATCCATTCATTGTAAAAACCGGGAGAATCGGGAACAAAGGGTTCGGGGGCCTTGAAGTCCGCAAACTTCTCTTCTGGATACAGTTTCCGGCTGCCAAATCCACATACTAAAATCCCGTCGCTGCCCAAGAACACCGTATTCATGCCTTTGCCTGAGAGACCATGCTGCTGCAGTAAGTCTGTGGGCGTTCCCAGGTACCAATGCAGATCAATCGGTGCATCTTGATTGTTCTCATTGAAACGATAGGTCACATGCATCGACTTGGGCGTTCGCAACTCATCAACGGGAGGACCGCTAGCGTCAACACGCTCGGGATGCTTTAGGCCGAGTGACCAATAGGGGATGTCCAAGATATGACAGCCCCAATTACCCGTTTCACCGGTTCCAAACTCCCACCAAAATCGCCATCCGTACGGACAGATCGTGGGCTCGTATGGAAAGAATTTTGCCGGGCCAACCCATAAATCGTAATCCAGCGTTTTGGGCACCGGGGGTTTGGAAGTCGGCACGGCAGGCATACCTCGGTCTCCCCCGATCCAACTGTGCACCTCACGGACTTTGCCAATCGCTCCAGACTGAACCAACTCCACGACACGATGCATATTGGGCATCGCATGCCGTTGATTGCCCAGCTGGGTGGCAATCTTTTTCTCCCTCGCGAGATCACACAGCGTGCGTGTCTCGAACACGTTATGTGCCAGCGGTTTTTCGAGATATACGTTCAGATCATGTTCCATCGCGATGTACGTCGGATGAAAATGGGTATGGTCCGGCGTGCTGATAACGACCCCATCCAGTTCGCCGCCAATCTTGTCGAACATTTTGCGGTAGTCGGTGTACCGGGTGACGTTCGGGAACTTTTCAAACGTGCCGCCGGCCCGGACTTCGTCGACATCGCAGAATGCCACCATGTCTTGGCTCTGGACGCCTGATACATTGGCAGCACCACGCCCCCCCACACCGATGCATGCCAGCCTCAGTTTTTCATTGGGACTCTCCGCCGCCGAAATACGACGCGGCGAAGCACCATGATAGAAGGCCAACCCGGCGGCCGCGGCCGTGGACGTTTTGAGTATATCGCGGCGAGAATGTTTGACTGTCATGGTTCCATCGGTCTCGAAATGGGAGGTAGACGTGTTCGGCAGCACTTGCATCATAACACGCAAGATTGCCGTAGTGAATCTTGTGAGCGTTCCTGTTTAGCTATTCGTCAAACCTGGCCTGATCGCGTCACTTTGAAATGCAAAGGACACATTTTGCAGATCCTACCAACAGTTTGGAGGATCGCGGCTGTGCGGCTAGACATCAATTTCGCTGGCGTCCTCGGCTCGCTCCATGATAAACCGAAATCGTGCTGAGGCATCGCGGCCCATCAGGTCACTGATCGCTTTATCGGTTTCGAGATGATCGTCAATTTCGACCTTCAGAAGTCTCCGCTTGCTAGGATCGAGCGTCGTGTTCCAAAGCACCTTCGGATCCATTTCACCGAGACCTTTAAAGCGTGTGATTTTGGGTTCGGCGCGGCCGCCATGTTCGCCGACGATTTGATCGCGAGCAGCTTCATCGGCGGCCCAAAAGGTTTCTTTACCGATGTCAACGCGGTAGAGCGGCGGCACCGCGATGAACAAGCGACCGTCGGCGATGAGGGCCGGCATGTGCCGATAGAAAAATGTGAGCAAGAGCGTCGTAATGTGGTGCCCGTCAGAGTCCGCATCCGCCAGTAGGATAACGCGATCGTATCGCAGATCAGGCAAGTTGACGTGAGCGCCGATACCGCAACCGAGCGTGGCGATCAAATCTTGGATTTCCTTGTTGTCGAGAATTTTCTTTAGCGTCGCCGACTCGGTATTGAGCACCTTGCCGCGCAGTGGCAAGATCGCTTGGTAGTTGCGGTCCCGTCCTTGCTTCGCACTACCGCCGGCGGAGTCGCCTTCGACGATGAATAATTCCGTTTTACCTTTCCCTCCCGAAACACAATCCCCGAGTTTGCTGGGAAGCATCACACGTTTGGAGCCACCTTTCCGTGACACCGCGTCACTCGCTGCCCGCGAGGCCGCGCGAGCCCGGGCGGCCGCGATTACCCGCGCAATCACTCCGTCAGCGATACTGGGATTGTTATTGAGCCACTGCTCCATCGCGCCACGAACGTGGGACTCGACCAGTCCTTGCGCCTCGGGATTATTCAGCCTGTCTTTTGTTTGCCCCTGGAACTGGGGCTCGGAAATGAACAGTGAGACAATCGCAATCAAGCCCTCACGAATATCCTCGTGAGTAATCTTGACACCGCGGGGAGTTAGATCGTGGGTGTCAATGTAGTTGCGGGCGGCCTTGACGAGCCCGCTACGAAAACCGTTTTCGTGTGATCCACCGCTGGCAGTCGGGATCCCGTTGACATACGAGCGGACATGCTCATCCGTCGATTCCGTCCACTGCAGGGCTACCTCGAGGCGTTCATTGTCGTCGATCCGATAGGTAAAGGGCGTGTCATGAATGGCCCGCGCACCGCGTTCCTTCATCACTTTGGCGAGATAATCGACGATGCCATTCTCATGCAGGTACGTGACCTTCGTACCGGCAACTTCATCAACATAGGTGACCTTCACACCGCGATGCAAGAATGATGCGGTTTCAAGTCGGGCCGAGATCGTCTCGCCATTAAACGTCGTCTTGGGAAAGATCGTCGGATCGGGCTTGAACGTGATCGTCGTCCCCGTCCCGCGAACGGTGCCTTTGAGTTTTTGCAACTTGGACGTCGCAACGCCCCTGGCAAAGGTCATGCGGTACTGCGCCCCATCGCGTTTGACGACGGCCGTCAGTTCCTTGCTGAGCGCATTAACGACGGACGCGCCGACACCGTGCAAACCACCGGAGGTTTTATAGTTAGCACCCTCGAACTTGCCCCCCGCGTGCAGCACCGTCAGCACCATCTCGAGGGCTGGTTTCTTTGTCTTGGGGTGTTTGTCGATCGGAATCCCGCGTCCGTTGTCACTGACTGTAATCGTCTGTTCGTCTTTGTGCAGCGTCACGGTGATCTCGCTGGCGTAGCCATTCATGGCTTCGTCCACCGAGTTATCAACGATTTCCCAAATTAAATGATGTAGCCCCGCCGAGTTCACGCCACCGATGTACATCCCGGGGCGTTTGCGAACGGGATCGAGCCCCTCGAGCGCGATGATGTCTTTCGCGTTGTACGTGCTCGGTGGAGTTGCAGTCGACATATTTCGGTATCAGCGGAGAATCAAGAAAAGAGAAATTAAAAACTAACGAGCAGCTGGCGGCTCTCGTCACTCGTCGAAATTCGTGGGCGGCTCAATCGGGGCTTGGACAATCTCGGCGATCTTGCCATTCTTCTGTAGTTCAATCCCCCGCCCACCCCGGGAGGTCGTACGATACTTGGCGGTGGAGATTGTCTTCTTGGCACCGCGGTTCGTAACGACCGTCATCAGATCACGATCAGCAACGGATGTCTTGAAACCGAGTAAGCGATCAGTGTTCGCGAGCTTGATTAGCAGAACGCCTTTTCCTGCACCGGAGAGGTAATTGACCTCGTCGACAGGACACACCATCGCCCGGGCGTCGGCAGAAACCGCGAGCACCGTCTCGGTACCATGCACCGTGACGACATCGACGATCGACGCACCGGCCGTCAGCCGGGCGAACCGGCGTCCGGCGCGGGTGGAGGGTTCCGCAAATGAGGGCAAGCCAAACCGGAGGGAATAACCATCGCTCGAGACTGCCAGCGCATGCGTTTCAGGGTAGTACACGCCTTTGGGATCCTCGCTGATGTTACCGATCACGCGTGGATCAAACGACAGTGCCGCAACGATCCGCTCGCCATCTTTGAATTTAAATAGCTTCTGGATCGGTTCGCCAAATCCTGTCGACGCCGGGATGTCCTGCATGCGAGCGGTGTAGCAAACCCCGAGCGAGCTGAAAAATGCGATCGTTTCTCGAGTGTTGCCTGCCACACAGGCGAGTACCTGGTCGCCCTGGCGTAGTCGACTCTTGGATGGATCCGCGATCAGCTTTTGGCGTTTCACCCAGCCATCGACGGTGACCATCACGTGGCAGTTCTCTGCGACGATGAAATCCTCCTCGGTATACTCGACTTCTTCAGTCGGCACGGTGATCTTGGTTCGTCGCCGACCTTCGTCGCCTTTACCGTAGTCGGTCACGAGCGAGGTGAGTTCGTCACGGATGATGTTCCATCGTCCTGAGGAGGCAAAATCCTCGTGGTCATCGGCGAGCAGTTTTTCGATCTCCGTGACGCGTTTCCGCTTGGCTTTGAGTTCGTCGAGGATCACGTTGATTTCCAGACGTGCCAACCGATAGAGTTTCAGCTCGAGAATGGCATCGGTTTGTTCCGCATCGAGCCCCCCCTTTTCAGCAGGGAACCGCTTCATGATCTTGGCAGCCGCATCGGCTTTACCGTCGCTGCCGCGGATGATCTTGATGATTGTATCGAGAGCGTCGAAGACAATCGCAAAACCCTCGAGGATGTGGATCCGCCGCAGCAAGGAGTTCAGTTCGTTCGTCAGGCGTGCGGTGAGGACGTCGAACCGGAACTTAAGGAAATACCACAGGATCTCTTTGAGGGACAATCGGCGGGGCGAACCGACCTCAGGATTCTCAGTGGGTGTCAGACATGTCAGGTTGACATTGAAGTTCGTCTGCAGAGGTGTGTGCTTGTAGAGAAACGCGAGCACCTTCTCGGGATCCGCATTCTTTTTCAGCAGCAGATCCACCCGAATGTCTTCGCTCGAGAGATCACGGACTTCCTCGACAAGCGGCAGTTTGTTGGCGTAAACGAGTTCGGTAATCCGTTCCACCATCTGAGCTTTGTTGACGCCGAACGGGATCTCCGTGATGCGCAGGATATCACCAGTCTTCGTCGATTCCGCGACTTCACCAACGCCGCGCAGTTTGATCGTGCCCGTCCCCGTCGCGTAGATCTCTCGCAGTTCGTCCTTGCTATTGACGATCAGCCCACCGGTGGGAAAGTCCGGGCCAGAGATCGCGTCGGCAGCAACAAGCTGGTAGTCCTTGATCTCAGGGTCTCGCAGCAATTTCAATAAAGCGTTGCAGACTTCCTTCAAGTTGTGTGGCGGTATGTTCGTGGCCATGCCGACGGCGATCCCCGTGGCACCGTTGACGAGCATGTTCGGAACACGTGAGGGCAGTACGACAGGTTCTTCACGGGTGCCGTCGTAGCTCGGTTTGAACGCGACGGTTCGCGTCGCAAGGTCCGCCAGAACTTCCGAGGCGATCGGCATCATGCGGCATTCGGTATACCGCATCGCCGCGGCGTTGTCGCCGTCAATGCTGCCGAAGTTGCCGCTGCCGTCGATCATCGGCATGCGGAGCGAGAACGACTGACTCATCCGCACGAGGGCTTCGTAAATCGAGCTATCACCATGGGGGTGGTAATTACCCATCACGTCGCCGACGACTTTGGCACACTTGCGGTGCTTCGCAGTGGAGTCGAGTCGCTGCTGGAACATCGTATAGAGGATCCGCCGCTGAACCGGCTTGAGTCCATCCCGGACATCGGGAAGGGCGCGTGATGTGATCACCGAGAGCGAATAGTTCAGATATCGATCCTGAGCCGCCATCCGCAGAGGGATGTTCTCAATCTCACGGAACATGGATTCGTCAGGGACGCCGCCACGTTTGGATTTTCTGTTATTCGTGCCGTTTGTGGAGGAAGAACGCCGTTTTGCCACGCCTGGTGGTTCCTGTCGTATTGGTATGCGAGCGAATGTGCTGTCCGAAGCCGAGGTTTGGGGGTTATAGCGACCCTGTGCCTAGTAGCGAAACCCTAACGGCTGTCCCGTTACAGGGATCGGAACGAAACGCTTCAAACTGAAGCGATTTCTCGATGGAAGGTATGGTGCGTGCCAGAGAGCCCGTGAGCGCAGTTATTAACTTCAATCCACCCTCACTGAATCGGCGTGCTCTCGGTAGGGCCGAGCGCGACGATCGCGTTCATGCTGACCGAAATTGCAATACCCGGGATAAATCTGCCCGCCGTGGGCGGACATCCGCTTCTAACGAATATGCAAATTCGCCCTAAACTGGCGGTCTTAGCGACAGCGGAGGAACATCTGGTGCCCCACCGTCTCGGTTGCCGAAATCATCAAAAGTAAACATCTCATCCAGGTCACACTCCCATCCGGGTCGTCGTTCAGGAGGAACGCGCACATGAAGCGAAACATCAATCAAGCCGTGGCGACGGCCCGCACCGCCGCACGGCGTTCTAAAAATGTCGTAGTCGCACTGGCGGCGTCGGCGTCGTTATTCTCCTGTGGTACGGCAGCGCACGCCTTCGGCGGTCATGGCTACGCAGGTGGCGAACGCATCGTCAGTTCGAGAGTGGTCAGCGATACGGTCGTCGGCGACACCGGCGGCGGTGAGTCAACTCTGACGAGCGACTCAAGTTCCAGCGGTGACTGTGCCAATGGAAACTGTGGCGGGGGCGGCCTGCACGGCGGACTCGTTGACGGGGGTATGGTGCAGGGGCGTGAATATGGTCAACCCGACCTGTTTTACAACTTTTACACGCAGGGCGCCGCCAATTCCGCCAACGCGCAAATGTACGTCTCGCCGGTGCCCGTGCCGCAGCACGTCGGGCATACCTACCTGACGTACCAGCCTTTTTACCCGCATGAGATGCTTTATAAGCACCATGACCGATTCCATAACTATTATGACGGTGGACGCGGGATGAACCGGACGCACGTCTCGTATTACTATCCGCCAGTTCGGACTGGCCTGAGCAATTTCTACTGGAACGTGCTGCGAATCCCTCGCTAGAGGAATTCCCCGGCCCAACTCATTCACCGATCAGGAACTCTGTCATGATGCGAAAAACGCTACTCTCTCTGGCGCTGGTCGCCGCCTCCGCGTGCGGCGGGGTCACAGGAACATCGTCCGCCCAGGCCGGCGATTTCTATGGGATGACGAATATTTGGAACATGAATTACGCCCAGACTCGGCCCTGGCATGGCAACTACTACTATGCCCCGTACGGTCAACCCACGGCGCTCGTCGCGCCGCCGACAGTCAGCATGCGTCAAACGTATTCGTGGGGCGTCAGTCAGAATTTGATGTATCCTGTCCACTCGCAATTCGGACGCAGTGCCACGCAACCCGGTGCCGCTGCGCCCGGTCAGTTTCTAGCGACACCGAATTGGCCCAGCCATACCGATCAGTACGGCATCTACTACGTGCGCGGTCCTTGGTGAGCCCCCTCGCAATTCCCTGAAGCGGGCAAAGTTCGCCTAGGTTTCATAGTGAATCTTGCCGTGCTTTTGCGAACGGCTGATTTTATCAAGGCTGTAGAGTCCAGCGAGAATGAATTCGACGCATGAAGCCCGCATGGCTTCGTTCTCGCTGGCGTTGACTTCGAACGCCCGGTCCCAGGCCGGTGGCACGTTTTGCAACCGCTCAGCATAGTGACTACTGGGCAACATATCGCCAACTTCCACACGAACACCACCGCGAAAGATTTCCGCAATCTCCGCTAAGCCGTGTTCCTCGATGTACTCACTGAAGACGATCTGGATGGCTTCGGCGATCACATTGTCGAGCACTTGGCGCTCGCTCATCTGGTGAGTGCCCATCAAGTCAAGTTCGAGTTTGCCGAGTGAGCTCGCGTAGAGATGCCCGAGATCGCTGATCCGTGGCACCGCAGGCGACTCGCCATGGACAATGCCCCGTTGCCGAGCCGAGGCGACAATGGTGCGGAAATTGGCCAGCGAGAACCGGGCGGAGACGCCTGAGGATTGATCGACGTATTTACTCTGCCTCGCTCGGTTCGTGATTTCTTCGATGACCTGGTACATGAACAGGGGTACGTGCACTGGGTACTCACCACCGAGATCCTCGCCAATCTCCTGTTGCAGGATCTCAATTCCCTGCTCGCGTTCACGTGGATAGTGAGTTTGAACGATCGTGCCAATTCTATCTTTAAGCTGTGGGATAACCTTGCCACTGCGGTTGTAAGTAGCGGGGTTAGCGGAGAATAGGATCATCACATCGACGTCAAATCGAATGGGGTAACCCCGGATCTGCACATCACGCTCTTCGAGAATGTTGAACAGTCCGACTTGCACGAGGTCGTCGAGCTCAGGTAATTCGTTCATCGCAAAGATTCCCCGGTGCATGCGGGGAATCAGCCCCAAAGCCAGCGCTTCTTCGGAGCTCATGCTGACGCCACCGGTCAGTTTCGCAGGGTCGATTTCGCCAATAATGTCCGCAAACTTCGTTCCCGGGCTGAGCCGCTCGGCGTACCGCTCACTCCGGGGCCACCATGCGATGGGAATGTCAGCGGGATCGTGCTGCTCGACGAACCGCCGGCCCGCAGCAGAAATAGGTGCAAGAGGATCCTCATGCACCGGCATCTCCGCGTGGTCGATATAAGGCAGATAGGGATCGAGGAACTGGACAAGCTGCCGCATCAGGCGGCTCTTGGCTTGACCTTTCTCACCTAAGAACAGCATGTCATGCCCAGCCAAAAGAGCGAGGTTAATCTCGGGGA
Organism: Allorhodopirellula heiligendammensis; assembly: GCF_007860105.1. Classification (NCBI taxonomy): domain Bacteria; kingdom Pseudomonadati; phylum Planctomycetota; class Planctomycetia; order Pirellulales; family Pirellulaceae; genus Allorhodopirellula; species Allorhodopirellula heiligendammensis. The sequence goes on from NZ_SJPU01000001.1 coordinate 2,276,485, forward strand.
TGACTGTATCTTCGTAGCCCACGATGCCGGGAAAGAGCTCGTCACCGGCAGCGAGCATTTGCGAAAAGTTGTCGCGAATTTCCCTTTTGACAGTTTTTGACCGCCAGCCTTGGCTGAGCAGGTCGCGAAGGTTGGTCGGAGCTGGAGGAGATAAATTCGTGCTCACGGGGCGTTCTCGTTAGAAAGTTTGAAGTCGATGAGAATCAGTCACGTTCGTCGTAGTCTTGCGGTGCCCATTGACCAGTCGGCAGGCGGACAACGCAGACCCTCTACACTGAAATAAATACGTCAGTCTGCCTAGCGGTCGACTCACCGGCGATCGAGACGAGCAACCAGCGCGCCGTCGATCGACCATAGTCAGACCGCAGATGCGAAGGCTCGCGAGAGACCTGCTCATCCCTCGACCATCCATTGCATCGCCGCGTGAGTGGAAAATCAACCGCCGCCCACTCACTGCTGCAGAAAATGAGTTTTCGGCAAACCAAACGAGGTCAGGCTGCGTAGCCTCCAGACCTATCAAACTTTTTCCTTCGTTTTGAGTTGCCGAGCATGATCGCTGGCCCATCCACCGCACACCTGTCGCCGATGTCGTTTCTCGATTCACTGGGCACTTCGTCGGATTCATGGCTGATGCTGGGGGCCATCGGAGAATGGTTGCCTTCATTTGCGACGCCAATTTGGGTGCTTTCGATCGGGTTACTGCTCGGTGCCATCGCCGTGGTCGTGGTTTTTGGCGTGCTCTCGCTACTCTCCTACGTGCCCGCTCTGGGTACGCTGGCGGATTCACCGAATCGCGGCGTGTCGGTGTCGCTCGTTGTGGGGGCGATCATTTCCGCCATCCTCTGCATTATCTATCTTCCGCAAGGGGGGGATAACCAGCAGTTATTGCTGCTGCCGCTGATCACGATTGGCTTGGGACTGGGTTTCGGACTGATCTATGGGATGTGGCATCGCACCCGCAGTGAATGGTTGTCAATGCTAGGCGAAGGAGTCGTGCCTTACTTGCTGGGAACGGCCGGCGTATTCGCTGGTCTGGGACTGCTACTGACGCCCTTTATCGAAAAACCTCAGGCAATTCTGGCAAGCATCCCCGCTGTGAATGTGTTTAGCGACGGCACGCAGGTGGAGATCGCGACCATTGATCCAGCCTCGGGTGACGAACCAGAGTACTTAGCTGCGGATATTCAATACAACTTCCGCAGTGTGGCTGAACTGACCATCGAGAGCGACAAAAAGGTTTTCTTGGCAGACTCCGCTGATCCTGCCACCTTCTCGCGAGCACCGGTCGAATTGAATCCGGGCAGCAACGAAGCGATCAAATACAAATACGAAGACCGGGAACAGCCACCGATTCCTGGCGACCCGAGCAAATTGCATATCTACAATCAAGAAATCGATCCAGCGCAAGTGGTGTTTACCTTCAAAAACTTGCCGCAGGTTCCACAAGCGTCATCCATTGTCTTCACGGCCATCATCTTCTTCTTGGGGATCACGGGATTGATAGCGATGCGTCAAGCCGCCCCCCGAGTGTGGGCACTTGCATTGTCGACGGCCAAGAACGAGATGGCCCAGCCGCTCTATCTGCTGCTCCTGTCGCTGGGTGGGTTTGGTATCCTCCTGTTCGGGATCTTCCCGTTTTACACTCTCGGCGACGATATTCGATTGCTCAAGGACAGTGCTGTCACTCTGATCATGATCATGGGCATGCTGTTGGCCGTTTGGAGTGCGGGTACATCGGTCAGCGATGAAATTGAAGGACGAACCGCACTGACCGTGTTGAGTAAACCTGTGAGCCGTCGATCGTTCGTGTTGGGCAAGTACGCTGGCATCATGCTGAGTGTGATGGTGTTCTTCGTCATCCTGTCAGCTGTCTTGATGGTCGTGCTCAGTTACAAGCCGATTTACGACGCGCGAGAATCCAGTGGTGCCACACCCACCTGGCAGGTCGGACATGAAGAGATCATGACCACGCTACCAGTGATTGGGTTGTATTTCATGGAGACGATGGCGATCGGTGGGATTGCCGTCGCGTTAGCCACACGTTTGCCTCTATTAGCGAACTTCATCACCTGTTTTTCCATCTACGTGATCGGGAACCTCACCAGCCCGTTGGTGGCCGCGGCCAAGGAGAATACGGAACTCGTAGGGTTTATTGGAAAGTTAATCGCCGTGGTCGTGCCCAACTTGAACTCATTCAACGTCCAGGCGGCGGTGGATTCAGGGAGTGCCGTGCCGTTGATCTACCTCGCGGGTGCATTCAACTATCTCTTTGTGTTCGTCGTCGCGGTATGGATGTTGGCGATGTTGATGTTTGAGGATCGCGACTTGGCGTAGTGATCCATGTCCAGAAAACACCTGCCGACCTGCTTGGTGTAGAATTAGATGTGACGATTTGAGCGGGTCAACGACGATTTGGATCATGAGGCGGGTGGAACGTGAATCGATTTTCAACTTTGGATCAACCACGCCGAGAAACGGCGGCCTCCGGCGCCGTGTTTCATTGGTTTTGGGCGATTGTTGCGGGACTTTCCGTACCCGTATTGATCGTTCTCTTCGGCATGGTTGCAGCGCTCGTTGATGACGGTGAACTCGCCCACCGACCGGGTGACGCCATCGAGCGTGGGCTCATGGGATCGCACGTTGAACTTGGCACCTACCTCCACATCCCGTTGACCGAGGGTTTCCAACGCCAAACGCCCTTTACACAGCTCCTGGAATTGGTTGCCCTGTGCGTTGCGGTAGCAGGTATTATTTGCGTAACCGTCTGGATCAATCGCTGGTCGTCGGACAGTCGGACACGAAGCGTAATCAAAATGCTGCATCAGCGAGTGTTGCAGCAAAGTCTGAAACGCAGTGAAACCGAAGGGGCTGCGGCTCAACGATCTCGCGCAAAGCAGCTGATCTGCACCGAACTACCAAACCTCAGCGTTGGCTTGTCGCTGTGGTATCGCGTGATTCCCCGCAGCGCTGTGATTCTGATCGGTTGTGTCGTCCTGGCGCTGCTTGTCAATATTTGGTTGGCAATCTTGGCGGTTGTCAGTGGCGCTGCGTTATGGTGGTTGTACGTCTGGCTGCGGAGCACGGGGTGGCTGGAGATGTCACAGTTCGAAATCTCGCAGATTCGTGAGCGACTCGTAGGACTGATCGGCGATGCACCCATGATGGGCCGCCTCCAAGCAGGCGGGCTCGCCGAGGACGCCTACGAGGGTGAACTCGATGCCTTGATGAGACGGCTTGCCGCCAATGATGCGAGGCAGGGCCGATTGTGGCCCTTGCTGATGTTTGCGAGCTGCATTGCTGTCGCGGTATTAGTGATGGGACTCGGTGCCAATATTCTGCACGGCGAGCAGGGCCTGAGTCTGCCGGCCGCGCTAGTACTCGGAATGGCGCTGACGACGGCCGCGTTGTCGGCGGCGCGGCTGAACGAACTCGCTCGCCAACTCAAACTTAGCTCGCATGCGGCGGAAGCGGTGTATCTCTACCTGCAGCGTGGAGACGATGTGGCACCGAGCGAACGTCTCGTGGGCATCGCCGGGCTGCGGGAATCCGTTGAGCTGCGGGATGTTTCACTATCGGACACAACCGGCAAACCGATTCTGCGGGAGCTGAGTCTATCCTTGCGACCGAAATCACTCGTGGCGTTATTGGGTTCCGATGATGTGTCGACGCAGTCGTTAACCGAGTTACTGATGGGCTTCGGCCGGCCGCAGCGAGGCGTTGTTGAAATTGACGGCGTGACACTGAAAGACGTTCATCCTCAGGCACTCGCCAAACAGGTCATGTGGGTTGCTCCCGACGGGCCACTCTGGGAGGGCACGATCACCGAAAACCTGATGTCTGGGGTGAGCAAGTCGGTTGACAAGCGAGACATGGTCAAAGTTCTCGAGCAATTGGGCATTTACGAGCAGATCACGCGGCTCAGTGATGGGCTCGAAACGATGGTCGGGCCCGTCACCGATTTACGAGATGGTCGCTCCAGCGACGGGTTATCGATGATGTCCCGCTATCTGCTTGGTATCGCGCGGGCGATGTTGCATCAACCTGCGATCGTATTGGTCAAGGAACCACCCGCGCCCACCGAACACGTCAACAGCGACCCCTGTTTGGTGGCCCTGCGGAGCCTCGCTGATGCCGGTTCTCTGGTGCTGGTACTGCCACGTCGACTACAGACACTTCGACAAGCCGATCGCGTGGTATTGCTCAACGGCCCCAATCTTGTTGGAGAGGGTGGTCATGCTGAATTACTCAATAGCAGCGATCTCTATCGCCATTTGAATTACCTCCTGTTCAATCCCTATCGCCATCGCGCGGGGGTTTGAATCAACGTGCCGGATTCGGAGAGCGACGAAGAGCCACAGACGGCGGATTCCCTGTTTCAGACCGCAGTGGTCGTGGAGGCCGGACTGGGTTTGCTGGCGGTGGTCTTGGGTTACCTATTCGGCCCCGATCCTCGGCAGTGGATACCAGTACTGGACGAGGTTCCCTCGCTTGCCGGAGGCTTAGGACTAGGCATTCTGGCAACTTTCCCCTTGTTGCTGTTGATGGCCATCATCCGCCGCATCAATCATCCGGCAGTCCAAGAGCTCGACCAATTGGCCGAGCATCCGATGATGAGTGTGATGCTCAAGATGGGACCGCTTGAGCTGCTGGCTATCAGCCTATGTGCCGGGGTAGGCGAAGAATTGCTATTTCGTGGCTGGTTGATGCCTGCGATCGCGGGTCTGCTGCACGGCGATGCTGTGTCACTCCTACCGAGCAACACCGAGTCGGTGCGTCCGTGGTGGGCCTTCGGTGGATATGCGGCAGAGGTTTTTGCCTCCCTGCCCGCCAATGCTAGCAGCATTCGTGAAAGTGCCGCGTTGACCTGGTCGGGATTTTCCGCGTGGTGGACCAATTCCATCGGCTGGGAACTGACCCTGGGCTGGATCGCTTCATCGATCGCGTTCGGTTTCGTTCATCCGATCAGCAAATTGTACGTGGTCGTGACCGGAATCATGGGGCTGTATTTTGGGGCCCTGCTGATCCTCACGGGTAACTTGCTGATACCTATCGTCGCCCACGCCCTCTACGACGCAATCCAGCTGTGGGCTGCCTCGGCAGAAGCGCAGTCGGAACAACGCTCCATCAAACAAACCGCCTAAGGCGAAATTGAGCTGCCGATCGGTGGCGCCGGCTCGATGGTCGACGCATTCATTTCAACCGCCATTGTGCAGGCGGGTAAGTGCCGATCGAAATGGGTGTTACCGAGCGAGAGAGCGACTTGACCGAATCTTTGTGACATTCCTTTCGGGTAGTTCCCTATCAAAGAAGTGAGATGATGCAGCGGCATCGGCCGCCCATCAGCCTTTTCTTCTTTCATGCCCGCGGAGAAACACGATGTCCATGTCCTTTTTGAAGACGTCCGTAGTTTTGGCTGCCGGACTATTGTCGACAGCTCTGATTGGCGGTGACGCAGCAGCCCAATGCGGCGGCCGCGGTGGTGGTGGTGGAATGCCAACAGGTAGTCCAACGACACTTGCCACCACCTCGCCGTACTCGCAAAATTCGCTCGCCTCGTCAAGTTATCCACCATCCAATCTGAAGGCGATGCAGTACCAGCAACGCGCCCTGGCAGCTCAACAGCAAGTGGCGAGCATGCTGTATCAGAATGCTCAGCTCGAGCGGATGGCGATGATGCAACGTGAGGCCCAAGCCCGACCGTATCGCTTAGCGCGCGCGGAAGCCAATCGCGCCGCTCGCGCTGAGCGGATTGCCGCGCGGCTTCGCCAGCAAGGTCGATCGTCCGCCGCCTATACACTGGCGTCTACTTATGTCGACTGAAAACGCGGCAATCGCAAACCGCGATGAGGAGCCCGCTCGAAGAGCTTACCACCTGAACGTGGTCAAACAGCAGATCGACGAGGCCCCCTCGTGGTTAGTCAGCTTGATCGTCCATGTAGTTCTGTTGCTTACGTTGGCATTGATGTCGGCCGCACCGGGGGTCGTAGGCCGCATCGAGTTAACATTGCAACAGGATGTCGACGAATCGACGAGCGACCTGGCGGAGTTCTCGATCGAGCCCATTGAACTAGAACGTCCTCCCTCCAATGAATTGACGGAATCCGAAGTGGAACTGGAGACGCTGGCGTTTGCCCCACAAGTCGAACTGGTATCCGTCGTTCCTCGACTCGAAACACTTGATCATTGGCATCCGCATGTGGAGATAAAATTTGCTGAGCCGACGGTGAGTAATATGTTTCGTGGTCGCACTGGAGCGATGAAACAAAAACTGCTCAAGGAGGCCGGAGGTACCGCGACAACCGAGGACGCGGTGTTGATGGGACTGGAGTGGCTCCGGCACAACCAGCTCAGCGATGGCAGCTGGAGTCTCCGAGGCCCTTATGCCGACGGCGCCCGCAATGAAAACCGGGTCGGTGCGACCGCGATGGCCATGCTGGCATTCATGGGCTCTGGCAGTACCCATCGAGGTGGCAAATATCAAAAGGAACTCTGGCGGGCGGTGCGATGGCTGGTCCAGAAGCAAGACAGTCAAGGTTTCATGGCCCTTGATGCGGCACCGCATGAAAGGATGTACGCGCAAGCCCAAGGGATGATTGCGTTGTGCGAACTCTACGCCATGACCGGGGATTCATGGATTCGCCCCTACGCACAGTCAGCAGTGGACTTCGCCGCTAAATCGCAATCGCCCACGGGTGGTTGGCGGTACCAACCCCGATTCGATAGTGATACATCCGTGACAGGCTGGTTCGTGGTTGGACTCAAAAGCGGTGAGGCAGCCGGCCTGGAAGTTGATCGTTACGTCTGGCCCAAAGTCGAGACGTATTTGGACTCCGTCAGCGCCAATCGCCAAAACGACTACTACGCCGTCGGCTATTCCTACAAGGTCGGCGACGCGCGATCACCCTCGATGACGGCCGAGGGGTTGCTGTGTCGCCAATACATGGGATGGCGTCGCAATGCTCCGGCAATGGGCCACGGGCTGAACACCCTCGCTGCAAATCATCCGATTGATGTTGGACAACCCGATGTCTATTACTGGTACTACGCGACCCAAGCTTTGCATCATTTCGGTGGTCCATTGTGGACTCAGTGGAATGAGCAATTGAAAGTTGTCCTTCCCGCCCGCCAGATCATCCGCGGCAAAGAGCGTGGCAGTTGGCCACCTCACAACGATGCGTGGGGCCGCCATGCTGGCCGGCTCTACACGACATGCTTCTCGATTTACTGCCTCGAAGTCTACTACAGGCACATGCCCATCTATAACCACGTCCCCGCCGGATCTACGGTCGGCACCTAAACCTCCGATCGTGTCCTGGCTCGCCCCGGCAGCGATGTTTGAAAGCAGGTCTTTTTTCAACTGTGAACGTTTCATCCCAACGGTGCCTTCAGAACTGGATGCTGTCGCACAGCGTGCTCGCCCCGTTTGTCTCCCCGAGCCAGTCTTTTGTCAGTCTGAGCGATGAGGACGTCGCGGCCATCCAGTCACTGTATAGCGCTGCCCCCAGCGAGCCGACCACGGCCTTCGACCATTCAGCAGATACTACCGACGGCCAGCATGATCGCTCGATTGAGCGCCGTCGATAACGCCCTCGGCAGGTATTTTGAGCTGGATGATGCGATCCGCGGCACATCTCCACTGGTTTTTCTTCAGAACACGCGGCGGATCTTGATCTCGCTCGCAACTTATTAGGTACGCAACCAATTCTCCACAGGGACTCCCCATGGTCGCCACTGACTCATCCAGCGCTCCACCTTTGGCTAGTTCGCCAGATCCAACATCCGGTTCGAACCATGCCGGTTTTGCCAGTCTGCTAGCTCAAGCGAGGGCCGGAAACCGTGACGCGCTCGGCGAGCTCCTCCAGTGGTACGCCAACTACCTGACGATTCTGGCCAGCACCCAACTCGACCGTCGGCTTCGCCGCCGCTTGAACCCCTCTGATATTGTCCAAGAAGCGATGATGGCGGCCCACCAGGACTTCGGCGACTTCCGCGGCACCAGCCAAGGCGAACTGCTGTGCTGGCTACGGACGATCCTCATTCACACACTGCATCGCAGCTTCAAGAGAAACGTCACTGTCGAAAAGCGAGATATCCGCCGTGAGGTCTCACTGGATTCCGTCAGCAACCGGCTTGAAGAGTCTGCGGGCAACTTAGCCGCCATATTGCCCGCCAACAGTCCGTCGCCCAGCGCGCCCATGCAAGCTCGTGAACGCGCCGTCGCGTTGGCGGATCAACTCAGTGAGCTGAAGCCCCACTACCGTGAAGTGATCGTCCTACGGGTACTGCAGGGTCTCTCGTTTGATGAGATTGCTCAACGTATGGACCGCAACTGTGGTGCAGTCCGCATGCTCTGGCTGCGTGCACTGGAGAGTTTTAAAAACAAATAGTGTCCGAACACCTGCTCGTCAGCGTCCACTTAAATTCATTTCATTGACCCTATTGAGTCCAAAATCCACCCGTGAGGGTCGGCCGAAAACGAGAGAGCGATGGTTGCATTGAACAGTTCCAGCATAGCATTGAGCGCAGGTGATCCGTCCTTAATCGATGGGTTGAACGCAGACCAACAGTCTTGTTTGACCGAGTTGCTTGACCGGTATCTCGTTGGGTTGGAAAACGGCGAGCGGCTCGACGCGGAGCTCATCAATCGTGAGAACCCGGACCTCGCCGAGGTGTTCACGAGCTATCTGGAGAAACTCGACGCACTCTACGGCGTGTCGGTCGGCTTCCACGATTTCCAAAACGACGAACATGACGCCGCCGGCTCCAGCGTCAAGATGACGCTCGGCGACTTTACGATCCATCGCGAAATTGGTCGTGGCGGCATGGGCGTGGTCTATGAAGCCAACCAAGTTTCGCTTGATCGGAAAGTTGCCATCAAGCTATTGCCGCTGGCGTCACTGTTGGATTCGCGTCAAATCTCGCGCTTTAAGAACGAAGCCCACGCTGCGGGCCTGTTGCAGCATCCTAGCATCGTTCCCATTCACAGTGTCGGCAGTGATCGCGGTGTGCACTACTATGCGATGCAATTCATCGACGGCGTGTCAATGGACGAGTGGTGTGCAAACGAGCGTTCCGCTGTCGCGGCGGAACGACATGCCCGCCTGACTGACAGCACTCCGTCCCAGTGGCGAACGACGATTCAGTGGGCCATCGAGATCGCCGGCGCGCTACACAATGCACATGAGAATGGCGTCATCCATCGCGACGTCAAACCATCCAATCTGATGCTCGATCGGTGTGGCAAAATCTGGATCACCGATTTCGGTCTGGCCCGCTGTCAATCCGAGGTTTCGCTAACTCAATCAGGCGACGTTATTGGTACGATGCGTTACATGAGCCCCGAGCAAGCGCGGGGTCAATCTGCGCTCATTGATGGTCGCGCCGATGTGTACTCGCTCGCGGTGACGCTGTATGAAATGCTGACGTTGCATCCCGCCCACGATGGCGCAGACGCACCTTCCATTTTGCAGATGATCGACCAACACGACGTCACGCCGCTGCGCCAACTGCGTCCTGACTTACCGCGTGATCTCGAAACGGTTATTTCCAAGGCCATGGCGAAATCACGCGAAGGACGGTATGAGACGGCGGCTGCATTTGCCGACGACCTCGGCCGCGTGTTGGCGGCCGAGCCCACCCTCGCTCGCCCCGCCAATCTCGGCGACCGCGTGGGTCGACTGGCTGCCAAGCATCGCAGCGTGGTGTTGACCGGCGCCGTAATTGTTGCGTTCGGTTTTGTTGGCTCCGCTGTCGCGACTGCAAAATTAGCAGTGGCAAAACAAGTTTCTGACGCGAATGCCGCCAGAGCCCTCAGTGGCGAAATGCTTGCTCGCGACGCCGTCGACCGACTGGGTTCCCAAATGGCCGAACTCCTGTCAGGCATCCCCGCCGCCGATTCCGTACGCCGACAACTTTTAATCGAAACGCTCGACTATTACGAACGATTCGCTGCCGACGTCAGGAACGATCCCACCCTGCGTGCGGACCTCGCGATCACGCTCGGCAAGTCGGGATCCTTGCAATCTGAGCTTGGTGACAACGACAAAGCCATCGACTCGCTCGGTCGCAGCGAATCGATATATCGACAGCTTGCTCACGAAACTCCCGGAGACGATGCGCTTCTTCTAGAGTGGTCAACCAGCCAAAACAATCTTGCCGAGACGCTCGTCCGAGGCGGCAAGCTCGAAGACGCCGCACGCTACTACGCCCGCGCGATCACGACACAGAAAAGCGTAGCCGAACACTCTGCGGCCAAGGCGTTCTCCCGCCACGCAGTGCCTGCCGCCAAGGCCAATCTCGCGTTGGCAACAACACTCAACAACCTGGGCCTGTTGTTATCGCAAACCGGTGCTGTCGAACAATCGGAAAAAGCATACCTCGAAGCAATTGAACTGCTCGAAAACCAACAAATCATCCCTGAGACAACCCACCAAATCTCGGTCGCCGAACATCCTGCCGCCATCCAACTCGCCACTGTGCGGGCCAATCTCAGTGGGCTATTAACGCCGACATCACCCGAGAGGGCGATTGAGTACGCCCGCGAAGCACTCTCGGGCCAACTCGACGCCCTCGAAGCCGACAGGGGCAACGCGAAACTGGCAACGCAGACCATCGTGACACTCAATACTCTGGGCGCCGCCCAATCCGCGGCCAAGCAAAATGCGTCCGCCATCGAAACGTTCCGTCAAGCGATTGTGGTCGGCGATCAGTTGCTCGCACGATGGCCCGACCAAGCTACCTACCAACGTGACATGGTGCTCAGTTTAAATCACCTGGGGCTTTCGTTGTCCAAGACAGGTCAGTTGAGCGAAGCCAGCGACGCGTTTGAGAAAGCACTCGATTACGGTCGGCCGCTCGCGGCCAGGTTTGTCACCGACGCCGAAACTCGCAGCATGGTCGGCGGTGTGCTGAACAATCTCGGCTTCCTTCGCCAACAACTCGGAGACCGTAACGCCGCCGCCGCTGCCTACGATGAAGCCATCCAGCATCAATCTGCTGCGGTGAGGCTGGCTCCTGAAGTCAACCGCTATCGCGAATACCTGAGAAAACACAAAGACAACTATCAAACCGTCGCCTTCCAATCAGCGACCCATCGGAGAACCGCATCATGACCGATCACGACGCTTCCCGTATCTTGTTGCTAGAACAACTGGAGTCTCGCTGCATGCTAGCAAGCGGCGTGCTTCTGTTCTCAGCAAGCAACGACCTTAATGAAGGGCCCGCGCAGGAAACCCTGCAGAGCAATCGCGAGCAGTCATCGAACCGTGACAGCGACGCCTCACGTTCCTCCCGCAACAATCTCGATACTCCCCGTCGCGGCGAACCCGATCGGGGGCCCACGAGTGCAGGGTTGCATGACGATCAGTTTGCGAGCAATCCATCTGGGTTAACCCCACCTCCGCAATCAAGTCGGCCAGGGAACAACGTTCCCGACAGCGGCAGCAACAGCAGCGGGTTGCCCCCGAGTCCGCAGCCTCCCGAGACTCCGAGCGTCGAATCACCCAGCAATCGACCAGACGTTTCGACGCCGCCTGGTCAGGCAACGCTCGATCGGGATGACAGCAAGACCGGCGATGCGGCGGTCCTAATCCAACGCGTACCAGACGTCACCGACACCATCCGATCGACTGGCGATGAATCCACCGTGAATTGGACAACGGACAATACCACGTCGAACCCAGGGACCAACAATCAGAAACCAGCGACCGGGGCCGCTGGGGATCCACAACGCGGCGCTGCTCCCGGTGGCGTAATCGAAACACTGCCACTGCTGCGCCACAGCGTGATGGCCCCGGAGGACCGCGACGCGGACGAGCCCTGGGAGATGGATAGCCAATCGCTGCGACAACTTCGCAGCGTTACCGGCAGCGGCCATGACGACAATAACGCGGCCGACCCCGAGAGCATCGATTCCGCAATTGCGTCTTGGTTCGGGGGCACGACTGGTTTGATCGACAACATTCAGGGCGGACATGAGCTTCCTGGGGTCATTGATAACCTCACCCCGTCGATCGTCGACGTCGTTCTCGATGCCACCATTGGGCTACACCGATCGGTCGGCTTGATCGCAGCGGCCGAAACGAGCAGCGATCCCACGCAGATCCGCGACGCCATCCTGGCGGCGATCGCTAGCGAACAACCGGTCCTTTCTGAAGGGATCGGTGGCCCCACGCAGTCCCGCTATTCAGGTCTCGCGTACCCCGGCGCCGCGATCATCGCAGGCACCCTGGCACTCGCCACCCATCGCCGCAAGACCGCCAATCTCCTATCGTCCCGCTAAGGGTCTGACTCACATCTTGGGGCCGCATGCTGTTGTGCGTAGTCCCGCCGAAAAAACAGATCGGTGGTCCAATCCATGGCGACTCGAATCTTCCGTCCCCAACCCGGCATGATGCCCAGGTAAACGCCTCGCCATAGCATCCATGCGATTAACCCTGTCAGATGCATCCCGAAGACGTTCGCAATCGCTTGTCGCCCACCCAGCGGCGCCATGGTGCCTTTATTGTGATAGTCCAGCGGTTTCGTCGGTGCACCTTGTAACACCGCAGCGAGATTCGTAGCCGCCTGACGGCCCTCACGCAGCGCATGTTGCGCGGTGGGCGGGTAGGGGTTGCCGTCTCCATCGGGATTCGAAGCGCAATCCCCGACGCCCCACACGTTGTCATGCCCCTGGACCCGCAAATCGCGATCACATTGCAGGTACCCACGCGGGTTCGTGGGCAACCCGGAGTCCCTGAGCAGTGCTGGCGGGGCGACACCTGCGGACCAGATTACGGTGTGCGAATTCACTTTCTCGCCGCTCTTGAGCATGAATGAAGTCTCTGAAATCTCGGCGACGCTCTCATTCAACCGGATATCGACGCCATCGCGCCGCAAGACTTTACTCGCCTTCTCCGACATTGCCTCATCCAGTGCATCAAGTATCCGACCAGATCGTTGCAGCAACATCACGCGAATATCCGTCTCGCGGACATTCGGATAGTTTCGAATTGCCTCTTTCAGGAATGCGTTGAACTCGCCGGCAGCCTCCACACCGGTGTATCCGGCGCCGACGATGGCGAACGTTAACCAACTCTGACGATGGGCGTGATCGGGAGCCAGGTTGGCCATTTCCAGCATTCCGATGGCGCGATCTCTTAACACCGTTGCATCGGCGAGCGTTTTCAGCCCGAAGGCAAACTCATGAACGCCTGGGACGTCCGGCATGCTCGTCACGCTGCCCAGCGACATCACTAGATGGTCAAACGGCAGCACAACATGACTTCCAAACTCCGGTTGAGTCGTCACCGTTTTGCCAGCGATATCGATCGAACTGATACGGGCCATTACAAATCGGCTTGTGCGGAGAAAACCTCGTAGCGGGACGACGACGTGCCTGGCTTCCAACGCAGAAGTGGCTGCCTCCACGAGCATGGGAGTGAACACAAAATAGTTTTGCTCGTTCACCAGAGTGATTTCAACATCCACTCCGCGTAGGGATTTCTCGAGTTGTTTGACACAATAGGCACCGGCGAATCCGCCACCGAGCACGACAATTCGGGTTGGATGAGTATTCATATATCGTTTTCAACCGTTCCGATGCACCGGACAATATGGATTGGCGTCACAACCAAAGACGGAAATTAAAAGTTTAATCGCGCCGTCAACCCTCCAGTGTAGCCGTTGCGTGTGGCCATGAGAGCTAGCGTCCTTACCAGAGGTGCCAGTTGCCTGTGGACATGACATAAATCCCCAACAACAGATTGGTAACCATGTGCGCAGTGATGCAGTCCCAGATGTTGCCGGTGCGTAACATCAGCCAACTGACCATTGAGAACCACGCCATCGCGGCGAACAGCTCGCCAGGGTGCATGAGCATCGGGAACACGGTCCCGGTAATCAACGCCGGCCAGCCCAACTGACTCAACGGCAAGGTGTTCCACCGATCAGGGTCTTCGACATAGCGGATGAGGAAGCCTCGCAAAAACATCTCCTCTGCCACCGCAATCACCACGGCCAGCCCGAAGAACCGCACCGCGAGGAAGGCGTAAGCTAACACCGGGCTGTGCTGGAGAGCTGCGAGCGGGTTGTATGCGACGCGTTCCCCTCGGTCAGCCAACCAACCGAATCCGAGCATCTGTTCGATATCCAGGGCATCAATCCCGATCCATATGATCACTCCCATCACGCCCACTCCAATCGCGGCGGGACTCAACCGCATTGGGAAGACGCGATATGCAGGCCAGACCAGGACCAGGGCAATGATAGTGAGTAAGATTTTGACCGTGTACACAACCGGATAAAGTTCGACGCCAACCAAGCCAAAGAGAGTCGCCCCAGATCGCTCCGTCGCTTCGAGCGTCCCAACCAACATAAACACCACCAGCGGAAGCACGAACGCCACCCACGGATGCTGCTCGAGCAGATGCTCTCGGGAGGAGGTCGCAGTGGGCGGCTCGTGGGACGTCTCAGACAGCGAGTTCATAAAAATGATCGGGGCAGCGCAGAACGAAAAATGGGACAGTAACAGCTTTCACGACGAAATCTTAACGACGTAGTTGGTATCTTCCCATCGATCATCGGCACTCCAGTGAAATGTGAACACGCACTCCTGGCCGCCGAGTAAGTCTTCAATCGGCAGGTCGATGAAGTGAAGTCCAAACGCAGCGTTCGTGAGCTCCGAGTCGTGACGCGTTGCCCACTGATCCGTAGTCCAGTGAACCCGGCCGCGATGCTCGCAAATGAGTCGCAATCGCTTGCCCGCTGAAATTCGGATGGGCTGGTGTGCGAAGGTCCACACTTCCAGGTGATTCTCGGGTTGGTTGATCGAGTAGCGGCGGTAGACTGGCTCGATACGATCATAGCACCTCTCGTCCTTTTGACTCCGCACGAGGGAGATGAATTCGGCATGCGCCCAGCACAGCGGCATGGCTGAGCCAGCTGGTTTACCAAAATACATGCCTCGTTGAGGGATATCGTCGGTATCCCACAACTGCTCGGCAAACAGTCCACTGCCACTGGCGAATCCCTTCATCGCTTCGATGTAACGAGTTACATCGCGACCGCAAGCGAGTTCATAATGTCCCCGTTCGCCAGTCAGAAGTGGCCATACACGGCCCTCACCGGTCCCATTGAAAGCGCTGCCATCGGTGTGCTGTCCGTAGCCATCATGATTGTACCGTCGCCAGCATGGGCCTTGCGGCAATTCGCGTTTGAGCATGGCATCGACCACCGCCACCGAGTCGACGATGACTGGGTCATCCCACCGCCGGATCCCCAATCGCACGAGCTGCAGGAACCCCGCATCGACAACGTTCCGCGCCGGAAACTCCCCACCACCGTTGGCAATATTGATCGTCGCGATGTTCGGATTGGGTTCCACTGGTCCCGATTGGGGTGCCTCGGGAGTAATGCGAATGTAATGCCGTGGCTTGCCGGGGACGAGCTCGCCGCAGTTGGTCACTGTCCAACCTTCCAATGACGCGACCATCCAATCGGCATAGTCGAGCAGAAAGCGGGTATCCTCATTATCGGTTGCCTCTGCCCTCTCCGAGCGAACCAGATCGGCAGCGCAAACGATTGCTGAAATGATGATCGCCAGCGTGGATGGTGAGTAGCCGGAGTTCTCCTCCCAGCGTTCCTGAGCCGTCACGGGTCCGTGCAACAAGAGGAAACGCATCGCTCGACGCACCATCGGCATGGGATCGAAGTTCTGCAATGCATTGGCGTCTTGCAGCCGCCACGCCAACAGTACTGGAGCAGCAACTTCGTCAAGTTGCACGCCCTCCCAATACGGCGATCCATCGATTCTGCTGTTTTGGGGCATGCCACCATCTTCGCCCTGCACACACGCTAGCCAAACGAGTGATCGCAACGGCAAATCGGTTTCTCCGCTCGCGAGCAGTGCAGTCGTCGTTTGCACCATGTCACGTGCCCAGACGAGATGATACCCGCCGGAGTCGCTATCATCCTTGGTCTCGCCCCACGGGATGCTCATCGACGCCACGGTGGCTCCGGCGAACTCCTTGTCTTCATGAGCTAATAGCACATGCTGGCTCAATTGGACCAACGCCTGAGTGTCGGGATCATGCGAAAGCTCAGGGAGGGGAACCCGCTTCCACTGTTCGATGAACTTGGTTCGCTGCTGGGCGAAAGGAATGGCAAAGGCCTGCAATAGAGACGTCGCAGCACTTTGACGACTATCACCGAGACTGACGCCGATGGTGAACTCCCTTCCTCGGGACAGATCCACCTCACCCATCATTGCCACATTGCCACCGGCGGCTTCCTCGTATTGCCAGTCCATTTGGAAATTATCCTGCAGGTCATTCCAACCATCACTGGCACCAACAAATCCAACGCTGCGGCGAACAAACTCGGTATTGACCCCGAGTACCAAATGCACCTGTTCGCGTTCGGCATGCAACAGGCGGCTGCCACCGACCTCGCATGTCCTAGCCGTATTGTTTCCACCGGTATCCTTCACGTGCGGGGCGAGCAAAACGTAGACCTTCAACTTGTCAGCTAGCGTCGCATCGAGAATCTCCATCTTCACCGACACCAGAACCACGTCGGAGTGAGGCTCTCCAATGACCTCCTTGATAATCCGGTAGCGTTGATCGGGGGCTGTGTTGGTCTGTCGATAGAGCAAAGCCTGTGGGTCGGGGCGTTCACTGGAATGAATTAAGTCGCACTTTTCTTCATGCACAAATGTCTCACCGTCGGAGATCAATAATTGCAAATCACGCGTGTTCGGCGAATCCACGTGTGGGTAGTATATTTCGTTGACGATCCCATGGCTCAACGTGAACCAAACTCGAGATCCGGTGCTGTAGGCGGTGCCGATGCCCTCTTTGGCGCTGGACGTCCAACGTGGAGCGATGCCGGGAGCACCGGGAGCTTGGGAGATTGTCATTGGAATGGGTTCATGGAGGACGGGGGTGGCGAAGCGTGTGTACCAATTCGGGATGCATGCGTTGTACCAGTATATCCCCGGTGGCATGCTTTCGCCTCGATCCGATCGGCTCGCGAAAGGTGGGCGCATCATCGAGATTCGCCGGAGCGGAAACGCGCGCTCCCGCCGCCGACCTCGTCACAACCGCAGCGATCGATGTGTTGAGGCCGTACCCGATCGTAACGTTGCCGAGAACGCATATTTTCTAGCCACACCGAACAATCACTAACCACATGGGATCATTCAACAGCGTCGATCTCCTGCTAATTGCGTTTGGCACTGTGTGTGCGTTAGGATTACCCACGCTGAATTCGGCACGAAAGTGCATCTCCCTATTTCCCTGAAAGGTATCCGCCAATGTCATTCAATATCATCGAACACGCTGAAGGTAAAATCATCGAGGTTCAGCTGAGCGGAAAACTATCCAAAGAGGCCTACGAAGCCTTCGTGCCCGCGACCGAGGCTCGGATCAAAGAGTTCGGCAAGGTCCGCATGCTTGTCGTACTGCACGACTTCCATGGGTGGGAAGCCGGAGCCTTGTGGGAAGACATTAAGTTTGATGTCAAGCACCACAGCCACATCGAACGACTGGCCATCGTGGGTGAGTCCAAGTGGGAGAAAGGCATGTCCACATTCTGCAAGCCGTTCACGTCTGCTAAAATCGAGTACTTCGATATTGCAGACCTGGAAGCCGCTCGACAGTGGATCCATGCAGACATGTCCAACGCCTCCTGATCGGGCAGCCGAAGGAAGCGCGCCGACCTCTCGGTAGCAGCCGTCGATCGGCAAGGAACCCCGCCCGTCGGATTCCACCTCGCCGTCGCGGCCTGACAGTAAAGGCCGCGTTCGAGTCGAACGCAGCGACGCCCACGCACTTCCACTGAGACCATCCCGATAGGCCCTGCCATGAACCACTTTGAAAACTCAAAGATCCTCGCGCCCTACGATTTCTCAAAGTTCTCCCTCGAAGCCGTCGAGACGGCGATGAAGATCGCCGGCAAGAACGAGAATGTCACGGTGTTGCACGTCGTGGACCCTGTGCCGCTCTACGGATATTCCGGGGACACGGGATTGGGCATGGCTGGAGGTGCGGACTGGGGGTTGCCAGAGATCGGTCTGGCGGCCCAAATCGATGACGACCATGTGCATCGTGCACTCAAGACGATGCAAGCGGAATTCAATAATGCCCGTCACCAGGGCCTCAATTACGACACTGTCGTCAATGACCCAACCCATGGAATTACCGAGTACGCTGAACAAAACGCGTTTGATTTGATCGTGCTGCCGTCTCACGGCCGCACGGGTGTGACGCGATTGTTAATCGGCTCGACTGCCGAACGCGTCGTACGTTTTGCCCACTGTCCGGTACTCGTTCTGCGTAGCTAGCAAACGCCTATGTCTTACGTGGGTTAATCCTCTTGCTGCTCGAGCCAGACGAAGGCTTCGTCGTAACCCGATTCGGGAAAGTGTCTGACGTCCACATCAATCAGATGACCGACCAATGACGGGAACTCCCTCAACAGAAGGTTGTCACTGACAACGGCCAGCTTGCTGATTTTCGCATGGTGACTTTCGACGAAGCGCAGGTGGGCAATCGCGGCGGCGATACTGGCCCATCCTGGGAATGACACGGCATGGATCAGCACTCCCGGCAATTTGCCGCGTTCGGCGATGTACGGGTCCACCTCCGCGACAACAGCTTCAAAATCGCTGACCTCGAGCGGTTCGGTGGGTTCGAGCAGCAAGATACCCTCAGGCAAAATCAATCGGTGTTTCAACATTTCAAGATCTCCTCGACAGGATGGGGTCACCTGCATTATGCCAGGCGTGCCCGACCGGAAATAGTCATTCGTTGGAAGCAATGCCCACGCGTCGGCCCCCTTGGGAGAAGGTGACCTCGCGTTCTAGGGATGGACTCAAGCGAAGGGGCGTCTCGGTTCGATATCAGACCGAGGAGGCGCAGCCTGTAAAAATGACACCACCCGAAAATACGGCACAATCCGACTACCAACGGCGACTGCTGAGCGTGCCAACGCCGGTAATCGTCACCTTGGCCGAGCGCAAACAAACGCTCGGCAGCCTGCTAGCCCTCAGCCCGGGCTCGATCCTGCCCTTAGAAACGGATTGTGATCAACCGCTGCAGCTGTCGGTCGGCGGACGGTCGATGGGCACGGTCGACGTGGTCAAGGTCGGCGACAAGTTCGGCGTCCGGATTCGCCAATGGCCAGCGTCGAAAACGGGCTAGCCCCACTTGCCCAGACGGAGCTGAGACCGCATTCTGTGCCGCAGCGATCGATCCCTCGATCGAGTTATCTGCGATTTTCCTCTACTCTCAGCTACCATCATGACCCACGACGTCTACGCCGTCGGCAACGCCCTCGTCGACATCCAAGCCCAAGTGAACGACGACTTGCTCGAGCGTCTCGCCTTCGATAAGGGCATCATGACGCTGGTCGACGACGAGCGGCAAGCGGGTGTGCTGGCTAATTTTGACCTGCCATCGCTGCATCGCTGCGCAGGTGGCTCAGCTGCTAATACCGTCGCTGCCGTCGCGGATTTCGGTGGTCAGGCCGCCTTCGTGGGCAAGATCGGTGCTGATGAAACCGGAGAATTCTTCTTGAAAGATCTGCGAGCCCTGGGGGTAACAATCGACGTAGCACCGCTCCCGGGCTCGCCCACGGGCACGTGCGCGATTTTGATCACGGACGATGCCGAGCGGACGATGCTGACCAACCTCGGTGCGTCGTCGCAGTTATCAGCCGACGACATCGACGAAGCCGCGATTGCAGCGGCGCAGTATATCTACATCGAAGGCTACCTGTTCACCGGCGAGACAACCAAAGCAGCGGCTTACCGGGCCATGGAATTGGCAAAGAAAAATAATGTCAAAGTCGCCTTCACAGCGTCGGACCCGTTTCTGGTGAACATGATTCGCGACGAGATCTGGGATCTGATTCGGGGGCCCGTGGACCTGTTTTTCTGCAACGAGGAGGAGGCGATGAGCCTCACAGGTTTGACCGATCCCGTTGCCTGTGCGAATAAAATTCACGAATCCGCCGAAAACGTCGCCATGACGCTCGGCGCCAAAGGATCACTGTTGATGCATGGTGGCGAAGCGATTCCCATCGAAGGCGTCAACATCAAGGCAATTGATACGACCGGGGCGGGCGACGTGTACGCCGGAGGTGTTTTATATGGCATCACCAATGGACTATCATGGAAGCAGTCTGGGCACCTCGCTTCGCATGCCGCCGCTCGGATTGTCGGTCAGCTCGGTGCCCGGCTGGCAACCCCGTTCACGAACGACGAAGTCCGTGAGCTGACCAACGTATGATCCATGGTTCCAAACATTCTGATCACCGATGATGACGCCGGCTTTCGCCGGACCCTGTGCGACGCCTTGTCTGACCGAGGTCTGACCTTGCATCAGGCCGGCGACGGTGAGGAGGCTCTCGCGGTCATCAATCAAAAATCAATTCATCTTGTTTTGGTGGACGTTCATATGCCTCGCGTGACAGGAATCGACGTCATCCGCGAGCTCGCTGGCCGCCCGCTGCGAATTCCCGCCATCTTGATGAGCGCGATGATGGATGAGGAGATCGAGCGGGAAGCGGCGCGAATGCGAGCCTACCGAATTCTGCACAAACCGATCCGTTTGACGGATCTGCGCAACATCGTCTGTGGCTCGTTGGCCGAGACGTATGGGTGGCGTCCCTCTTGAATTTCCCACTGCTGCTACGATTTCTGGGAACGATCTGCTTGCTCATTGGCGCGTCGATGAGTTTCAGCTTTCCCTTTGCGTTCCCCATGATGGCCGAGCGCACGCACCTGCCCCCGGCCACCGCCTTCGAACAGCGGGCAACCTACGGACTCCTCGCCAGCATGGCGGTGTGCTTCAGTGTCGGGTTTCTGTTCCGCTTTCTCGGACGCAGCCACCGCCAGGGCAGCCACTTGTTTCGAAAAGAGGCGATGGCAATTGTCGGTTTGTCGTGGGTTTGCGCCACGATCCTAGGCGCCCTGCCGTACTACTTCAGTGGCACCCAAACGGCCGCTGGGATGCCGATCACCTTCATCGAGTCCATGTTCGAGTCCCAGTCAGGATTCAGCACCACGGGCGCGACCGTGCTGACGGACCTCGACACCCCCGGCTTGGTTCCCCACTGCATTTTGTTTTGGCGATCTTGGACGCACTTTCTTGGCGGACTGGGTATCGTCGTGCTGTTCGTCGCGATCCTGGGTCAAGGATCTGCGGGCAAGGCGATGATGCGGGCTGAGATGCCGGGGCCCACCAAAGACGGCAGCATGCCGCGCATGCAGCACACCGCACTGGTATTCGCAGCGATCTACCTCGGACTGAATATATTGCTGACGATCATCTATTTCTTTGAGGGCATGAGCGCCTTCGACGCTCTCTGCCACGCGTTTGGAACGATGGCGACCGGCGGATTCAGCACTTACAACCGTTCCCTCGGCGGATTCGACAGCCCTCTGATCGAGTCAACCACAATCGGATTCATGGTGCTCGCAGGCACCAACTTCACGTTGCTGTACCTGAGTTTGATCGGCCGCCCTCGCCGGATGCTGCGCGACGCGGAGTTTCGCGCTTACATTGGCATCATCGCGATCGTCACCGCAGGCGTGGTGTTTTTTGGAATGCGCGCCCACGACGAAGGTTTCAGTACGCTCACGTCCGCCTTTCGCAATGGACTTTTTCAAGTCGTTTCGGTGATGACCACAACTGGCTACGGAACGGCCGATTTCGATCATTGGAACAACTTCGGGCGCGGCATATTGCTATTGTTGATGTTCGTCGGTGGCTGTGCGGGCAGTACCGGCGGCGGACTGAAGGTCATTCGGATCGTTTTATTCTGCAAAATTCTGCGATTGGAGATGGAGCGCGCCCACCGCCCGCGAGTAATCCGGCCTTTGAGGATTAGTGGTCAAGCTGTCGACGACCCGACCCTTGCTCACAATATCCTTCTGTACTTTTGTTTAGTACTGGCGATCTTTGTGGTCTCGTGGCTGGCATTGGTCACGTTCGAGCCCAATTCGACCTGGGGCGTTGTCGAGAGCAGTGTGGCAAATCAATCCGAACAGGGCAAAGAGTTGCTCAAGGGGACGCTCGATGACAAACTGGTGGATTGTGCCAGTGCGGTCGCTGCGACGCTCAATAACATTGGGCCCGGATTGGGCGTGGTCGGCGCCACCCGGAATTACGCCGGGTTCAGCCAAGGGGCCAAACTGCTGTTCGTGTGGTTGATGGTACTTGGACGAGTTGAAATTTTCAGTGTGCTATTGTTGTTCGTACCGTCGTTTTGGCGAAGGGCGTGAGATGTTAATTCAGAATTTCCGATGGATACCGATTCCCGTGACCATGGCCCTGTTGGTGTGCCTGATGTGGGGAGCGGCCCAAGCGGAAATTCCAATGCAGGCCGCCGATGAAGCGGCTCACGAGGCGAAACGCACCGCCGTGATCCTGCCGTTCCAAGAGGACATCAACCCACTCAGTGGCGAGTTGCTCAAACGGAAGTTCCGCGCGGCAGTGGATTCAGGCGTCGACGTCATCATCTTTGATCTCCACTCCCCGGGTGGATTCACATTGGTGACGTTCGAGCTGATGGACATGGTCCTCGATGCCAAGGACGTCGAGACCGTCGCCTACATTGGCAAAGATGCCATCAGCGGCGCGGCACTCCTCGCGCTGTCCATGGATACGATCTTGATGAAGCCCGGCGCGCGGATTGGAGATGCCGGCGAAATCGTGATGGGCCAAGATGGAGCGTATCGTTACACCGAAGCCAAGAGTCGCAGCGTTCTGGCCCAGAAGGCCCGCGACACTGCCGCGGCCACGGGCCGCTCCGTGGCACTCGCCGAAAAAATGACAGACCAGGACATGGTCGTGTTTCGGGTGACCAACAAGAACACCGGAGAACAGAAATACTTCTCCGACAAAGAACTTGCCGCGATGAAGGACGCCGATGACTGGGAGGTCGGCAAGCCTATTCGCGAAGCCGGTAAAGACATGTTCTTCATCGCCAACGGCCGCCGCGCCGTGGAACTGGGCATCGCGGACCAACTTGTCTCCGGCAAAGAGGATTTGGCGCGCGTGCTGAATGTGCAGGCGCCCATTCCGGAGGAACACCGCAGTTGGGTCGACACATTTGTCCTGATATTGAACATGAAGTTCTTCACGTTCTTGCTCCTGCTCGCAGGTCTGATCGCATTGGCGGTAGAACTCAGCGCCCCCGGTCTGGGTGTGGGTGGATTGCTCAGTCTCCTGTGCTTCGGCCTGTTTTTCTGGAGCCGCTTCCTAGGTGGCACATCAGGCTGGCTCGAAGTCCTGTTGTTTGTCGTCGGACTGCTCTGCATCGCCGCCGAGGTGTTCGTGATCCCGGGATTCGGGGTCGCGGGAATCCTGGGGCTCGCCTTGACGGTAGGATCGCTGGTGATGGCGTCGGGGCATCTATCGATATCCGACGGTCAAGTGAACTGGATGGCCCTTGGTGACGACCTGTTAACGGTGTTGGGGGCGTTCCTGGTATTCCTGATTTCCATCTTCATTATCACCAGCTACATGGGGAAAATCCCCATTCTGAGCCGGCTCACACTGCAGGCCGAAGTCGCCTCTGACGATGCGTACCTCGCTGAATCAGCGCCCGCTTGGCAACGCGTCGAACTCGGGCAGACCGGCACGACCGTCTCCCCTCTCAATCCGGGCGGCCGGATGCAGGTTGACGACATGCTCGTTGACGTGGTCAGCGAAGGCGACTACATCGACTCGGGCAGCCCGGTGAGAGTCATCGCCAAGCAAGGCACCCGCGTGGTCGTGCGAGTTCTGTAGCAACCGTGGATGGCTACGTGAAATGGATCCTCACGCAGCTGCCCTCACCGGACGTCCGAGTCATTTCGCCTTGGTGTTCTTCTTTTTTGGGATCGTATAATCGGCTGCCGCCAACGATGTCATTGGATCGCCGAGGGTATCCATTGCAGACTCCAACCGATTCATCAACATCTGAAGTTTAGCAGCATGGTCAGGCACAGCTGCGAGATCATGCATCTCGCGGGGATCATTCTCCAAGTCAAACAGCCGCGAGACATGAATGTTCGGGTAGTGAATCAATTTCCATCCATCGTGCGTGATCATTCGTTGCGTACCCAGGTAGGCCCCGTAGATATCCTCATAGTGGGATGACTCCTCACCGCCCAACAACGGCAGCAGGCTCTTGAACTCAACACCGGCCGGTTCTAATTCACCGGCAAGTTCCAGCGAGGTGGGCATTACATCTTGCAAATAGATGGGCGTGTCAATCGTGGCCCCCGCCGCGACACCGGGGCCGACGACCAGGAACGGGACCCGCACACTGTGGTCATACATGTTCTGCTTGCCCACCAAGCCATGATGACCGACCGCAAGGCCATGATCGGCAGTGAAAAACAGATAGGTGTTGTCGGATTTCCCTGATTCTTTGAGCGCTGCGAGAATGCGGCCAATCTGCTCATCCATATGCGTGATCAGAGCGAAATACTCTTGCCGATTGACCTTTACCGCGTATTCGGTTCGTGGGTAGGGCATCAGTTTCTCGTCACGCAATCCCTTGCCGCAGATGGCCTCGGCGTAGGGGTACTCCGGCAGCATGTTTTCGGGCGTCTGCACGCGATCAAGCGGGTAGCGATCAACGAACTCTTTCGGCGATTGACGAGGATCGTGCGGTGCATTGAACGCGAGATAAATGAAGAACGGCGTGTCGTCCGCAGCGGCTTGTTCGATGTACTCGAGCCCATCATCACCGACGACCTCACTCCAGTGCTTCCCACCCTGCCAAAAACCACCGTACTTCGGATCCCACGGTTTCCAACCAGCGGCATAGTCGGCTTCATCTTTGGGGCGATTGTAACCTGCGGGCGTTTGAGCAGGCATCCCGGCTCGCACATTCTTCACGACGTCAAAAACCGACTCTGGAGGCTGGGAAACGTGCCACTTGCCGGTCATATACGTCCGATACCCAGC
The DNA here is from genome assembly GCF_007860105.1 of Allorhodopirellula heiligendammensis. Lineage (NCBI taxonomy): Bacteria > Pseudomonadati > Planctomycetota > Planctomycetia > Pirellulales > Pirellulaceae > Allorhodopirellula > Allorhodopirellula heiligendammensis. The sequence goes on from NZ_SJPU01000001.1 coordinate 2,301,426, forward strand.
CGCTTGCATACGCTGAGCCCAGAACTGATTCTGTTGAGCGTATTGCGCCAAATCGGTTGCCTGCGCGTTCCAAATCTGACGCCCGGTGTTGAGCATCGTGCGGCTGGCCACACACACGGCGCCGCTCCAGGAACCCATGTTGTAGGCGTGGGTAAAGCGTGTCCCCTGCTTGGCAAGTTGATCTAGATGGGGTGTTTCAATGTCGAGCATGTCCGCGGCACCAATGGCTTCATAGCTCATGTCATCGGCGAACACGAAAACAATATTGGGCTGGTCCGCGTGAACGACCGACGCGACCACCAAAGTAGCGAAGATACTGAACGACGTAATGAATGATTGCATGGCGTGAGCAATGGCCTCGTGTGTCATGAGGGGGCAGAGAGAGGATAGATCCTGACAAACCAGGACCCAGTTCCACCGAACAGCTTACGAGGCATCCCGTCACCCGAGATCCATTAAAACAGAGGTGGACCCCGACAATCTTAACCCAGGCCAATCGTGGTGTGCGCGACGACGCAAAAATATCCAGCGTGTTCAGGACCCACTTGTCGAAACATCATCGCTGCGATAGCGACAGCAAATTGGCGTGAGGCCGTCGCGGCTGTACTCCCGCCGAGCGATTACCTCCCGTCGGCCCCGCTCACTGCTGCGGAGCATCAGGGCTTTTGGGTTTTAGCAATCCAGCCTTAACTGCTTTCTCAACTTCAGCCTGCAGATCAACGTACTCTGGCTCAGGTAGATCGGCACCAAAACGCACAATCTCCGCTCGCAAAACAGCGTCGGGCGGCAACTGAATTTGGCCCTGCTCCTTCTTCTTCGTGGGATCGATTCGTCGCAGACGGGACACGACGTCCATGCCTTCGATCACGCGCCCGATCACCGACTGAGACTCAGAAATTCCCGGAATCGGCAAAAACAGGATGGCTATTTGTGAGCTCCCGGAATGCTCGATGAACTTGCCCTCACCGATCGGGAGCTTTGCCATCACGACCGAACCTCGCAGTCCCGGCCGGGACTCCTCATGGCCATGTTCATCAATCAGAAACTCTCCGGAGTTCCCCCGTCCATCATTGCTAGAGTCACCCGTCATCGCCAACAGGTTTTGCGAAACAGCCGAGAAATCCATGCCATCATAGAATCCCTCTTTGACGAGCTTGCGAAAGTGGGCTACCGCCGAGGGAGCCGCCTCGGGGAACAGCTCAATCAGTACGTCGCCTTGGGTTGTTTCGATGCGAATGTGCGGCAACGAATCAGCGTCGGTGCGTTCGATCGCTGCTTGCTCTACATCGTACTGTTCTTCCAAAATCTGTAACTGATACTTCAGTCTCCGGTCAGCTTCCTCCAAACCCTCGTCATTCAACACATCGTAAAGATTTTTGGCCGCTTCAAACTCTCCCGAGACGACGGCAGACCGGGCTGCAGCCAAAAACAAAAACTGATAGTTCTGCCCCAAATCCAACATTCGAGCGGCTGCTTCGTAAGTCTCCGCATCGTAAATATCGTGCTCCAGGCGGTGCTGAACCATCGTGACGAGATATCGAGCAGCGTCGATGCTCGGCAAGAATCGGATCAGCTCCAGCGCGTTAGTGAACTGTTCCTGCATCAGTTGCCAGGTTCGAGTGCGTTGCTCACGAAAACGCACGGCAGCTTCGGGGGTTTGCTCCAAACCATTGCGATATCGCAGCTGATCGGTTCGTAACGCTAACATCGCCGCCGCCAGCGTCTTCCCGGTTTCCTGAAACCGATCGAGGGCGGTTTGAGCGTCCTCGCGAACTTCCTCCGGCAACGCCTCCATCGCCTTCTGCAGTTCCTTGGGGTCGTCGCGGACGTCATCAGCGGGCGCTGGGCCCTCGCTGGTAGCGCGGTCAGAGGTCGTCGAATTGCTCGCGGTCGCCGAATTGTCTGCGGAAGCCGCTGCGGCGGCGTCTGATTCTGCCGCCGCCTCAGATTCCTGTGCCGATGCCCACCCGGCGGAGATCACGACAACCGCCAGGGCAACCATCGCGAGGGCCATGTGGCGCACTGACGCCAGCGACGTCATGATTCCATCGGAGGAGGTGCCGACATCGACGACGGTCGGATCTTGGCGGGACGATGTAAACACTGGCAATTCGCGGTTCGAGGGACAGCTGTCGAGGCCAAAGTGGTCCTCATCGGGCTGATACGCACGTACCGGCGGAAGTGTTTTGATGGTTCGCGTTTGATAATCTCAGAGAGTCCGACGACCCGGCAGCGGACTACTGCTGACGGGCCTCATCAGGTCGTGTGGCAACTCGCGGCTCGTCCTTGGTGGCTACGAAAAAGTTATCAATCTCAGCACCCTGTTTGAGCTCGTCAAACTTCAGCCCCATCGCGATGTTGATTTTCTTTTCCAGCAGATCACGCTCCAGTTCTCCGCGTACAGCTTCGATGTCATCGACGACAGGGCTGGTGAAGCCTTGGGACCGCATGATGATGTACTTGTCCCCCGTCGCGATGATGCCGCTGAGCTCACCGGGCTTCATCGCAAAAGCTTCCTTTTCAATCGATGCCTGCCCGCCAAACTTACGAATCGGTGGTACTTTGCCGAAGTTGCTCGCCGAGGTTGGCTCGATGCTGTATTGGCCGGCGAGCTGTCCAAAGAACTCGTCGGTGGGATTATCGCGTGCCAGTTCCCAAACCTTTTGAGCAGTGCGTTGGTCCGAGAGCACGACCGCGAGTACTTCCGCACGCGGCCCGAATGCGGAGGCAAAACCGTGTTGGATATCTTGCGAGCTCAAGCTCACGTTGTCTTCCACCAATGTCTTCAACGCTACGCTGGGCCATACGGAGTCTTCGATATATAGCTCCCGAGTGGTTTGGCCCTGGGATAGAACCGCTTCCATCCATGCTTCAACGTCAGCGGTGCCATTGTCACGAACGTAACCGTAACTGACAGCAGCGCGTCCGATCTCCTCGTCGATCTGCTGTTTCGAAACCGTCTTCCCGGCTTTCTTGAGAGCCTGTGTCAGCAGTTTACGATTGATCTCTCCCTCGAGTACCGCTTCGCCATGGCGTTTGACACACTTTGCGGCGACCGATGCGATGGTCAGCTGCTGACCGTTGATGATTGCGGCGACACCGGGGTACTGTTTCTCGGCGACTGGATCCTTGAGCACCTTGACCACTTGCGCGTCTTTTTGCAACTTCGCAAACAGTTCGGACGCCGCACCTTTCATTTTCTCATCGCGAATCCGATCGTTGATTTGTTCCTTGATGATCGGCAGGGCCTGCGGGCTCGGCTGGCTCGCGGGCATCCGCCGGACCGACTGCATGAAAACCCATTGGTCGCCGATTTGAATCATTGGGGAGACGTCACCCTCAGCGAGCGAAAACGCCGCTTCTTCAAGACGCGAATCACCCATGTAGCGACGAATCGGTGGGATCAGGCCGCCGACACTGGCGCTCGTTTCGTCTTCACTGTATTCTTTCGCCAGCTTTGTGAAGCTCTGCGGATCAGCCTTGGCTTGCGAATAAACCTGATTCGCTTTGGCCTGGTCGCTGATCATGATCATCCGGCATTTGACCGCTTCGCCGTACTGGGCCACAAATGCTCGGTTGAATTCATCCTGGGTCACTTCGACCTGATCACTGACGAGGCTGCGTAGCGCCAGCATCGGCCAAATGATCTCATTGCTGTACTGTTCCGGCGTGATGTCACGCTCCTCCCGCAAGAGTTGCAGGTAACTATCGACCGATAGGGCGAACTTTTTCGCGACCCGGACAATTTCAGCACGCACGTCTTCGTTGGTCACCACGATCCCGCGGCGCTTGCATTCCTGCATGATCAAGTGCTGGTTGACAAGTGTGTCGAGCACGTCGACTCCGTACCGCTCCAACGTCGCGGTCGCCAAGGCGTCCCGACTGATCGGATCGGCGTTGACGACGGCGACCACAGACGACTCCGCAGCGTCAACCCGCACCTGGGAACTAGCACCCGCCACGGCAATCGCGACAGCGATCATTCCAATGGATCGCCGAAAACGACGGCCGGGATGCGAGATCAGTTGCGAAGATCTTGTATAGAATTCGAGCAAGGTCGACATGGGCGGACACTCCTTTATCCGTGCGGTGCGGTGGATCGAGCCGCTTGCGATCCCAAGCAGTGGTCCATCGCTGGCCCACCTTGACGCAATCGCGGCTACATCGCGCGAACTTTAGAGAAATCCGAATTTTTTCTCAAGTCGGATTTGGCTACTTCTTGGCATGGGCGAGGGCGAGCAAGCAATACGCCGTGACCAGCTGGCGGTCACCCTCCATCCACCGATCACTTTCGCGGTTCACCCACGAACCGTCTTCTTGCTGGGATGCCTCAAGCGTAGCGACGAGATCTTCACGCCAATCATGCACCGTGCCGCCTTCGACATCAACGACTTCGAGGCCAGCCACATCGAGCGCTTTGGCAAATGTGTGGTAGTAGTAATACAGACCCGACGGGCCCATTCCGGGGTTCGTATCGAGCGCATAGTTTTTACGGATGAAATCCAACGCAGCTGCCACGCGTGGATCCTCGGGAGTCAAACCAGCATAGATCATGCTTTTCAGCCCCGCATACGTCATCGATCCGTAACTCCGCAGACCGCCCCCAGCCGCCTCCCCTGCTTGACTCTGACCACCAGCGGCAGGTGTGTAGTAAAACCCACCATCATTCACGTCATCAGCATACTTCGTGTCGTTGACGTCCTCGACGCCTTGCGGGGCGGCGAGATTTTGCGTCCGGGCCACAAAACGCAGTGCCTTTTGAATGGCTTCGTCATCGGCATCGTTGCCGAGTTCGTGCAATGCGTCGAGCATGAACGATGTGTTCGATAAATCGGGCCGCGAATGGCTGCCGTACCCAGCACCACCATACGCAGGGTCCGCCGGCGTGAGTCCCTCGCCTTCATCCCATTGAATGTCTTTGAGGAACGCCTCAGCACGCCTCAGAATACTATCGTACTTTTGCTGCGACTCGCGATCAGCCTGGTCACCAGCCTCTTTCGCAGCCACAAGTGCCAGCACGGATGTCGACGTCTCATAGTTACGATGCTTCGAACCAACTTCATAAATTCCACCATCGGGCTGGACCTTTGTCTCGACGAACTTCAGCGCGTCCCTCACAACGGGATCCGTCGTCACGGCGGAAGGCCGATGTTCAAGGATCGCGCGAACGCACAGGCCAGTCACGGCGGCACCCGTCGCCCCACTGAAGGCACCCGTATCGCTCTGACCGCGGGTTCGCAAAAATTCAATACCGCGATCGGCCATCCGGTCGATCCGCGCGTCCAAGCTCGCCGAGTTTTGCGAATTCGCGGCGGCTGGCTCTGTTGGGGAATCGGCAAAGGCCATCGATGTGGTACCTGCCGTGGACATACACAGGGCTAGCAAAAGAGGAGACGTCAAGGGAAATCGCATGTTCATGGTCGCTAGAGGGAGTCTGAGTTAAAAACGCGGATCGTAAGTTGGCCACGGTGGAAATTTGTCACCACACGACGGTTTTCCCGTCGCATGTCGCTATTAAACGGTCTACCACCGATAGCCCGCGCACGGTCGACGGCTCGAGTGAATGATAGTCAATCTCGTCGGGGATCCTGGTGCAACCGATTCTCAATGGATCGGCGCTTAGAGCCTCGCGGCTAATACGCCGCAACCTTTGCAAAGTATCTTGGAGCAAACTCAGCAAAGTTTGTGCCGCCTCCTGAGCGTGTCACCCCAATTTGATTCCATTCCCCTACTCGCCGCCGGGAATGCGACGCGAATGCAGTGCTTCGCAACCCGCCATCCCTTCTGCAGCGCCAAAGCACACCTCTCCTCCGCTAAGCACACCTCTCTTAGACGCTGATGAAAAGGCTACCACCAGCGTTGCAGTGACAGCAACCGAGCGCCACTGGGCGACGTGCCCCCTCGCATGAAAAACCTGCCCCCCCTTCAGCACACGTCCGCCAATATCGCAATTTGCGTCATGACCGATAGAGATAACTAGGAAACCTGGGTGCTTTACGTCGAGTTTACAGTCAAGCGGTTGATTTCCCCACTTCTAGTGCTAGGATGAACTTCCTGGCGAAACCCTCCGTCCGGCAATACCCAGCGGTAGATTGCCATCATGAAAGACAAATAGCGTGCTACGAATAATTCAAATCGCGGTAGCGTGGGCAGTAGTAGCGGTCACATCAGCTGGCCAACTGCAGGCGGCTGTCGTCACCAAGATAAACTCCACCGACGGGTTCTTCGATAACTCCAGCGGCACGCGGAACTTCTCATTCACCATTGGTGACTTCGGAGGCGACTCGACAGTCGTAACTGACATCAACCTCTCCATTTTCTTTGCCAAAAGCAATAATGATGCTTTCGTGCCTGAGGGTACTCCCATTACCGCAGGCATTGCTTACTTCGAAGAGATCGAATTTGCCTTGACGAGTCCTTCGGGAACAACTTTTACGCTGATCTCCAATCCCAACGACATTGAACTCGTTCCCGCCGACAATTTTTCATCGTTCACTTCCGGTACGGTCGGCTTCAAGGGGACCATTTTGTTTGATCAATCTGCGCTGACACCGGTAAATGCCAATCCAGGTTTAGTTACTGCCGGCACCTTCCGGCCGGATGATGCCACCCTCAATAGCCTCGATATTTTCAATGGACAATCCGCCCAGGGAACTTGGTCGCTGTTTATCGAAGACGACGTGGCACAGGATGGCCTGAGCTTCTATGAAGCTTCGCTGACGATCACCACAGCTTCAGCCGTGCCGGAACCCTCCTCGCTCGCCCTGCTCGGCATCGCAGTGTGCGCCGCTGGGGCGCTCGCGGCTCGTCGCCGCAAGGCCCATGAGGCTGCGGGGTAGTCCGTAAACGCTAGTCGGCAGTCAATCCGCTCGGATGACTATTGCGATCGTCCGCATTTCGCCACCGGAATGAGACGGTTGAAACGCAGCGGTAGCCATGGGGTGGACAGTAGCTACTCAATCAGGAGCCTGTATTTCATCCGCCACGGGCGCCCTCGAGCAAAGTTTGCGCCACTTTGACCTGCAGCGATTTTGATATTCTCCCGGAAATTGCTGGTGAAGGCGGGGTTGAGTGCGCAGCACCCCCTAGAAAAGATTGTTTTTCGACGTGATACTGGGACCGTTGACTCCCGCACCCACCAAAACGCCTGTTAAATGACTGATTCGAATAATCGCTCGCGACCAGCAAAACTCGCGCTCGCTGACGGTACCGTTTATTTGGGCCGTTCCCTCGGCGCGTGCGGTGAGGTCACGGGAGAGGTTGTCTTCAACACGTCCATGACCGGATACCAAGAAATCCTGACGGACCCCAGCTACTGCGGTCAAATTGTCACGATGACTTACCCGGAAATTGGCAATTACGGGGTCAATTCGATCGACGTCGAGCGACACGGCACGGCCTTGTCCGGGTTTGTCATTCGCAACGAGAGCCGAATTCACAGTAACTACCGCTCCGAAGGCACGTTGAACGACTATCTCCAGCAACACAACGTGATGGGGCTGATGGGAATCGATACGCGATCGCTCGTCAGACGCATTCGCAGCGTGGGTGCCATGCAAGGGATACTGTCCACGGACGACCTCGATGATGCATCACTGATCGCCAAAGCGAAGGCCGCACCGAGCTTGGTCGGTCGCGACCTGGTGAAGGAGGTCATGCCCAGCCAGCAGGAAATGTGGACCACCGAACTCGATGAGTGGACCGCCATCGAATGTGCTCACGGCGCCAAGATCGTCAGCAATGCCGACGGGCTCGCCGATGCCGATCGACCGCACGTTGTGTGCATGGACTTCGGCATGAAATGGAACATTCCTCGCCATCTTCGCTCGCGGGGAAATCGCGTCACCATCGTTCCGGGCAACACCTCTGCCGAAGAAATCCTGCGACTCCAACCCGCTGGCGTGTTCCTGTCCAATGGCCCCGGCGATCCCGAACCGCTGACCTACGCTCAGCAGACAATCTCCGAGTTGATCGGCAAGGTCCCTGTGTTCGGCATTTGCCTGGGACACCAGTTAATCGCTCTGGCCTGTGGCGCGAAGACATTTAAATTGAAGTTCGGTCACCGGGGTGCGAACCAGCCTGTGTTGAACTTGAAGACCGAAAAAGTCGAAATCACGACGCAGAACCATGGCTTCGCCGTCGACGATCAGGACTTGCCCGAGTGCTTGGAAGTCACCCACCGGCATCTCAACGACGATACGATCGCAGGAATCCGTCATCGCACTGCCAACGTCTTCGGGGTGCAGTACCACCCCGAAGCTGCCGCCGGACCGCACGACAGCCACTATCTATTCGAGCAGTTCCAGCAACAACTCACGGCGACCGCAAACGCCTAGGCTGCGGGCACCACTCTCGTCACGGCAGCATACATTTCCTGCCTGTTGTTCGCCGCAGCAGTTGCCACCGCTTCACTGCCTCGCGGGCGCGGCAGAGCATCTCGCAACTGGCGAGAGGCCTACCTGCGAGCCACTCGACGACGCGTCTCCAGGGTGACGCGCCTTCCCACTCTCCCACTCTCCCACTCTCCCACTCTCCCACTCTCCGCATGCCCGCACCGAAAACCGCGATCAGCCCCACCCGCGAGGCCGACTATCCCGAATGGTACCAACAGGTGATCAAGGCCGCTGACTTAGCGGAGAACTCTCCGGTGCGCGGCTGCATGGTGATCAAGCCGTGGGGATACCAGCTCTGGGAAAACATCCAGCGTGCGTTGGATGATATGTTCAAGGCCACCGGGCATCAGAATGCGTACTTCCCGCTGTTCATCCCGATGAGCTATCTCGAAAAGGAAGCCGAGCATGTCGAGGGCTTCGCCAAAGAGTGCGCCGTCGTCACGCATCACCGACTCGAACCGGACCCCAATGGCGGGCTGCGTCCAGCGGGCAAATTGGAAGAGCCTCTGATCGTGCGCCCCACAAGCGAGACGATCATCGGCGCCACGTACGCCAAATGGGTCCAGAGCTATCGCGACCTGCCCATCCTGATCAATCAGTGGGCCAACGTGGTGCGTTGGGAAATGCGGACGCGCATGTTCCTACGCACCGCCGAATTCCTCTGGCAGGAAGGCCACACGGTGCACGCCACCGCCGCCGAAGCGATCGCGGAAACCGAGCAGATGGTTGAGGTCTATCGCGACTTTGCCGAGAACTGGATGGCGATGCCTGTAATCGTGGGCAGCAAAACACCGAAAGAGAGATTCCCCGGCGCCGTCGAGACGCTGTCCATCGAAGCGATGATGCAGGACCGCAAAGCATTGCAAGCGGGCACGAGCCACTTCCTTGGCCAAAATTTTGCCAAGGCGCAAGAAATTAAATTCCAGAGTGAGACCGGTGGGATCGAGTTTGCTTGGACCACTTCGTGGGGTGTCAGCACACGCTTGGTGGGCGCATTGATCATGACCCACAGCGACGATGACGGACTCGTACTGCCGCCACGACTGGCGCCGATCCACGTGGTCATCCAACCCATCTACAAGGCCGACTCGCGGGACGCGGTACTCGCCGAAGCGCAGTCGCTTCGTGATGAGATCGCGGCCCAGTCGTACGCGGGCGCTCCGATCCGTGTTTCGATTGACGATCGCGACATCCGCGGCGGTGAAAAGAAATGGTATCACGTCAAACGCGGCGTCCCAATCCGCTTGGAGATCGGTCCGAAGGATATCGCCGCAGGCACCGTCTTCTGCGGCATTCGAAACCAACCCAAGAGCTTTGGAATTTCACGCGAAGAATTGATTGCCACAATTGGCACCAAACTGGAGACATTGCAAAGCGAACTGTTTGCCGCCGCCCTGCATCTTCGTGAGTCCAACACTGTCACGATCACCAACGAGAGTGAGTTCCGAGACTTTTTCAGTACTCAGAACGAAGATGGGATTCACGGTGGTTTTGCCAATGCCTACTTTGCTGATGAGGATGCCCTCGATCCGTTGCTGAAGGAACTCAAGGTCACGATTCGTTGCGTTCCACGTGACAACAATACAACGCCCGGCACCTGTTTCCTGACCGGTCGCCCGGCTGAGAAAATGGCCGTCTTCGCGAAGGCCTATTGAGCCGGCGTGGCCGGAGGCACCCCAGCGCGCACCTCCGCATCGAACCGCGTTAGCTACGCATGGTTCAAAAAAGTTTTTTCCCGCACTTTCCTGATTTTGCCTCAAGTTTCTCTGGCGATTGCTCTTGACTCGTTTTTAAACGAGGCCCAAACTAGGAACTTGCTTGTAACGAAGCGGCCTACCGGCGTGACAGGGAGATGACCCGCCCCGGTTGAGACTCGACGCTACAGGGACGTACCGTAATCGAAATTTGCCTCGGCACTTCGTTCGGATCACCGTGCATAGGAAGGTTGCTTCGGCTTACTTTTCGAGCGGCGGGTGGTTGGGACGAGCCGGTCACCTAGGAAGGGTGATGAGACGATCGCAGTCGCGATCAAACGGGTTGACCGATTCACTCAAACCGCCATTGTGTCGGTATCATACAGAACGCTTCTCCGCCAAGGCGAGATTTTGATTCTGCGTGTTATCGACGTTACTAGCAGGAGCGCTGGCTTGTCATTCCAGACCGACTTCGACGTAAAAGAGCGAGTGCGCAACGCGTCCGACATCATTGATGTCATCGGTCGGGATTTGGAATTACGTCCACAGGGCCGGAACTTTGTAACCCGCTGCCCGTTCCACAACGACACCAAGCCGTCGATGACGGTCAACCCCGAGCGACAATCGTGGAAGTGTTGGGTGTGCGACATTGGCGGAGACGTCTTTAGTTTTGTGATGCAGCGTGAGGGACTCGATTTTCCCGCGGCGCTGCGGTTGCTTGCCGAACGAGCCGGCATCGAACTGCCCGAATATCGCAGCGGCCCCAAAACTCAACCTGGCAGCCCCGACGATAAAGCGACGCTCTCGTCGGCGATCGAAGAGGTCGCACAGGCCTACTACGAACAACTTGACGCTCGCAAGACCGATGACGCCAAGGTTGCCTGGGACTATCTGGCCTCCCGGGGCGTCAACGATGAGAACCGGCGTCGATTCCGAATTGGGTTCGCACCGGACTCCTGGGATTTTGCCGTCAACCTGCTCCATCGTAAAAACTACTCCAATGCGGTCGCTGTGGCCTGTGGCGTTGCGAAATCACGCCGTGGCCCCTCCGGTGCAGATGGGTGTTACGATTTCTTCCGCGGTCGGCTGATGTTCCCGATCAATAACTCGCACGGCAAAGTCATCTCGCTCGGTGGGCGAATCATCCCGGCAATCGCCGCACGAACCGTTGCGGCGTCGGGAGGCACAGCGACGGCCGGAGCCAAATATTTCAACGGTCCCGAAACACTGCTCTATCGCAAGTCCGCTGAATTATATGGTCTCGACTTGGCTCGCGACGCCATTCGTACCGCTGGCGAAGTTCTGGTGATGGAAGGCTACACCGACGTCGTCGCCGCCCGCATGGCGGGAATTGAGAATGCCGTCGCAGTGCTCGGGACCGCCCTGACGCAGCAGCACGTGCGCGTCCTCAAGCGATTTGCCCCCCGCGTGGTACTGGTGCTCGACGGAGATGATGCTGGAAGGCGCCGTGCCGAGGAAGTGCTTGATCTGTTTGTGACCGCCGAAGCAGACCTGCGAATCCTCACCCTACCTGATGATGCCGACCCAGCCGATTTTCTCACTTCTCATTCCAAAGACGCGTTACTGGAACTAGCAGCAGCCGCTCCTGATGCCATCGATCATAAAATCGCATGCTTAATCGAAGGCGTTGATCTGACACGCGATACGCACCGCGTAACCGCGGCGATCGAATCGCTCCTGGCGCTATTTGTCAAAGTCCCGCAGAATGATGACCGAGCCTCACTGCGGGTCGATCAGCTGCTGATGCGAATCAGTCGCACCTTCGACCTGCCCGTCGAACGATTGTCGCGGCGACTCGATGCCCTACGAGCGTCGCGGAAAGAGAGCGAGACGAAGAAGGCTCGGTATCAACAACAGCAATCCAAACGCTCGCTGCCCGAACACGCACCGAACGCCAGCGGCCCCAACGCCGATTTCTCAAACGACGATCCGTTTGCATCGGCCGCCATGGAAGATGCCGCCATGTTTGGGATCGACGAGTACACGCAGTCCACTGCACCCCGGGACTCGTCGCCCAATCCACGCCGCCGCGATGACGCTTCGCCCGCCGCTAGCCTATCGGGCGTCGACCGAGAACTCTTTGAGACATTGCTGGAAAGTCCTGAGGTCGCGGCGATGGCCATCGAAGCGATCGACACCGAGTGGCTGCAATCCACCACCGCAAAAATGCTCCTCTCGGCATATCAGGAACTGGATCTCAATGGATACGACCTCAACGCCGACTCGTTGCTGACCCTGATCGAAAACGATTTCCTCAAACTTCAGATCGTGTCTTTGCAGCAGCGCATCGATCAAAGAGGCGAGCGTTCGACAGTGACTCCACATGAACGATACACAGCAATCCTCACGCGGTTTCACGAACGCGCGTTTGAAGCAGAAAAGTCACGCCAGATAACTCAACTCGAATCGGCAACACTGGCCGAGGACGAAGAGATGGCCGTCTTGCGGGCGATTATCGACGCTGAACGCATTCGACATACCCCTCGCTGATAACAACACCACCGCGACGGAGCCTCCACACTCAGGCGAACGTAGCGACCTCAATTCAATCTCATATTCGCATCATCTCGACCCATCCCACGAACCCCAGGCTGTTCCGAAACCTTTCTCCCTCTGCTCTATTTGTACTCCCGCTTTCGGGCTTGGATTGGTTGGTTTTGACGAGCGTTCCCGCTCTCGTTGATCCGGCACGCCAATTCAAACCCAGCGTCCTATGATGGGACGTGACCCTTTTAACACGAAGTTAGAAACATGCAATTGATGGACCAAGACCTCTCGCAACTCATCGCCCGTGGTGCCAAGGACGGCTACCTGACCTACGATGAAGTCAACTCTTATCTCCCCGATGAAGACGTCAACCCGGAGAAGCTCAACACACTGCTGCTGGCGCTTGAGCGGCGTGGCATCGCGTTGATCGAAGCGACCGAGAAACAAGCTCGAGTGGCGGCGGCCAAACAAACTCGTCGCGTTGCGATGCCGAGCATTGCGGGTCCTGAAGCGGGAGAAGAACTGTACAACGAGAGTCGGATCTCCGACGAAGACTTTGAACCCACAGCCGAAGATACCGCTGACTTGGACGCGGAAGTCGACGCCGAGGACGTCTCCCGCGCCGCCTCGTTGGCCCTCACCGAAGCGGAGGAGTCCAGCGGCCCCGTGCTGGGCACGGCGAGCGATCTGCCGAAGGCGAGCGACGATCCGATTCGCATGTACCTGAGCCAGATGGCGGAAATTCCGCTGCTGACCCGCGAGCAAGAGATCTCACTGGCAAAGAAAATTGAGATCACCCGCAAACAGTATCGACGCTCATTGCTCGAGAGCGATTACGCGCTCCGCGCCACCGTGGAAGTACTTCAGAAAGTTCATAGCGGTGAACTGCCCTTCGATCGCACGATCAAGGTTTCACTGACCGAGCGATTAACCAAAGAGCAGATTTCACAGCGGATGCCGCACAACCTGCGCACCCTTGAGCCGTTGATCGCTCAAAACCAAGCCGATTTCGAGGTGCTGGTCCGCCGCAGCGTTTCACCACGACTCAAAGCCGAAATTCGCAAGCGTTTTCTTCGCCGTCGCCGCAAGTGCCTCGAAATGGTGGAAGAACTGAGTCTGCGAAGCCGCCGGGTCACGCCGCTGCTGCACCAACTTGAGAAAATTTCTGGACGAATGAACTTTATCCGCGAGCGTCTCGATTCGCTCGGCATGGATGCGATGAGCCGCGACGAAGCCGCTGACCTGCGTCAAGAACTGCGCGAACTGATGCTAGTTACCCAGGAAAGCCCGCGCAGCCTCCACAATCGCATGGTTCGCACACGCAAGTTTTTCGATCAATACGAATCGACGAAGCGAGAACTCAGTGCCGGAAACCTGCGATTGGTCGTTTCAATCGCAAAAAAATATCGCAACCGAGGACTGTCGTTCTTGGACCTGATCCAAGAGGGTAACACCGGCCTGATGCGGGCAGTGGACAAATATGAGTACCGCCGTGGTTTTAAGTTCAGCACCTACGCCACCTGGTGGATTCGCCAAGCGATCACGCGTGCAATCGCTGACCAAGCACGCACGATTCGCATTCCCGTGCACATGATCGACGTACTGAGCAAATTGCGCCAGGCCCAGAAACGCCTCACCCAGACCCTGCGCCGCGAACCCACTTACGAAGAGATTGCGGAGGCGACCGACGTCGCGATCGAGGAAGTCCGCAGGGTCATGGATATCGGACGTCACCCGGTCAGCTTGGACCGTCCCGTCGGCGAAGGTGAAGACAGCAGCTTTGGCGAGTTCGTGCAGGATAACGAGAACGACAATCCCGTACGGATGGCCGCCAGCGGCATGTTGCGAACGAAAATTGACGAATTGCTCAAGACGTTGACCTTCCGCGAGCGCGAAATCATTCGCCTGCGTTATGGACTCGTCGATGGATACAGCTACACGCTCGAAGAGTGCGGCCGGATTTTCAAGGTCACTCGCGAACGCGTGCGACAAATCGAAGCCAAAGCGGTGGCAAAGTTGCAGAGCCCATCACGCGCCGAGAGATTGTCGTCGTATCTCAATCCCGCTGCTTGATCGCTGCAGATAAGTTGAAAAGAACGGCGGGAACGACGTGCCCAAACGCCGTCCCGCCGTCTCTTTATCAACTTCGAGAAGCTTTCGTTCCAACAATCCTTGTCGCAATCCCACACCACGACAATTCGCTGGTCCGACCTCTTCGGACTGGCGCCGGGTCCTCCACTCGGTTGACCGCGCCGGCTATGACTATTGTTCGGCAGTTCACGCGTGGAGGACGGAATCCAAATACACCAGAAAAGTGGTTTCGTCGGCGCCAGTTGTTAATCCATGCCGGTTAAGCAACTCGCAGCACACCGGGAACCGACCGGCGGGCCTAACCTCGCAACACCAGGCAGGATAGCGCGGCCGCCTTGCGGCGCCGGCAGTCCCCTGCGCTCCTTGCCCGGTTGTAATTCCCCGGCGCCACTTCTGTAATTCCCGGGGGCAACTTCCCGGACGCCGCAGCCTGACACCTCTTTCCCGGCATCCACTACCCGAGCGCCGGAAGTCAGCGCGCGTTTTGGTATCTGCTGCTTCCACGTTTTCCCTCTTGCCGCCGCTCCAGTGGGTTTGAGATACTCGGCTGTACCGGATGCCCAACCGAGTCGTGGGTCGGCTGTTTGGAGCCAATGCCAGGACTCATCTCTCCCCCGCAACCCGCTACCAGCAAGGATGCTCCCGTGGCTATTGGACCTCTCATGGATGTTTCGTCGTTCACCATCGACGAGATCTACGACCTGTACTATGCGATTGCCGAGAAGGATCATGCCTTTCGTCTGCAATCTCTCTACGGCAACGAAGCGCCGCCGGTAGGACACTGCGAATTCAGGCCACTTTGCCGCGAATCTTTCAAACGGCGTATCGATCACTACGATGCCCTGGACCAGGGCCAGATTGGACGCTCACTCCGCGAGCGATTGGCTCGGCAAGCTGCCGCTTACGGCGTGGAATACCAAGTTGCTCGAAAGAGTCTTCGTCGTGCGGCTTAATGCGACGGGATGCTAGGTGATGTTGTCCTGGCCTTCCAATCTGTTGCTTTCCATGCTGCGAGCAGTCCACTGCCGCAGCACGCATCATCGATTTGCTGTCGATGCCCTCCCCCTCGTCCGCACGCCTGCGGGTGAGCGGCTGGTCGGTCATCTGCTGCGTCATCATCACCGCTACCTGGATGGGGCCAAAGATCCAGACCTACGATTCCGCGACTTTCACAATCATGTCATTCACGTCCGTGACGGCTATTGGGGTGGTGCACCACGGGTCGCCCATCAATGGTACGAGCGCATGCAACGATACTTGCGAACCAATCGCTGGAGTGATGCTGCCCACGCCGCCGGTGTCCTCAGCCACTATTTCACAGACCCTGTGCAGCCCCTGCACACCGTACAAACTCCGGTCGAGCGGGTGCTCCATCGTCCACTGGAATGGAGTGTGACGAAATCCTATCCAGCGCTGCTGGCCCAGTGGCACGACAACTCCAGCCGCACCGTCTTTCAGCTCTCCGATCGCCCAGGCTGGTTGGGCGAAGCTATTTTGACAGCCGCGAGTATCGCCCACGAACACCGCGATACCCTGTTGGGACACTTTGATTTAAAGTCCGCCCAACAGCATCCGGCAGCTGGGTTGGACGAGGTGTCGCGAGACTGCCTGTCACAACTCATTGGGCTTTGCATCACCGGCTGGGCGCGTGTGTTGGAACGCGCCGCCGAAGACGCCGAACGGTCATGTGACCGACAACTGCCACGCGCGGGTATCAAACTCGCGACGATATCGGCGGGACTGCGCACACCGACCCAGCTGCTTGCCAGATATCTTGAACATCGCCTCGAACAGCAAAAGGTTGTCGCCCTGATCGATGAGTTCGCGCGGACGGGCCAGGTCGTGCGGTATCTCCCCAGTGAGCAGCGTGTGATCGAAAAGGTCTGCCGGATCTACACCCGCGAGCGTGAGTACCAGCGGCGGCGTGCTGAGCGGCAAACTACGTCGGATATTCGCATCCTGGAGTTCCCGCAGGCCCTTGCCGAGGATGTACCGGCTACCGCTCGACGCGACCGAATCGGCCCCAGTACGGCGACACGAGTCGTCGAGTTTCCATTGGAGAAAAAGGCTGCATAGAGAAGCGTGAGCTAAGCCAGCGGACCAGATCGACTTGCTACAATGACGGCCCGGTCGCTATTGGATTGGTGACCTGCCCCTCCTTCCTTCACCCGATCGATCCATGTCCAACGCACCGAATGACTCGGCCACTTCATCGGCAGACCATGAACCTAAAGGTCCGCTGAGTACGCTTTCACCGTCGACCATCGTGATCCTGTTGTCGGCGATGATGTTTTTGCAGTTTTTTGCTTGGGGCTCCTGGTTTGCGACCCTGAGCGCCGCGATGGACACGCATTTGCTCGGCGCGTTCATTGGCGGTGCCTACGAGGCGGCTCCCATTGCCGCAATTTTCGCCCCCCTGTTCCTGGGCTTGGTGGCCGACCGATTCTTCGCCTCCGAGAAGGTCATGGGAGCGTTGATGTTGCTGGGCGGGGTGATCATGCTATTCATCCCCGGTCTCGCCGAATCCGCCTCGACATTCGCAGCCGAATCCGCAGCGGAGATGCGTGCGGACGGCAGTTTCGAGGCCCAAGCATTCTTGGAAATGCAGGCATCGGAAAACGCCTCTGGCAAGTTGCTCGTGTGGATGATCCTGGCGCACCTGTTGTGCTACATGCCCACGCTCGGATTGGGGAATACGATTGCCTTCACCCACATCCCCAGCCAAGATCAATTCCCCAAGATACGCGTGTGGGGCACGATCGGCTGGATTGCGGCGGGGTTGACCCTCGGCGTGTTGGGCTGGTCGGCCTCCTATAACATCTTTTGGTTGGGGGCCGCGAGCTCGCTAACGCTCGGTGTGTTGTGCTTCTTCCTGCCGAACACGCCGCCACCGCTTCGGGGCCAAGCGATGAACGTTCGCAGCCTCTTGATGGTGGACGCATTCAAATTGCTCGGCAACTGGAACTTCTTTGTCTTCGCGGTCTGCTCGACACTGATCTGCATTCCGCTGGCTTATTACTACGGCATGACGGCGACGTATCTCAACCAAACCGGTTTTGTCGAACCCGGCGCGACCATGACCATTGGCCAAATGTCAGAGATCTTCTTCATGTTGTTGATCCCGTTCTTCTTTCGCCGACTCGGCGTCAAGAACATGATCTTGATCGGCATGGCATGCTGGGTAGCTCGCTATCTGCTGTTTGCATTCGGTGCCACCGATCAAACCACGTGGATGCTATTGCTCGCGGTGGCGTTGCATGGCCTGTGCTACGACTTTTTCTTCGTCACCGGATTCATGTACACCGATGCCAAGGCATCCAAAGAGATCCGCGGACAAGCTCAGGGACTGCTCGTTTTCCTGACCCAGGGTGTTGGTATGTTTTTCGGATATCGAATCATGGCGGGTGGTGACCTGTTTGGATTCATCCCGCTCGACCTCACGTTCGGAAAGTACGGAGCTCAGGTGACGGCGGCTCCTCAATATGTCGAGGCCCTCAGCGCGGCACGCGGAAAACCGGAGCCTGTGTCCTTTCTTGAATCGTTTACGCAAATGTTCTCCCGCCACCTGCCGGAGTCTCTCGATCCCAGTATTCTGGCGGAAACGATGGCACAGTGGCGAGACTTCTGGCTATCCCCTGCCATCATGGCAGCGGCTATCTTTGTGCTGTTCGCAGTCGCCTTCTGGGATCGAACCAAAACGTCGGCCACTCCGGAGTCGGATGCCTAAGGCAATTACTCCTCGCCATAGAAACCAGCGGTGAACCCCTACCAGCCCGGTCGCTCGAACGCCGAACTCGCGGCCCACAGCGATCCTGCTGGGGACGAACAACTCGCGTTTGGTGGAGTCATCACCGCCCACGATTTCGCCGTGATGATCCCGCACCGAACGATCGTCCAGTTCCTGTTGGTGGTTGTCACGCCAGTGTGCGTTTTGTGCGCGGTAACGGCCATCATGATGGCCTTGGCGGAAGTTAACCGCAGCCCCTGGACGCTCCCAATGGTGCTTGCCGTCGGGGCCGTGTTGATTGGGATGCCCATCGGCGCCTACCAACTGTTGGCTACACAGCGGGCAGGCAGAATCCTGAAGCGACGCCCTGATTTGCTGGGGACGGTCCAGGGCACCATCTCGGTGGACGGCATGCTGCTCAATGATGGTCTGCGGAGACATTGGTTTTCCGCGACCTCGATCCGACAGTCACGTGTCCTGAAGTCCGGTGTGCGGGTGCAATTGGCCCAAGACCCTTACCACTTTCTCGCACTATCGACGCGTCTGTTCGATCACTTCGATCCTGACCGATTAAAATCATGGTTCCGTCAGTGGCGTCACCGAACAGCGACGACGCCCCCATCGACGCCGCCGATTGCTTGTGCAACCCGCCTAGGGATGCCACCTGCCGATGCTGTCAATTTTGCCGGCCAAGTGACGCTGCAAATGCCAACGGATACGCCCGAGAGTCGGAAACAAGCGTGGTCGCTCACAGCACAACTGGTGATCGCATTCGCCGTATTAATCCTAGCCTGTCTGTCTGAACCCGGCAATTGGAATGGATTCACCTTAGCCGCGTTGCTCGCGACGATTTCGTATGCCTGGGCCGTGTTCGCGACCTGGCGATTGATTCTTCAAGGATCAAAACCTCATACCATCACTCAATCAGGCTGGATCGGAGAGAATGAACTGCTCATCGAATCCGCGGGCAACGCTTCGCGGTGCCCATTATCGTGTTTTCACATCCATCCGATTCACGATCAAGACGTGATCTGGTTCGCCGGTGAGCTCAGTATGATCGCCATTACCAAAGACATCCTCGCGTCGATGGACGAGTGGCAACGGCTCATTGATCGCTTCCCGGCTCATTGACTGATTTATCGTTCATTGACCGGTTGATGGTTTATTGACTTCGCTGGTGGTCGCGGCACTGGAACCATCCGCGATGCACGCCAATCCACTGAGGTTTCCGCGAAACCCCATGAGCGGCAGGCCCCACCGCCCTGCCATAGGCGGTTGATTCTCGCGAACTGGATGGACGCGGCCACAATCCAGATAGCCTGACAGCGAAACGTGCCACGTTCTATCGAACTTAACTATAAATGACCTCGTCGACTAACTATCCTGCATAGCTACAGCGTATGCATCAACCGGTTCGTTGTCTTCGCCGCAGGGTGGACACCGCTGCCGGGCCGTGGTGACTGCAGTTCGGTCGTCGATCAGTTCCGCCACGTTTGCGTAATGGCTCCGTATTCACGAGGAATCCTTTGATATTTTCAATCTCGCGTTCGCGTTTGCTGACAGTGATGGCCGTGTGGATGGCCTGTCAAATCGGCGTCTTCGCGGACGATGTCCGCAGTGTCGCCCCGACCGTTGGACTACGGTCGAATCCGCCAAGTAGCGTGCTGCTTCGCGGTGCCACTCTGATGACAGGCCCCGAGGACTACTCCGATCGTTCGGAGCAAGCAGCCGACGATGACGCACACCCAAGAGGGAACGAAGGCGATGTCCTGATCCAGGCAGGCGCGATCGTCGCGGTTGGCCCCTCGATCACACCTCCGCCCGGCTGCCAGATCATCGATTGCTCGGGCAAGACGCTCTCAGCGGGCTGGATCAATGCTTGGCAGGAAGCTGAATCCGACCATACCACGCCTGCGGAACTTAGCGACGATTACTGGAACGCGAATATCGTCGTCAACCGCCGCATTCGCGAGTTGTCAGCGGTTCCGGATGCTGGGAAATTGCGGAGCCAGGGGTTCACCACCACGGTGTTAGCCCCCCGCGGGCGGATCCTGGGCGGACGACCCTCCGTGTGGTCGCTGAACGAGCTTGAGGACGGTGGGGCGGGACCGCAGCGTCTCGCCGAGACGAATTGGATGACGGCGGCGCTGAGTGTGCCGCGGCCCAACGATGCTGGTGAGCGCTATCCCAATTCGCCCATGGGAGCCGTGGCACTGCTGCGCCAATCACTCTATGACGCCCGCTGGTACGGCGAAGCCACCACGGCGTATCAAGCCGACACAGCACTGCCCAAACCCGCTCTGAGCGCCACCCTCGCCGCGCTCCGCAATGCGATGGAGTCATCAACATTTGTGTTTGATGGTGCAAACGAACGGATGGCATTGCGAGCTGAGAAGGTGGCGCGAGAATTCTCCTTGCGAGCAATCATTCGTGGCTCGGGAATGGAATATCGCGATGCCGATACCATTGCCGCCACAGGGCGAGCACTGATCTTGCCTGTTAACTTTCCGAGCGACCCCAACGTCATCACGCCCGAAGACGCGCGGGAAGTGGAACTCGTCGATCTGTTGCACTGGAAATTCGCGAGTTCCAATCCAGCCGAAATGGTCAAACGCGGCGTCAGCGTATGCTTGAGCGCCGATCGACTGGAGGATGTGGGCAAGTTCCGCTCCCACTTACATGAAGCGATTCAAAACGGCTTGTCACACCGAGACGCGATCGCAGCACTGACGACGACCCCGGCGAGACTATTGGGAATTGACGCCACGCACGGCCGCATCGCCGTTGGCATGAGCGCTGACTTGATCCTGTCCGATGGCGACCTGTTTGCCAAAGACACCGATGTGCTGAAGGTATTTGTAGCCGGTCAAGAGTTTGAGATCACCGCGAAACCAGGCGACGAATTGGCGTCGATCGTAGGCTCGTGGCAATTAAAGATTCCCCACAGTCAGCAACACACCGTCAAACTGGTCGTCACCCAAAAGGAAGGCCGCGTCTCGGCAGATTTGATTGCCCAAGCTGATTCTGATAAACCCGTCACGATCGAGCTCAAAAAGATCGTGCAGCGCAGCGATCAATTTGCCGCTCAAATCGACTGCGGCGATGGAACGTCGTTGATCCCCACTGCGCTGCAGTTGCCAGCGGGAACGCACCGCGTCGTGGTCAGCGCACCAGGCAAGTCACTCGGCAGCGTGTCGCCCACCAATCCCTTTGTCGTGCAATTCTACCCGACCTCTGCCACCGCCCGCCGTTTCAAAACCAAGTGGATCGATCCGGCAGAGGAAACAGCGAAGGCAGACGGCGCCGAGGTAGAGGATTCTGAAGACAAAGATTCCCAAGACAAAGAATCCAAGGACAAGGATTCCGATCAAAGCAACACCGAGACAGAGTCCGCTCCCGAGGAATCTGACGTTGAGAATGCCGCTGATGCGGACGCGGCGGAGAAATCGGGCGAGGAGACCGAGTCCATCGAAATCGTCTTCCCGCTCGGGGCCTACGGGCGCGAACGCCCCGTGCCACGCCCCCATCGCGTCTTGTTCCGCGGTGCGATCGTGTGGACATGTGAGGATCGCGATGACCTAAAGGTCCCTGAAACACCGCAAGATGTTTTAATTGAAGACGGAAAAATCATCGCAATCGAGGACCACATCCAGTTAAAGAAAGGGGATGATTGCGTCATCATTGATGCCACGGGCAAGCATCTCACGCCAGGGTTGATCGACTGCCATTCTCACGCGGCAACCGACGGCGGGATCAACGAATCCGGCCAAGCGATCACGTCCGAGGTACGCATTGCCGATTTCATTGACCCGACCGACATCACGGTTTATCGGCAACTCGCCGGTGGCGTCACCACCGCCAACGTTCTGCATGGATCGGCAAACCCCATTGGCGGCCAAAACCAAGTCGTCAAGTTTCGCTGGGGTGACTCGATGGACGATTTCGTCTTCACCGGAGCCCCCGCAGGGATCAAATTTGCCCTCGGTGAAAACGTCAAACGCTCGCCATCGCGATATCCCAACACGCGAATGGGCGTCGAGCAATTGCTGCGCGATCAAATGCTCGCGGCCCGCGAATATGCGGTCGCCCATCGTCGTTGGCAGGCCGGAGAGCGAGGCACGCTGCCGCCACGCGTGGACCTCCAACTCCAGGCGATCGCTGAAATCCAAGCTGGAAAACGTTGGATTCATTGTCACAGCTACCGACAAGATGAAATTGTCGCAACGCTCGATGTACTCGACGAATTCGGTATCAAAATCGGTTCGTTGCAACACATTTTGGAAGGTTACAAAGTTGCCGACGCCATGGTCAAACATGGAGCAATGGCATCATCATTTGCCGATTGGTGGGCGTATAAATTCGAGGTCTATGACGCTATCCCGTACAACGGCGTGTTGATGCACCGGGCGGGGGTCGTTGTCTCCTATAACAGCGACGATCCCGAATTGGGTCGGCACCTGAATACCGAAGCTGCCAAGGCGGTGAAGTACGGTGGCGTGAGACCCACCGAGGCGCTGAAGTTCGTGACACTCAATCCAGCGAAACAGCTACGCATCGAAGACCGGGTCGGCTCAATCGAGGTCGGTAAAGACGCAGACCTGGTCCTCTGGAGCGGACCACCGCTGTCAACAACCACTCGCTGCGAGCAGACTTGGATTGATGGTCGCCCCATCTTCGATCTCGATAGCAACGCTCGTTTACGCAAGCGCGATCAAACCTGGAGAAATCAGTTAATCCAGGAACTGCTCGATGGCAAACCCAAACAAGCGAGCTCTGAGAAGACAGCCGACGCACCAGAAAGCGTCGCCGAAGCGGATCGGTGGCTTCGATACGACGAGTTCTGTAACTCTCGCGGCGCCCAGCAATCCTCGATCGACCAACGCAACGGAGATTCAAAATGAAGTTTTCACGCCGCAGAGCACTCTTATTCCCCATTGCTTGCTCGCTGCTAGGCAGCGCCATCGCGGACGCTCACGACATCGTGCCAGGGCGGCCGCAAACACGTCCCATCCTGATCGAGAACGCGACCCTCCACATCGGTGACGGATCCGTTCAAAAGAATACCTCGCTGCTATTTGATCAGGGTGTGATCACACGCATCGGACGCGGTTTTACTCAACCACAGCGGGCGATTGTCATCGATGGTCAGGGCAAGCATGTTTACCCAGGCTTAATCGACGCATTCACGGATCTGGGCCTGCGTGAGATAACGGCCGTTGATGTGACGGTGGATAGCAGCGAACGTGGCGACGAGAATCCGAACGTGCGTTCCTGGATCGCATTCAACCCCGATAGCGAGTTGATTCCGGTGGCGCGGGCCGGTGGCGTACTGATTGCCCATGTCGTCCCCGGGGGTCGCTGGATCCGCGGCCAGTCGGCGCTCATGCAACTCGATGGATGGGGTGTCAAAGACATGTCGATCGCAACACCGGTCGGCCTCTGTGTCGACTGGGAAACAATGGTCCCGCGCGGTCGTGATGCCAAAGAGAATGCGAAAAGGTACGATGAACAGATAACGAAGATCGACGACCTGCTCGATCAGGCTCGCCGTTACCGCGACCTGCGAAACGCCGATCCAGACACGCCGACGGACGTGCGGTTGGAAAGCTGGATCCCGGTCGTCGACGGTGCCCGTCCCGTCTTTGTGCACGCCGATCGGATGGCAACCATCGATTCCGCGATCCAGTTTTTTACCGCTCGCGAAATTCCCATGGTTATTTGCGGAGGCGCCGATGCCATGCACTGCCTCGACGCCATCAAGGCGAACGATATCCCCGTCATCTTGATCGGCACCTACCGTCTGCCGCGACGGCGACACGACGCGTACGACGCGCTCTATGAACTGCCGTCCCAGCTACACCGAGCTGGCGTGCAGTTCGCCATCGCCGGTGAGGGCTCAGGTTATCCCGGTGGGGCGTCCAACGTTCGCAACTTGCCCTACCACGCCGGGGTGGCGGTCGCTTATGGGCTCGATCGCGAACATGCCATCCGCAGCATCACGGGATCGGCCGCCGAAATCCTGGGCGTCGCCGAGCGAGTCGGCACATTGAAGACCGAAAAAGACGCTACGCTGATTGTCGTTGACGGAGACGTGTTGGAATCCGAAACCAATGTCGTCGACGCCTACGTGCAAGGCCGGCAGGTGGACCTGAGCAGCCGTCATCGTCAGCTATTCAAAAAGTACGAGCAGAAGTAACAGTTATGGCTGTTGCTGCGATCCTGCGGATCGTTTTGGGGAACTTGGCGGATTTTTTCGGTTTTGCTGTGGCCAAACCATCCTAAATCGGAAATATTAATACGTACAAGGTTCTTGGCTAATATTCCCGCATGGATTGGGTCTCAATGACTGCTCTTACACCGGTAGCTCCTCTCAACTGCACAGATCACACGGAGGAGCAGAAAGCTCTCATCAACGCTGCCCGACGATCGCGGATGGTGCGTGGCGAAAACGATAGTGCGGTAGTTTCGGTCCTCGCCCGCAGCGCGGTGTCGGAATTACGACGCATTGAGGTTACCGAAAGCGATCAATCGATCTACCTGAGCGGTCGAGTCCGCAGTTTTTACCACAAACAGCTAGCCCAAGAGGCGATTCGTCCTGTCGCGGCCGGCCGTCAAGTATTCAACCGCGTCGACGTTTGTGAAAGCGTCTAAGTTCGCGTCGCCGACCCCGGATTTCTGAACTGCCCTGGGTAACTGCCTGCCCCGACCTGGCGTGGCTGCCGTGCATCGACGCAGACCGTGCGTGAGAGGCACTCATCTCCAACGACGAATCCATCCGGCCCGCTCGACGGTCAACAAGCCAACCAGCAGGTCCGGCTGCATTGACCGTGAGCAGGTCCAGCACGCACCCGCTATATCAGCGTGACAATCGATCTGTATGCCCCGCCATGCCTGGCGGCTCCCATACCCCTGGCTCACCGATGCCAACGGCACGATAAACCCAGATGGACCAAAAAAAAGGCAGTGCTGTGGGAGCACTGCCTTTCACTTGATGGTCAGAACAAAATCTGCGAACCTAGATCGCGTCTTCATCCATTACGTATTCTTGCCATGGCACATCGCTGGATTTCCCACGCGGTGTCATCAAGGCTTGGTACACCCGATAATCGATCGAATTAGTGATCGAACGAGTTCCACCGTCGGCCATACCGATGTTAACGCCATCGACGTGAGCCGATGATGGACGCGCTAAATCCCATACATTTGTGCCAGGGCTTAGATTCGTCATCGACTCTACGAAAATAGATTCATTAGCAGCTGTGCCCCGACCATTAATCTTGTGCTTTGGATTCACCGCCCCTGGAACACCATGGCTCCATAGAGCCGCTCCCATCGAACTAGGCTGCGGGTCCTCGTAGAACCAAAGCATTCCTTGCGTGTAACGAGCTTCAGGAGGATATGCAACCGTAGGAGCACTCAACTCTGACGCGTTCGCGAAACCAGGACGGTTCCACGGCAACGCTTGCACGTTCTCGCTGAACAGCATCGTGTAACCTTGGCCGTCCTTCATGTCGTCGAGTCGTACCTTAGAACCAACAGCCGCCGGGACAGACGCGGAAACAGGACCATTGAATTTGTTGTTGAAGGCGCCATTAGCGCGCTCCATTGACTGAGCGAAGGACACGAGAGTGCCCGGCGAGGCCGCACTGCCAGTGGAAGTAGGCAATGCAAACATCCCGTTGTTGCTTACATAGCTGTTCCTTGCAAATTCACCATCACTATTCGGGTTACTGGGACACTGCATGATCGCTAGATTGGGTGCCGAGCGTTGATGAAAGCCAACACCCGCGCCTCGCTGCTCGTTCGTTGGAGCAAGCTCTCCTCCGCCACCGGAAAGAATCGGATAACGATCTTCAGTCCAGATCTCATAGGTCGGTTGCGCATCAAGGAATGGCATCAGGGCTACAACCCAAGTACCCAATTTAGCATGGGCAGCCGGAGCAGCTGCAGTTGGGTCTGCAGGGTCTGCAGGGGTCCCAGTACCGGTGTAAGTACCATAATTTTGCAGATAACCGGGAAGTTCGCCCTTCGCATTTTCGTGTTGAATCGCGGCCAAAGCCAGGTTCTTCATCTGCGTGGCACATTGATTCCGTCGGGCGGCTTCTCGCGCGGCGTTGACGGCGGGGATGAGCAGGCCCATCAGAATGCCGATGATCGTGATGACCACCAACAGTTCAACGAGCGTGAATCCGGGACGGTTGTTTTTCATCTGGCGTAGGTCCGGGGCTGGTAGAAAGAAGAGGAGGACAGACGCGGGATGTTTTCCAAAATCCCCCCTGGCTGTCGCGTGAGTTCACCGTCGATTATATCCCACCGCAACCCCAGCATGCAACCAGTTTTTTCGCCTTGCCAATTCCAGATGGCTGAAATCCTCACGCTGCGAAAGGTCTCGACAACGCTCCCCACCGATGCCGCCGGTTCCACACCACCCGCCTTGCACGGTTCCAATGAACTTGGGAGGGGACCAACGTCCCGTCCGGAACGTTTGCACTGACCGCAGGATTCGTATGATCTCAATGCACCACCTGCCATGGCTTAACAGGGAGAGCAGAGCCTCTAAGTCACCCCCCGGTTGTCGACCGGCCGCACGACCCAAGCACGACGAAACCTTTTGATTGGAACCGCGTCAGCCCCGCAGCCGACGCAGACACCTTGGCACAAAATTCGCTCTGGCGAAGCCAAACCGGAACTGGACATTTGGTGACGATTTTTCCGTCAGTGTGGCGGACGGGTGGGAGGATTGTACATTATGTTCCTAATGTACGAGCTGGCGGTCTGCGCCTGGTCCTGTGGGATCTCGGTAGCCTGTCGCGCTCTTCCCCCCTTTTTGACACGCTTCATGGAGAAGCCTCGAATGACTCGTTTCCTATTTTCCCTTGCCGCCCTGTGCATGTTGTCCGCGCCCATCGTGACCGCCGGCGAACCCGCAAAGGCTGCTCAGGATGCCGATGCGAAAGGCCTGTGCGCCGGTGACGCCGTCGGTGCATTCCATGTGACAAAAGTTGCTGGCGCAGCAGATGACAACGTCGAAAATGGCTCGACCCTCTGCTATCGCTGCAAATACGGTCAACGCCCGATGGTGATGATCTTCACTCGCTCGACCGACGGTTCGGTGCCAGAATTGATCGAGCAAGTCGACGCTGCTGTCGCGAAGCACTCCAGTGACCAGCTGAAGGGCTTGGTCACGTTGATCGGCAAAGAGCCACAGGAGCTGACCAGTCAAGCTAACGCCATGGCCAGCAAACTGAAAGAAAAGAACGTGCCGATCGTCGTTGCGAAGGACGCCAAAAACGGCCCCGCCAGCTACAAACTCAATGCGGACACCGCCGTCACCGTGCTGCTGGTGAACAACTCCAAAGTGGTCTCACGGCATGATTTCGAAGCTGACAAGGTCGACGTCTCGGCTGTGATCACGCAAGTCAACGAGATGTTGAACTAGTTTTCTGCGTAGCGTTTGAGTTTTCGATCGAGCGTACTGCGCTCGATCCCCAGAATCCCAGACGCTTTGCTTTTGTTTCCGCCAGTACTCTGCAAGACTTGTTCGATGTGCTGGCGTTCGAGCTCGGCGAGCGAGATTCCCGGCGGCGTTCCCTCGGTGTCCGCTCGCGGCGGAGCGACGACATTCCCCTGCATCGCCGGCGCCATCAGCAGTTCATCGGGTCCAATCTCGTGGGGACCGCGTATATCGAGCGGTGCCATCACGACCGCTCGCTCGAGCACATTGCGTAACTCGCGAACATTTCCTGGCCAGGAATACCCCAACAGTTTCTGCCTCGCAGCAGGCGATATACTCATCGGCCCCCGCCCCATCGACTGCACGAATGAGCTCACAAAGTGCTCCGCCAGCAGCACGATATCCCGGCCGCGACTGCGCAGCGGGGGGACCACGATTTCGATGACATGCAAGCGATAGAACAGGTCCTGCCGAAAATCCCCGCTGCTGACCATGGCCTGCAGATCTCGGTGGGTTGCGGCGATCACACGGACGTCGACACGGACCGCCGTCTGCCCACCGACACGTTCGAAGGGATGCCCTTCGAGGACGCGAAGTAGCTTCGCCTGCAGTTCCAGGTTCATCTCCCCGATCTCGTCCAACATCAATGTGCCACCGGATGCGGCTTCAAACTTCCCCTTTTTAGAGTCCGTGGCCCCGGTGAACGCCCCTTTCTCGTGACCGAACAATTCGCTTTCGAGCAGATCCTTCGACAGGGCGGCGCAGTTCAGGCAGACCATCGGCCCCTCCGCCCGACGACTGGCAAAGTGGATCGCCGAGGCGACGAGTTCTTTGCCCGATCCGGACTCTCCCCGCAGTAGCACGGCGGCATCCGTACGAGCGACTTGGGCGATTTTGACCTGCACATCGGCAATCGCATCGCTGCGACCGAGAATCTCAACACGTCCAGCGAGCTGGGTGCGCAGGCGACTGATCGTTTGCTTGGACTGGTGGAGGGTTTGCTCGAGTTGGTGTCGCTGATGTTGCGACCGACAGGCTTCGCAAAAAATTTCGCACGCAGTCACGATCAAGGCGAGATCGCGTTCCTGCAACGAGGCGTCGCCGGCACCGGTGGTGACATGAACGAGACCGCCTGCGGGGCGAAGTTGGGAGGGGTCGGTCGCCGGTTGCTGCGCGGGCACATGCAGGGGGGCCAACACCAGCGATTCCACATCAATCTCGCCCCGTGTATCCGCGGTGGCCAAATGGCGGTCACCCAAAATGTTCCGCGCCAGCAGCGCCGCCGCTCCGGGGGCCAGTATCTGGCGTACGAGGTTTTCTGGCGGGCGACGATAGCGGTGCCCAGGTCGTTGATGAACGTGGCGCGGCAGGGGCAGCTCACGGGCCTCATCGAATAAGTACAGTGCGATCTCGGCAGCCGGCAACTGGCTGGCGAGCGTCTGCAGCAACAGCGTGCTGGCGGGCTCAAAATCCCCCTCATCGCTATCGAGTCTGCCCATCGCGAACGCCATTTGGAGCAGCGAGAGGTTGGCCGAGTCCGTGTGCTCACTCGGATTCGGCGGATTCTTTCTCGATTCCAGCGTTTGTGCGGGCGACTGCGAGACAATATCCAGCCACGGGGACTCAATTTCTGACGCAAATTCGTCGCCGAGCAACATCGCGTCTTCGGTGGCCCCCTCGTCGAGGCCTGCGTCCGCCCCGGCGTGCTCGCCAACTGCGGTGGACGGCCCCGCCCATCGGGCCAAGTCGTACGTGAACCGCATCTCGAATCCCGCCACTTGCAGCCGATCGCCCTCTTCCAACGGTGTAGGCGATTGCCCATTTATCGGCACGTCGTTTACAAAAACGCCGTTTCGGCTCGCAAGGTCTTCAACACACCAGCCAGCGGGCTCGCAGGAGATTCGAGCGTGCCGGCGACTCGCTCGGCCGCTGCGGAGCACAATCTGATTTTGCGAGGATCGCCCCAGAAACACATCCTCCGAACCAGCCAATCGGTAGACGTCGGTCCAGCGAGTACCGCGATGGAGCACCAAGTAGGCATCCATTGTTGAGGAAACTGCGGCAGAATGGTTGGTCTTGCTTGTCACTGGAAAATACCACAAGTATTCTAGACACTTGCCGCTATGTTACGAAACTTTTCACCTGAGCAGGAATCTGTCTCGATGCGTTCTCTCATTCAACGCCCGTTCGCCCGTTCGCACCGGGACGGAACCCCGTTTGCCCGCCCGTTTGCGAACCTGGGCGTATTGGCCCTTCTCGTCGGCCTTGTCTTCACTGTTACTGCGGTGCCCACAGCATATGCTGGCCTTGGTTTCGGAAACCGGCAAGCCGTCGGGGGCGTGATGATCGACCCCGAAGGCAACGTGCGAGCGGCCACCGAGGCTGAACAGAAGGAGATGGCCGAGAAGGTGCGAGCGGCGATCAACCAACCCGGTGGCGAGTTGGGCGAAGCGACCGAGAGCCGAGTCATTTCGCTGGCGCGGTTGCAGGATGCCTTGAAAGAAATGCACGAAACCGGCCGCGAACTGGACGATGAGACCGCGTTTTTGGCTGGACTGCAGCGGGTCGAATACGTCGTCGTCGACAAGGAAAACCATGACATTCTGTTGGTCGGCCCCGCCGAACCTTGGGAGGTGCGTGCAGACGGCTCCGTCGTCGGCACCAAATCGGGTGGCTCGGTATTGCGTTTGGACGACCTCGTCACCGCATTCCGAAGCGTGGAAGAAGCGCGGCGTGACGGAGGCATTCTGTGCTCGATCGAACCTACCGCCGAAGGTCGCCAACGGCTGCAGGGTTTCCTGAAAAACATCGTCCTGCGTCCAGGGCAAAACCCCGCGTTCTTAGAAGCGGGGATGCGACAAGCGTTCGGTCCGCAAATGATCAAATTGGCAGGCGTTCCCACCCAGAGCCGGTTTGCCCGCACCCTCGTCGCTGCGGATTTCGAAATGAAACGGATCGCCATGGCGTTGACTCCCTCGCCCGTCAAGGGATTGCCCAGCTACCTCGATATCGCACGAAACAAGCGGCAGTCGGCCACGCAGAGCCCGCGCTGGTGGATGGCCTGTAACTACGACGCCATCGCCCGTGATCCCGCCGGCCAGGTCTGGAAGATCAGTGGTCAAGGCGTCAAGACGCTGACCGAAGAGGACATTGTCGCCGCCGATGGCACCGTCGTGTCCGACGGCCGTCAGGACCCCCTGGCCGTGAAATGGGCAAATGCGATGACCGAGAAATATGACTCACTGTCGAAGGAAATGCCGATTTTTCGCGACCTTCGCAACGCCATGGATTTCGCCGTCGTGGCCACACTGATTACCCAGGAACAACTCGATCGTAGCAGCGGTATCGACCTGGGCGTCCTGCGTGGGAGTGACTCCTTGATCGAACTGCCTAGTTTCGACTTGCCCCGCTCACTCAGCCCCCAGTGCAGCTTCATCCACGGAATGGCGGGCTGGACCGTGACAGCATCCGGTGGCGTGAATATCAACGCATTCGGTGTGGTCGAAAATCAAGTAGAACGCCCCGAATTGCAATCACTTGTCAGTGTCCAACAGGACAACGGTTCGGATCGCTGGTGGTGGAACGGCAACTAGGTTTGACTTGCTGCGACAGATGAGAATCTGGTAGGAGGAAGGTAGCGACGCTTACTCGAGCGTGGTCTTAGAGAGCTCCCGTTACCTGAGTGCGATCACCGGTGGGAGCCCTGTCGTGGCTCCTCCCGCCGTCCAGGGAGGGGAGCCACCCGCCTGATTTCCGCCAGCCCTTCGTCCGCCGCTATGAGTCAATTTCGTCGTCAGGACGATCGACGTCGCCGTGTCCTGATGACCACCGCGTCGGCGACCGCCGCCACCCCTGCGAGTGGATCGCGCAGTCGAATCGACTCCATGCGCGAAGCACGCCGGCCCACGCTGGTCTACGGGACACGAGTTCGCGAGGGCCTCCGCGGCCGCTGGTTCTCACTGGTTCCCGTCGACCGGTCCGCCGTCGCGAAATTGATCGCCGTGCTGTCGACCGTCGTACTTGCGATGGTACTGATGAACGATGCCACCGTGCGATTCGTCTCCATCGAAAGCCGCCCAGCGTTCGTGGATGTGTTTCAAATCTATCGGCCTGGTAGCCTCGGTCGATACGTGACCGGCGTGATGTATCTGGCCCTCGCCGGTGCCGGTTGGATGACCTACCAACTTCGCCGTTTCCGCAACGACGATTTTCGCGGCAACTATCGCCTCTGGCAATGGATCGTCGGTGTATCGCTGGTCGCCAGCGTCGCGACCGTGGTGCCCCTGCTCGCCATGCTGGGGGCTGCTGTCGAAATGCTGATGGGGCGACGGATTGCGTTGTCAGGTCACGACTGGATCGGACTGTTCCTGGTCGTTGGCGGAGCGGTCTTGGCACTCCGCACGATCGCGGAGACCTGGCAACACCGCACGAGTTTGGCGTTACTGATCGGTGGTTGGATCTGCATCGCCATCCCTGTCGCTGCCCAGTGGAACATGATCGCTGTCGATACAATGTTACGGTGGTCGGTCGTCACTTCAGCGCCCCTACTCGCGGTGTCACTGTGGTTTACCGCGGCGGTGATCTATCTGCGCTCGCTCTATTGCGAAGTACGCGGCATTGAACCTGCAACAGGCATGATCCAGCGTCTGCGCGAAGCAACTCCCCGGTGGTTCTCCCGTCGAGACTCCGACGCCTCGGCAGACTCATCCGCAATGACCGAGCCACCTCCGGCGCGCAAACCGGCGGCGAAAGTGACCAGCCCGCCCCGTGCCTCGACCAAAACAACTGCCAAAGCCGACGCCGAAAAGACCGTCGACTCAGACACCCCGATCACAAAACGTCGGTGGTTCGGTCTGTTGCCACCCGCGAAGCCCAAACCCGCCAAGGTCACACCTGCCAAGTCCGCCGCCAGCAAATCGAACTCCCAGCCGGTCGAAACGAACCCACCCGATATTGATGACGAATCCGCCCCCGAGGTGAACACGAAGAGAGATCGCGTCAGCGATGATGACGTCGACGAATCCCCAAGCGAGCAGGAACCGACAAAACGTCGGCGATGGTGGCCGAGCCTCCGTCGAGGCTCGAAGGCCACTTCCGATTCGCCGTCTCCCGATCAAGCCGCAGAGGACGCATCGCCGCCCGTCGAAGTGGACGAAAGCGATGAACCACCCAAGAAACGGCGTTTCGGCCTCGGCTCGTTATTGAAGCGAAAAGCGAGCAAAGAATCGGAGGACACCGATCCGAGCGAAGACGCCCCCCCAGCATCGAAGCCCAACACTCGCTCCAGCGCGCCTCGCAATGCGGCACCCGATAACGAGCCAGACGATGACGACGATGACAGCGACGGTGAAGAATTCTCCGACGATGATATTGATTGGTCGAGCATGAACAAAGCGGAACGCCGCCGCATGCGGAAGCAACTCAAACGCGGCGGCCGGGCGGCCTAAGATCGAATCGAGAACCACCGATCTGTCAAAGTCTATCGGTGCTATCTCCAGCATATTGGGTTTCAGAAGCCTGGCGGTAGCGTCCGTTGCAGGCGACGCCACCGCTGAGGACCGGTTCCAAAAAGTGGGCTGACGTGAAACAATCCCCCCCAACGTCGGCAATGGATCTTTCACCAGCTGTCGATCGATCTGGATTCAACAGGCACCTATGCCAATGTGGACGCGAACGGCCAACGAGAGCTGAGCTCACTAAACTCGCTATCGTCTCGAGTCCGTGAATCGACACGCCGTTAACAAAATCCACTACGCTGTTGCTGTTTCTACACGTCCGTCCCCCAAGGTCACTATGAATTTCGCTTCGCTGCACGATGCCCATTGTCTTGTCACCGGGGGCGCGGGGTTCATCGGATCCCATTTGGTCGGCAAGCTCCTCGATGCCGGAGCGCGGGTTCGCGTCGTCGACAATCTCTCGACAGGCTATGCGGCGAATCTGCAGAGCTTCCAGCAGGGTGGACACGCCGATCGGTTGGAATTCATCAACGCTGATGTGTCCGAGCCCTCCATCGCCACCACCGCAGTAGATGGAATTGATCATATTTTTCATCTCGCCGCGATGGCGAGCGTCCCACGGAGCATGCGGGAACCGGCACTGTGTCATCAGTGGTGCACGACGAGTACCGTCGAACTACTGGCCGCTGCGGCGAAGGCGGGTACACAGCGATTTGTATTGTCGTCGACCAGCGCGGCCTACGGAGACTCCCTGTTCGTTTCCAAGCGGGAGAGCGATCCACCGTCGCCCCTATCCCCCTACGCAGCCTCCAAACTCGCCGCGGAAAGCTTCTGTGCAGCGTTCAATCGCGAGTTCGATATCGAAACCGTGGTGCTGCGGTACTTCAACGTGTTCGGACCACGCCAGGATCCGCAGAGTGAGTACAGCGCTGTCATTCCCCGATTCGTCTCGATGATCCTCTCAGGGGAACGCCCTGTGATTTATGGAGACGGGCACCAATCTCGCGATTTTGTGTACGTCGGCGACGTCGCCGATGCCAATCTACTCGCCGCGACCCAACCTGACGTCGCTGGCAATACTTTTAATATCGCCCGTGGTGAACGAACCACTCTGCTCGAGTTACTGCAGACGCTGCGGGAACTGCTCGGCCGGGACATCCAACCTATCCACGAGCCCGCTCGGGCAGGAGACGTTCGCGACTCGCTAGCTGACATCATCCAAGCCCGCACAAAATTGGGCTTCGATCCTGCAGTGACCATCGCGGAGGGATTGCGGCAAAGTATCGAGTATTACCGTGAGATCTGCGCCAGCTGAGCGGGCGAGCTTGGTACCGCGGCCGAGCCACCCTCGCCAGCCGATCGGGCGTTGTCAGACTCGTGGGCGTCGCTTCGACGACAAGCGTCCGCGGACTAACGAACGCCGTTACATGCCGTCGATCAACATCTTTCTCGCTTCTTCAGGCGATGCCAAATCGAGGCGTTCACGCCGCGTCGGCGACATCGATTCGTATTGCTCCGCGAGTGACAATGGCTTGGCCTCACCCCGGATCTTGCGATGCACCGCTTCATGCGCCCATTCGCGCAGAATCACGCTTTGCATCCAGGGATCGGAAACGTATTGCTGCAGCGTATCGAGGTCCTTCGTAGGCAACATGGATCGGATCGTATCCAACTCGCGGTGGCTCAGCGGTGGTATCTTTTGGTACGACGATTCACCATCGCGTGAGGACCGCCCGTCACGCCCCGGCCAGTTCGGATCTCGCACGACACTGGCCAACGCAAACATCCGGTACGCAAGCTTGGGATCATCACTGCGATGGGAGTTCTTCTCACACCAATCAAATAACTTTTGAGAGGGCGATGGCTCGCCGCCCTTCCCCTGATCCTCGCTCAATCGTGCTTTGACAAACTGGATGACCGTGAAATCAATCCGTTCGATCGCATCTTCACTGAGATTGCGGCGCGTAATGCGACCGATGGACGTGATCATCTCACCAATCGCCGCATCGATTGCCCGAAAGCGCTCCTCGCTCGTACCGGTTTCGATCTGAGCAACCATTTGATCGCTGAGCTGCTCACGCATGCGGACATACCTCCGCAACGTATCGAGTTGCTCGTGAGCGTTCTCACGCGACCACAGTCTCGCTGCCGAAGCACGGAGCTGTTCCTTGGAGGGCTCGTCCAATCGATTAAAGCGATCCCATCGTGCTAAAGCGATCATCCGCTGTTCAGCAGGAACTTCACGCAGGCGAGCGGCAAATTCAGTCGGTGACGGCGTCTGTTTCTCATCATCCAGGCCACCGTATAACGACTGCGGCGACTGCGGATCGATCACGTTATCTACCGCTTGAGTGATCGATCCACCGACCACCGAATTCCAGCGAGGTGCCGCCATCAGGTCTTCAACCAAACCGGGTTTCTCACTGAGTCGGTACGCATCCATGTCCAGCGCGATCGGGAAGTCCGCGACTTGCCGCCGAAGCTCGCGTGCCTGGTTCCAGCGTACCGCTGCAAACACAATCGCCGCGATGATGAGCGGTATGCCCAACCACAGCAACCATCGGATCCAGTTAGCCGTGGCCGGTTTTTGCTGGCCGCCTGGATGCGCCGTCGGCAGCGTAGCAAAATCGTTTCCCGAAGTACTCGAGCCGCTCTGGGTGAGATCCGCCACAACGAGTTGCAACGTCGTTTCAACAGAACGCTCGTTCACAGTCGGGCTGGGCAACCAATCGAGCAAATCCCAACTGCGTTGAAGATTCTGTAGACGCACACGCAGCGAATCATCGGCGACTAACCGATTCTCGATCTGATCACGCTCCTCCCGCGTCACCTCACCATCGAGGTAGGCGACCAGCAATTCGTCATCGGAATCGATCATATTGGAATCTGTCATGCATCACCGCCCGACGGAT
Source organism: Allorhodopirellula heiligendammensis (assembly GCF_007860105.1). Lineage (NCBI taxonomy): Bacteria > Pseudomonadati > Planctomycetota > Planctomycetia > Pirellulales > Pirellulaceae > Allorhodopirellula > Allorhodopirellula heiligendammensis. The sequence goes on from NZ_SJPU01000001.1 coordinate 2,337,661, forward strand.
CGCCCGTCGATTTACCATTATTGTCAGGCTTTGATCGCGCCGAGCGATGTGGTTCCTGGAACTGTTCGAGCATCTTCGAAGTCGAAGGCAGCGATTGCGAGACATGGAGGTCCTCGTCCAGAACGCCGCTCTGCATATAGGAATCGAGACTCTCCTTGAGACCGACGCGGGCACGGCTGAGCAGCGATTTGACCGCTTTGGTTGTCAGCCCCATGGTTTCCGCGATTTCGACGTAATTCATGTTCTCGAAACGCGACAGGATCAGCGCCATTCGCTGACGCTCGCTCAGGGATGCGACCGCCGCACGAACCAACCTGGCTCGCTCATCACCTTCGGCCAGCCGCACCGGCATCATCCCACTCGCATCGAGCGCCGTCGTTGCCAAGAGCGGGCCGCTGTCATCACTCGCTCCCAAAAACCGCGGTGCGTCCATCTCGCTGATCTCGTGACGACGCGAAGCCGTTCGCTTCGCGTTGCGAGCAACGTTTCCCGCGATCGTAAACAACCAAGTTGAAAACTTGGCCCCCGGCTCATAGCGTTCTCGAGCGCGATAGACTCGCAAAAACGTCTCCTGGGCAAGGTCTTCAGCCAAATCGGTATGGGGTGCCAACGTCTGCATCAAACGCACCAAACGTGATTGATAACGGCGAACCAACTCCTCGAAAGCTCCCGCGTCATCGTCGCGCACCCGCAGCATTAACCGAACGTCAGGATCGGTTTGCGTATAACGCAGTACGGTAGAATCGGAAGCAGACAATAGGAGTTAGGAGTTAGGAGTTAGGAGTTAGGAGTTAGGAGTTAGGAGTTAGGAGTTAGGAGTTAGGAGTTAGGAGTTAGGAGTTAGGAGTTGTCCTCCCCCGGCATCAGGATGCCGTAAACTTCCGTGGTATGATTATTGTCGTCGAGCACGGGACGCCCCCGTGTCAGCAGGCTGCGGTAGTGCCCATCGTCGTCGCGGCGTCGAAAATGAATCTGAAAGGCGGCACCCGTCTCAAGAGATTGATTGAGCACCTCACGAAAACGCACTCGATCGTCCGGGTGCACGTCCGCTAAAAACTCTTCGAAGTTCGGTTCCGCTCGCTGCGGGTCTCGCCCCACCACACGGAACGTCTCTTCGGACCAATGCACCAGCCCTGTGTTTGGATCGAATGACCAAGCACCTAACCCCGCGAGCCGCTGGAGGTCTCGCAGACGTCGCCGACTTTGCTCCAGATTCCGCTCAGCAGCGCGTCGCTCGGAGATATTGCGGATCGTTGACATCAACATCTCAACACCGTTGACGTTCACCGTCCGGGAACTGATCAGCACGTCAATTTTTCGATCAGCGTCCTCAGAGTTTCGCAGAAACTGAGTTTCAAAATTCTCGACGCGACCTTCCCGAGTCAATGCTTCGAGAAACCGTTCACGCTGCTCCGGACAGGCCCAAACCTCGAGACTCGCAATCGATTGTCCCACTAAATCGCCCACGTCATAGCCGAGCATGGCCAGGCAAGCGGGATTGGCTTCGAGCACAATCCCGTCGGACCACCGCACCAACATCCCAGCTTCGGGGGACTGCGTAAACAACGCAGAGTACTTTGCCTGACTCTCTTGCATCTCGTCCCGCAGGTCACGCTCACGCCGCACCCGAACGGCTGCCTCACAGTCTCCCTGCCCCGCAACATCATAGAGCCTCAAGGAAAGATCGAGGTCACCTTGACCGGAGGCAAACCGAGCGAATTCGAGCTGAATCTGGCCCAGCGTCCGCTTGGCGCGTTCGTTCTCGGGCCACAGTTCAATCGCCTCGTGCAACAATGCTTGACCGATCCGAAACCGCTCGTAGGTTTCCTCGGGAACATCGGCGCCGCTCCCCGGCGCAGCGTCCTCCGGCCACACCCGCCGTTTGGCGCGGCGAACCAATCGCTCACTCTCCTCATGAATGCGGTGAGCCTTGATCGAGCGTACGAACTCCTCCACGCTCGGGAATCGCGCCGCGGGACGAGTCTCCATCGCTTTCATGGCGGTATCCATCAACTCACCAACCACTTCAGTGGGCTCAATATCGTTGCGCGCGGCCGCTTTGATGCATTGCAATAGGTTCTTTCCATGGTGCGGCGGACGCGATGTCAAAATCTGGTACAAGATCGCGCCGAGCAAGTACACGTCCGTGGACGAGGTGATCGAGTCAAGCCTGCCCATCGCCTGCTCCGGAGCCATGTAGGCAGGCGTCCCGCCGATCGCACTGTTGCTATCGAGCACCACCTGCGCGACATCTCCGCGACGTGTGCCGCTGAGCTGCAAGGCCAACCCCCAATCGGCAACCAATGCCTCGCCGAAACGACCGAGCATCACATTCTCAGGCTTGATATCTCGATGAACCAATCCGCGAGAATGCGCATAACGAATCGCATCGGCGACACGTAATAAGATCGTCAGGTTTTCTTCCACACTGAATTGGTCGATCTGTTGATCCCAGCTCGTCCCATCAATGCGCTTCATCGCATAGAACAGATGCCCCTCACCATCGATGCAGAGATCATGCAGCGCAATCACGTTGGGATGGTCGAGCGAACCGATCACGCGAGCCTCCGCCAGGAACCGTTGCCGCGATTGGCGGTCACAAGCCAGTTCTCGTCGCAGTACTTTGACGGCGACCTCTCGATCGATCGCCCGCTGGTGAGCTTGATAAACAATCCCCGTGCCGCCACTACCGAGTTTCCCGATCAGACGATACTCAGCCTCTTTGCTGTCAGCCTCCGAACAACCTCCCGACGAAGCCGCCGCCGCAGCTCCGCCCCACGTGACGACCTTTCGTCCAGGGACAAATCCTTCGTCCGTGCGCAACGCTACCAGATCGATGGGCGTGTCAATGGTCTCCTGTAATTGATGATCGGCGGAGCCATCGTCGGACCAATCAGGATGCTGCAAGTGCACACCGCGGTCGGCGAGCGACAGTGTCAGGGTTTTCGAATCCGCTGGCATCGCTGCCAATCGCTGCGCCAATGAATCGTTGTCAGATATCGTGTCGAGCAGCGTTGCCATGGAAGTCTGTCGTCCTCTGAAGTGTCAAACATTTGTCGGCCGAGCACCGCATGTCACCCACACAGCAACTCACCAATACCCGGAGCCCTCCGCACGGTCAATCACCAAGCCGCACCGTCAACCTGGTCGATGACGCGTGCCCCGCGAACGCTCCCACTGTCCAACGCGCCGACGGTCCCACTGGCGGGATCGCGTCGAACGTTTCACTAACGACGCTTCGCACTCTTTTTCGCAGCCTTCTTCTTCACACTCTTCTTGGCCGCTTTTTTCTTCACACTCTTTTTGGCCGCTTGCTTCTCAGCACTTTTCTTGGCTGCCTTCTTTTTAACTGATTTCTTGCCGACCATTCGTTTCGTAGCGGCCTTTTTCTTGACTGCTTTCTTAGCACCCCGTTTCACCGACTTCTTCGCAGCCTTGTGCGATGATTTCTTCGCTGCCTTCTTCAACGACTTTTTAGCCGTCCGCTTCGCGGTCGCGCTCGCCGCGGGCTTCTTCACACTTCGCTTGCCCGTTTTGACAGACTTCTTGGACGTCTTGGAGACGCGTTTGGTTCGCTTCCCGGCGGCTGATCGCTCGTACATCGCCACGACCTGCTCGCGATCGGTGATCTGCTGCTGCCGCGCCAAAATAGCGAGTTGCAACGCTTGGTCCTCGCCGTACTTATTCCATGCAAAACTTGCCTTTTCGCGTTTGCCGTCCTCGGTTACCCAAGACGCACAGTAAGCATAGTACTCACAACCGGGATAGCGGTTGTCTTGCGAGTACGCCACATGCACGCCCACGACGCCGGTGGTGTTGCGCGAAGTCAATTTATCTCGCGTCGAGTTTTCTGCTGGCCCCAGTTCCTCGAGCAGTTCTTCGTAGGCTGACTTTGCGGCCGCCAATGCCTTGCGTTTACCACCGTACTTCGAATCCGAGAAGTATTGGTGAATCCGATTGCCACTCCGCGCAATCCGCACCATGTAGCCACGTCGATTTTCCAAGTCGAATCGAGTGATGCCTTTGGCAACCGTCTGAGTGGGCATAGGATGGGGGTCCAATAGGGTGCTTAATATCAGTCGCCCGGCGACACCAACGTGGTGGGTTCGTCAAAAACAAGCGAATTCTCAATGAACATTAAAATCTTTCGCCCGTGGGACTACAAGGCGTTGAACCTGAGCCGAGGGCTGGAACATGCATTCCGCACGCCTGAATTTGGCTCACCGCCGCCCACTCGCAACTGAGATTGACATGTGTACATCCGTTTGCTTCACGCACGTTTTCGGTATTGCGCAGGCGGCCAGTCTGATACACTAACACCGCCGACCCTACGCCCACTGCCCGTCGCGTTTTTCATCGCGTTTTCGACTTCTGCGGAGGATGCCGCATCATGAGTTCGCCATTTCGCTACCGACGACTCACCACAGGACGCTGCCAAGTGAGATCGCGTGCCACCCGCGCCATCCGATTCGAGGCACTCGAATCACGTCGATTACTGGCCAGCGGTCAGTCGATCCCCGCCGGGGAACCCTCCGACTCGGTCCATTTCCGGTTTGATTATTCCCATGACACCGGGTTCTTCAAAAATCATCCGGAACGGCGCGCGTTGCTCGAACTTGCCGGTCGATTGCTCACCGACCGACTGAGCGATACTCTCGATGCAATCCCAGCATCCAACTCGTCGATTCGCTGGGAAGCCCACTATACGAACCCTCGCACGGGTGCGAACACCAAACTGCCCGCGGGTTTTGCGGCAGCCGCTAATGAAATCGTCGTCTATGTGGGCAGTCGCAATCTGCAAAACCTGGATTTCCAAGGCGGCACGGTGCGCTCCTACGCTGACGGAGTGAAAACTCCGTTTAGCTATGCCTGCTCGTCAACGACGCAAGCGCAGTGCACCGCATTTGGAAAGACGCTGACCACACGTGGTGAAGGAGTCACCCAGGGGACCGGCGCCGTGGACTTCGCACCCTTTGTCGCTTCGCTCACTTTCGACAATCGTAGTGATACGGTCGATGATTGGAATTTCGATGACGGCCCGCTCCAAGCCGGCCAACACCGTTTCCTCACCTTTGCCCAACACGAGCTCGCCCATGTGCTCGGATTCGGCATTGCGAACTCGTTCACGACCAAAGTCCAAGCTGGCAAGTTTACCGGTGCCAAAACCGATGCGGCCTACGTTGGTGCGGGACACCTGCCGCTCAATGGTGGCCACATCGCGCAGTCCGTCGCCGGTGAGCAGTCGACAATCATGACGTCCAGCATTCAAAGTAGTGGACTCTTCGGATCGCTCGACTTCGCTGTCCTGGACGATATCGGCTGGCAGGTCGTCGGCGACTCTCGCCGAGCCGTTACGATGACAACGTCCGCCGAAGCCCTGCCCGAAAATGCTGGTGCTTTCGAATTGACGGCGACGCTTTCCTCAGCATCCTCGACACCGATCAGCGTCCCCGTTTCGATTCGCGGCACAGGAAAACTAGGCTCCGACGTGAGTCTGTCGGCCAATCAATTCGTGTTTGCCGCCAACCAAAAGACTGCGACGATTTCGGTCCAGGTCATCGACGACGGGGTCTATGAAGCTGCCGAATCAATCAACATCTCGCTACTCGACAGCGCCTACGCCCGACTCGGCAGCAATCCCGAGGTGCAACTGACGGTCTTTGACGACGATGGCTTGGACTTGGCCTCGGTACGAAGGGATGACCCGGCGAGTGCCACGAGTTCCCTCACGATCCCTGGAGACCGCCAGCCGCATGGAATTGTTTTCCGGGCCAGCAAAACTCAGAACCTGAGTGTGACTGCGCAGCATGTCGAGCACATCGACGCGGGTGTGCTACTGTACGACCGACATCAAAATATTATCGGTACTTACAGTGCAACGGGGCTCGCCTCTGCCGACCTCATTACCGGTGAATCGTACGCGCTCGTCTTCTATCCGCGAACAGTCCCCCAAACGTTCACAGTGGGTTTACCCGGCGGGCTCGCGTCCGTGACTGCACGACACAATGTGTTGTTCCCTGCCGACGTCAACGGCAATTACAATGTTACCGAGGTAGATGCCTTGCAGATCATCAACCAACTTAATCAGTCCGGTGACGACTTTTCCGTGGACGCCTCTACTGTCAGTGGCGAGGGATTCTACGACGTCAATGGCGACGGCCTGATCACCGCCGTTGACGCTCTGCAAGTGATCAATTTCCTCAATGGTCAAGGCCCGGCCGGAGAGCCCCTCGTATCTGCCAATGCCGATACCGTCGCACCGATCCCATGGTATCCCACGCCGACACCGACACGTCTGTCCGATAGCGACACAGAAACTCCGGTGCAGACATTTGACACTCCCAAGAAACAGCTTGACGCACCGCAGTACGACGAGGCGAAATCCGTTGTGGATGTGAAGCGAATCGATTCCATTGATCGCATCTTCGCCACTGCGACAGAAACTGATGTCTTCTCAATTGAGCTAGACCTGCTCTCTTAACCTTTTTCGACGCGAGGATGCTCCGATGCATGCAATGGTGTACGACGACTATGGCGACGCGAGCGTACTGCACGCCGCTGAGATCCCCACGCCGGAACGATTGCCGGGGCAAATCCTGATCGAGATGCATGCCTCGAGCGTCAATCCGATTGACTATCGACTGCGTCGCGGCGAGATGAAGGGTCTGCTGCCGGGCGGGTTCCCCCGCATCCCTGGGTATGACGTGGCCGGTGTGGTCGCCGATTGTGCCGACGATGCGCCATTCAAGATGGGCGACCGGGTGATGGCGTTTCTCGATGCTGCACGTGGCGGGGCGAGTGCGGAATTCAGCGTATGTGCAATCGACTCAGCCGCGAAGCTCCCTGACAATCTCTCCTTCGAAGAAGCCGCTGCGATGCCTCTCGCTGGCAGCACCGCCCTGCAGTCACTCCGCGACCATGGCAAGATGCAGTCGCACCATCGAGTACTGATCAACGGAGCCAGTGGCGGCGTCGGGATGTTCGCAGTTCAAATTGCCAAGGCCGCGGGATGCCATGTCGACGCAGTCGCCAGCGGTGAGAATCGTGAATTCTGCTTGGCCCTCGGGGCGGATCACTTTTATGATTATGAGCAGGTCGACTTTACCGAGTCGAGCGAACGCTGGGACATCGTTTTTGATGCAGCTGGAAAATCTGGATACCTCGACGCTCGCGATGTCATGAATCCCCACGGCCGCTACGTCTCGACTGAACCGGATGTCAAAGGCATGGTGATGACCGTGTTGACATGGCCCTTGTCGAAATCCGGCACCGTCATGCTCGCTCGACCGCATGCCGACGACCTGCAGGAATTAATTCGGTTGCATCAATCAGGTCAACTCAAGATCACCATCGACAGCCGCTTTCCTCTGCGAGATCTAGCCGCTGCTCATCGGCGCATCGAAGCGGGTGTGGACCGAGGCAAAGTTGTCGTTCTGCGTGAGCACACCTCTCCTGGCTGAGCCGCGGGTCGTTCACCCCTCACCGATCTCGACCAGTCGGCACGGACGGAGACACGGTCGAATGATCCGTTGAAAACTCACCCCAGAATTCTCCCCCGAGAACCTTGAGAGCCAATTCCCAAATGCGTCATTTCCTTCCCTCGAGTCCCTACTCACTCGTATGCCTGCTCTGTCTATGCGGCACCGTCAGCTCAAGCCGCACCGTCAGGGCCGCAGATGTGGAGATCACGCCCGACGTCGTCTACGGCCACAAGTTCGGAATGGCAACAACATTCGATGTCTTCACTCCCCAGGAGCATGCCAACGGAGCAGCGGTGCTGTTCATGGTCAGTGGGGGCTGGTATTCCCGCTGGACCCCGCCGGAGCAAGCCCAACACATGTTTCGACCGCTGACCGAGAAAGGGTTTACCGTCTTTGCAGTCCGGCACGGCAGCAGCCCCAAGTTCTCGATCGCCGAAGCGGTTGACGATGTACGGCGGAGTGTCCGTTTCATTCGCACCCACGCTGCCAAGTTCGATATCGACCTCAACCGTATCGGCGTGTTCGGCATGAGTGCTGGCGGACATCTTTCGTTGATGCTGGGGACCGCTTCAGACGAAGGCGAAGCCGACGCCAAAGATCCGGTTGCCCAAGCGAGTGATCGCGTACAAGCGGTCGTCGCCTATGTCGCCCCGACAGACTTGCAGGTGATGGCTTCGGACGCGCCGAACCGCGCTGCCGTCTACGACCGTTTTCCCGCCTTAGTGATCAGTCGCACCGTCGCTGCAGAGGATTCTCCGCTACTGTTTGTCACGCCCGATGATGCCCCGACGCTGCTGATGGCCGGTGCAAAAGACGACTTGGTACCAATTTCCCACAGTCGAAACATTCAAGCCGCCTTCGAGCAGGCCGGCGTGACGAGTGAGCTGATGGAGTTCCCCGACGCCGGTCACGGATTCGTTGGCGACGACGCACAGCAAGCGACCGCAGCAATGGTCGGATGGTTCGAAAAACATCTAGCCAAAAAGTAAACCCCCTGTTCGGCACCTCGCATGAGTCGTCAACAACCTGTTGATACAAACGACTTTGGTGACGCAAGCGTGAGCAGGGTGCCTTCGCTGCCCGTTGATTCGCTAACCCGACGCGTCCGCGAGGCAGGCCCATCCCATCAAATGCCACTGGCTTGGAGCACACTACCATTTCAGATGCGCTGCCTATTCGACACCTTTGCGATGGGGCATCCTGCATGAGGTGGCGACGCACGTCGGACTCCCTCCCCGCTCGAATGGCGATCATCGTTGTTCAGTCGATCCTTTCGGCTTACCATAGGGAGCATGCTCTGAACTGGCGTGAGTCGCACCGACGTCCGAGCTAGCCGATCCCTGTCAACGATGTGGGTCCGTCACGAAAACCGCCGATTAAGTCCTCATCGATCCACGTGAATCAGACGAGCGAATCTGACTTATGAATTTGAATGCAAATCGACTCATCCGCGTGCTCCTGTGCATGACGGCGTGGGGTGTGGCAATGCCCACGGTGTCGGCCGTAGATCTAGCGGTTCATTCGCCCTCGGGACGCCACACCATTGGTTTCACTTTACGGGAGGGCGTGCCCCATTACCGCGTCTCCTACGATGAAACTGTCATTCTCGCTGATTCGCAACTGTCACTAGACATCGCAGGCGATTCGTTCGGTGGCCCGTTCGTGATTGAGGGAACGCGGACGGACTCTCGACGCAGCAGTTGGACTCCTGTGGCCGGCTCAAAAGCGTCTTATCCAGACGCTTATAACGAAACTGTCGTGGAACTCCGAGAGGCGACGGGCAAGCAGCGACGACTCGATCTCACGTTCAGAGCTTATGACGAAGGGGTGGCGTTTCGGTACACGATAGCTGAGCAAGCGGAAATTGCGGACTTCGTCATTCAGTCGGATAACAGCGAGTTCCAATTCACTGACGATCACTTTGTCTATTGGGATGACTATCCTCAAGCGAGGTATTCCAAAGTGCGAATTTCGACAATGGGCGACCATGCGATACGGCCGTTGCTTGTCGAATGCGGATCGCATTTTGTCGCGCTGGCGGAGGCGGGCAGCCTCGAGAACTATGCTCCCATGATGCTGAATCGATCCCGGGACAATTGCTTGGTAACACGGTTCCGCCGCGGGAACGTTGCCGGGACCAGCCCACAATCGACTCCTTGGCGCGTGGTCATGGTCGCCGACGCGCCTGGGACCCTGGTTGAAAACCACTACCTACTTCAGAATCTGTCGCCGCCGTGCGAATTCGACGACACCTCCTGGATTCAACCTGGCAAGGTTTGGCGGAGCAGCCTCACCACCCGCGGGGCAAAGGCAATTATTGACTATGCCGCCGCGAATAATTATCAGTACGTGCACTACGACGCCGGTTGGTACGGGCCTGAACGGGATGCAAAATCCGATCCCCTCACCGTCATCGACGACATCGATATGAAAGAGGTGATTCGCTACGCGGATGAACATGAGATCGGCCTTATTTGCTACATCAACAAGATCGCGATGTCACGCTACGATCTCGACAAGACCTTTCGGACTTACCAGCAATGGGGTATCCGTGGCGTCAAGATGGGATTTGTCGATTGGCAGAGCCAGTCTGATATGGAGTTCTTGTTCTCAGCGATCAAGAAAGCGGCAGAGCATCGGCTCGTCGTCGATATTCACGATAATTTCCGCCTCACCGGGATTGAGCGTACCTATCCTCATGTGCTGACGGTCGAAGGCATCCTGGGGAACGAGGAACTGCCCCAGAAGGGAAACCCGCCAGAAAATGTGCTGACCACCTCATTTGCCAGAATGATCGCGGGTGCCGGTGATTTCACCCCCTGCTTCCTCAATGGGCGAGTCGTCAGTCGCTCGTTTCAGTTGGCGTTGGGCGTGGTGTTCTACAGCCCCCTGCAATATTTGCATTGGTACGATCAAGCCGATCAGTATGCGGGAAAATCCTTCCCCGAGCTAGAGTTTTGGCAGCAGATGCCCACGACATGGGACGATTCCAAAGTCGTCCATGGATCGATCGGGGACTACATGACCGTCGCCCGAAAAAAAGGTGACAGTTGGTTTGTCGGAACAATTGTCAACGGCGCCCGCAGTCTTGAGATTCCGCTGAATTTTTTAGGCAGGGGATCCTACACGGCGAAGATCTACGCGGAAGATCCGGATAGCAAAAAGCGTGTGATCGTCGAGTCGCGCAGCGTCACATCAGACGACTCGCTCACCGCAACCATGAGCTCCGGAAGCGGTCACGCCATCTGGATTTCCCCAGCTCCATCCTCGTCCGCTGGAACAAAACTCCGAAATTAAGTCGCACCCCAAGTCGAGCGAAATCAGGAATATCGCTTGAAACGCTAGCGGGTGGGGCGATACGAGCCAAACACCCAGACTCAGCCGGGCCATGTTAGCGAAGCTCCCGAATACGACCCTACTCACTTGGGTTGAAGCTATTGTAATCCCTCCTGGAGTTCCCGACTTTGGCAAAGAAAACGAATTGGCCGAAACTGAAGTTTTCAGAGAAAGGCTCGAAGGTTCCTGCCGGAGGATTTGACCAGCTTGGATTCGGCTGGGAGCTTCACTACTACGATTTCTTGCATCGCTGGAATGGCGGTGTGCCGTCTCCCGACTGTTTCAAAGTCAAAAACTGGAATGACGAGCCCACCATCGCAAGAGTGAGGTATTTTCATGGAATCGATCCGCAAAACGCAGGGCGTGATCTGCGCCATGCCGTGTACCACACGTGGAATGATTTGCCACGCGGCTCGCTGCCAATTGCTTCAATTGACATCGAAGAAGACGACTGGGATTTGTGTACGCTCTTAACTTTCACTTGGACGGACCGATACAACAAAATTTATTTGCTCGCCAACCTGCACGATTGCGGCCCCTACGATCCAGATGATCTATCTCGACTTCAATTGATTTCCAACTCGCTCCCGCAGTTCCTCAAGCTGCTCAGGCCGTACGATGACCTGAAGTATCGGACTTGGTTTCAACTGCCAATTGAGGCAAGCGAACTTGAACCTGTTGCGAATTCGTTGCGCAATGATGGCTTTGATGACTTCGGTGGATTCGCAAAGATCAAGGAGCAGCACAGTGTAGAGTTCTATAGCGACGAAAAACGCTTCACCGTATGGCTAACAACTCCGAATTCGAGTATTCGTGAGATTTCTGCACCGAAAAATGCGGATAGCGAATCTTGCCTTTTGGCAATTGACGCATTCCAATGGAATCACGCCCCTGCGACACAACATGTCAAGTCGCTGCTGAGACCGCTCCGACTGGACCGGAAGCTTAAGAAGCTTAGTCAGACACCAATCAGATAGAAGTTGGACTTGCTTTCCGCCGACGGCTAGTACTACAGCGTTAACTGGTGTTGTAGAGGATCGGGCTTTTCGCTGAGAATAGCATCTGGAGCATTTGTTTGGTTCATCCGGGTTTATCGTGGGTTTCGCAGCGGTGAGCCAGGTGTGCGGGATTTTCAAGGCATGTCGGTGGCGTCCGAAATCTTTGTCAGGCTGATGCAGCTGTGGTAGGATCGTTTCGCCGGGAGAAGCGGAAGCAAGCTCTGCTCTCAAGGAACTTCCCCTCGGATAGGCGGGACACCCTAAGTTCCTTGGTATCATTTGGTCACTTGTGGCCTCCGGCGGCTGGGAAGCAACTTGCCGAGGAATATCTCGGTCGGGGTGAGCCGAAAGGTGCCTTCACCTGGCGGCGGATGCGTCCGCCGTCAGCGTTTATCCTGGGACGGCATCGCTCATTTCGGACGTCACCGCCATGCCTCTAAAATCCAACATGCTGGATTTACCCACGACAATCCCGGATGGAGCTTTTGAACCTCGGGGACATAGTGAACCTCGGGGACATAGCACTCTCGCGACTCCGATGACACCGACTGATTCCGAGATCAAGTCCATCGCCGGGTGTCCTATCAAACTCGCTGAAATCCGCCAGCGACTGAGTAGTTTCAGTTGGTAGATACGGTTGCTGTGCCAACGGGTGGCGACGCGGGCAAATCGCGAGGACGAGCCGTCCTAGCCAGTGGGCCCGTGTGAGAGTGCAGCGGGAAAACGCTGTAGTGACAAAGGATTCTTGGCCATGCGGGCTGCGGATTACTTGGAGCTATTAGACTGGACGGCCCGGCAAACCGTCCCTGGTAAGCATCGCACCTCTGCGTGTGTGCCGCCCATTCTGGTGCGGCTTGGCCTGGACAGAGCGACTTGGTGTGAACTGATCAAGGACTTTGGACGCTTGTTCGATAGCGTGGCGGGTCGTCCTGAGTATGTGGACTCGATGCGCTGCCACCGGCCCCACCGCCGCTACCATCTCCGCCGCCGCGCCCGCGAGCCGCTGACGACCAGCGGTTAGCGAATCTCGCCGCTTTTCGTATGCACTAAACCGGTTCTAGGAACCGATGAAGATGGAGCACGCACCGACATCGTTTTGCCGCGTCAACGCCCAGCCTCAACCTAACGCTGGCCGGGCCCAATACCAGAGAAGTCAGCTCAAATTGCGATCGGGCTCATGCGGGGGAACGGCGGCTAGCCTGACGAAATGCTGCGTCCCCGCGCTGGAGTGTCGTGCAGCACACGCATGTCGCCACGCATCGTCTGAACCAGCACGGGCTCGGCAGGATCCATCTTGCCACGGATAATTGCCAATTCCTCCTCGGTCGGCGGCACCTCCAAGTCAAGGTTGCGTTCTTGCTTGCCCAACTGCGCGAGTTTGGCAATGATGCTCGACAAATCTGGCTCGGAGCGTCCCAACACCAAGTCGCGATAACACTCCAGTGACCTCACCGCCTGCCAACGCTGCCAAGCCGGAGCCCCCACCTCCAACAACATGCGGGAAAATTGCAGGGTCGTTTCGCGATTGACAGCCAACTCGTTTACCAGGCCCTGGGGGAACGTCATCGCATACCGCCGCAGCCACTTCGGGAACCAAACCCGATCGCTCTCCCCCCCCCGCCATCGGCAGACGCCACCGCGATCTCAAATTCCAAAAGTGTCATCAGAATGATCCTTCGAGTTAGCGAGGTTGCCTTTGCTGCCTGAGAAGACTATCATCAACTACCACTCTAGCGGCCTGCGGGGTATTGGTCAAACAACCACACTCACTTAGGTCGTATTGGAAAGATTCCCGAATACGACCCTACTGACAAGGGTTGAAGCTATTGTTCTGCCATCAGACGAATCACGGAATGACAACATCTGAACCAACTCCAGAGATGGTCGCGTTTTACGAGCGTCGAACCGCGGAGCACATCGATCGCGTCCGTCGATGCTTGGCTGTGATGGCATCCGTATCCGAATACGCCGACGAACTGAATGATCGTGCACGGGTTCATGACGCGTCCAAATACGGACCCGAAGAACGGATACCTTATATCTGGCTTACTGAGTTCCATCGGTGCCGCCGCTCTAGCGAACCGTTCGCATACCCTGACGGAATGGAAGAACGCGTCCGTTCGGCAATCGATCACCATATGACGACGAATCGCCATCATCCTGACTTCCACAGTGACCCGAACGACATGACGGATGTCGACCTGATTGAAATGGTCTGCGATTGGACGGCAATGTCGCAGGAATTCGAGCAAGACGGAGGCAGCGCTCGTGGTTGGGCGGACAGGACAATCGGTAACCGTTTACACCTGAACGAATCCAAACGTCGATTCGTTTTTGAGATGATCGAACTACTGGACTACAACCTCAACTCGGATGCGTAGTAGAGGCAGAACAATCCAATGCACCCGAGCGGCGAAGTCGGGCGTTTCGAAAATGGCCAATCTCTCGTCGCCGCCGGGTGATTGGTGACGTTCGTAGGCGCTGGTGAACTCGCTGAACCGCAGGCTGCAACGTCCAACGCCTGTAGTTTCCGACGCCTGACTCCAGCGTCCGCGATCCTCGACGCATGGAATCCAATGCCCGAATTTGCTTGCGTGCGGATGGGCGACTCGATACGATTGCGGTCTGGCCGGTCGTGTCGTGTGTCGCTACGCGCTTGATCCACTGTGCGCTACGAACAACGGCGGTGCACGGAAGTAACGCGTCACCTCCACTGCGGCGATTGGCTTCGCCATTTTACCGCCTCCGTTGCGGTGCCACGTTACCCCGTGACCTCTACGTTATTTGATTGACGCCGATCCGCTCACCTTTATGCTTGCACCCATTACGCAGTGCTTCGCACTCCATGGCAAACCGTATCCTACAGCTTAACGCCATATCGTTATTCTTAGCACTTGTCGGTACCGTTGGACTGACTTGGTGGTACGCTCATAACAATCGCTACTTACCAGCAGCGGATTTCGATCGCTCGATGGGCGGCCCCTGGAATCACAACGCCGAAATGACACTGTTTGTCGGCTACATCTGTGGTCTTGGCTCACTTGCCATCGTGGCATCGCTGGCATGGGTTGTTACCGCCCAAAATGCTCGGTTGCGTTTGATCGCTGGGGCAATTATGCTCGCGTCGATTGTCACCATCGGATACCATCTGTTGCTGATCGACTAGCCGCAATCGGCCATGCCCGGTCCACGCCCAGCAAATAACAATGCCATTCAACGGAGCCGCGTGTCAGACGTTTTGGCAGTGGTTGAGTCGCTCGTCGCGGCCCGCTGATGGCTCCCGCTATGAAGTCCAAGGTTTGACAAGTGGTGTTGGGTTGTTTTTTGTCTTACTTCATTTTTTTTCCGCTGGTGGAGGTGAGGTGCCGTTCGCCGGAGGCTTTTTTCGGTCGCTCGCCAGAGCATGGCGACCGAAAAAAGGCGCAGGTGAATGGCACCGGTTTCCATCTCGGTTGATGTCGATCACGGATGCATCAACGGCTTCTGACACGAACGGGTAAGGAGCTGGATTAAACGACTATTCGAGGTGTGAACGCTCTTGGTCCTGGTGGGCCAACATGATTCATGATGGCGGCGTCCCCTCAGTTATCCTTGCACGGTTCCAGCCACTTGATTCAGACTGGCGACGTGTTTCGGCGAGCACTTGCCTGGAGGCTTCAATGAGCAGCAAGTGGTCTTCCTTCGGTACGGCACATTCTTTAGGGCGATGTGTCGGATAGTTCTAGCGATCCTTTGCAATGGATCGATCCTAAATCGAACGGTCCGCATCAACTTGGGTCGGTGCTCAGTACGGAGGGCAGGTCTGTTCCTTGGTGGTTCGTGTCGTGGGCTGGCAGCGGGCTCCTGGGGTGATCGGGTTGGTGTTGGTGTTGACTGAAAGAATGACGATAGGGTTGGAGTAATGAGATGGTTTGAATGGCCAGCAGGTCCGATTCGTTACGACGATGTCGAAGCATCAGGCAGCCGATACAGGTTGTCCTGGTGACCGGAAGATGAAAAAGGCGAGCAAGGCCGATTCGTTACGCCGATGTCTGGGCATCAGGCAGAAATTACTGGCTTTCTTGCTCGCCGTGGCTTGGAGGTTTTCGTTCGTAGTTTTTCGTTTGATTGAGAAGTGGACCGAGGCGAGCGCGTCGCCGGCGAGTTGGTCGCTTTGCGTTTGGAAGCGGTCGGCTTGGCAGATCCAGTGCTCGTTCTCTTCACGGGATTCTGCCCAGTTGTTTTTGAAGCCCCCCTCTCGGCGGCCTCTCTCGCCGCGCGGGCTTCCTTGCGAAGACGACTTTTTCGCTGATCTGCATTCTCTTTGGGTTTCATGTTTTGCAGTGAGTCCTTGAGCCCCGCCGGCATCCTTCCGAACGATTCAGTGACCTGGATCATTTGCTTCGGGTCCCAATCCTTTTCGTCTCGCAGCATTGCCCAGGCGATCACGGCGATCTTGCGAGCCAACGCGCTCGCAGCTTTCTTTTTGCGTGTCTTTTGTTTGCCGCAGATCCTCTCGTAGACGCCCTTGGCCCACGGGTTGTACCGCAGCGAGGCCCAAGCACATTCGACGAGGATCGTTCGTGCCAGTGGATTGCCACGCTTGGTAATGCGTCCGTTGCGATCCGTTTCGCCGGATTGATACTGCCGTGGAACCAAGCCGAAGTAGGCCGACACTTGTCGTCCGTTTTCAAAGCGGTGAGGGTCGTCGAGACACGCGACCAGGATTTCAGCGGTTCGTGGTCCGACTCCGGGGATCGTTTGGACTCGCTTGATACGTTCGTCATTCTTGCCGATCGCTTCGAGCTTCTTGACGACACCAGTGAGTTGCTCGGCCAGCGAATCGAGAATGGTCAGTTCGATGTCGAGTTCTCCTTTCCAGAGTTCCTCAGGCCCGCAGTCGGTCAGGGGTTTGCGAAACGAGTTGATGTGCTCGCGACCGGAGTGCCAGGCTTTCTCGCCGGTTGCGATCTCGATCCCGTGGTTGACGAACCACGCACGGATGGCGTTCTTGGTTTTGTTGATTCGTCCGTCGAGGGTCTTGCGGTATTTGACGAGCGATCGGAACTCACGATGTTCCAGCGTCGGTGTGTGAACGCCTTTGAGCTCACCCATGGCGGCCATCCGAGCGAGCTTGAGAGCGTCGTCTCGGTCAGTTTTCCGTTTGACGTTGGCCCACCGCCAGGCTTCTTCGTTGGTGGAGCAGACGAGTGTTTCATGCCCATGATGTTGTGCCAGATCATTGATCCACCCCGAGGGGCCGCAGGCCTCCATGACGACCAAATCGGCCTTGGTGTCCTGGAAGATGACACCGAAGTGTTCTCTCGTAGTGGGTGTCGAGACAAACTGCGTTTTGCGAGTTTTTGAGTCGAAAAGGCAGCAAACGGAGTTGAATTTCCCGAGGTCCAGTGCGAGAATCTTCATGAGATTTCATTCCATGTGTTTGGTGGGTGGAGTAAATGTGACGGGCGGCCGCAAGCTGCCCAGATCACGGGTTTGAGTCGCCAGTTTTTTAACGAATGGCTCCCACCCGTCAAACCTTGGACTTACATGGATTCTTTATCCCACTGGGCGTGGACGAAACGCTATCGATTTTTGAGCAGGCGACGTTCGCGTTGGCTGCCTAAATCGTCCGTATCAAACGAGATCGCATGAAATTGCCAGACGTCTGCTGCGCAGATTTGTTTTTTTGCCCTTCCGCCCTGCATGCCCGCATCTGCTACAATCTTATCTTTTATAGGCTTCGGTTCAACACTTTCACGGATCACAATGATGAACTCATTTTTCTTTTGGCTCACTGCCGCCGCTGGCGTAGGTGCCTTGCTCTCGCAAATTGTGAATCCCGGTTTACTCGAAATTGTGATTGTCGTCGCACTCGCCAACGTTGCGTTCTACGGATACCGGCGAATGACCAGGACACGCCTCCTTCCTGCATAGCTCGCACTATCCGTATTTCCTAAGACGGCGAGTATCAATGCCATGAAACGAAGCCGCGTGTCACGCGTTTTGGCAGTGGTTGAATCCCTCGTCGCGGCTCGCTTGTGGCTAGCGTTACCCGACTGAATGGAGACTGAAATTTCGTGCGCACCTCTTGCGATTGGTGACATTCATGGATGCTACCGATCTCTAGCTGCACTAGAATCGTTTGCAGAGTTCAAGCCGGAAGATTGGATCATCACGCTAGGTGATTACGTTGACCGTGGCCCCGACTCTAAGTCCGTTATCGAATGGCTCATCGACCGCAATGACAGCGGGAACTTGATCGCTCTACGCGGCAATCACGAACTGATGATGTTCGCAGCGACACGATCAGAACGTCAACTCGACGAGTGGCGCGTGTGCGGTGGGGACACGGTTCTCTCGTCGTACGGTGCTGACGCGTTCGACGCTATTCCAGGCGCACATCTGGCGTTTCTTCGTTTGCAACTTCGATCTCACTTCAAAACGAGAACACACTTCTTCGTTCACGCCAATGCTTACGCAGAGGTTCCACTCGATGAACAGCCAGACGTCATGCTGTACTGGGAATCGTTTGGCAATCCTGTTTCGCGCGAATCCGGGTTAACGATGGTCTGTGGTCACACGCCCCAACGAACCGGGGAACGGCGAGACGTTGGCCACGCCATATGCATCGATACTTGGGCAGGTGGGCGCGGTTGGCTAACGTTTCTAGATGTCGCTGCGAGGTTCCGCTGGCAGGCAAACGAGGCTGGTGACACGCGTAGCTTCTGGATCGACGATGGGCCATAATGACGGGTAACCATGCGATGAACCGTAGTGGCCGACAGCGAGTTTCCAAATGGACGATCAACCGAGGCGACCCGGATGTCGCGGTTGTTCGTCGATGGAGTCTGTGTCACCGTGCGTAAGGAATCTCTAGAACCCTCTGTCTATTGCCGTAGTTACATCGTCACTCTTGGACTCACGTTCGTTGGGGCTTGTGCTTTCATCTGGCAACATCAGGACTCAGGCAACACTGGGTGGGCTGGATTGCGTCTTACGCTATTCCTTAGCTTTCTGTTGGTGGGTTTCGCTTTAGTGTTCTTCGGGATACTCGGACCGTCGCGTAAAATGGAACGTTGGGCTGAAGTATTCTCTCGCCACGAGGCCAGTCTGATTGTATTGATGGTAGCATATCCCATTTACCTGGTGATCTCGCCGTTTTATCGCCGTCGTTAATTTTTGCTATAATTGTTGGCGTACGCTTTACGCTCAAGACATGCATCTAGGCGAAACCGGGACGACGACGAACCAATGAATTGCACCAAAGCCGGGCGTCACGATTACCGGCAGATCAAACGTCTCTCGGCCCGGCCAAATGAATTCCGCCGATATCCGATAGAGATCCAGTCACTCTTCACTCTCATCACAGGGAACTCAATATGGCACCGGTAGTTGAAACTGGATCGAAACCAAGCGGAAGTTGGTTCGGCGTCGCTGGGATTTCACTAATCCACTTGCTTGCGTTTGGCGCACTCTACCTCACAGTGGTTCAGCTTTGCTGGGCAGCACAGCACCACTACTCTGCGTACGGCATCGCTGACACCGAAGAGTTCTCACGCCTGCGAACCGTCTCGAATTACGTCGCTAATTACACTCCCTTTATCGTGATTCTTATGTTCGCAGAAACACTTTTTGTGGCACGGTGCATTCGAAAGCGAAAGTGGTGGGCCTCGGCCTATTCACACACCGTCGTCTTCTTGATTGGGTTCGCCATGTTCGTTTCAACTGCCTGGATGGTTCACCCGATGGCATGGTCCGCCCCCGCTGGCGCGGTTGCTCCGGTTGCTACTGACGCAGCGAGCACTGCGGTTCATGACTCTTTCGCACTGGTCCCGTAGGAACTTGCGGATCAAAAAATCCGTGAACCGAAGGACGGCTTGCGCGGTTCTATCAATGGAAAATCAACCGTCCGTCGTCGGTTACGACCACCGTTGAACTTAATCGAATCGCTCCGGTGCAGTGCTTGCAGTGCTTGCAGTGAGCTGTTCAGTTGGCTGGCCGCATCACTGGGCGTAGTGGGCTGGCATCCTTGTCAGCAATGCACTGAGTTGATCGGTTTCGCTCGCTGAGTCTTCACGCTCCCGAGCGAGCTATCGGAACTGGCGCTGGCAAACCGTCACGAGCTGGCTGACTTGCTGGTCAGTTCGGCGTGGACGAGTCTGTCTCGCCAAAGCAAAAGCGTGCAAGGCTATGATCCGGCTGCCATCACGGTGCTGCACACGTGGAATCAAAAGTTGGAAGCTCACTGGCATGTGCACATGTTAGTCCCTGGTGCTGGCCCCAGCCGGAGCAAGTCCTCCTGGAAAGAGGCAAAGGCTCCGCCGAAGTCGAGGAGCTCCGATGGCTAACATCTGGTGGATGTCGATCGTCTTCGTGAGGCCTACCGCAATCAGGCCATCTCCAAGCTGCGTCGTCTGCGGGCGGCTGGCAAATTGAACTTTGGTGGCAAGTTCGAATACCTTCGCAGCGATGGCAACTGGAAGGCATTTGTCAATCAGTTGGAATCTTAGAATTGGGTGACCTTTATCCAGCCGCCACCGAGGCCGTTGAGCCACGCCAGGAAGGTGATCAACTATCTGACGGGCGGACCGATCAGTGATCGTCGCATCGTCTCGGCGAACCGAGAGGAACTGACATTCATGGCCCGGGAAGGCAAGAGAGATGGTGGCGAGCGGCAGCAAGTGCCGATCACGCTGACCACGAACGATTTCGTTCAGCGTGGGTGCCTTCATGTTCAGCCGGACCAGATGACCAAAACGCGGTACATGGGTGGCTGGAGCAACAATCGCCAAGGCAATTACGTCTCCCGTTGCCGCGACCTGCTGGCGTCACTCAAATGCGTAGCGGGCGCGGAAGCTGACACCAAATTCGTTACGGAGCCACCTCACGAGACCCCCGATCTGACCTGCGATCAGTGTGGAAGTGAGCGAATGGAGTTAGTCAGCGAAACGGCCAAGCCGTCTTGGAGCGAGCCACTCTGGCGCGAGACTGATACATGTCCGATGTGGTACGCGGATCGGCAACGCGAATGGCATCGTCGCCTATGGACGGCAGCCTACGATACCGATTTTTTTGCGATTGGTACCTGGAAACGCAGGTAGAAGGTGCAAAGGAAACCGCGCGGCAATTGGCACGACCCATTCAGCTAAACCTTCCCGGCCTGAAAGGCTGGTCAGCACGCAACGAGTTTTACCTGCTAGAATCATCTGAGGAATCAGTCGTTTTGATTCCACGTCCAGCACCGCCCAGTGTGGCGACAAAAGTTCAACGCACGAGCTATCCGGCTAACTCATGGACAATCCCGCAGCTGAAGCGTCATTCGATTGCCTGGACCGTAATGGTCGTCAATTCTTAATGACTGTTGCGATTGGGGACCGACACATGATTCCGACCGATGCAGATTCGTCGGACGTCGGCTTTTACATCGAAATTGATCCGATTATGGATCGACGTCGACAGGCTGGGACCGACAGCCTTTCTGCGCTGTGCTCCAGCATTGAGCTCGTTCGCAAAGCACTAAAGATTTTCGTTGCTCATGGTGGTGTGATACATTCGCCTGGCTCTCGACTTCCCATCGACCTCGACGACTTTGCCTTCCAACCTCAGTTCGGGCTTCTACGACCGGAGTATCTCGATGGCGACCCGGATCCTTATCGACGAAAAAGCGGATAAGCAGAAAATTGCTCGGGGGTGGCGGTGGCCGTGCGATTCGAACAGGATGATCAACTCCCGCCACCAGCGTGAACTCCGCCTTTCGTCGGCCAATCAAGATACATGCGAATCGACGTTTCAACCGCAATGAATAGCATGACCGCTGTGAGCGAACCGGAACACGACAGGACGATTGCGGAATGCACTGAGCAAAATCGCCGCGAAACCTCGATTTCACGATGCGCGAGGGCGACTCGCGTCGCGACATTCGTGCAATCTACAAGATCGTCGACGGGCGGATGCAGCTTTGCTTCGGGAAGGGCGGTCGGCCAACAACGTTCGATACTGATGGCACCGGGAACATACGCTATATTTTGGAACGTGACCTGGCCGACGAACCCGACGGGAAGTAGGCGGAGCCAAACGATGCACGTGAGGCGCCGAGTTGAGCTTATCGAATTGGTGGAGTCGTTCGCGGCGACCATGTGATCGTTGACGTTCGCCGATCTATACCTGAATTGACGTGACCACGATTATGAAACGCTTGGCTTCCATTGTATTCCTGCTTGCGATGTTAGGTTGTGACGATTCAGCAACAACCGTTGGCATTGCAGATGATCCAGACCTCCGCAAGTTCACCAATAAGCAGATTACCGCTGACGAATTGCGTCGGCTTTCGTCTGAACGTGAAAAAGTTACTTCACTGCAAATCAACTATTGCCCGCTCGACGCGGATGTGCTCGCGACAATCGAGAAGCTTACGGAACTCAAGAGTCTAAATCTTGCATATACCGACCTGACGGATGACCACCTATCGCGTTTCAAGCAACTAACAAAACTGGAATCTGTTTGGTTCCCTTTCACTAAGATTTCCGATGAAGGCTTGCCGTTAATCTGCCAATTCCCGAAGATCTCAACGATCGGCTTGGATTCGACGGAAATTTCAGATGAAGGGTTGAAGTTTCTTGGGTCACAAAACCAAGTTAAGCGGCTTTTTGTTGGCAGCAACCATATCACCGACACGGGGGTTGCTCACCTATCTGGATTGAATAAACTTCGAGACCTACGCATCAATCACAATGATCGGCTGACAAATTTATCGATCACGGCGATTGCCGATCTTACGGAATTGCGATTCTTGCAGATCGACAACACGTCGATGGATGAGCGATGTGTTGAAGACCTATTGAAAATGAAGAATCTGCGGTTTATCCATACTGGAAACCTAGGCTTCTCAGAATCCGCGATGAAACGAATTCGCACTGGATTGCCCAGATTTGGGTCGTTTGACTAGGCTGAAGTTGGAACGGAGAACGTACAAAGTTCAGTCCTCGCGACTGCTGGGACACGAGTCGGGTGACACCGGTCGCCCCGCCTTACTCACGGGTACGTCTACAGTTCTCCCCAAATAAGGGTCGTGATCTATCCCTGCCCAAGCTCTTCATCTACCTCCGCTCACTTTTCCGATCTGGCTTCGCGGTCAGCAGCCCGCTCGCCTGGGGTCGTCGGCCTCCTATGATGTTTCTGTTCGTAACCTGGCAGGTCTTGGCGAGAAGACGTCCAGCCCGTGTTGTTCGCTGGCTTATCGGACATCTTCGCAGGCTTCCTCTCCACGGTCTGTCACCTCACCGCAGTTGCCCTCGCCTCGTACTGTCCTGCTGTTGGAATAGATTTGGTATACTAACTCTTCGAAAGAAACCGGAACTAAATACGGGGGGGACTCAAACCTCACAAGATCACGCCCATGTTGTGCGTACGGCAACGAAGCCGCGTGTTACACGTTTTCGCAATGTTTGAATCGCTCGTCGCGACTCGATCGTCGCTACCGTTCGTTGAACAAGGAGGGACGCAAACGTGAATGCAAAGTTTGAAGCCTCGCTTCCTGACGGTTGATTGTTTTCTAACCCGAAGAATCCCACTTCTGTCATAGCGAGTTGCTACGCGAACTTGTACTCAGCCACCCAGTATTCGGCACTTCTACAACTACGAGCGATATCATGGAATTGAATGTTGATAAACTTTTTTGCCATTGGGCAATTCGTCCACCTCGATGGTAGCGGCGTCGGTGTCGTGGTGATGCTACCCGACGATACCGAGGTGCCCGATGGACATATTGGCGTTTGGTTTGGTACTACAACAGAGACGGGACGTCCAGTAATTTGCACGGTTCCGATTGAATACATTGAGCCGACGCCTGACCCCATAGTACAACACTGAAAGAACGACGAACCAGGCGATGCACCCACGTCGGGGAGTCCAGCGTGTTGAAATTGAGAGAATCTTTCGCCGCGACTGGATGATCGCAGTCGTCCGTCGATAGGTGATCTGTGTCACTCCTTGGAATAACGTTAAGGGGCAACCAGCGAGTGCACTTTAGTACGCGAGTCGGCGTTTGAAATTGGCGGCTCTTTCGCGCATGCCGAGTGATGCGTGACGTCCGTCGAAGAAAAAGTCAACTGTCACGCTGCCGTGAACCCTTTTGCACCGGTGGTTTCCTTGATCGAACGTCCTAGCGTTCATCCGCGTTTTTCTTTTGCAACTGCGTCTCGCCGGAATGCATGGATGGCTGTTGTGTCGTCGTTTGCGTTTCTCGGTCTGGTTATGTATTGGCCACAGCTGACAAAGAATTGTCTTAGCGATAACGCGATTGTTACGTCGATGTTTGCGGTGGTTGCTCTCAGCCTGATCACTTCGATCGGTGTGGTGGCGTTTTCATATCGATTTACTGTCGCCAGAGTTATCGGTGGGATCAGCGTTTTGATGAACGTCGGTCTCGCGCTATTGCTGACGCTTATTTACTGGGTGCTTAACTACTCGGGCATCGAGTTTGCGGGGCCGGGCTGATATGATCACTTAACTCTCGGAACTGGCCCCGGCGGTTTGTCAGCACAAAGTCGAGACGACAGAACATGCAATGCATGGGCGGACGGGAGTTGGGGATTTCGGTCTACTTGGACGTCTTTCCCTTGACCTCCGTGATTTCTGACATTGTCGCGCTGAAGCAATGACTCTTGGCTACAGATTATCCAGCTTCCTAATTGCGTCATTCTGCTGCATCGTCGCTAGCTGCAGCAGGCACTATGACTTCGGGGGCGTTGTGCTTGATGGTGACGGTCGACCGATTGCTGGTGCAACATTCGCCATGAATCCAAGCGACTGGCCGAAGCCTGATTGGTCTGATCCGAACATTGTGTCCGGCGCCGATGGCGTATTCCGCACCGGCTGGGGTTCCGCGACCGGTGTAACCTTCTTTCGCTTCACCATTCGTTGCCAAGGCTATGATCCAGATTGTCGCATCGTCCGCGGTGACGATGTCGATCTTCGCATTGTCCTGTCTCGATCCCAAAGCAGCGACGAACCGCCAAACCTTTGACATCGCGAGGTACGAGTCGATGTTCCACGGATTTGCTCAAGAAGCCCGGTTGATGATGGGCGGTATCTCGATCAAACGTATGGAGTTTGCGTCCACGTTTTACTCATGACCGCTGCGATTCGATCTAGGTGATGAAAACGGTGCGGCTCGATGGCTCGAAGCAAGTGCGTGACGATGCCATTTTGGGTGACCGACAGAACGTTGAAAGCAGGATTTGCTGCGGCTTGATTCGAGTCGGCGCAGGACTCTAGCGGACGCCTCATCCGGCGGCAGCATGCGCCGTAGTGCAGTGGGAGGTTTCTTGAGGTAGAGCTCCAGTATGATTTCAATAAAATAGCGTCTCCGACGAATGAATGTTCGCCAGGGACTGGCAATACTTTGGGCGTAACATCGACCGGAATATCCCTTGCCAAGTTGCGCCTCTGCAGAGCTCCGCTCTGATTGCCAGTGGGAAGTGGCGGGTGGGGGTGACTCTCGGGGCCCTGAAACCAAGTGGGCAAGCTGACCAAAACGGTCGTCGACTTGTCCATTGCGAAACGCAGAGCTCAGCAGTTATCGGAGCGGGAGCAGGGTGACTGGTTGAACGTCCTGCGAGCCTCGACCTCTCGTTGAGAAGTCCGCGTGGTAACCGCCAGCGTTTGCCCTGGAGAAAGAAACGCTTACCCTTGGAGTCGATACTTCGGCCGGATTTTTGCAGACAATGCCGCCGCGGCGTTTTTCCCGCTGGATTGATTGATAGTGGCCTTCGGGAACGCTGCCCACTCGAGTCTTGTTGGATCCGTGACCCCGTCATGTTGGGACTCCGATTAAACCCAGTTGACTTAGAAAGTCCGCGTCTTTCCACTGGATTGTCGTAAGTCCGTAAAAAAAGCCAATCTACGACAACTCGCAAATTGGCCTGAGTGGAAGTGCTGGGACTCGAACCCAGGGCCATTCGATTAAAAGTCGAATGCTCTAACCAACTGAGCTACACTTCCATTGCGATCGGCAGAAACAAAAACGGCACCGCGATAACGACGGTGCCGAATTGGAATCAGCGATCATGCAGAATCATCTTCAGCGGAGCGGACAGGATTCGAACCTGCGGACCAGCGTGAACCGGTCACCGATTTAGCAAACCGGCGCTTTCGACCACTCAGCCACCGCTCCAGGTGGTCTCGTTCGTCAGTTCGGGATTGTGCTCGATTGCCGCGACCTTGGCAACCCATGTTCCGCCCTTGTTGGGCATGTCTTTGCACCTTTTTGGGTCGACACGCTACACTGCCATATCGTGGGGCGCAAATTCCGCCGCTCCCACGAAGAATTTGTTGTGATTTTCGTGTTGACGTCGCCCTTCTTTTTGCCCCGTTGAGCTTCGATGAATCTACCGACCTGGGACCTCGATCCAAAATTCGATTTCTGCGAGGAACATCGGGTCGATCCCGATAAAAAAGTCTCACTGAAGGACACTGCTACCGAGATGGAGGGACCGTTTCGAGGCAAAGCCCATGGGCACGCGTTCACCGCAAAAGCAGTTGCAGAGATTCAGTCGCTGCAGTACCGAACATTCGTGGAGGGCCAGCAATCATTGGTGATCGTGCTGCAGGCACTTGATGCAGGCGGTAAAGATGGATTAATCCGGAAGGTGCTGGGGCAGATGAACCCACAAGGTTGCCGGACGTTTCCGTTCAAAGCCCCCAGTAGCGAAGAACTCGACCACGATTTTCTGTGGCGAATTCACGCCGCGGCCCCTGCGGCGGGCAAAGTGTCTATCTTCAACCGCTCGCACTACGAAGATGTGTTGGCGGTGCGGGTCGAGAAACTGGCCCCCAAATCGATTTGGAAGGAGCGATACGAGTTAATTAATGATTTCGAAGCCTTGCTCGCTCATCGTAGCACTCGAGTTCTCAAGTTCTACCTTCACATCAGCCCTGCGGAACAGCTTCAGCGGTTTAAAAAACGGCTCGACGACCCGTCCAAACACTGGAAACTCAATGCTGGCGATTATGCCACGCGTGATCAGTGGGAAGAGTACCGGGAAGCCTATGAGGACGTTTTCGAAAAATGCAATTCGAAACAAGCCCCCTGGTATATCATTCCCGCTGATAAAAAATGGTACCGCGACGCGAGCGTCGCAGCGATCGTACGGAAGACTTTCCAGGACATGGA
This sequence comes from Allorhodopirellula heiligendammensis, assembly GCF_007860105.1. NCBI lineage: Bacteria > Pseudomonadati > Planctomycetota > Planctomycetia > Pirellulales > Pirellulaceae > Allorhodopirellula > Allorhodopirellula heiligendammensis. The sequence goes on from NZ_SJPU01000001.1 coordinate 2,364,630, forward strand.
TCCCCAGTTGCCGGCGGTCGATGTCGACATCGATAGAATACGTAAACTCTACGAGCGAGCAGAATCGAGCGACTAATGTTTCGCGTCTGACCGCTCCCCCCCGCTTTTCCTCTTTCCCTCGCCCCCTTGTATGTCAATTCAGCGAAATCCAACTCGCCCGGTCACCATCGGCTCCATCACCATCGGAAATGGACATCCCATTGCAGTGCAGAGCATGACCGCGACCAAAACGCAGGACATTGACGCGACCGTGGCGCAAGCGGAAGCCTTGCGGGAGCGGGGCGCTGGCGTAGTCCGGATTGCGGTCGATAGCAAGCAAGATGCGGCGGCGTTGGCGGAGATCCGTTTGCGAACGACAGCGAACCTCGCCGTTGATTTGCAAGAGAACTTTCGGCTCGCCGAACTCGTCGCGCCGCATGTCGACAAAATTCGCTACAACCCAGGCCATCTTTATCACCACGGTCGCGACATGACGTGGCAAGATAAGGTGCGTTATCTGATTGATCTGGCGGGAGAACATAGCTGTGCGGTGCGAATCGGTGTGAATTGTGGCAGCGTCGATCCCGCGAAGAAGGAGAAATATGCTGCCGATGACTCGATCACGCCCATGCTCGAATCCGCCCTGGAGCATTGTGAGCTAGTCGATTCGATCGGCTTTCACAACTTTGTCGTATCGCTCAAAGACAGCGATCCATCGAATGTGGTCGAAGTCAACCGGCGATTTGCTGAATTGCGTCCCGACGTACCGTTGCATCTCGGAGTGACCGAAGCGGGAATGCCACCGGAGGGCATCATTAAAACCCGGATCGCCTTTGAGCAGCTTATTGGCAAGGGCATCGGCGACACTGTGCGGGTCTCGCTGACGCTACCGAATCCGCGAAAACCCGAAGAAATTGACGCGGGCAAAGAGATCATCAGCGACATTCAAGCGGGCCGCGTCCGCAGCGTGGTGCGATTTGACGATACGAAACTGAACATCATCAGCTGTCCGAGTTGTTCTCGCGTTGAGAACGAGGCCTTCGTGGACCTCGCCGCAAGCGTCAAAGAAATGACGAGGTACGCGCAAGACTATGCGATCACCATCGCCGTGATGGGATGCCGGGTCAATGGTCCGGGTGAGACCGATGATGCCGATCTCGGTTTGTGGTGTGGTCCCGCCAAAGTCAACTTGAAGAAGGGCGAGGAGGCTTTGGGAGCCTATGGGTACGATGAGATCCTGCCGAAACTCCAGGCGGAATTGGACGCGTTGATCGCTGAAAAAACCGGATCGGCCGCGGGCGTTTGAGCCGACGTCGAGTTCTGTTGATGGCCACGTCGATGCGGGGCGGTGGCAGCGAACGCCAAGTCGTTTTGCTGGCACAGCACCTGCCACGCCAGGATTTCGATGTGCACTTGTATTTGACCCATCGGACAGGCGAATTGCTCGCCGAATTGCCCGCCGACGTGACCCTGCATTGCCCTGGGCAAGCGAAGACGAGCTCACTAGGAGCCGTGCTGGGCCGCATTCCAGGCACGATCCTGAGGCGTCTGGCCATCGAGTTTGCCGAGTTGGTGCGGCGGGAACGGATCGATGTGGTGTACGATCGGGCCTTCCATAACACCCTGATCGCGGGGCATCCGGCAATTCAAGGACTTGCGGTGCGACGCGTCTCCACCATCGTCAGTCCGCCGCATGCTGCCCTGCCGATGGTTGAAAAACGGTTCATTCAGGCAAAACGCCGGATGCTGGCTGCTGCCTATCGACGCAGCGCCGAGGTGATCGCCGTTAGCCAAGCGGCCGCAGACTCCGCCGTCCAGTATTACCAGCTACCTGCTGATCGCATCACGGTCGTTCGCAATCCAATCGATGTCGAATCCGTTCGTGCTTCGGCGGGTTGGCAGGCTCGCCCCGCAGGTGAACGGCAGCGAGATCCATTGCAATTGGTCTGTGTGGGGCGGATGACCCCGGAAAAGGGACAGGCTGATTTAATTGCGGCGTTGGCGCGGTTGCCAGCGGAGTGGCCGCAACGGTTGCCCCGCCTCGCGGTGAAGCTGATCGGCGATGGCCCCGATCGTGCCGCCCTTGAGCAGCAGTGGGCTGCAGTGATCGGAAGTGACGGCACGTGCGGGGGACACTCGCTGGAATTTGCGGGCATGATCACGCCGGCACTGAGGGAGATCTCGCAGGCGGACGCGTTGGTGTTGCCCTCGCGTTTCGAAGGTCTGCCGAATGTCGTGCTCGAGGCATTTGCGCTGCGGGTGCCCGTTATCGCCACCATGAGCGGCGGCACCCCTGAATTGCAAGTTGACCCCCAAAACCCAACCTGCGTTTGGGCGAATCCCGCTGACCCCGCGTCGTTGGTGGACGCGCTGCAGAGGTGTGCTGATAATCCCCATGAGATGGGTGGGCAGGTGCAAGCAGCGGAGGAAGTTATTCGAAGCCGCCACGGCATGGCTCAAACTATCGCGAAGATATCCGAGATGTTGATGGGATAATCGAGACAACTGATACACTCACCGGTGCGTAGCAACATCATTGGCGTCGAGGCGTGAAAAGTGCGAAATTTGTTGACACGCGTTTTTTTTGCCAACTATAATTTGGCAATTCGCCCTGCTGCCCTCCTCTTTTCTCCCATCCTCCTGGAATCACTTTCCCATGAATTTACTCGGGAAATCCTTCTCGGTTTTGATCCTATTGCTCAGCGTGGTGTTCATGGTTATGGCCCTCGCTGTCAATGCATCGCACCGCAATTGGCGTGACGTCGTGATGTCCGACAATGGCTTGAAGGCGCAAATCGAAACCTACGAACGCACCAACAATCAGCTTCGCGAAGCTCGAGCCCGCACCCAAGCGGACTTGGATCGCGAGCGGGTCGCTCGCCGCACCGCATTGGCGGCTCTGGAGACCAAGCAAACTGCGTTGGCAGCTCAATTGAGTACCAGCGAAGGGATCGTCCAGCAGGAACAAGCCAAGAATACTGAGTTGGCTCAGCTCGACCGTAGCCGTGCTGAGGAGCTCGAAAAACTCACGGCGGAAGCGGCAATGCTCCGGTCACAGATCCGCAAGGAGCAACAGGATCGCGACAATCTGTTCGCCGAAACCCTGAAACTGACCGATGATATGAACAGCCTGCGGGGTATCGTGCAATTACAGCAAGATCGAAATGATCAACTGTTGGCACAGGTCACCCGCTATAAGGAAGTGGTCGACGCGGCAGGATTGAACATGAACGATCCACTCGATGGGTCGCCCCCAGATCGCAATGGGAATGTTTTGGTTATCAACCGACCTCGCAAACTCGTTGAAGTTTCGATTGGGTATGACGATGGTCTACGCGAAGGACACCTGCTCGAAGTGAGTCGGGGCGGACGTTATGTCAGCCGGTTACGAGTTCGCAAGACCGAGCCAGACCGCGCCGTGGCCGAGATTCTCAATGACTACAGCGAAGGTGCTATCCAGGAGGGCGACCGTGTCGACACTACCATCGAATAATCCTCCGGGCCGTCCCACCAAGCGTCCCCCAAGCGTATACACCGTCATGCTGTTGCTGGCGATGTTGTTCATGCTGATCGCCGTGATCGCCATGTACGTTGAACTGGGACGCTGGTCACCAGATTACTACAAGACCAACACCGCGACGCCAGTGACCAGTATGGTCCTCCCGGTGACGAGCTACGATTTGATGTAGCTCCAAGCGCCAGATAGCCGGGCCGCTGCAGCGGTCCGAGCTGTTGGCGCTCGCAGTTTTAGCCGCTTGCTCAAAAATTGAGCCCAAACTTTTATTGCGGGTTCTGCGATTTCTGCTGAAGGTTCTGCCCAGTCCCGTCCGATACTACGGGTACCATGGATTGGGAGGGCGGAACGATCGGTGCCATCGTTCCATCATCGACAGGGCCATGGTGAGGCAGGGAGGGCTTCACCATGGCCCTTCCCTTTGCCATGTAGGCTCTTCTACAGAATCAGCATCGCATCGCCGTAACTGAAGAACCGGTACTCTGCATCGATTGCTTCCTGGTATGCCCGCATGATCAATTCGTGACCGGCGAATGCACTGACGAGCACCAGCAGCGAGCTCTTGGGCAAGTGAAAATTGGTCATCAAGGCATCCACTGCTGCAAATGAATACGGTGGTTTGATGAATAGATCGGTAGAGCCCGTCCATTCTTGCAATGCCCCACCGTTCGCCGCCGCGCAGCTTTCGAGCACCCGGACGCTGGTGGTGCCCACCGCGACGCAGCGACCGCCAGCGGCCCGTCGCCCGCGGATGTTCGCGCAGGTCTCGGCGTCGATGCGGCCCCACTCCTCATGCATGACATGCGTATCGATATCGTCCACTTCGATGGGCCGAAACGTTCCGATGCCGACGTGCAGTGTCACTTCGTGAATTGCCGTTTGCCCCTTGGCGATATTCCGCAAGAGGCTTTCGGTAAAGTGCAGCCCCGCGGTCGGGGCTGCAACACTCGCCTTGTCTTCTTCCCGTTCGCTGGCAAACACCGTTTGATAATTCACCAGGTCAGCGTCGACCATCCTCCCGTCGCGAATGTATGGGGGAATGGGAACTCGACCGAATCGCTCGAGCCACTGCGTCGGTGAGATTGGAACCCCGGCGAGCGAATCATCTAGTCGCACGGATTCAGGAACCGGGCGGACGAACAAATGGCCTTCTTGATCGCGGCCGATGACTTCGAGTTGGCCACCATCGCGGGCATCACGGTCTTGCAACGTGATGGTTTCACCCGCCTGGAGACTTCCGCGTGTTTTCGTCAGCAGTTCCCACACCCCGGTAGTAGGGTCGCTCCGCAAATACAGCCCCTGCCAACGGCCCTGCGTTCGCGTGCGATAGCCCACCAAACGCGCCGGTACGACTCGCGAATTGTTCAGAACGAGCGAGTCTTCGGCACGCAGCAATTCGGGTAGGTCGCGGACGTGTTGATGTTCAATCGTGCCATGGGCTCGGTTGATCACCATCAGCCTAGCGTCGACGCGATTGCGTAGCGGTTCCTGAGCGATCCGCTCGCGTGGCAATGAGTAGTCGTAGAGGTCAAGTGCGTGCATCCGCGGAGTCTATCGGAAAACTCGATGGGCGTGAATGTTGGTGCCATATTTTGCTGCGATCAAATCGATAGCCGCGAGCCACACTTTCTGACTTGTGATCGACGAGTCGATTTGCTAACGATGGCGACGAGCAGATCGCTCGCCGTGACGAGACAATCCATCATCCGCCTGCCTGTTCCAATATCATGAAGATCGCTCTCGCTTTCTCTGGCGGTGGAGTTCGCGCGACGGTGTTTCATCTCGGCGTACTGGCTCGATTGGCGCGGCAAGATTTGCTCGGCAATGTCAAAATCGTGTCCAGTGTGTCTGGGGGGAGTTTGGCGGCGGGGCTCGTGTTTGCATCCTCAGGTTACCAATGGCCGGGTAGCGCTGAGTACCTCCACGAGGTCGTGCCGCGGGTGCTCTCGCTTTTGACGACTCGAAATTTGCAGCGGTCCTTTGCATTACAATCGCTGCTCCTGCCATGGAGGCTTGTCGCGGGGCGGGCGGCAGTTTTAGGTGACGCGATTGAGCGCCAGTGGGGAATTGAGGGCGCGTTGGCGGACCTCCCCGAATCGCCCCATTGGATCATCAATGCCACCTGTTACCAGACCGGAAAAAACTGGCGATTCCAACGTGATCTGATGGGTGACTACCAGACCAAATATATTACTCAGCCCGATTTCCGCTTGTCCCATGCTCTGGCGGCGTCCGCTGCCGTTCCGGGATTGATCGGGCCGCTCGTTGTGCGATCGCAACGATATCGGTGGAGTGAATATCGAGCAGATCAATGGCAACCGATTGCCCCACGATACAAACGGCTGCACCTTTGGGATGGGGGCGTCTACGACAACCTTGGTGTCGAATCACTGTTTAAACCCGGGGAAGGACTGCGTGAGGGGACCGACTTCTTGATCGTCTGTGATGCTTCTCGGCCACTATCGAGCGATTCCCGTCAGTCACGTTGGAGCCCCGCCTACCTCCGAGCATCCCTGCGTCTGGTGGACGTCGCGACCGACCAAGTTCGAAGTTTGCGGACACGTATGCTGATTCAGCATTTCAAGCAGAACCCTGGCAGTGGGGCCTATCTTCGTCTGGGACTCGCAACCAAAAAGGTCTATGCTCGCAATCAGCTCGATGGCAAACCCGCTCTCACTGATGACGAAGTCAAACGCGTCGCAACAATTGAAACCACGTTACGGCGGTTGACTCATAGCGAGTTTAGCATGCTGTTCCGTCACGGCTATGAAGTGGCTGATGCTACGTTATCGACTTACGGTAGCGAAGTCATCAAAACCGTTCCTCACCGGCGGGTCTTGTTCAAGGCTGCGTGAGCAGACCCGTTTCGACCTCGCCGTTGCTGCTTGTTTACTCCACCGGGACGCGTCGGTTCCGCGACGGCGGTCAGATGCTTTTGTGATGCAGCACCACCACTCGTGGGCAGTGGGTCACGGCTCAGCGAACGTGGTCACTGCTCAGCGAATGATTTCAAGCGTTGCAGCGCGTCGTCCCATTGCTGTGCGATGAAGTTCAAAGCGGTGTGAGCCTCATCCATACCATCTGGAACCGCCGCGAAACGACGTTCACGACCGTGCGTTTCTTGAAAAACAAAATTCGCACTCTCCAATATCCGCAGGTGTTTCGTAACCGCTTGCCGGGTGACGGGCAGGTCCATCGATAGTTCTTTAATCGATTGTGGGGATCTCCTGCTAAGTTTCGTTAACAACTTCAATCGTGTTTCGTCGCCCAATGCGGCAAACGTCGTGGCACTGCGATGGAGGTCGAGTCTGCTAGGACGCTGAGGGGGTTTGGTTGACATGGTTCTGGATGTTTTTCAATTGTGCGGCCCAGCCGTTGTCGTTCATGCGAAATGCTTCGTCACGTCGATGAGCTGGAATCCCATCGAAACCGGATTCGGTTACCCGCACAATCGTACCATCTGGCGAGGCACTGAGTATGAACTCGACGAGCGTCCGCGGTTCAGAGGAATAGTCGACAGCCGGGTCAATGGCGTAAGGTCGCCACCAGAATGCGAAACGATGCTCCGGTTGGATCGCTTCGACGACGACCTCCATCGTTACATGCTCGTAGCCAGGATGGGTGATTTGGCCCCGCGTAATCTCGCCAACGACAAAGGGGCTGGTCAAATTGACGCGAAACCAGTCGCCGAACTCGCGGTAATCGGTAATCGCCCGCCACACGCGAGACAGCGACGCCGCAATTTCAATCTCTTTTTCAATCTGATTCGTTGTGACTTTGTTCATTTCTAACCACTCTCTGTTTACTAAGAAACGATGTGCAACACAAAGGTTGCATGTTATTCGTGATTGCGTGGAAGTGTCAAGTCATAATCAGATTCTTTCTCACGGCACACTTGCATGACTTTGAATGCTGTGGTCGTTACCATGGATCGTTCGACGAGTTCCGCAATGCTGGTTTTTTGATGTAGAACCGTTCCCGCCTAATGAGTTTGGTTGATGCTCAAGTTTGTGTTTGTCATGTTGGTGTGCCTGCCGGCGACCTGTGGTCTCGGCGCCGAAACCTTCCGAGACGCCGTACCGTTGGTCGAGCAACTCGAGGCAGCGCAGCCAGAGTATCTGGCCGAGCAAGTGAGATTGCGTGGTGATGCCAAGCGTGGAGGATTGGTGTTTTTTAAATCAGCGGCAAATTGTGTGGGCTGCCACGCCAGCGGCTCCGACGCTTCACCTCTGGGGCCGAACCTGGCGAGTCTTGGTGCCCAAGTTACGAGCGTGGATGTCATCGACGGATTGCTGCGTCCGTCCCAGCACCTGCAGCCCGGCTACGAAACTTATACGGTCCTCACGACCAGCGGGCAGGTTCATGTCGGATTGCTATCCGAGCAGAATGAGGAGTCGGTCACCCTGCGATTAGCCAATTCGCTCGACCAAGATTTCGTGCTCAGCAGAGCAGACGTTGAGGCGATGCAAAAGAATTCGCAATCGATGATGCCTGATGGATTGATTGGGGCGTTAAGGTCGCAGGCTGAGTTTTTGGACCTGGTAGCGTACGTGCTGGAAGTCGCCCGTGGCGGCGTGGAGGCTGCCGATCGCTTGCGACCGTCCGCTGAGCAACTGGCGGTTACAGACGATTCTGCCAACCTTGATCATGCGGGCATTCTGAGCCGGATGCGAAAGAGTGACTTCGAAGCTGGCGAGCGTCTCTTTCAGGGCGATTGTGCGAGTTGCCATGGAGCCGATGGCGACACGCCGTCATTAGCGACCGCTCGTGCATTTGGAAATCAGGAACTGAAGTTCGGTTCGGATCCCTATCGCATGTTCATGACACTGACGCACGGCAATGGGCTGATGGCACCCATGACTTACCTTACACCGTATGAACGCTATCAGGTCGTGCACTATATCCGCGAAGCATTCATGAAGGATCGCAACCCGGACTATTTCAAGGTGGATAAAGATTATCTTGCTTCGTTGCCCGAGGGCACCGACGATGGCCTTCAGATTGAGGTGGTTGAGCGTGACTTCGGTCCAGCGCTCGGCTCTCAATTGCGTTCGGACTTTCCCAGCGTACTGAATATCGCCCTTGATGAGATGACAGTCGCATTCGACTTGCACACGATGGGTCTGGCTGACGTCTGGACGGGTGGTTTTTTAGACCTGAGTGAAACGCAGCATATACGGCCGCGGGGTGAAGGGACGGCGAACCCAATCGGTCAGTCCTTGCCAGCACTCGCGGCTTGGCAATGGGGGCACGAGGGCGCCCTCGACTACTCTCGGGAGGACCTCTTGCCGCGCGGGCCGCTGCCGCCGCAATGGATGGACTATCACGGCTATTACTTGCACGATCAGACCGTCGTTATGAGTTACAGCATTGACGGCCGTGAGATTCTCCACCGGGTTGAATCACAAGGTGGGAACTCGTTGATCCATCATTTGGAAATCGCTCCTGGCCCGCCGCTGGTGCTACGCGTTTGCGATGCCACTGGCGAGGTCGATGTGGATGTGACGGACTCCATTGCCGTCGCACAGACGGCACCCGCGGAGAGTCATGACCGGGGCCAGTTTACCATCGCGACGTTCGCGGGCGATGTCGACGACATGGCTTGGCAATCCTCGAAGCAGGCCCGATTTCAGTTGACGATCCCCACGGACAGTAACGCGAGATCCGTTCAGGTTTGCGTGGGGATTGGTGACGGCGACGCTGAGCTTTCACGCTGGCAAGATGATTTTCTGAAAACGTCCGAATGGAAGAACGTCACTTCGCTGCAAGATCTCATACACGGCGGGGATTTGCGTTGGCCGCAGTTGATGCAGACCGTTGGGTATCAGGGATTGGAGCAGACGGGGTATGCGTTGGACACGCTCACGCGGCCGTCGTCGACGCCCTGGAACACCTGGTTTCGCACCTCGGCACTCGATTTCTATCCCGACGGACGGATGGTAGTTGCCACTTACGGAGGCGACATATGGGTCGTATCAGGGGTCGACGCAACCCTGCTCAACCTAAGATGGAAACGATATGCGAGCGGTTTATACGAACCCTTTGGCGTCAAGGTGGTCGGCGGGGATGTTTACGTCACGTGCAAGGATCGGCTCGTGCGATTGCAGGACTTGAATGAGGACGGTGAAGCAGATTTCTATGAGAGTTTCAGTGCCGACACCGATGTGTCGACCAATTTTCACGCGTTTAACTTTGACCTACAGACCGATGATGAAGGTAATTTCTACTACGCCAAGAGCGGTCACGGCGCCAATTTTTCTCTGCCGGGGGCGGTGTGGAAAATCTCGCCCGACGGCAAGCAACGCGAGGTCATTTGCACGGGTTTTCGGTCACCCAATGGCATGGGCAGCATGCCTGGCTCGCTGATGACGGTGAGCGATAATCAGGGGCAATGGATTCCCGCCTCCAAGATCTGTTTGATCGAACCGGGGGCTTTTTATGGATGGGTTCCTACCTATTCTGCACCACCGCGATGGGCCCCCGATGGTGGCGAAATCGACATTACCAAGGTGGTCCCGCCTGCATCCTTTGATCAACCACTGGTGTGGATGCCACAGTCATTCGACAACTCCTCCGGCGGACAGTTGTGGGCGGGCGACTCTCGCTTTGGCCCCTTGGCAAACCATCTTCTGCACATGAGTTTTGGCAAAGGGTGGCTGTCGTATTTGATGATTCAGGATGTGGGCGAAGACTCGCAAGCGGCGATCGTCAAGCTACCTTTCGATTTCTCAACCGGCATTATGCGTGGGAGCGTTAATCCGGCCGATGGTCAGGTGTATGTTGCTGGCTTGCAGGGCTGGAATGGCGGGGGGCGAGCTGGCTTAGCCGATGGCGGCGTGCAGCGACTTCGCTATACGGGAATTCCTCCGCACATGATCACGGACGCACGAGTGGTTTCTGGGGGACTTCAGCTCGATGTTAACTTTGATGTCGACCCGGATTCCGCTAACGAGGTTTCATCCTTCGTCACCGAGCAATGGAACTATCATTGGTCGCGTAACTATGGCTCGGACCAATACGTGCCGAGTACCGGCGAGCAGGGCACCGAATCACTGGAGGTTACCAATGTGCGATTGGAACCGCGGAAGCAAGACTCAGGGCAGGGAACTCGCATCCATTTGAGCGTTCCTGCGATCGGGCCCGTCGACCAACTGCGGATGGTGGTGCAACTTCGAAGTGAGAACGGCGAATCGTTTGAGGAGGAAATCTACTGGACAATCCACGCGGTTCCAGCAAGCGAAAAGTAAGATAGCCGGCCGTGGCAATTCACATGCACCCATGGATTACCAGGGAGACCATTTAACGCTCGACCGACCGACCGAAGCATCCGCCGTAGCACAGTGGAAGTTTTTTTGAGGCATGCCGCCAAAACCTTCGGCGCATGCTTCCTTCAGATGAACCTCATGTACTTGATTCGCGTTCGCTTCTATCGGCTCATCGGCTCATCGGCTCATCGGCTCACTTCAGCTGGTTCAAGTTAAATCGCCGCACGTGTCTCCCTGCGTCGACCACGAAGACGAAATCGTTGTCCGTGACAACACTGTAGAATTCACCGTGCGAGTGCGGGATTGTATCTGGCAGCACGCCGATGAATTCGATGTTCCCGCTAGCGCGTTCGATGCGAATCAACTGATGGTCAAGTGTCACGTTGGCGAGTGTCATCTACTAGAGCGGAGACCGAAGTACCTGCGTGGATCGTATCAACCGTAGTCTGCGAGGCGGTTGATTCCCCCGGGAGTTGTCGAGGCCACGCCTGTGAGCGCGGCGCAATTGCCCAACAGACCGCGACGACTACCATGAACAGCATCGCGGCCATGGCGGCGACTCTCAACCGATAACGCAGCTCCGAAGCGCTCGGTGAAATCAACCTCAGTGCGATCGCCAGCATCGCCGCGGGGATGCTGGCGAGCCACAGAAAGTGGATGAGCGAATAGGCGATCGAGACATAAACGTCATCTTGAAAATGGAACATATCGATCACCTCGTACCTTTCTGCTGAGTGCGTTTGACTTCGTCGCGAAGATCTTTCAATTCCTGGTCACTGAGATCGGAGGACTCCAGCAAATTGATCATCGCGCTGGCGGTCGAACCATCAAAGAGTCGGTCGACCAAATCACGCATCATGCGTTTGGCTGTGGTGGGCTTCGTAATCTTTACGCGGTACTCAAATCGGCCACCCGATTTCTTCCGCGCGACGTAGCCTTTCTCTTCCATGATGCTCAGAGCGGTCATCACGGATTGATACGTCAGCGTCCGAGTCGACTCCAAAGCGTCTCGGACAGCCCCGCCGGCCAGCGGCCCCGCTTCCCAGTACCTGCAAAACCTCCAGTTCCAACTCGGTCGGATTCTTGGAAACTCGTCGCGACATCACCCACCTCTCTCGATTCAATGTTTCGATATCGAAGAAGTTCGATTGACGAAATATTTAGATATCGAGGCGTGTCGAAAATCAAGCTAGAAGCTCAGCGTTTTCTCTTTCCTCAGCAGAGGTGGTCGGCAGCTGGGATTCGCAAGCGGGAACACGCCCGGCAACTCTCGCGGCCGCGAATGGCGGTTGTTACCCTGGGCTCGATTCCAAGTCGTAGACCTGAGCGTATCGCTGGCGGAGGCTGGCGATGAGAGGCTCCGCCGAGAGAGGCTTCCCGGTGGCGTTCTGGATCAGTTCGTCGGCGGTGTATTTGCGACCGTGGGTGTGGACATGTTCACGCAGCCAATTCAGCAAGGGGGCAAAATCACCCTGTTCGAATTGTCGATCGAGATTGCCCAGAGCGGCGTCGGCGGCTTGGTACAGCTGTGCGGCAACGAGGTTTCCGATGGTGTAGGTAGGAAAGTAGCCGAACAGTCCCGCGCTCCAATGCACGTCTTGCAGCACGCCATTGGCGGCCGACGGTGGGCTGACGCCAATCACACTCGTATATCGCTCGTTCCATGCGAAGGGCAATTCGGCAGTGGATAGCTCGCCAGAGATCAACGCCTGTTCGAGTTCAAAGCGGACGATGATATGCAGGTTGTACGTTGCTTCGTCAGCTTCGACTCGAATTAGTGAAGGCTGCACACGATTGAAACAAGCGTGCCATTGTGCGGGCGTGGCAGTTTCCGAGAAGGTTTCGTTGATCAATGGTGTGAAGCATTTCCAGAATGCGAGTGACCGACCGACTAAGTTTTCCCATAACCGCGACTGTGACTCGTGGATTCCCAGAGAAACGAAACTGCCCGGTGGCAGGCCGTACCAATCCTGGGGCAAACCTTGTTCGTACATCCCATGCCCCGCTTCGTGGAGCGTGCCGAAGATGCTGCCCGGTAGCCAGTTCTCTTCATAGCGAGTCAGGATGCGGCAATCCGACGGCCCCAGGCTGGTGCAGAACGGGTGCGATGTCTCATCGAGTCGCCCGCGTTGAAAGTCAAAACCGATCGCCGCTGCCAAGGCTTTGGAAAGCTGGCGTTGGCCGTCGACGCTGTAGGTTTGTTTCAACAAGCGATCATCGACCTGTCGCGGAGACGCTGTGATTTCGCTGAGTAGTTTGACGAGTTCGTCGCGGAGTCCTGCAAACACGCGTGTCAAATCTTCCACGCGGGCATCGGGCTCGTATTGATCCAGCAGCGCTTCGTAGGTGGATTGGCCTGGTTCGGCGAGCAGTTCACCCGCGTTTCGCTGGAGCGAGATCATTTCGTCCAGGGCGGTTTGGAACTGGGCGTAGTCGTCGTTCCGGCGGGCGGCGTCCCAGCAGCCTTGGCCGCGGACGGTCGCGCTGGCGATCGCCTCGACGAGCTGGCCGGGCAGTCGGCGCTGTTTCTCATAGTCCTTGCGCGTCAACCGCAAGGTGGCTCCAATATCGCTGGCGGGATCTGAAGCCGCTGACCATCCGTCGAGTTCATCGAGCCATCGCTCGATTTGTTCGCTCGTCCGCATCGCATGCGCCCGCCCGCTGAGATAGGCAACCTGAGCGGCGCGAAATTCACTCCCATCGGGTGGCATCATCGTCCGCTCATCCCATTGCAGCAACTCCGCGGCGGAGGCAAGCAGGGCGGTCTGGTGGAGATGGTTGCGGAGTGCGGCGAACGTTTGGACGTGATCGGTCATGTTGGCAATTTTATTGCAGAGAAGATGATGGGTGCGTCACGCTCCCCAAGTGTCCCGTTGTTCGAGGCGTCGGGGAGCGACAGACAAAACTTGACGACTGCACGCCGTTGAGCGGGCGATGGGAGGACTTCAGCGGGTCAAGTATTTCTCGCGGCGACGCCTGCCGACGATCATTGCCAGCACCAGCGAGACCGCTGCCAAGCCAGCAAAGGCGAGGGTCTTGTATTTCCAGGCATCTTTTTCCAGCTCGAGGGTGCGGTAGTGGAGCGGGGTGGGGATGTCGACGCCATACTCGGTGATGTCCTCGTATTCCCGAATCAACTGCGCCGAACTCGCCGTCGCGTAATGTTCTTGGAGCGCTTCAAGGTGCTTTTGAGTGGTGATCGGAACATCGGTAGTGGCCCAATTCACCCCGCAAAAACCGGCCCCGAGGAGGCTGAGCAGGCATACCAGGCCGAGTGTGATGAAGGCCAGCGAACGGCCGCCTGAGAGGCCAACGGCCGCGTTGGCTGCGACCTTGGCTGCGCTGGAGTCGCCCGTCAGAGGCAGTTGGCGGAGCTCGCCGAGCTTGGGAACGCGGATGGAGTCGTGGCACGCGCGGCAGGTAATCTCGCCGCCTGCTTTGGCTGTGGAAACTTCGTTGGCGGCCTCGCAGTGCGGGCAAGTGAGTTTGTACATCGTCGAACCTGAGCCAATTGGAAAAAAACACGCTGCCGGAAAAAGTCTGCTTTTTGAAAATATTCTCATCAACGTCCACAAATTACCCGCTGCGTGGGTAGACCCGCTGTGCAGACAGACTACTATTGCTGTGTGATGAGGTTAACACACGACCAGTCGCTCCCGTCAGGTGGACTCACCCGACCGGACATTTTCAGATGATTCGCGACATCCAACACAGCGAACTGTTGTTCGTCTTCGCAGCCCAAAGGGATTGGGTTCGCGCCACCCACCGGAAGGTGTTTCCTCAGAGAAGCCAGGACGGCTCGCCGGAATAACCTGCGCCGACATCGCAGGTTGCGACACGAATCTTATTTTCGAGGAATGTCTCCTTTGAAGGTGGACTCGCGCCGGAAAGTTTTCCGAGACTGCAAGTTCCCCGCAATCGGGAAGTTCAGCTAATCGGAATGTTTTTCCATTTCGCAACGTACTTGAGCTAGGCGAGTGTGGGGGTGGTAGATTGACATTACAAGAAGATGCTGACGTCGGCAATCCGATCGGAAACTTTCGCTTGCACCTCCCCGTAGGATCGACCGACAGGACTCACCACGCACAAAACGTGAGCGTAAGGGGCATTTTTTTGACGTTGGCCAGAATCACTTTTAGCTTACGAATAAACTCTCGCAACTTGACTCGTTTTACCGCTGCGGCCAACTAAACTCGCCACAACATCGCGAAATAAAATAGACATTTATACTTTGAAGGAGTTATTACTTTGTTCGATCCGATGATGGATGATTTTGACGATGTATCGGCGCAAAACACCGAAGTCGTCTCGCAAGGCTTTCGCAAACTTCCTGTCGATGACAATGAGGACGATAACGGCGTGAATGTCGCCGACCTCAGCGACGGTCAAGTTCAGCTGGAGAGCCCGGATGAATTGATCACGATCGACGAGTCGGAAACCTGGTCGGACGATCCCGTCCGCATGTATCTGACGCAGATGGGCGAAATCCCGCTGCTGACGCGTCGTGAAGAGATTGAATTGGCCAAGCGGATCGAGGAGACCCGCCGCCGCTTCCGCACCAAATTGCTCGAGAACCATTACGTACTCGTCGAAGCCTACAAGACACTCAAGAAGGTGTATCGGGGCCAGTTGCCGTTCGATCGGACGGTTCAGGTCAGCGTCACCGATCGTTTGGAGAAAGAGCAAATTGTGGGGCGGTTGCCGCACAATCTTCGCACGCTGCAGACCTTGCTGAGCCGCAACCGGCATGACTGGAAGGTGGCCATGAGCAAGAGTACCCCCAGTCGCCGTCGCGCCGAAGCTTGGCGAGCGCTCGCTCATCGCCGGCGCCGCGCCGTGCGACTGATCGAAGAGCTCGGTCTACGTACCCAGCGAATCGAAACTCGCATCGGGATGTTGGAGAAATTCTCGCGGCGTCTCGATGAGATCGATGCTCAGATCCGCGATCAGAAACGCACCAAGCACGGCCGGGAAGTCCGCGATCAACTGCTGCACGAACGTCGCCAAATCCTGACCGCCTGTCAAGAAACGCCGACGTCGCTCCGCAACCGTTGCGCCATGCTCGGTCGCGTCTACAGCGAGTACCAGCAGGCAAAACGCGAACTCAGTGAGGGTAACCTGCGGCTGGTCGTTTCGATTGCCAAGAAGTATCGCAACCGGGGCCTGTCGTTCCTCGACCTGATTCAGGAAGGCAATGCTGGTCTGATGCGAGCGGTCGATAAGTTCGAGTACCGCCGGGGGTTTAAGTTCTGTACTTATGCAACCTGGTGGATCCGCCAAGCGATCACGCGGGCGGTGGCTGATCAGAGCCGCACGATTCGAATCCCCGTCCACATGGTCGAGACGATGAGTCGCGTTCGAAACGTCGCTCGCACTCTGCTGCAGGAACTCGGACGCGAACCGTCGATCGAAGAAACCGCACGCCGCGCTGACGTGACGATTGAAGAAGCTCGCCGCGTGCTCACCATGAGCCGATTCCCGATCTCGTTGGACCGGCCCGTTGGAAACAGCGAAGATAGCCAGTTCGGCGACCTGCTACCCGATGGCACCGCAGAGAGCCCGCAGATCGGAGCCACTCAAGAAATGTTGCGGCAGCGGATTACCGGTGTTCTGAAGTCATTGTCGTACCGGGAACGCGAAATCATCAAGCTGCGTTACGGGCTCGGCGACGGTTACAGCTACACGCTCGAAGAAGTCGGACATATTTTTAAGGTCACCCGCGAGCGGATTCGTCAAATTGAAGCCAAGGCGGTGCGGAAACTGCAGCAGCCCAGCCGCAGCCAAGACCTCGTTGGATTCTTGGACTGATGCCGTCCGTTGGCGAAGTTCTGCAGCAGGGCTGGCAGGTTCACCAAAGTGGAAACGTGGACGCCGCGATGCAACTGTATCGCGGCGTTTTGCGTCAGGTGCCTAATTCTGCCGAAGCGTGGGTGTATCTCGGTATCGCTCAGTTTGATCTGCGAGATTTCGAGGGATCGGTCAATTCGTACCGCAAGGCCTTGAAAATCAAGGACCGTTTCCCAATTGCTTGGAATAACATGGGCAATTCCCTGCGGATGCTTGGTCGGGTCGAAGAAGCGGAACGCTGCTTCAAGAAATCTTTGGTGCAGCAGCCCGGTTATCTCTCAGCGCTTAAAAATCGCGGCACCCTCTGGGTTTGGAACGGCGATATTGAGCGTGGCCTGAAGTCCTATCAGCGCGGCCTGGAGGTGGACCCCAACAATGCCGAACTGCACCGAAACCTAGGTGTGATTTCGCTGCTGTTGGGGGATTACCAGACAGGTTTTGAAGAGTTTCGGTGGCGATGGCGTATGCCCGGCCTGGGCAGACCCACGGTAGCGGCGGCTTGGCAAGCAGCTGGAATCCAGGTTCCTGTCTGGGCGGGCGAACCGCTCGCTGGGCAGACGATCGTGATTTATCCCGAGCAGGGGCTCGGTGATGCCATTCACTTCATTCGCGTTGCTGCGGAACTGAAGTCCAGCGGCGCACGGGTGATTGTGGTCTGCAATGCGAGCCTCATTCCCTTGCTGAGTACCGCTGCGGGGATCGACGAGATCGTCGCCGAAGTGCTGCCCAGTTCAATGGGAGGTGACACCGTAGCGGCTGGCATGTCGATGCTGCAGGGCAGCCTGACGCAAGCCAGTTTCCAAGGCTCATTTTTAGAAATCCTCGACGGCCTGTATCAGCGAGATGGCGAGGTGTACTACGGGCAAGACCTCTTTAAATCTGGGCATTCGGGCGACTACCAAGGCTATGTGAGCGTCTCTGACGAGGCGGTTGAGCGTTGGAAGTGCTGGTTGGCAGAGAGTCGGAATCCTGCGCGAGCGAACAAACCGTTGATCGGCATCAATTGGCAAGGCAATCGCGAGCACCATGCCGATGTGTACCGCAGCGTGCCGCTGGACGTATTTCGACCGATCATCGAGGCGGACGAGTTTCAAATTGTGAACATGCAATTCGGGCAGGGTATCGAGCAGCTCGACGAAGCAGATTTTGCAGATGCGGTCCTGCGACTGCCTGCTACTCTTGATCAGGAGGCAGGCAAGTTCGTCGATACCGCTGCGGTGCTATGCAATCTCGATGCATTGGTCACGTCCGACACCGCGATCGCACACCTCGCAGGCGCCTTGGGTGTCCGTACCCACCTGTTACTCGGCCGCGTACCTGATTGGCGTTGGCTAACCGAAGGGGATACTACCGCCTGGTATCCAAACACTCGCCTTAGCCGCCAAAGCGAATTTGGGCAGTGGACAGCGCCGGTGGAGCGGATATTGGAACGGCTTGGATGACTCCGATGGTTGCCGCCTGCGTTTTCTCGCAATGCGCGGCACAGCGGAGGTGTCCGCTAAGAATGCACTGTGATAAATCAACTCATTCGCTCTGCTCATCCCAGTCGTACGAGAAACCCGTCGACGGGAAACGCCGAAAGTTCGCTTCGGTAAATCACTGAAGCGAACTGGGCGGTAGTATTTCGGATTGGCGTCAGGTGCAGGGAACGGCCGGTGGGAACCGGCGCTGTTTCCATGTCACTGTTGAGAACAGGTGACGTTCTCAGATATTGAGTTCGATGTGGTTGGGGCCACTTGCGACCACTTCGGCGCTGAGCCCTTCCACCGTTTTAGGAGCTCCTGAATTGCCGCGTCCTTTTTTCGGGGCACCGATCGGTGCCAGGGTGCCCTCAGCGGCCTCAGCACCGGCCGACTCTACTGGCGCCGACGCGGTTTCACCACGCTCACCTTCGACACGTCCACCGATGACGGTCACCTTGTGCTTGTCCACTGCCGCACCGGGTTTTCCGGTTGAATACCGGAGCACGAAGTTGCCTTGCTCGTCGGTTCGACCGTAGGAGGCTGCGCCCGCCGTTGTCGGATAGAACTCGACTTGAGCATCAGCGACCGGCTTGCCTGCCTTCGTCAACGTCCCTGTCACTTCGCTGAGGTTAGGGGTGTCGTCGTAAGAGCATCCTACGCTGAGGCAGCTCACCAATAGCATCGTCAGAACCATGCTGGTTTTCAGGCCAAGCGTCCGTGTAGATTCAATGTGGGTGTTCATGATTTGGATTTCCTGATGGTTTGAGTTTATTAATTTGCAGTGATTGGGCAAGATCGTAGAGAGCGGAGTCAACTCAGAATTCGCCTGAGATGACTTCTTGGTCGGCACGGTTGGTTAGCAAGCTCAGCAGGTCGAAGCGGACGTTTTCAGTGACGAATCGAACCGCACCGTCGCCCATCACAAACTGAGCACCGCCGATGTGAGCGGAGTTGATGATGGAGTGACGACCGGGGCGTCCATACCAGTAAGGACCGATTCCGTGTGGAACGAAGCGGCTTTCTGGAGGTGAGAAGTTAATCCCGACGCGGGTGGAGGTCACATTCATCCAATAGCCTTCGGAAGTGTTGCTCGAGTCACCGCCTCCGCCGGACCAAGCACCACCCCACCAGTTGCTCGCTCGTTGATCGTGAAGCTCAACGGTACCGTCAGCCTTTTGCAGGCGAATGTTCATGCCTTGCTCGCCGACGGCGAAGGTGTTGGAAGTCCCATCGAGGATCGAAGCAAATTTGACCGCACCGCGATTGCGATTATCCACTGCCACGATGACGCCGTTGTAGTCGCTCATGCCGTGGTATCCGTTCCACTCCGAGTTGGCTTCGTTGTAGTCGCCATTGATCCCCACATAGTTCGCCATCTGCACCTCGATTTGATCAGGTGCTCCCAGGGCTCGGGTCTCGGCACTCGTGTCGTCCAACCGCGTCGTCGGAAGTGGACTCGAAGGACAGTTGAAGCCGGGGACGATAAAGCCGTCGTAAATCTCCCAGTTCCGGTTGATGCCGGGATCACGGTTTGAAAAATCCGTGCCCGAGAAGGTCGTCCGGCCGTAGGCCGCGTTCTGCTCGAGAAACGGGAGGATGCGAACCATCCAAGAAGCCGGCCGATCGTTGGGGCTCGTCTTGAGCATCGTTGCGGGCGGCATGGCGTTGTACGAATCATGATACATGTGGATTGCCAGTCCAATCTGCTTCATGTTGTTGGAGCATTGCATGCGGCGTGCTGCCTCGCGTGCTGATTGGACAGCTGGTAACAGCAATCCAACCAATACCCCGATGATCGCAATGACCACCAGCAATTCAACAAGTGTAAACGCGTTGCGACGCGTACTTAACCTACCACGTACCATATCGATTTCCCTGAATTTTCAAAAAACATTCGTCTAGACACGGGTGTCGAGCTGATGCTCCACACGATGCCGTGCTGCGAAAAGAAGGTTCGCAAAGCGAGTGCCAGAGAAGTGCCTAAGGGCGTAGTGCGGTCACACTGCGATCTGTAAATAACGTCAAAACGGTACCCAGTAAAGCAGCTGCAGGCATCTAAGGTGAAAGAGCTGCGCTTAAAGCGTTCTCTGATTTTTATTGGATTTTGAGCTTTCAGAAACCGAGGGCTCGAGATAATTGCAGTTGACTGCGGCGGTGCACTGAACGTACGCAGCATCTGCCTAAATTACATGCAGGGCTTCGGCCATGTTCCCGGGCACTCGCGAGTGAGGTGAGGGCGGCTGAATTCAGAGGAGACAATCGGGGTGCTGTCGCTGCGGTTCGGCAGTCCTGAACGATGTTTCGAGCCTGCTTTCTAGGAGCGGCGTTGACAAGATAGGTTTGTGGTCCGGCGGGCGTGGCTGCCGGTGGATTTACCAACCCGATGGCAGTCCATCGCGTCGCGCGCGGCTTGGGTGAGTAGTTGTGCACTCGGAAAACGAACGCAACTCACTCATCAGGCTGCTAAAACCCAAGCGATAACACCACACCCAAATCGGGGCCCTGAAGATAGTGTCAGCTATCAACAGGGCTCCATCGTTATTTCACTAGCGAGCTAGCTTCTTGAGGTCGCGAAGCCGCTAGGAACTAAAATAACTCACTGAGGGCGGCGTCGAGTGTGGTCTCGAACGCGTCACTCTTCGCCTTCTTCTCGGATTGATCGATGGCGATTAAGTCCAAGACGGTGTGGTCAGAGTTGGGGGCCTGATTACCGACGAGGACCTGGGAGTCACCGGCAACGATCGTCGTCACAGGTGATTCTGATGCGATCGTGACACTCACACCATTGCTGGGCACCAAGGACTGCGGCGCGACTGATTGAGGAACAATTGGCTCAGGCGACGAGGTTGGTCCTTGCGTATTGAGGTAATTGATCACTCGCAGCGCGTCCAGAGAAGTGATCACGGCATTATCGCTGACATCGTAGTAGATGCCGTCATCGGGAAGCTCAGAGATTGGCACCCCGTCACCATTTTCCTGTGCATTGAGGAGGTTGATAATCAGGAGGGCATCGAGGGAGGTCACAATTCCACTGCGATTGACGTCCTCAGCGATCACGGGATTGGTCAGACGGAAATTCGTGGTGTTGAATTGGACCTCGACAGGACCACTGGGAACACCGCTATTGTCGTACACTTGAATGATCACGACATCCTCACCGATATGCCCAGCATTCGGACGGTACTCGAGGTCTCCAGTAGCGGGATTGATCGTAGCAACCCCATTCGTCCCGTTGGTCAGGATCTCCGTTCTCGATAGATCCAAGCCATCGGTGGCGATGAACACATCATTCAGGTCGACGATCGCAACACCGCTGTCGATAGCATTGTTGAAAGTTCCCGAGCGGATGGTCCCATCGGCTACCGGCCGTGACCCAATGTCGATCTTGAGCGTCAGCTCTTGATACTTGGTGTTGGGGTCGACTCGCGAGTCAGGACCGTCGTCGGCGCGGAACACCAATGTCGCGGTGCCTGTGGCACCGTCGGCTGGGTAGATGAACAGGGTCCCGTTGATCAGATCGGGTTCACGCCGGAACAGTGTTGCCAGGTCAGTGCCGCTCGTACCCTCCGAATCGGCGGGTTGGTAGCGGAACACGACGGTCTGATTGGCTTGCTCATCGGCGGCGGTCTGCGGTCCAGGTGATAGATCGGAAACTAACCCCGGGAAGCTGGTCGTGCCGCCGTCGGTGCGGGCTGGTGCATAGAGAGTTTCGTTGGGCCCGAACACGTCGCTGTTCAGCGTGAATGTTGGCACGTCGTTGTTAGGATTAACCTGCAATGTGACCAATGCCGGATCGCTAGTTTCCGGCGGTGCGCCCGAATCGGTTACGAAGTATGTGAACTGATCCGGTGTGGTGCCGGGCGTCGCGGTGTTGTAATCCGTCTCGGGAACGTATGAAAAGCGATCAAGATACCGCTCTGTCGTCCCACCGGTGCTGACTTCCACGAACGTCACCGTCAAAACACCGTTGGCGAGCATGAGTGATTGGCCAGCTTCCATCTTGCCGGTACTGGCATTGAGAGCATAGTCACCGATCAAGCTCGATCCGGTAATCGTGGGCGTGGTCTCACCGGGCAGACCGATGCCGGTCACGTGAAGCGTTTGGATTTCGGGGAACTCAGCGCTCCCGCCTGCCGAGGCTGGACCTTCAAACTGATTTGTCAAATCGAGCAGGCGGGCCTCGGTTCCTTCAATCGTAGTGGGAGGTCCCGACACTGGGTTTCCAGTGCCATTTTCCAATTCGCTAAACTCGAGCATCTCGAGGGTGCGGTTCGGGGCGGTCGGGACATCGTTTCCGCTGGAAAGCGTGATCGTAATCTGCTCACGGCGGATCTGGTCAAGTGCCGGGTTGGTATTCCCGCTCAGATCTCGTTCGCTGACCACAATGTCATAAACTGCGCTGCCAAAGGCATCGGGGTTGGCCTCAAGTGACAACGTGCCGTTTTCGGCCAGGGTGGGTTCGGTACTGAACATCCCTGTCGTTCCGCTAACCTGCTGCAGTTCGATACGGACAGTCGAGTTCGAATTTTCATCGAGGGCCCCGGGGGAGGTATCCGAGGGTGCCGGGCCCGGTAGGATCACTCCGCCGGTTATCGAGAAAATATTAGTGGAATAAACGCCATCGTCATCACTGACCACGAATTCCGCAGCATTACTGGTGTCGCTGCGAAGGGCTGGAATTGACGGCAGGTCATTCGTAGGCGTCACACTCATCGTGACGGTCGCGGGGCCGCTGAGATGGTTGACGGTGCCGCGATCATCGACGAAGTAGGTGAATACGTCGGACGGGTCAAAGGGCACCGACGAGTTGTAGTCAGTATCCGGAGTATACCGGATCGATTTGACGAATTGGTCGGTTGCGTCACTGCGATTGCGTTGATACGTGATTGTCAGAACGCCATTGGCCGTATCGAGCGTATCGGTTGCGATCAGTTCGCCGGCGACGTCGCTATACACGAGACTTGGGTCATTGGCTGTTTTTACCGGGGCGACTGCCCCGGCCAAACCAACACCGATCACCCGTAGAGATGCCGTCTGGCTCGCCTCGTTGAATGGTGGCTCGATGGAGTCCACAAATGAACTCGGCTGAGCGGCACCGCCAGAGGCATTGCTCAGTAACAGCGTATCAGCGGCGATGTCGCGATACCCATTCCCATCGGAGGTCGGAACCGAATTGCCGCCTGCGTCCAACTCCTCGCGGTGTTCAGCCAGCGAGAAGGCTTTCGCCGCCGCAGTGGGCTGATCGTTGATAGAGTTGACGACGATGGTGAAGTCGCGTGTGACCGGTGGGTTGGTGAGAACGTCACCCTCAGGACTGAGGTCGACGACGCTGAGCGTATAGGTGACGGTCCCAAATGTGTTGGCTCTCGGGAAGACCTGCAACGTTCCATCAGCGGACAAGGTCGGCGGTGCTGAGAAAATCTGGTTCGCCAAGGTCGTGTCGTCGGCAGTCAACGTGATCTGCACCGTTTGACCCGCTTCGTCAGCACCGCCACCAGCATCGATAACTAGACTGTCATCGAGGAACACGTTGGTGCGAATCGTATCCGGAACGGTGGCGTCCTCGTCAAAGGTGAAGACACCGTTGTCTTCGAACTCAGGCACTGTTGGTGGAGTGTTCACGGGGCCCACACTGATGCTGACCCGAGCAGGCGCGCTGAGTCGACTCGCTACGTCGGTAGGAATGACAAGATTTCGCGGTGGGGTGCTGCCAGGTACCGGCGTGCTACCATAATCACTGACGAAATAGGTAAACGTGTCATCGGGGAGGGTGTCGTTGTATCCCGGGTCCGGGGTATAGACGATCTTGGAGATGAATCCGCTCGAGAGATCTCCACTGACGCGTTGTTGGAATGTCACATCGAGCGTGCCATTGGGTGTTTTAACTTGCTGCATCGCCGTCATGGTACCGAGAGTTGTGTCCAACGCGTACGCAATTGACGGATCGGTTGCCAACACGACTGGAGTGGGCAAATTGATTGCCGGATTGTTGGGGTCGACCATTCCAATACCGACGACCTGAAGATCTTGACCCGACTCGTTGTAAGGCGAATCAACCGGCAGGGAGCTTGCCCTGGCTCCAGCGGATAGGTCTGACGTTCCTGAAACATCGTGGATGGTGACAGGTGTATCCTCAAGTGTCGTGAACGCGTAAGTCGGTGCCGTCGGGGCGTCATTCGTCCCCGTAATGGCAATCGTGATTCGCTGTGCAGGTGCATCGAGAATTCCGTCACTGGCAATGACGTCGTACACCGCGTCACCGAAGGCATCGGGGTTGGGGTAGACTTCAATCACGCCGTCATTGGTCATCGTAGGCAGACTCGCCATCAAGCCTGGTGGTACCGCGATGGGGACGAAACGCACACCGGTATTGGTCTGCAGTGCCAATTCGTCGATCGCAGTGGACGGTCCGGCCTGCACCCGTGTGCTGGCGGCGGCGTAGACATCTTGGCGTTGAGGCGACGTGTTACCCACCTCGATCTCTGAGAATGAAATCGTATTGTTGACGATTTCCAATGTTGGAAAGACCGGTGGGTCGTTTTTCGCGACGACGCTGATTCGCGCCGAGGCTTCGTTACTCAGATTGCGGTGCTGCAGGGCGGCATCCTGGTCCGTGGTATTGAGGCCACTGTCGCGGATGAGAAATTGGAAGTCATCGGTGACCTTGAAGTAGGGAGTCGTTTGGTTGTAGTCGACTGCCGGCACGTATACTGCCGATACAAATCGCATTGTGCCAGCGGGCACGTTGGTGCTCTGCGAGGGGGCGAAGGTCAATGTCAGGACGCCCCCGGACGCCGTCACGACTTGAGTCGGTTCATTGGACGCCCCGAAAAATGGCCGTGGGTTTCCGAACTGGTCGGGCACGATAATCTGCGCAACTTCGAGCGTATCTGGTTCGGAAAACAGCGAATTGATATCCGGGTGCGCGTTGATCGCCGGTCTCTCGGCGGTCTCACCTCGATTGAGTCGATTGCCCAGGATCAGATCATCCGCTGTAATTGTCTGACTCACTGTGCCCGGTTCAACTGCCTCGTCCATGATGATCGAGCGGTTGTAAGCAACCGGTTTATCGTTGACCGCGTCAACGGAAATAGTCAGTTGAGGTTTGGGTAACCTCGTTGCCCCTGCACTATCGGTGAGCGTAATTTCGTAGACCGCGGTTCCAAAGGCATCGGCGAGTGGTTTGACACTGAGGGTTCCGTTGAGGCTCAGCGTCGGATCGGCCGAGAACATGCCGGCCGTTCCACTGACGTAACTCAGCGTGATTGGCTGAACCATCGTCTGCGTCACTTGCTCGTTCGCGGGCCCCGGCAGAATCGAGTCGGTCGTCGGGTTAGCGAAAATGTTTGCCTGCAGAATGCCGTTGAACGAAGTGGGTTGATCCTCGTAGAACGAAACCCTCGGCGTGTAGGCGGGAATTGTCGGCGGATCATTCTTGGCCAACACTCGAATCCGCGCGGTCGCTGGATCACTTAGACTGCGGTGCTGCAGAGTGGCGAGCGGGTCGGTCGTATTGAGTCCACTATCACGAATGACGTACTGGAAATCATCGGTGCCCGTCAGCGATGGTGACGTTTCGTTGTAGTCAATTGCCGGCACGTACACCGCGGAAACGAACTGCATCGTTCCGGCAGGCACGTTTGGACTTTGAGATGGAGCAAACGTTAAGGTGAGCACACCTCCGTTTGCCGTCACGACCTGAGTGGGCTCACCGGCATCGCCACGGAAAATGCGGTCATTGCCATTTTGGTCCAAAACATTGATTTCAGCGACTTCCAGCGAATCGGTCTCGGCGAATAGCGGATTGATGTTCGGATGCGAATTGATCGCGGGCAATTCGCTCGTCTGACCATCGTTGAGTCGATTTCCCAGAATCAGATCGGCCGCGGTGATCGTCTGGCTAACCGTCGCGGGTTCGATCGCTTCGTCCATCACGATCAAGCGATCATATGTAATCGGTTGATCGTTGACGGCATCGATGGTGATCGTCAACAACGGTTTGGGGGTCGTCGTCGCTCCCTCGCTATCGGTGAGCGTGATCTCATACACCGCTGATCCGAAGGCATCGGCGACGGGTGCAACACTTAATGTGCCATCAAGCTCGAGTGTGGGGGCGGCGGCGAGCATGCCTGTCGTCCCACTGACATAGCTCAGGATGATGGGCTGGAGGACCGATTGCGTGGGGACCTCGTTGAGCGGCCCGGGCAAGATCATGTCAGTGGCGGGATTGGCGAAGATATTCGTCGTCAATATGCCACTAACCGACGTGGGTTGATCCTCGTACAGCTCGACAGTCTGCGTATAGGCAGGGATCGTCGGCACGTCGTTGACCGCCTCAGTCACAAACGTGATCGATGCGGTGGCAGTCAGTGGCAGCTCTCCGGGAACCGGGTTAACGACCGGCACGGTGTCAACCACAACGGCGGTGCCCGAGTCAGGTCCCGTCCCCGGACCATACATGTCGTACGAACCAGCGTCGATAACCGAGTATTGCAGGACGTCGCCCACCAGCGCTGATGCGGCGGCATCGTCGACAAAGTAGTCGGGGTCAGGGGTAAATGTCCCCGACATGAACACACCAGCTCGGAACGTCAACGTCACGTCCCCATTCGGTAGTTCGACGAGCTGCTGTACGTCGACTCCCGGACCGTTGTCGTAGTCCGCTGACAAGTATTCGGTATCAAGGTATTTGAAACCGTACACAACCAGATCTTGCTCGCTCTCGTCGTAGAGTGGGGAGGTGACCCCGTCACCAACGAACTGACTCGCTCGAGCAGGATCATTAACGGTGTGAATCAGATCACTGATATCGAAGGTGTAGGCGATGTCTTCTTGGCCGGTCACGATACGGTCGCTGGTTTGCGGGGCATCGTTGGTAGGGTTTACCGTCACCGTCAATGTCTTCGTGAGCGATGACAAACCGTTATTTGGATTGGTGATCGATACCGAGAACTCGGCAACGCCATAGGCATCTGGCGTTGGTGTGAGAGTCAGCGAGATGGGGTCCGTGTCGACGGTCTGATTGATCGTTGGCACGTCGAGCAATCCAGCGGGGTTGCCGGGGTTCGCTGTGATCGTGACCCAACTCGCCGGCACCGTCCCCGTTTCATCAGCACCCGCACCGAACAGGAAGGCTTGGTCTTCGTCAGTGAACAGGTCAATGAGTTGCAGCGTGTAGCTGTCGTTGGAGGGATCGCTGTCCACTTCCGTCTCGTCGATGTTGATACCGGGCTGGAAGTCGCCTAGCACCGGGGAGTCTGCCTTTGGTGTGATGGAGAAGCGAATGGTTGCCGGGCTCGACTCGATGGGATCGGTCGCTCCGAGCTGGACGTCTGGATCGCTACTGTCGACCTTGGGCGCGATCGACACACCGCTATCAGAGACAACGTATTGCAACTCTTGAGGAAGGCCGTCGTAGTTGTCGTTGGCATCCACGGCAGGCGTGAAAATTGCCGAGTCAAAGGTGCCACCAGAATGTTTGATAACCATCGTGCCGGTGAGGCCGTCGCTGCCAGTGAACGTGACGGTGACGTCTCCGGTCGAAATCGTTCCGGTGGGGTCGAACAGATTCGCAAACGTCAGCGTTCTGTCGGATTGGGTGATTAGAGTGCTGCCCGACGCGTCAGTTTGCGTGTAGGTGATGATCGCATTGTCCAGGAAGATCAGCTTGCTCACCGTTAAGGTACTAAGCTGGTTCTCCTCGTTGAACGGCGCAGCGCCGCTGCCACCGGCATCGACCCGAGTTTTGTCGTCAAACGGATTTGCCACGCCCGAAGTACCAGCAAGATCAGCGGCAGTGAAAGCGAACGAAATTGGCGTGTCGTTCGCTCCCTCTGCAGCCTCGATTTGCGTCCACAGACGCTCGACCGTCGCGGGCTTGTCGTTCACAGGAGCGACCGTGACTGTCACGGTTTGCGTGGTCGTTAAATTGTCACCCGTGGTGCTGAAGTCACCGTCGGCACCGGGATCGGTCACCGTTACCGTAATCGATGCTGTTCCATACTGATCGGCAGTCGTGGTGAACTTCAGTTTCGCCTGCGAGCTGCCACCGTCGTAGGCGGAACCATCGAGACCTACCACATCGAGGTCCGTAATCAACAGTGGGGTTTGGCTGCCGGCGTTGACAAAGTTCCCCGTGCCGTCGTCGGCGAGGTTTGTCGTTGTCGCCGTAACGCGGACCGGTTGCACATTGCCTCCACCAGCGGAGATGCCAGACAATGACACGTTCTGGATATCGATGTTGCCGTCGCCGTCGAGATCTTGATCTTCGAATAACGCATCCAAGTCGATGCCAGCATCGGATGTCATGGGGATCGCATCGAGCGTCGGAATTTGATTCACAGGTGTGACGCTCAGCGAAATCGTCCCGGTCTCCACGCCCGCCACACCGGTCGCGTCAACAATGCGATAGCCAAACGTCAACGTGGGCGTAACGTCATCCGCTGTCCCGGGGATTCCATCGGGGCCGGGAACCGGCGCGGTGTCGTAGTTCGTTCGCGGGACGAAGGTAACCGTGCTGTCGGCGTCAACACTCAGCTTGCCAGCGACTCGCCCCAGGGAATCATGCAGTTGGTCGATTACTGCCGTTCCGCCAGCGAGCGGATAGGCTCGACCGGTTTGCAGATCTACGATTTCGAGCATGGAGATGGCATGGTTGTCCGCATCCGTGGATGCGGTGAATACCCTGCCGGTGGCCACCGTGGCAGGATTGCCGAGAACATGCTCCGATGTCGTGAACACTTCCGTTTGGTCTGCCTCGACCGCCCGGTCGTTGAGATCTTTCAACATCGGCGGCACACCAGCGACGATCGAGATTCGGTGGTCTTCCACCTCGCCACCGATCGCTAGCCCATCGGCGGACAGACCACCGAGTTTGCTGATTCTCAGACGCATCACCATATCGCCTGTGATCGTAGCGCCCCCTGGCAGCGTGCTCGGGAACGACACCGGCAAGTGATTCTCGCCTGGCCATACCGCGATACTATTAAACACTCGCTCGTCATAGTTGGTTGGATTATCGCCAACATCGAGTTTCCCGTTATGGTTGAAGTCGATCCAGCCGTCGACGACTCCGTAATCGGTCGCCAGCACGTTGACCATCACTGGCCCGCCACCAACCGCGGTTGTGCGAGCGATATTGAAGGTTGCATTGACCGATGACAGATCCAATCCGTTTTCGTCATCCACGACGGCGAGCGGAGTCGACGCATCGTGACCGATCGCCACCGAGCCGAGTTGGCCGCGCGTGAGAGTGAGTTGGTCACCAATCCGGATCGCATCAACCCGTACGACTTCGGTACCTAGCAAGAGATACCCACCGAGATAGTTCGCGAACCCCGCAGCCGTGCCGCTAGAGACGGCGATGGTGGTCGCCGTCGCATCGACAGCGTTCAGGAGCATCGTTGGTGCGGGCAGGGTGGTGTCATCCCGCAGCACGTTGGCGAGATCAAAGCTGACTCCCGAGCTGCTTTCGCTATCAACGATGTTGCTACCAAGCTCATTCGGGGAACCTAAGCGTGGATCACCGTTGAGCGTGTCGCCGAGGCCGAGCACAGTATGTCGGGCGAGATTATTGGGATCCGCAGTTTCAACGCCATCACCGAAATCGAAGGCCGTTGGCCCCACGCCGACGGTAAAGCGAGTTTGTGTACTGCGGTTGGCCCGCAGCAAATTGCCGGCCTTGTCCGCAATTCCTTGCACGTCGCTGGCCGTCACGGTGAAACCTGCACTGGTTGAGGTGACACTGATGTCGGCAACGTCGCCGCCGGAGTTACTGACGAGATAGAACCCGCCACCGCCTTCGGAGACACCGGTGAGATCAAGACTATCGCTGTTGTTGATCGCGGCGAGCACGGCGGCATTGACTGCTGTTTGCGGGAACGTCACGCTCGGGATGAACGGAATCGCGATCGCGCCAGCGGAGACCCCGGGGGCTGCATCCGGTACCAGGCTAGCCGCGAGCCCGTCCGCCGATCCGCTTGAGAACGCAATCGTGTCGCCGACATGGCCACCGAGATAAACGCGTCCACCCTCGATCCCTTGTGCATGGGGCAGTCGCAGATCGAAATCGCCCGCCGTGCTGGGCTGGACCGCTTCGAACTCTCGCATCACACGAGCGATCTTCGATGCAATTCCTGATTGGACTTGTCCGGCCACGTCGGGGCTGATTGGAGTCAGTTCGACATCATCGAGCGGATCAGATTCAAACAGGGAGACCGTTTCGTAAGCCGAATCAATCAGACGAATGGGAGTGGCATAGGTTGTCTCCACGCCGCCGACGGTCTCGGTAATCGTAG
The DNA here is from genome assembly GCF_007860105.1 of Allorhodopirellula heiligendammensis. Classification (NCBI taxonomy): domain Bacteria; kingdom Pseudomonadati; phylum Planctomycetota; class Planctomycetia; order Pirellulales; family Pirellulaceae; genus Allorhodopirellula; species Allorhodopirellula heiligendammensis. The sequence continues at coordinate 2,394,994 of NZ_SJPU01000001.1, forward strand.
CGGAATGTTCGACCACTGCGGTATCGAACAGACCGCGATCGATCGACAGCGACAGATCGCCCGCGACAGGGCCTGGCTGAATATCGATGATTTTGACAATCTCCGTTCCAATTTGCAGTAGGTCACCCACCTTCGGTACGAAACTCGCATTGGGAGTGACTTCTACGGTTCGGTCGGATGCCAACAAACTGTTGCCTGTCACGGTTAACGGACCTGCTGTCGCGCCGTCGAGCAGCACGTCATCGAGGTGCACCGATTGATCCGGCGACAACGTCGCACCACGGTCAGTGGCAATGACTTCAGCGACAGAGAACCGGGCGTGGGTGGCCATGGTCGATCCGAGGGCACCCCGTTCGACGTTGACTGTGCCTGAGGCATCGTCGTAGGCGGTCACTCGCATGAATTCATCGTTGATACGGATGAAAGTCATCATGCCAGCCAAAGCGAGCTGGGCGGGGTCCAGTCCCAAGTCACTGCCCTGGAGAACTGTGAACGTGTCGTCCGTAGCTGCACTGCCAATCGCGGTATCGGTTAACGCGCGATGGCCTTGATCGACCAACTCCACGCGATTGGCAAACGTCGCGCCTGCCTGATGGTGGCTGCGCGGAGTTCCCAGCACACCACGCTGGACGGTCAATTCCGCAAGTCCTGCGTCGACGCCCACAACCGACATGATCTCATCGGAGATGCGTATGAAATCACCGACGGCAAATTTGCTCGGGTCGGTCACGCTGACCGTTACATCATCGTCGCCGGAGACGCGTCCGATTCGCACCTCGCCGGTGAACGTATCTGCGGGGGTCGTGGGCAGCTTGTCAATCTGGAATCTTGCGGTGTAACCATTCGTTCCACCTGTCGTGCTGTACTCGAACGTTTGTCCGTCGAGGATCGCACTGGCAGCCGCGAGTTGTACCACGTAGCCGGAATCAAATTCGAGGGTCTCGGTATGAGTATCATTGGTTACTGATATTTGATCACCATCGCTGATGACGTGGCCGCCGGTGGCGTCTAGCGTGACTGCTTTCTGGTCGCCGTTGAGCAGGATGATCTCGTAAACGCTGTTGGGATTCCAAAGATCCGACAGTGGCGTCAGCCGCAATTCACCCGTCGATGGATTGAATGCCAAGTTGAAATCGCGACCCACCTGGAGCAAACGATTGTCTTGACGAATCAATACCGTCGACGCGTTGACCGTACCGGGATCAATGCCGGTACCCTCAAACGGTGAGTTCGAATTCTCACCATCGGACAGCAGTATCGAGAATGCTTGAAGATCCGGATTATTCAGTTGAATGAATGTTTCGGCGGGGTCGCTGTCGAGGCCTGCATCGTCCTGATCGACCGGATTGAGCAGCTTCGCATAGGGTTGCACGAAGTCCGAGAAGTCCGCCGCCCCGATGTCAATGTCGGTGTTCGGACCGGCACCATCGCCGCCGATCCCGCCGCTGACTCGCAATTGACCGAACGCATCGAGAATGGGCGCAAAGTACGGCGATTGCGGGATCCCAAGGATGTTCTTAAATGCCGCATAAGCGCCGCGATCGTTCAAGAGGTCTTGGGAGTTGTTGATCGTGCCAGCAGTGGCCAGCGGATAGTAGTTGCGTCCATCTGGATCGACGAATAGTGGATCGGTTCCCGAGCGGGGGTCAGAACCTTGGACCGTACCGGCATTATGAAAATAGTTGTTGTCGATCACCGCGCCGACACCATTGTTGTCGATGCCATTGCCGAGGGTGCTGAACACATTATTGAGCAGCGTCGGGCTAGCGTTGTCGTGAATCCGCACACCGAACTGGCTATTGTCATTTCCGATGAACGTATTATTGATAATCCGCCCGATCGGTCTGGGGCTCTGGGGCGTTCCATTTGGCTGCCCGGAATAATCAATGCCGCTGCTGCCGACAATAATATTGTTTTGGATGACGACGCCCGGAACGAAACGTTGATCGTCTTTGTCCGAGAAGTTTTGTGTGGCACCGGGGAAGGTGACCCCGTCACCATCGCCCTGTCCCGCTGGCGGCGCCACATTCACGCCAACCAATCGTGAGTCCGAGATGATGTTGTTCTCAAGAATCAGTAAACCCTGCTCTCGTTGCTTGTTTCGATCCGCGTCGAGGCCCGTGCCCAGCGTGGAATTCAGAATGTGTCGTACGTTGGTGTCAAAGACTTCCCCAACGACGATCGTGCCGTTGACCCCAGCGGCGTACTCGCCAGTGCGGCGCATCTCCAGCTGATAGTCACCGGAGAGCTGATTGGTTAGGGCATTCTCATCGCGTTTGACATTCGACTGAGGACTCTGCGCGAGATCGACGAACGCGTTGTCGGTTGTCGCCGGCGCGTTAGTCACCATCTCACCACGCTCCGCAAAACCGACGAGTATGTCGTCAATATAGAAGCCTTCGTGGTTGTTGTTCGAGCCAGCCCCTGAATGTTCGATGTCGGCGCGTTCGCCGAAGAAGTCGCCCGGCAAATCCCCTTCGATGGACGAGCCAGACGTGCTGAAATCAAACCGCAACTTGATCGAAGACTCGCCGGCAAACGGGGACAGATCGATGCGAGCTTGATGCCAGAGCGGATTGCCGGGATCGCCGTCAAACAGCTCTTGCGCAATCTGCTTGCTCTGGGGCTGCGGATCGCTGCTGTTGATGCCGGCGTCAGCAAGGTGAGATAAAAACGTAGGTAATTCGGCTTGGGAATTGCCGTCGGACGCATCGGTGCCACTCAGGGTGGAGTTATTGGTGGCCAGCAGTTCCCACGTCACGCCATTGTCACGGGAGGCAAAAACGCGAGCGCTGTCGCGGAAGAAGTTATCCGCATTGACGTCGCTTACGTTCTTGCCCGTCGCTGCTTCTGTCTCCAGGAGGTAGTTGAAATAAAGTGTGGGGCGGTCGTAATAATTCGCGTCTGCCAGCGAAAAATCATTCGTGATCAAGGCACCTTTTGCACCGCCGGACAGATCGTAGGTATTGCGGATATTGGTATTGCTGCTGAGGTCCTGGTGTTGGATCGTGCTCAACCCGTATTGGGCGTTTTCACTGCGATCCGCGGGGCTCAGGTAGCCTTGGAAATCCGCGTTAGGGTTGCGTTTCCACTGCTCTAATCCAAAGTAGAAACTCGCGCCGCCGGAGCCTTGGCTGGTTGTGCGCGTTCCCGTGATGCCATCGGGAATCGTAAACTCATCACCGAGTGCATTCCGGCTGTGGTCGGGTGCCGGGTTCACGCCGTGGCCAGCATCGTTGGCACGCAGCATCGTGGGGTGCCACAGGTTGAAGTCGAGCGGTGAAAACGCCAATCCAATGGGACTACCGACCATACCGGTAATCTGTGTCGACGTACCAGCTTCGAAAACGCTGGCAAATGTGCCGTCTGCGTTGAAGGCAAATAGACGGCCATCGGTCGAAGTGGCGAAAAGTGTGTTCTTGTAACTGCCGCCGTCAACGTTCTGCGGTCCGAGCGACAGCCCAGCGAAGCTGACGCCGGGAACTGTCGTCAGCACGTTGGCTACAGCATCGGTGCGACTGATCGACAGAAATTCACCGGCACTGGTCACGCCGAACAAATCGCCGCTGCCGTCGAAATTGGACATCGCCAAACCAGTAACGCGTCCCTGCAAGACTTCCGCGGCTGTGCCGACACCGGGCGAACTCGACGTGATGTTCTGATTGCGGGCGACCACGCCGCCACTGCCGTCGCCATTGTTGTTGTCGTTTCCACTGTAGATCAATGCAATGATGCGCTGCTTGACGTCATCGTCATTGTTAATCGCGTTGACAATGTCGTTCGCCGTTGCATTGACCACCGACGGAGTTCCGGCACGCCGCAAACGGAGGTTCAGAGTGTTACCCGTGAAGCTCACCTCGGCGGCATTTCCGCCGGTCCCGGTTGTCACGTTGACCGAAAAATTACCGGCTTCACCAGGAACATTGGAACGCAGCAGGATGTCGGTGGTTTGAAAATTATTCGTGTCGCCATTGTCGACGGTAAGAAAATGTCTCGCAAACGAAACACCCACGGGCTGGATCTCGCCTACAAACCCATACCGATTCGTCGTGTTCGTTGGCGCCGCAGGAGAGGCGTTACCATCGGCGTTCCCGCGATACAGTCGTGAAGCGTTGTCTGATTCGCGCACTGAATAAAATGATTCGTAGCGAGGCGTCGGCTCATCCCCCGTGGTGTTCCCATTACGCCGGAAGGTGACGGCGTCGACCTCGTCAGAATTGACCACCTCCGCAGCCCGTTGAGCGCGCGTCCGCGCATTGGGATTAGGAGGATCGAGCACGTCGCGAACATTGCTGAAACCTTCCGTCCCTGGGATATTGTCGTTCTGCGTCGCCAGCACTGTTCCGTCGAAAGGATCAAGCGTCACCAACTGGCCCACCATGTTGGCACCGTCGACATTCCGACGGTACCCGTACATAACGCCATCGCCACGAATGACGATGTCTTGGATATCGTTGCGTCCATCGGTCAGGTTATCATCATCGGGTGTCAAGTCCTTCTGCACTGGTCCTCCATGGTAGGGATCGACCGTGTAGAGATTGTCGCCGTCGTCGTTTCCACTGTTGTCGGTGGCCAGGAACAATCCCACGTCCTGAAGTCGGAATGTGGCTACGTGCTGATCGAGATTCGCCGAGGTATCGATATTCAACAGCGGGCCGGTAGTCGGTTGAATATCATTCGGGAAAATGGTCCCTTCGTCGTTCTGGCTCGATAGATATCCAGTAAAGCCGATATGGTCCTCGACCACACGATCGACGGAGTTGATGGGCTCCAGTCGTGTCAGAATGCCCGCATCGCCAGTGCTGTTGGGGCCATTGAGTGCGAACTGAGATGCTACTACTGAGGGCGTGACTTGATTGCTCATCACGGCCACGTAATAAGTCTTGCCGGATATTAGATGCACTGGGCCAATGTAAGGATCGTCCGTTCCGAGGGAACCACGACTGAGATCATCAAGACTTTGGCCGTTTCCCCCCACTGCAGGTTGGTCATCTTCGATATTCGATTCGCGACCAATGAAAATTAATCGGCTGTTTTCATCAAATACCGCGATGGAGGTATCGCCGCGCTTTTTGTCGGCGTAGTCCATGTCGAAAACGACTGACACGGTGCCTACATCGGTCGTGACACCCGGGATGACCTGGGTCGCTGCGTGGCTGACATCAAACTGGTAGACATCGACATCAGAGGCGTTGGCTAGATTTCCTGCTAGCGAGATCGCCGCGGTGTCAGTCTCGAGCAAATTGACGAGTTCCTGAGAACTGGTTCCCGTGACATTCCCGCCAGCGTCGCCGGCTTCGGCGGCATCGCCCACCAACGGGCTGTGACGTGGCAAGCCCTGGACATCGAACGCGGTCGAAGCGTAACGCACATCGGCGTAACGCACCGTTGAACCGGGGAATTCGTCAATCTGTTGCAAACGTATCTGGAGTTGGTACTCGCCCTTGCTCACCGGTACCGCAGCTGTCGACGCATTGCTGTCGTGGTCAACCTTGGCGGCACGCACGCGGACGTAGTAGGTCCCTGTTGCGGTCAACTCGACCGCTGCACCAGGATCATTATTAGACAGTGAGAAATAGTCGCCGCCGAGCAGGGGTTCCTGCGTCAATGATCCCGCCACGCCGAACGGAATGGGGTTGTCCGAACTGAAGACCAAGATGCCGCTGGGGGTGCCATCATCCAAGACGACATCGAACGCGCTGTCGAGGGTGGTGTTGGTCCGGTCGATATCAATCCAAACCCGAGTTCCCGCCGATGCTTGGAAACTGTAGACGTCCTCGTCCTTGGCATCGTCTGGGCTGATGTACCCTTGGACCTGGAAACCGAGTCGACGGTTTTCGTCACCGCTCTTGAGGTTGGGGGCCAAGACGCCGAGAGGTTGCGCCTTGGTGATCGGGTTGGAGTTGATACTCTCACCACCGGTCAACGGCGGCTCCGCTTCGCGGATGATCGCCACATTGCGGTCATTGCTCCACTCGTCAAACTTGAATCCTCGCCAGCTCTGGTTTCCCACCCCGGAGCCACCGTTGTCGGTGTCTGTCATCAAGTGCCCATCAGGGGTGAATCCGGCACCCACTGAATCGTCGGCGAGGTGCGTGATCACGACCGGATAACCAGGCAGACCGAGTACTTGGATGGTGCCGCCGATGCGGTCCACAATATCTAGCGGGTCGCCGGTCGCGGTGAAGCCAGAGTTCGTGCCACTGACCTTCACGACGAGACTTTCCGAAACATTACTTTGCAAACGAAGACCGCTGTAAGTGTGATGGTTGCCCACCGTAACCTGGCCATCGAGCACATGGACGATGTCTGAATCATCCCACACGCTTTGCGTGGAAAGTTCCTCGCCGCGCACCTTCAGCCCGTTCATTTGATTGTCGTCGAGCTCGTTGAGCCGAATCAGTGGACCGCGGTTGTCGTCGAATTGGCGATAGCGATCGACTGCGCCAATACTGCGACCTGAGTCGACGAGTGTTTCGTACTGCAGAGCGTCCGCATTGATATTGATCGCCGGCCCATCGTTTCGGACGATTTGATTGTCGACCAAAATGGGTTGGGCGCCGCGAACATAAATCGCAGCGGCTTGGTTATTACCGCGACCGAACCGATTGCTATTGGCATTCCCACTGGCATTATCGGTGATCAAACTGTTGGCGATACGAACTTCAGCTTGATGAATCTCAACGGCGTTGAAACGATCCGATGCCCCGCCTGCGGTGGCCGCCGTCGGAACTACGCCGCCGCCGTAGGCGATCACGGTGTGGTCGAGACTGCCTCGCGAGGCTTCTCCGAAGAACAACCCGCCCCAATTCCCTGCTTGGGGTTGGCCGACGCCACTGTTGGTTTGAAACACACCGCTTCCGCCGTAGCGACTGTCAGCCAGGGACGTGAAAATAATGGGGCTGTTGGCAGTACCTTCGGCGATTAACGTGGCGGCGCCGCGCTCGGCTTCAATGCGAGCCTCCCGTAGTTTGATCACCGTTCCCGGGTCGATCATTAAGCGGCCCGAGGGACGCGCCTTCAATACGCCGTTTTCGATGATCGGGCCACCAGGATTCCCCACGATGATCAGCGACTCCGTCAAAATATGGGTGATATCGGTATCGTCGAACCGACCCGAAACCGTCATTTTCTGAACCGAACTGCCCAGGTCCGTGGGGATCCCCACAAACAACCCGTTGTCCGTGTTGCCGCTCAAGTAGTTGCCAAGAATGTTGGGGCCGATTCGCCCGAGCGAATCGTCGAAGCTATTCGGGCTGGCGGCGACGGCGGCCTTCGCGGCATCGGTAATCGTGTTGAAGGTGACCGTGGGGCGCGCATCGTTGATATCAATCGGTGAGAACACGCGGGTGCCCGTGGGGGTGCCTTTGCCGCCCCCGTGTCGGATGTCCGCATGATTGATCGTGCTCAGGAAGACGCCACCGGCTTCGAGGTCCGAGTCGTCGCGTAAGACGATGCCCCCGTAATCACCACCGTTGGGGGCGGGACCGTTGCCATCGGAATCGCCTCCGGCCTGATCATCGTGGTAGGAGCGTAAGTACACGGGCAGGGTAGGTGTACCGAGCACCTGGATCGCGCCGCCGGCGCGGTCGGCACCGATTGATGAGGTCCCAACGTCAATGTTGGCCGCCCGCATTTTGATCAGGGCTCCCGCCTCAATCCGGACGGTCGTCCCCTTTGGAACGGTCAGGCTGTTGCCGTCGGGCAGGGCCGCGCCGGCGCGGGTGGAGCCGACTAAATATGGCGTCGCATCCCGCAGGCCTGTGGGACTGTCTTCATCGACATTACCAACAATCCGGACGAGCGCGCGTGTGGTGCCGCCCGCCGTGATCGCTTGAGCCGCGGCGAGTGCCGGGGCGATGCTATTGAACGGCAGCGAGGACGAACCGTCGCCACCATTGGGGGCGAGCTTATCAACGAAGATCGCGTTGGCGTTCGACTCGAACCAGAACGAATGCACGCCGCCTGGCGAACCGTCTCCATCGCCATCGATCGCAGTCCCGTCCACGTCGGTGAGCTGCTGGCTAACGGTCGGAGTTGCTGTGAAGGACAGTTGAACTTCATAATTCCCATCGGTCGTTCCGCCAAAACCTGAGTTAGCGATCGCGGGATCATAGTTTTCATTGCCCGCACTGCTGACGCCAAAGAAGTATTCGCCCGCCGGAAGGTCGACTTCAATCAAGGAATCGCTGCCATAGTAGCGATCATTTTGAGCGATAAGTTCGGACGTTCCATCGGCGTTTTTGCGGAACAGACGCAACACCGTGTTGAGCAGACTCGGCGAGGCCAGACGCTCGGCACTGGTTTCAATCTGAACTTTGCCAGGCTCGATGATGTTGAACCGGTACAGATCGATGTCGTTGGCGTTGGGGGGCGAAATTCGCTGCAGGTGCACGAGATCATGGTCACCGGGCTCCACGACCGACCCCGTACCATCACTGGGAACACCCGCTCCCATTGTCGCAGGCAGCTCGTAGGCGTGACCGAGGCCGAGGGCATGGCCGACCTCGTGGAACGCGACGCCCGTGAATCCATCACCGAAGAACCGGTTGCTCTCAGTAAAATCTTCTTTGTCCAAGACCACGAGATTCCCCCCGCCAAGCCCCGCGATGCCGCCGGGGGCCGATGTCGCATCCGCGCGAGCGGCCTGCAGATCTCCCTTACCAATGACCAGACCGCCGCCGGTACTGCTTTCGACGAATTCCATCCCAATCTGCTGGGCGTAGATTTCCAAAATCCCCCGCACGATGTCTTTCTCAGCGGGTGAGATGAAGTTCTGATAAACAATGCCGGCGCTGTTGGCCGGGAAATAGTCAGGGAAGGAGTACACACGAGTTTGGGTGGCGCGCGGGCCAACTTGACCCAACCCGGTGCTGCCAAAGTGTGCTTCGAGTTGGATCTGACGGTGTCCTGGTTCGTCGAGCCCACCCGGCCGTGCAGGCAGGGATACCGAACCGGCGGCAGAAATCTGCGACGCTACTTTGACACTCGTTCCCGAACTCAGGCTCCCAAAGTTCCCGGCCGCCGTGGGCGATAGCAAGTCTTTGAACGAAGTGCCGATCTCACCGGTGAACGTCTGCGGCAGTACACCGCTGGAACCTGTCGGGGCTAGACTCGAACCGATGTCCAGTCGATACGTGGCCGCGGGAATCGGGGCGTTAAAATTCAACTGAACCCGGTTCTCGGCGGGAAAGTAGCTCACCGAGTCTGGGTTCGTGGCTGTATCAGCGGGGCCTGCCGTGTCGACCAAACGGTAGAACGCGGGATTTTCCGCGACGGCAGGCGCAATTTGCTGCTCGTCAAAATACACGTCGATGCGGTTGTCTTGCGGCAACAAACTGCCGTCGACGTCCCGCTCGATCGGTTGCGGGATCACGGCGGTGACCTGAATCCCGCGGTCCAAGCGAAAGGGGGTGATCGAATCATGCCCGTCGTTGAATGGCACGCCATTGAGATCTTGGAGCGGATCGGCGCCGCTACCAATGATCTCGATACGATAAAAATCATCTGGGAATGCGAACGTTGGATCCGTCGCGTTGTGCGAGGCCGTGCTCGCGGGTCGCAGCACGATCTTGTGCAAATTGTCGGGATCGGTAACGCCGGGCTCCACAAACCCCACGTAGCCCAACGAAACTTGCACATCGTCGGCGGTACCAAATGTTGCGTCGCTGCCCGCCCGGACAAGTCGAACTGTGTCACTGTTGACGGAATTTTCGTCGAGATTCGCGTCCCCATTGAACAGCAGACTGAACTCCCGCGGTGGGGTCGAGAGCTTCGTGCCTTCGGAGATCAACGCCCCCGCATCGGGCCGGATGGCAAGCAGATCAGCGGCCAACAACTCGCGTTTTTCCAACGTCTCGTGATGCAGACGGCGGCTGAAACTCTTCGAACCACCGCTCGATCGTGTCTCTTTGCGGGCTTCCATGCGAAAGAAAGGAGAGCGACGGATAGCGGGACGACGGGACATATTCAACTCACAACGTGGGAATAAGGAGGAATAACAATCGCACCGCCGGCGGGATGAGTGCGTAAGAACGACATGAGGCGGTGGCTGAAAAGTATATCAATTCAACATCTTAGGGAGGACGGGTAGCCGTAATAATGCGAATACCGCGCAGAATGCTCCCAAGTGTTACAACAGTAATTCACGTGCCCCCCATTCGTGCTCGCCTACTTGAGAAATTTCCACAAAATTCTTTCGTTCTCCGCACGGTTGCTTAGACTGGCGGTGGATAGGCAAGCGGGAGAAGATAGGTAGGTGTTGGCTGGCGTGGCGGTTGTGTGCCGTTCTGGATGGGGAGGCGGGACCGGGCGTGCGCGGTTGGATTCCGCTCCATGGGTCTGGAGGCCGCGCTGCAGACAGTTATCGGAGTCGGCTCGCGGCGTTGGAAAGTGCTGGGGCCAGGCACCTGAAAACGGCCCTGCCAGCGACGCTTCGAAACTATTGCGAGGTTCTGGGGTTTCCCAACCAGTGCCAGGCAGTCCGATCATTCTCTCGAATAAATCGCTTACTCACCCCACGAGACGGGTTCGACTTCCAACCCGCTCGCGTTAAAACTCCCCGAATTGTTTCCTACCACTCACCGACCTTCCTTTTGACCAACTCACCAACCATGTCTCACCGCCGTCCCCATGCGATGTCTCCTGTTACTCTCCGTCCCGCCCAGTTGCGTGCTCGCAGCGCAAGAGCTGCTCGCGCTGGCTTCACGCTGCTTGAATTGCTGCTCGTTCTGGCGATTTTGGTGGTGCTCGGTGGGATCGTGGGTACCAACTTGCTCGGTGCCAAGTCGGACGCAGATATCAACGCGACCCAGGTCCAGCTGAATTCGCTGAAAGACAGCATTACGCTGTATAAGATTAAAACCAACACGCTCCCCGATTCGCTCGAACAACTCAAGGACGGTCCCAGTGACTCGGCCAAGAAGGCCAAGTGGGTAGGTCCGATCATCGAAACGGTTCCTGTCGACGCTTGGGGCAACGACTTTGACTTCAGCGCCAAGGGCAATGAATTTGAGATCCGCAGCGGTGGACTCGATGGTCAGATGAATACCGAGGACGACATTATCGTCGAAGGTAGATAGGGCTATCAGGATTTTCATGAAAACCGCCGGCTTCACTCTTTTGGAACTATTGCTCGCGATGGTCATTGCCGCGGCCGCTGCAGCGATGGTGATCCCGATTGCCGGCAGTTTGTTAGGCGACCGGGAGCTCGTGCGAGCCGGCGATCAGATTCGCGCCGAACTGACCCGGTTGCGTGTTCACGCGATTCGCGAAGGACGCGTGATGACGGTCCAGTCCAACCCGAACTCGGGTGAGCTGATGGTCGTCCCTAAGTTCACCTCAGCGGACGTCAATGAATCGTCCAGTTCCGCAGCGGGACCATCCGCACTGCTATCCGGCGCCAAGCAGGCAATGGGCGTGGTGGCTCCGACGGCCGCCGCGGCATCGGGCGGCTGGACGATTGAATTGCCTGAGAATGTTGTGGTGCAATCTGTCGTGACCTCCGCCGTCGGAGGCCCGAGTTCCATCGAGGCGGCATTGCTGAGTAATTCTGCTCCCGTCCCCAACGCAGCCGGTGCCACTGTTACAGGCACGCTTCCCGTGATCTATTTCTATCCCAACGGTCAGACCAGCAACGCGATCATTACGATCGGCGTTCGCTCCGAGGGCGACACTGCGGTCAGCAGTGCGGGGGGCTACTTCGTGCGAGTCCAAGTTCGCGGTTTGACGGGTGATGTGACACTGAGGGAAACCCCGTGAGCCGCATCAGCCATCGCTCTGGTTTCTCACTGCTCGAAATGCTGCTGGCGCTGGCGATTTTGGGTGGTTCGCTGGGAATCTTATCCACGATTGCGATGAAGGGCGCCGATGCAGCCCGCGAGGCGGAACATTTGGCCCAGGCGAGGCTGATCGCGCAGAGTCAACTGGCGATGATTTTAGCGAGCAATATTCATCCCGCAGCAGTTCCCCCAACCCCGGTCGCGCCAGTCGATTCGGAATCCACGACACCGTTCCAGTATCAGGTCGACGTTGCCATGGCACCCATCCAGGGCATGCTTGCGATTCGCATCACTGTCCGCGCCCTCGATCCCAATGGTGGGATGCCGATTGCAACCTATTCGATCACGCGGTGGATGATCGATCCTTTGCTCGGGTTGGCCGATCAAGAGACGGAGGTATAGAAGGATGATTCAGTCTACCTTCATGCGGCGTTCACGCGCGGCCTTTACGTTGCTTGAGATGTTGCTAACGCTTGCGATGTGCGTGGTGCTGATGACACTTGTGAGCGGTGCGATCTCGTTCTACGTCCGCGAGATGGCTTCGGCTGAACAGGTCTATCGAAATTCGCAGGTCGCTTCGGCGGTATTGCAGATGATTGAGGATGACCTGCGGATGACGCTGACCACGCGTCCCATCGACACGGCGCCGCTGGCCGAAGTGCTATCCTCTGCATCGTCACCCCTTTCAGCACTGGGAATCAGCTCGGGTGCAGCCGGTGGCGATGAGGATTCCGTTCCCGAAGATTCAGGTTTGAGCGGATCCGGTGCCGATGCGAGCGATGAAGAGGCTGCCGATGCGGAAACTTTCGACGCCAGTCTGGGGGGGAGTGTGCTGATGTCACCAGGCCTGATCGGTAGTTCCAACCAATTACAGATCGACGTCAGTCACCTGCCAACCCTGGAAGACTCCGTCATCGATCCGGCCATGGCGATCTCCAATGGCAAACTACTCGATCGTCCCAGCGATATTAAGACGGTTAGCTATTTTGTTCAGCCCGCAGGCGCTGTCGGCAGCATGGACCCACTGGAGGAACTTGCTACCTCCAGCGGCATGGCGAGTACTACGACGGCCGCCGGACCCACCGCCGGCGGTCTGGTCCGCCGCGAATTGGACCGGGCAATCACCTCGCATGCGTCGTCCACAGGCGGCTTGGCACGACTGACGTCGGCGGGGGAGATCATCAGTACCGAAGTGACAGCGATCCAATTCGAGTACTACGAGAACGGGAACTGGATGACGTACTACAACACTGATTCTGTCGGGTTTTTACCGCCGGCAATTCGAGTAACGATTCAGATTGGTGGAGGCAGTGCGTTTAGCACCGGGGATGCTGCGGCTGTCCAAAGCGTCAATACCTACACTCACGTGATCTACCTCCCGATGAGCCATCCTGAAGACGCCGAAGAATTGACCGACACGAGTACTGACAGTGCTTCAGGAGGGTCGGGAGTATGAGTGCGCAACAGGATCTCGATCCACGCCCCCGACGGCGGCGGCGTGGGCTGACCACTGGGGCGGTCGTGGAGATGGCTTCCGATGCGCGGGAAATACGGGCATGCGGTCGCTCTCGTTTCCCCGCCGGGCAACGTGGACCACGCTCGCAGAGTAAGCGTCAGGGCTTTTTTCTCATTTTGGTGCTGGTGGTCGTGGCAATCTCGGCAATGGCGGTCTATTCATTCGCGGAGTTGATGCTGGCCGCAGATGAGACTGCTTACCTTCAAGGCGATCTGGTTCAGTCACGGCTGAATATGGATTCGGGTGTGGAAGCAATCCGTTTGATCCTCGCCAGTCCTCCAGCGGACCGCGATGCCGCTGGCGGCGTTTACAATAACGCCATGAGTTTTCGTGGCGTTGCGATCACAAATATCGCCGACGGCCCGGTACAGCGTTACACGGTGGTGGCCCCCAGTTTGACCGACACCGGTTCTCTCGGCGGAATCCGCTATGGTTTGCAGAACGAGTCCGCGCGGATCAATGTCAACGCTCTGCTCGTTCTCGAAGAAAACTCCGACGCCATTGGAATGCTGACGGCACTGGCGGGCGGGGGCGGTGAGTCCGATGACGGTGGGATCCTGGGGGAAGACTCCGGCGCATCCAGTGATGACACCGAGACGCTTGATTCCAGCTACGTCGCGGTGGATTTGTTATTAACCCTTCCGGGCATGACCGAACCAATCGCCGAGGCAATTTTGGACTGGATTGATACCGATACCGAGCCACGGCCATCCGGGTGCGAGGACGAGTACTATGCATCGCTGCCGTCCCCCTACAGTTGCGCTAACGGGCCGCTGCAGAGTGTCGAGGAGTTGCTGCTCGTACGCGGCGTGACACCGCAGTTGTTGTTTGGGGCCGATGCCAACCGCAATGGCGTCCTCGATCTCGATGAACAGCAGCGTACGATGTCGAGTATTGATACCGCGGGCGCTCTCGGCTGGGCAAACTATCTGACTGTTCACGGTGCCGAAAACAATATGACCAGTGCTGGGGACCCTCGTGTTAACGTCAACGGCGAAGACCTCGAGGTGCTCTATGATGAATTGATCACCGCCCTGGGCGACGAACAGTATGCCTCTTTTATTGTGGCCTACCGCATGTCAGGCACATCCTCACTGGTCAATTCGGCCGCACTGGCCGCAGCGGCGGGGGCCGCTGGCGGTGATGAAGTCACGCAGCCCGCTGCGGGGCAAGAGGGCGATGCTGCCAGCACGGTGCCGTGGGAAACGGACGCGATGTCAAGTCTCGATCTGACAGCAGGTGCGGGCGTGCAAATCAATCAGGTTCTCGACCTGATCGGTGCCCAAGTATCCGTAGACGGAACCACCTATTCGTCGCCGTTTCTCGACGATCCCGCTGCAATGGGCGAGTACCTACCCTTGCTCATGGACCAGTTGTCGACCCAGGACGTCGAAGCGTTGCCAGGCCGTATTAACTTAAATGAGGCGCCCACAGAGATCCTGATGGGCTTGCCATTGCTGGATATCGATACCATGTCAGCTCTGGTGGAGGCCCGCGGTGCTGGGGGCGGTGTGCACACAGGCAGCACGTCGACTGATCGATCCCACGCAGCGTGGCCATTGACCGAAGGTATCGTGACACTCGACCAAATGCGTGCACTTTTGCCACTCGTGACGGCCGGGGGTGATGTGTTCCGAGCTCAAGTGATTGGGTTTGACGAATCGACTGGCCTGTCGGTGCGCGGCGAAGCGATTATCGATGCCACCACCACGAATCCCCGTGTGGTGGCATTCCGAAACTTGACGCATCTCGGACGTGGGTTCGATATGTCCGTGCTGGGCGGCAACGTTGGGCAGCCCTTGACTGAAAATTAAGTCGAATCTGACAATTTGACTAAACTACAAGCTATCAACTTTATCCAATTCGATTTCTCGATAATCTGTTATGAAACTCGCACTTGATTGGGACGACGAACAAGTCCGCATGGTGGCGGCTGACCGATCCGCACGCGGAATTCGCATTCGTGCCGCTGCCGTGGTTCCCATCGGCGAGGAGGGATTGCAGGCCACGTTGGCCGAGATGTCACGCACGTACTCCTTGGAGAAGAGCGATGTGCTCGTCGCTGTCGGCCGTGACCGCGCCGAGCTCCGGCAAATGCAGTTCCCGCCGGTGCCCATCGAGGAATTGCCAGACATCGTTCGGTTCCAAGCGATTCGGCAGTTCGCCTCGGCCGGGGACAGTGCCGAGATCGATTTCATCACGACGCGGACGGACGAAAAAGGCATTCATGCGATCGTCGCAGCGACCGGTCCTACGCAATTAACGCCGATCCGCAAGGCGGTTGAGAAGGCCGGCTGGACGCTTGAACGGGTAGGCCTGCGACCGATCGCAGCAGCGGCACTCTACCGGCTCAAAGCCTCCGATGTGATCGCCGAGCTCTCCCACAGCGGCGAGGGCGATGAGCCCGTTGTCGCCCTGATCGACCTCGTCGCCAACGAAGCGGAAATTGTGCTGCTCCGCCATGGCGAAATCACCTTCGTTCGCTCCGTGCGATTGCCCGATGGAGACGCGTCGGCGACGAAGTCACGCTCGGCGTCACTGGCCGGCGAGATTCGCCGCAGTATGATTGCGTGCGGTGCTGCGGGCACCAACTGCCACGTTGTCATGTGGGGGCGGGCCGAACGGCACGGCGAGGAACTCAAGCTGCTCGCTGAACGGCTTTCGGGACAACAGGAAACCCCGTGTCAAACTCGGCTGCTCGATCCGCTCGAATTAGTCGGCACCGATTCAAAAATTCGTGATGCGACCGGCGAGATGGTCGGTCGACTGGCGCCCTTGGTGGGCTTGCTGGTCGCTGATGATGGTCACGAAAATGAGTTGATCGATTTTCTCAACCCTCGCGAGACCATTGAGGCCACGACCGACAAGCGGAAACTTGCACTCATGGTGGGTGTGCCCGCCGCACTGGTATTGGCCCTGGGCTGGTTGCTGTGGAGCAACCTCGCTCGCCTGACAACTCAAATCGACCGTCAAACCGCGGTCAATAAGGATTTACGAACCAAAACAGAAGCCGCCGAGGATATGATCGAGCGGACCGAACTGGTGGACCAGTTCCTTGATAGTGATGTCAATTGGCTCGACGAATTCGAACAACTCGCCGCTTCCATGCCACCTGCTGACGAGTTGATCGTCAAGGAAGTTCTGGCGGCATCCAATCCACGTGGAGGTGGCGGGCGTTTGGTGGTGACCGGGTTGGTGACATCGCCCGAAGTCATCAAGCAGTTTGAAACCGTAATGCGAGATGACACGCACCAAGTGACCGGCGACAAAGTGACTCAGTTGCCAAGTGATGACGCGTATCGTTGGAAAATGAGTGAAACCATTCGGCTCGCCCCTGAAGCGGTCCGCGAAAAACGTTACACACAGATGACGGCCCTGGGGCCATCAGACTCCGAGCCGGAACCGACCGCCGAGTCTGAATCCAGCACCGACCCAGATCCCGGCGTCGAACCGGCATCGAGCGCCGAGCTGGAGACCAATTCCGAACAGACTGCCGACTCTGAGCCGGTAACTGAACCGGCTACGGAACCGGCTACGGAACCAACGCCCGCCCCTGAAACACCGTCGGACAGCTCTTCCGATTCGGAGGTAATCTAATGACCCAGCGTGAACGCATTCTATCGATCGGCATCGGCGGGCTATTCGTCGTGCTCGCATTGAATTGGGGATTCAATCAATACCGCTCGGCGATCAAGTATCGTCAGGGGCGATTGAATTCCCTGACGAAGGAGGCCGAAGACCTGCAAGCCAAATTGCTCGCCGGTGCGGAAGCCGAGCGACAACTCGGTGAATACAAAGTCCGTTCATTGTCGAGCGACCCGGAAGTTGCTAAGAGCAGCTATCAAGCCTGGTTGCTGAGCACGGTGGGCAGGCTAGGCATCGCCGACGCCGTAGTTGATCCGGTGGGGAGTGGGCCTGTCGACGATCTGTATACACAGTTTGCCTACCGGGTCTCAGGAAAAACCAATTTGACGGGCGTCGTCGATTTGGTCTATGCCATTCAGAGCCGAGATCAACTGCACCGGATCCGTGAAATCAATTTCGCACCGATGCGTCAAACTCTCAGCCAAGCCGCAAAGAAGACCGAGGCTGACGAGGAAATGCTCAGTCTCGTACTGATGATTGATGCGATCGCATTGAACATCGCTGAAGCCACGCCGGCGCCACCGAGCGACGAGCCGTCGTGGCGGATCACACGCTCGCTCGACGCGTCGCGTGCAGCCATCCTCAATCGCAACTTTTTCCAGCCTCCCAATCAAGCCCCGCAGTTCGAGGGTGCGGCAACCATTGTCGCCTACCGTGGCAAAGAGAATGAGTTGCCGCTGAAGTTCAGCGATCCAGAAAATAACCGTGTGAATGTGAGCATCGAGGGCGACTTGCCCGAGTGGGTCCGGTGGGATGCTGAGTCCGCCAAGCTGGTCGTCACGCCGCCCGCCAAAGCGGAGGTTTCTGAGGAAAACGGAGATGACAGCGCCGACAACAACGCCGACGCCATCAAAGAGTTTGAGGTGCGAGTGATTGCGACCGATGACGGTTTTCCACACCGGCAGACGACTCAGTCATTGGTCGTACGAACGCAGGATCCGCCGCCTCCGCCGGCACCACCGAAAGCCACTCCTGGATTCGATGATGCGACGCAGACCTTCCTCACCGCGTTGGTACAAGGCGGTGATGATTGGACAGCATGGATGAACGTGCGAACCCGTGGCACCACTTTGAAGCTGAAGATTGGCGACGAGTTCGAGATCGGCTCGATCAGCGGAAAGGTTACCGGCGTGACCGCCCGCCGAGTGACGTTGGAAATCAACGGTCAAAGTTACGAATTGCGTCCCGCTGGCAAACTCAGTGACGTGCTCGAGGGATCTTGAACTGAGTACGGTGGGACTGTTGTCCCGCCCGAGGTGCCGGCGCGGGACCGCCGCCGTAGTTCGATGCCGGGGACGCGAGTCCGCGGCGTTTCGCTCGCGGGGCTGGGAGCAATGTTGCGCGGACGAATCAGTTCACGGTGTGGCGGCGTTTTCTCGTGATCGCTTTCGCGGTAGGGTTTGGGTTACACGCAGCCAATTCTTCCGCGTCCCCTCAAGCTAATCTCGTCATGTCACCGATCGCCACGCGTCCCTACCACACCGTCCTACAAATTATTTCGGTGGTGTGGTTGATTGTCGCAGTGCTCGCGTTGGCGGCTCACTCGTTCAGCCCGCCTGCCGTCGCGAATGGGTGGCAGGCTGAGACACCGTCGTTGACCAGTGGCGATGCATTGGTGATCGCTGGTCTCAGCGGATTGATCGCGATCGCGTCGACTCTGCCGGGATGTTTCATCATTGTGCCCGAGCAAACAGCTCCCGCGTCATCGATGGTATCCCGGCCGGCCGAGGCGGATGAAACTAACCTTCCGCCCCCGCAATCAGCGAGCGAATCAAGCAGGAACGTCGAACTCTCGCCGCATGATCTCGCGTTGGAACGCCTCGGCCAGGCTTTTCTGGCAGGAATGCTGATTCGCCTCACCGGGACAGTTGCTTTGTTTTTGGGTTGCAGTTATTACATGGAGGCTTCACCGACACAAATTGGAATTTGGGTGCTGGGGTGGCATTTGGTCCTGCTGCTGACTGAGGTCATCACCCTATCACGTCAAATCCGAGTGTCCTGATACTGGATTGTCATGTAGATTATGATGTCGCCTGTTAGCGGGCGGTTGCCCTCGTGGTTTTTGAGTGTCTGTACTAACCTGAAAAGGTAGCGCGGGATAACATGAACCACCTCGCTGACGCGTCCGGATAGTTGATAGACCACCCGCTAGCCGGTTTGACCCGTTTTTTCCGTCCTCCTCGCCGTTTCACGCCTTCCCATGCTTTACCTGCTTGCTGCCGGCCAAGACCCGACCGATCATGCAATTCCGCATTCATTGATCCATTCACCGCTGCTGCGAATTCCGGTGAGCGATGGCGAAACAAGCGTTCCCGCGATGGGGATCCACAACGGCTATTACGAATTCTTTATCACCAACCATCTGATGATGTCCGCGATCGCGGCGTTGTGCCTGATTGTCGTCGGTGTGTTTTGTTCGCGACGAATCAGCATTTATCACGGTGAGGGGTTGGGGCGCTACCAGACTCGCGGTCGGATTTCGCAGCTGTTCGAAACAATTTGTGCGTTCATTCGGGATGAAGTCGCTTACCCCAATCTTCGGGGACTGACCGATAAGTACATCTACTACATTTGGACGGTGTTCTTTTTTATCCTGTTCGCCAACATTCTCGGCGTGATCCCATTCGGGTACATGCTCCAGATGATCACCGGCGATACCCACTTTTCGCATTGGGGCGGTAGTGCGACAGGTAACCTGTCGATGACCGGGGTGATGGCTCTGACATCGTTGTTCGCAATCGTGTTCATCGGAATTCGCGAAACCAGTCTCAAAGACTTCCTTAACCACTTCAATCCGATTGGTTGGGATGGTGGGATCATGATGCTGCCCATCGCATTGATGTTGTACGTGCTCGAAGTGCTCAGTCTCCTGATCAAGTGTTTCGTGTTGGCCATGCGACTTTTCGGGACGATGATGGCGGGGCACCTTGTCCTCGCGGCATTCGTCGGGCTGATTTTTGCGGCGCGTGCTGCTGGGGATGGGACGGCCCTCGCCGTCAGTATCCCCGTTGTGCTCGTGGGTACCGCCTTGACGCTCTTGGAGCTTTTCGTGTGCTGCCTGCAAGCCTTCATTTTCACGTTCTTGACCGTGCTGTTCATCTCGTCAATGGCTGTCCACGAACATGACGAGCATCTCGACGATGACCCGCATGCGATGGACGACGCCAACCAGATGGACCCGGACAAGATCTTTGATCCAGGCCGGATCAGTCCCGCCGTCGGTGCGAGCCATCCGGCAGGTGCATAAACGCGGGCTCACTCCGGCGTCATGATGTCGACTCAGTTCACAGGCCGAAGAGTCGCCGGTTCAGCGGGCAGCATCCCGCAAAGTGGAGGTCGGAAGGGATTGGGCCCGAGTCATATGCAGACGATCACCCTCCGCGCCCGTTGGATCGTGCCGATCTCCAGCCCGCCGATTGAGAACGGATTTGTCGAGATTGCCGCCGGCAGGATCGTTCGCTGCGGTCCTTTGACAACTGATGTCGCCGTCAGCGTCGACCTCGGCGACGTGGCGATCCTACCTGGACTGGTCAACTCGCATACGCATCTCGAATTCAGCGATCTCGCGCAGCCGATCGGTCACGCGGGGATGGAACTGGCCGACTGGATTGTCCAGGTCATTCAGTCCCGCGCCACACGCGTTGCTGAGGATAACTCAATTGATTGTGTTGTCGAGTTGGGTGCCATGGAGGCGGTCCAGTCGGGTACCGCTCTGATCGGTGAAATTGCGACCACGCCATGGCAAATGCCCAGTACTGACGTTGGCATCGTGTCCTATGCCGAGGTTCTTGGTTTAACGACTGGACGCGCGACGGAGCGATGGAATGCGGCCGTTAGGCATCTCGACTTGTACCCACACGCCAGCGGCATCAGTCCGCACGCCCCTTATTCGGCACCGCCGGAGCTGATCAGCCGTTGTGTTGACCACGCGATCCATCTCGGACGCCCGCTTGCAATGCATGTTGCTGAATCACCCGCCGAACGTGAACTGCTGCAGCACGGCAGTGGGCCACTGGCGGATCAGTTGAGTACGCTTGGGCTGGACATGGAGTCGCATTTTCCGTGGGCGTCGTCGGATCCGTTTGGATGGCTTATCGATTTGCTTGCACGCGCACCTGCGGCATCGATTATTCACGGTAACAACCTCAGCCCAGCCGAAATGGAACGCGTCGCTAGCCATCCAACCCTCAGTGTCGTTTACTGTCCGCGCACTCATGCCTACTTCGGTCATGCTCCGCATCCCGTTGCCGATCTGGCCGCCGCTGGTGTAAACGTCGCCCTGGGGACTGACTCTCGTGCCAGTAACCCTGATCTGCAACTTTGGCGAGAAGTGCAGTTCCTATTGAATCATCGGCAAGATTTGAGCCCCCACACCGTCCTCCGCATGGCAACCTATGGAGGTGCGGCGGCGATGCTGCAGGACCACGATTACGGAACACTGTTACCCGGTCGCCTAGCCGCTTTTGCATCGGTGCCGACCACTGCCCACGATGTGAACCGTCTCTACGCAGACCTGGCTGTAGCCGATGCGAGCCAACTCACCCCGCTGTAAACTTTTTAGCTTGTGAGTGACAAGGCACTCTACCACCCGACCCATCCTGTTCGGCGGCTGGCGTCCGGCTTCCATCGGACAGCGGAGGCGAGCTGCCCGGTCAGGCTGACGTCCAGGCGCACGCGTGGCAGAAGTCAGTGAGCGACGCATACGGATGCGTCACCCCACCCGCCGCGCTTCACAAGGAGAGTCCGGCTGCGCAACGTTCCGTCTACGCTAGCCTCAAATCCAATCCACGGATGCGAGTACTGCCACTGGAGATCAGCACATCGAGCGTTTCTCCCGTGGCCGCCAAGCGAATTTGATAGTCCCCGGTCTCTGTAAACGACCGGAAACGATAATTGCCGTTCCGATCCGTTGCGGTAGCGTCGATGACCTCACCCGAGTCATTGAGTAGTTCCACCACAGCCCCTTCGACGCCAATGGTTGGCAGACGATCAGCGTTTGACTTGCGCGATGAACTTAGCGACGACGATTGCGGAGCACTCGTCCCGACCGTCCCTCGGACCTCTGCCTGCATGACGAACACGTTTTCCTGCAGTCCCTCCACGGATGTGTTTCGTTCAATCACGTCAGCCAGAGTGGTGCTGTTGATCGTCCGTAACTCCGAGCCGGAAAAGAGGTTCTCGTAGTAGAATCGATCCCCATCGCGAGTTCGCTCGAACTGATCGGCGATGATAGTGCTGGTCAGCTCACCGACAGAGGATCCCCGCAAATGATCCTCTGCCATCAACCCAACCCATAAATCGATATTATCGACGTCGTCATAGAGTGCCTCTAATTTTTGCTGCAGTTCGGCGTCACTGGTGATGTCATCGAACGACGCTACTGTCTCGAG
Organism: Allorhodopirellula heiligendammensis; assembly: GCF_007860105.1. Taxonomy (NCBI): domain Bacteria; kingdom Pseudomonadati; phylum Planctomycetota; class Planctomycetia; order Pirellulales; family Pirellulaceae; genus Allorhodopirellula; species Allorhodopirellula heiligendammensis. The sequence goes on from NZ_SJPU01000001.1 coordinate 2,417,325, forward strand.
CCCATAGGCTGCGCGAGTGGAGTTGTAGTCGTTCAATCCATGATCTCGTCCGCGTTGAATATTCAGCGCGACCAAGTCAAAGCCCCCAGCCCCGGGAGGGCCGAACAGAAAGTTTCGTAGGCCATCGACAACCTCCAGATCGATTTCCTGGGATTGTGACGAGGAGTCATACTTCAGAATGGAGTCGATCCCAGTTTCTTCAAGCAACGACGCATTGAAGAACGCATCTTTTAACTCGATTTCGTCCCGCACTGCTCGCCCATCGTTATCAAAGAACTCAATGTCGTCGTTCAGCGTGCTGTGACCGAACCGGTAGGCGGCGGAGGAGAACTCCGTAGCGATACTTGGGTCAACCGTGGCGTCATAGCCGTCGTAACGCCCGATGGCATGCTCGCCCAATAGTGTTGGTAGGTACTCGTTGTAGGTGATTGCTTGGATTTCGCCGATCACGATCGCACGTGCCTGCTGATAGATTTCCTCATCGCTTGCGTCAGGATTGCTCGCGGCAATTTCGTCGGCCAATCGATTGTGTTCGCGAACGAACAGCGTCTGGATGGCGGCCAAAGAAATATTCTCACTCGCTCGGACATCTCCGGCGATGACCATGCCGGTCTCATCAAGAGGAATCAGACCATCGTCAGTGATATTCATGCGACCGCCCTCGAATGAGCGAAGTCCGTCGGCGGTTGCTTGATCGCTACCATAAACCATCGAGCCATCGATATACGATGTAATCTCATTGACCTGTTGGGCCGGATTGTCAACCGACGTTCCGGTTCCCTCTGCGAACGTTGATCGCGTTAATGGAATCACCGCTTCGCCGCTGCCGGTGGGGTCAAATAGCGGATCGTCGGCAGGGACCTCAATGTTAAACGATTCGCCACCCTCACTGACCTCGGTCAACCCGAGGTCGTGGTCAATGAATTGGCCCCAGACGTAGATGAACGCTGACAACCCTCGTTCGCTCTTGACATCTTCGCCGATGACATCTGAGAGGGTGTTGCTGATCTCGCGGGCGCTCGGTCGATCCGCCCCTGCCGGTGTCGAAATGCCATCCCCATAATCCGCTGCGGCGAAGCGGATTAACTCTTGGCCAGCGCTGCCGAGCAGCGGGTCGTCCAAGTTGTTGCCAGTTCCGTCGACCGAACGCACTTCGTCGGGAAGCGCTGGGATAGTTTGTGGATTGTTGTTGTTGTTGTGCGCGGACCCGCTGCCGCGCAGGCTATCGAAATCGCGATTGAGCCGGTTGATCACGCGCAGGGCATCGAGGGCGCTTCGCTGGCCATCGTTGTTGACGTCGGTGAACATCGCGGACTCATCTTTCGCATTGCGGTTGATAGCGTTGATGATTGTCAATGCGTCGATGGCTGAAACCTGCCCGTCATCATTGACGTCCTCGGCGTCGAATGAATTATGTCGCGAGCCGTCAAAGTCGGCAGCGAGCAAGCGGCGTGTTTCGAGCATTTCCCCTCGCAGGCGACGCCGTTGACGACCACGTTTTCCCCGTCGTTTCGACTGACTCTGCAGGCGGCTGCGCAGGTCGTTTTGAAGTTGACGGATGGATTGCAGGGAACTGTCGAAAATATTGTTCCGCGTCATCGCGAATGCCCTCGCACTGGAGAAGAAAAGAGAAGAGTGGAGGCGATCCATCGGTATCGCCTTATCCTCAACAGGGAGCTTGGGAAGCCAAAATGTCACGCAGCGGGTACATATTTTCAACGTCTCCCTGTAATCGTAGGGGATTGCCAAGCATTGACTGCGGCCAGGTTGATCCGCGAATGGGCATCTTCGCTTGAGCTCCTGGCTGAACGAGGAGTTGCGGAGCGAAATGGAAAACCGCCGCTAGCTATCAGAGTTTTTCAGACGCAACTGTTTTCGATACCCGCTGGGCGTCTGCCCCACCTCGCGGCGAAAGGCGACGGATAGGTACTCGGAGTTTTCAAAACCGCATCTTCCAGCGATCACTGCGAGGGAGATATCCGTGTCGTGAAGCATCTGTTTGACGCGGTCGATTCGCAGGCGGACAATCTCTTCGTGAGGCGTTCGGCCTAATCGTTTGCGGAAACGACTCTCGAGAACCCTTCGTGATAGTGGAACCACCGCCAGCACATCAGCAACGTTAATTCCTCGCCACGCATTCTCGCGAATGTAGCGCAGAGCTGCCGCCACCTCTGGATCATCAATCGCCAGAATGTCCGTCGACTGTCGCGTTTCAATTCCCAGTGGATCGATAAAGTGACCCGTTGCTGGGACGGGTTCACCCAACATCATTCGATCCAACAGGGCGGCCGCTTCGTAACCAGTCCTGCGCGCGTTGGGAATCACGCTCGATAACGGAGGCGTCGATAGCTCGCAGACTAGACGGTCGTTGTCCACGCCAAGAACGGCGATCGACTCGGGCACTGCAATCGACAAATCACGGCAGACCTGCAGGAGTTGCTGTGCTTTGATGTCGTAGCACGCGAAGATTCCAATCGGCTGGGGCAATCCACTGATCCACTGAGATAGTCGCGCTTTCTCGGTCGTCCAAGAGTAGTCTCGGTCCCAGCGAGAGATTGAATCATAAAGGTACAACTCGCCTGCCGACCTTGCCACACACTTCTGGAATGCGTCCTGTCGCAACTGAGACCATGCGAATCCCGGGTCACCGCAGTAGGCGAAGCGGGTAAACCCGCGCTCGAGAAAGTGCTCCACCGCAAGTTCTGCAATGCGATCATCATTTGTTTCTACATAGGGCACTGTCCACGAGTGTCGCGCCGCACTCACATCGATGACCGGGACTTTTAATCGTGCTAGGCGTTTGGCAATGACATCGGTTTCAATACGAGCGATGATCCCGTCGCCTCGCCAATGGGCTAACCATTGCGGTGGCGGAGCCCCACGTTCTTGCTCGGGCAAATAAAGCGCCCACGGTTCATGGCTGCGCACGTAGGCGAGCACACCGTCGAGCAGTCCGCGTGCATAAGCGTTGGACGTTTCGATGAATAGTGCGACAGATCGAGTATTGGGCATGTCGGTAAAATATCACAAATATTAAACGCATAAAACCATTCCACAGGCGTTCGACTCTCCTAGAATAGTCAGAGTCGGGTGGTCTCCTCCAACTGCGCAGGCGGCACACGTGGCCATCCTATGTCCGATTGAAACCATGACGTATTGAAGGAAAAGTGACCGATGAGTGGTAGTAAAGTCAAAATGGCAATGGTTGGACTGGGGTTTGGATCGGAATTCATTCCCATTTACCAAGCACACCCTGACGCTGAGATCACGGCAATTTGTCGGCGCAACGAGGCGGAGTTGAACAAGACCGGCGACCAGTTCGGCATCGATACACGCTATACCGACTACGCAGACGTGCTCGCCGATCCCAATGTCGATTGTGTGCATATCAACAGCCCGATCAGTGATCACGCATCAATGTCTCTGGCCGCTCTCGACGCTGGCAAGCATGTGATGTGCACGGTGCCGATGGCAACGACGGTCGAAGAGTGCCGGCAACTCGTCGAAAAAGTGAAGCAGACCGGTTTGCGTTACATGATGGCCGAAACGGTTGTCTATAGCCGAGAGTACCTGTTCATCAAACAAATGTACGACACCGGAGAGCTTGGCAAGATTCAGCACTTGGCTGCCTCGCACCCGCAGAACATGGACGGCTGGCCTGCCTACTGGGAAGAGATGATCCCGATGCATTACGCGACGCACGTCGTGAGCCCGTGTTTGGGATTAGTCGATGGATTGGCTGAATACGTCAGTTGCTTCGGTTCGGGCACGGTGCGCGAAGATATCGCGGCCAAGTCGGGCAATCGATTCGCTGTGGAAACCTGTCACATCAAGATTCAGGATAGTGATCTGACCGCGCATATTTGGCGTTTCCTCTATGACGTTGCTCGCCAATACCGAGAGAGTTTTGACGTTTACGGGACGAAGAAGAGCTTCGAATGGACATTGATTGAGAATGCGCCGCATGTGCTCCATACGGCGCATAAACCAGAGCCCGAGATTCCTGAAGCCATCGAGGTGCCCGACTTCGCACATCTGCTGCCCGAACCGATCCAGCGGTTCACACTGCCGGCGGAAATACATGACGCGGAACATCTATCGTTCGTCCAAGGCGGCGGCCACGGAGGATCGCATCCGCACCTCGTTCACGAGTTCGTCAGTGCCATCCGAGACGGTCGCGACCCGCGGCCCGCCGCCGTCACGTCCGCAAACTGGACCTGCGTCGGGATCTGCGCCCACGAGTCAGCGATGAAGGGAGGCGAAATCGTTCGGCTGCCAGAGTTCACTCGCCAGAGGTAGCGGACTGTTGAAGTCAGTTGCCGAGGATCGTTCGCCCCCCATTCCCCATCGTTTTCGGAAGTTCACGCTATGTTTCGGTTCGTTGCCCTCGCGTCATTACTCGTTCTTGCCGGCGGTAGTCATGCTGCTGACATCCGCGCGTTGTTCTTGGGTGATCAAGGATCACACCAACCTCGCAATCGATTCGACGAACTTCAGCCAGCGCTGTCCGAACGTGGCATCACCCTGGAGTATACAGACGACCTGAGTGATTTGACGAAGCAGAACCTCGATCGTTACGACGCCTTGGTTGTATACGCAAACATTGACGAGATCGATGATCAGTACGCCGAGGCGATCCTGGATTATGTCGCCGACGGTGGCGGGTTCGTGCCGCTTCACTGCGCATCGTATTGCTTTCGTAACCAACCCGAGCTGGTCGAATTAATCGGTGCCCAGTTCCAGCGACATGGCACGGGAGTCTTCCAGGCGGAAGTTGTCGGCACTGATCACGAACTGACCCAGGGGTACGCAGGTTTTAAAAGTTGGGATGAAACCTACGTTCACGCCAAGCATAACGAATCCGCTCGCACGGTACTCGAGTATCGCGTAGATGCCGATGGTCGCGAGCCATGGACCTGGGTTCGTACTCATGGGAGAGGTCGCGTTTTCTACACTGCGTCGGGCCACGACTCTCGGACCTGGACGAACCCAGGATTTCAAAACTTAGTTGAACGGGGGATTCGATGGGTCGTCCGCGATGATCCGGCGAAAGCCGGCGACTATCTGGTAGAACGGCCATTCGACGTGCCCGCGATGACCGAGCCGCGGACCGACGTCGCGCCATTTCAATACATCGATGTCGGACCGAAAATTCCTAACTACACACCGAGCGATAAATGGGGCGTGCAAGGCAAACCCAAGACTCTAATGCCGGAGCCATTGTCGCCCGACGAATCCATGAAGCATTTCGTTACCCCCGCGGGCATGACGACGAAACGCTATGCCGACGAGCGAGATCTTCATTCCAAGCCGATTGCGATGACGTGGGACGAACGTGGTCGATTGTGGATCTGCGAAACGCTCGACTACCCGAATGAGCTCGGCACCGATCGTGACCGGATTCGGATTTGCGAAGATACCGATGGCGACGCTGTTGCCGACAAGTTCACTGTGTTCGCCGATGGGCTCAGTATTCCCACGGCGATCGTCATCGTGCGGGGTGGTGCGGTGGTACAGAACGGTACTGAAACGATCTACCTGAAAGATACTGACGGGGACGACATTGCCGACGAAAGGTCCACGCTCGTGACTGGTTGGGCACTCGGCGACACCCACGGTGGAGTTAGCAACTTCCGCTACGGGCTGGATAACTGGATTTGGGCGATGCAGGGGTACAACAACAGCACGCCCACCTGGGATGGCAAAAAATCTCAATCCTTCCGTCAAGGATTCTGGCGCTTCAAGCTTTCGCAGAGTGATCCGCCACGGGTCACTGACTTGGAATTCGTTCGTTCCAGTGACAACAATACGTGGGGGCTCGGCATTAGCGAAGAAGGTCTGATTTTCGGCTCGACCGCGAACCACAATCCAAGTATGTTCATGCCGATTCCCAATCGATACTACGAACGCGTTCGTGGGTGGGCACCGTCGACGCTACGCAGCATTGCCGATACCCATGAATTTAAACCGATCACGGAGGACGTCCGTCAAGTCGATCATCATGGTGGCTACACCGCGGGAGCCGGACACGCACTCTACACCGCTCGAGCGTTCCCTCAGCAATGGTGGAACAGCACTGCCTTCGTCTGCGGACCTACAGGTCACTTGGTGGGGACCTTTGTGTTGCGGCCCGACGGCGCAAACTACACTTCGACGAGCCCGCTGAACTTGATCGCCAGCGACGACCAGTGGAGCGCTCCGATCATGGCGGAAGTCGGTCCCGACGGAGCGGTGTGGGTACTCGATTGGTACAATTACATTGTACAGCACAACCCCACGCCCAATGGATTCAAAACTGGAAAGGGCGCCGCGTACGAAAGCGATCTTCGCGACAAGCGGCACGGCCGCATCTACCGCGTCGTGCCCGATGATGAATCCAAACTGCACGAGTTTAAAAGTCTTGCCGACTCAACCAATCTCGATTTGGTCGACGCCCTGCAGCATCCATCGATGCGGTGGAGACTGCATGCTCAACGTCTGCTCATCGAGCGTGCCGCGGGAGACGATCCGGCGGTAGTGGGCAGACTCATGGAATTGATCGCTAATGACGAGGTCGATGCAGCCAGTTTGAATGTCGGTGCTATTCATGCGCTGCAAACATTGAGTGGTCTCGATGCGCTCGAACCATCGGCATTGTCAGCGGCATTGAACCATCCATCGCCGGGAGTTCGTCGGAATGCTCTCGCGGTCCTGCCGACTACCGAACAGGGATTGTCGACGCTGCTTGAGCGCAGACAACTGTTCGCTGACAAGGACGCGCAAGTCCGCTTGCAGGCGATTCTAACGCTCGCAGACATGCCTGTTTCACCGGCCGCGGGCGCATTGATCGTTGAGTTAGCTGCTGGTGAAACGGATAGGATTCTCGGTGAAGCTTTGACATCCGCTGCTGCCACTCACTCCGTGCCATTTTTAGAGGCCGTTGCCAAGCTGAGCTGGCCCGGTGACGCTCGGCCTGGTCGCCGGTCAGGCGCTGCTATCCAGCGGGAGCCTATCCTGGCCATTGCCCGACGTGTTTCCGAGCATGTTGCGCGTGAGAACCCTGACGCTGAGACGTTGGAACGGATCGTCGCGAGTTTGCGACAATCCGACGCTGACGTTTCGATTGCGATTCTCGATGGGCTGACCAAGGGATTGCCCGGGGACTTCGCCATGGAACCTACCGCATCGCTTGACTCTGCGTTCGTCAGTACGTTTCAGGACAGCGATGCCACCGTCAAGGTGAAACTGTTGGGGCTTGCTATGCGCAGCGGCACTGACGCCCTCGAGTCCGAAGCGGACGCCATCGTCAATTCGATCGTGGAGGAGTTGTCTGATGATGACGCTAGTCCCGCTGAACGAGTTGCTGCGGCGGGCAACCTGATCGGATTCTTGCCGCAAGAAGCTGGAGCCGTCGAAGAAATTCTTGATGTGATCACGCCTCAAACTGCACCGGATCTCGCCGCCAGCCTTCTCGGTGCGATTAAACGGAGTGAGTCCGCCGAAGCGGGCGACGTTTTACTGGGGGCATTGGCCGGCTACGCGCCGAGCCTGAAGGCTTCCGCCATCGACGTTGCACTCAGCAAACCGGCCTGGGCGAAATCACTGTTAGCCGCGGCGGACTTCGGTGAGTTCGATCTGGACGAGCTCTCTTTAGAGCAAAAACAATCTCTGCGAGCGTTCCCCGATCGATCGCTGCGTGCTCAGGCGGAAAAACTACTCGCCCGGGGTGGCGGATTACCTGACGCCGACCGAGAAAAGGTATTGCAATCTCTCATGCACCTCACGCGGGTCAACGGTGATGTGAAAGCGGGCCAAGCCGTGTTTAAGAAAGTCTGCGCGAACTGTCACCAGCACGGTGATATCGGGCAGAAGGTTGGCCCGAACTTAACAGGGATGGCCGTGCACCCCAAGGCGGAATTGCTCACCCATATCATTGACCCATCTCGAAATGTCGAGGGCAACTACCGGATGTACAATGTTCTGACTGTTGATGGCATGGTCATCAACGGCATGCTGGCGGGCGAATCGAAAACATCGATCACCATCGTTGATGCCCAAGCGAAGGAGGTCAGCGTCCCGCGTGAAGATATCGAAGAATTGATTGCGTCGCGAAAAAGCGTGATGCCCGAAGGTTTCGAGAAACAGATCAGCGAGACGGAACTGACCGACTTGCTCGAATTCTTAACTGACAAAGGCAGCTATCTGCCACTCGCACTTGACGACGTCGCGACCGCCGTCAGCACTAAGGGGTTGTTTCACAGCGGAGATGCCGGCCCTGACCGCATGGTGTTCTCGGATTGGCAGCCAAAGGTTTTCAACGGTGTTCCGTTTCTCCTGGTCGATCCGGAAGGCAAGTCAAAACGCAATATCATCCTTTTGCATGGCCCCCAAGGTTCGCTGCCGCCACGAATGCCTAAACGCGTCGTGTTGCCGGTGGGCACACCCACCAAGACCATCCACATGCTCAGCGGCGTTGGCGGATGGAGCTATCCATTCAGCACCGAACAGACTGTCTCGATGATCGTTCGCGTGAATTACGAGAACGGGGAAAGCGAGGAACACGAACTGAAAAATGGTGTCCACTTCGCCGACTACATCCGCCGCGTCGACGTGCCCGGCAGCGAGTTCGCCTTTGCATTGGGCAACCAACAGATTCGCTATCTAAGCGTCTCACTCAAGCAAGCGAGCCTGGTCAAGAGTATTGAATTCGTAAAGGGACCGGATATCAGTGCCCCCATCGTGATGGCTGTCACGATCGAGCCGCGTTGAGCGTCGGTGAAAGCGAACTTGCGAGTCCACCGTTTGAGTGTTTTTGGCATGGATGTAATCACTCGAACCGCGAGCGAGCATTAATCTCGCAGTTTTTGGTGGCGGTTTCGGTTTGGCTTAGCAACCAGTTGTTTAACCACGAGCTCAAACGAGCCGCGTGACACGACGTACGGGCCCATGCCCCGGCGGTTAAACGACTATTTTCACTAGGCTATTTCAATGCGACGACGTTTTTCGGTGCTGCTGTGTTTGGCGTCCCTACAGGTAGCGGTGGCTCAACCGCCAGGCTTTGGTCCAGGAGGGCCCGGAGGCCCGGGGGGACCCGGCGGGCCAGGAGGATTTGGCGGCGAAGATCGGGAGCTCGTCGAACAATTTGACGCCGATGAGTCGGGTTGGCTCAACCAAGACGAACGCGCCCAGGCTCGCAAGTTCCTAGCGGAGAACCCTTCCCCTCGTGGCGGCGGATTCGGTGGTCGCGGCCCAGGCGGCACAGGGGACAGAGACAGGGGCGCCGAGCGTCGGGGGCGAGGTCCTGAAGCACGAGGTCCTGAAGCACGAGGTCCTGAAGCACGGGGTCCTGAAACACGGGGTCCTGAGGGGCGTGGTTTTGGGCCACCCGATGGTTTTGGGCCGCCCCGTGGTTTTGGACCACCCGATGGGATCGGTCCGCCCAACGGACCTATGCCACCGGATGGGTTCGGACCGCCTCCTGTACCGGAGGGAGACCGTGGTCGCGGCCGCGGCTTTGGCGGACCACGTGGCGGTGGCCCTCCCGGCATGGGCGGCGATCGTCCTCCAGCGACCCAGGGGGAAACTGTAGACAAGGCATCGGTGGCGCCGCTGGAGTCTGAACTCTACGATACGAGCTCTCTGCGAACGATCTTCCTCGATTTCGAAAATGAGGACTGGGAAGTAGAACTCGAAACATTCCACGGTAGCGACGTAGACGTCCCCGCCACGATGACGGTCGATGGCAAGGCGTACCCGAATGTCGGTATTCGCTTCCGCGGCGCATCCTCGTACGGCATGGTCCCCGCTGGTTATAAGCGATCGCTCAACGTGTCGGTGGATATGGCCGATGAGGACCAGAGACTCTACGGCTACAAGACACTCAACCTGCTCAATGGATCGAGCGACAACTCGATGATGAGCACCGTGTTGTATTCGCATATCGCACGCCAGTACATTCCTGCACCCAAAGCCAACTTCGTTCGTGTCGTGATCAACGGTGAAAACTGGGGCGTTTACACCAACGTCCAGCAGTTTAACAAGGAGTTCCTGGAAGAGAATTTTGACAGCGGCAAAGGCGCCCGCTGGAAAGTGAGCGGTTCGCCCCGCGGCGGTGGAGGACTGGACTATCGCGGCCAGGATCCAGCCAATTACGGCCATCCCTTTGAGCTGAAGTCTGGTGGCAAGAAAGCAACCGAGAAGTTAATCGAGCTGTGCCGAGTCATCGACGAGACGCCTGTCGATAAGTTGCCTGGTGAGCTCGAGCAGATACTTGATGTGGACGGACTGCTATGGTTTTTGGCACTTGACAATGCGCTCATCAACTCGGACGGCTACTGGGTGCGGGCCAGCGATTTCAGCATCTTTTTAGATAAAAACGATAAGTTCCACATCATCCCACACGACATGAACGAAGCGTTCCGTGGTGCCGGTGGCCCAGGAGGTCGCGGTGGGCCCGGCGGAGCTGGAGGCCGAGGATTTGGTCGTGGCGAAGGTGGGCCGAGAAACGAGAATTCCGATGGACCGCAGCAGGTGTCGTCGCCTATCGAACTCGATCCGTTGATTGGCATGGACGACGCCAGCAAGCCGCTGCGAAGCAAGGTGCTCGCAGTGCCCCGATATCGCGACCAATATCTCGCCAATGTGCGCACCATTGCTGAGCAATGCTTGGACTGGGATCGAATGGGCCCCTTCGTTGAGTCGCAGGCCGATCTGATCGATGCCGCGGTGAAAGCAGAGACGCGGAAACTCGGCAGTTACGACGCGTTCACTGCCGCGGTGCGGCCAACGCCAGAACACGGCCATGATCCGAAACCACCCGGTGCAGGCGGTGGCCACGGCAGTATGAACTTGAAAGAGTTCATGGACGGTCGGCGAGCGTACCTCCTTCGATAGCCCAACAGCGTGTCACGCCACTCCGTGATCCCGCTCACGGAGTGGCTGGCGTACTCGGGGCTGCATGGTCAGTGTCCCCAACGTGGATTATCCCTAACGTGGATTAGCGAGTTCCATCACGGCATTGGATTATTCCGACTCGTTGGATCGGGCCGATCATCGTTCTCAACCTTAGCGTGACGGCGGATTTCGTTGTGCCTGGCGACGAAATTCGCCAGGCGTCATGCTGATTTCTCGCTTGAAAACTGAGCTCAGGCTCTCTTTATGAGCGTAGCCGGTCTTGAGTGAGATTTCTTCCAACGTCAGATCGGTTTCGGTCAGCAACTGTTTGACACGGTCGAGTTGCACGGCCGTGATTTCCTGGTGCGGTGTTCGACCGAGTTGTCCGCGGAATCTTCGCTCGAGTTGCCGCCGCGACAACGAAGTAAATTGCGTGATCGTGGCCACGTTGATGCCATCGCACGCGTGCTGGCGAATGAAGCGACAAACTCTTGCGAGTTCACGATCTTCGACAGCAACCACATTCGTCGACATGCGTTCGTGGACGCTTCGCGGTGCGATGTATTCAATCTCGCGATGTGGTAGTTCTCCTGCGAGCATCTCGTGTAGCAACTCTGCTGCGCGGTAGCCGACGCGTTCGGCATCGGGACGAACACTTGAAAGCGGTGGATCGCAGAGCATGCAGATCGCGTCGTCATCGTCGACACCGATCACGCCCAGGTCATCGGGGACGGCAATCTGCGCCGTCCGGCAGGCATTCAACACCTGCTGGCCGCGGATGTCATTGCACACGAACAGTCCCGTCGGTCGCTGCAGAGTTTGCAGCCACTCGAACATCTCCCCGACGTCATCGATTCCAGCACGCTCGATACTCGTTAGCGGTCGGTTGGGTTTGCCTTGCGATTCGTGGACTGACAAGAAACATCCCGCATCCGTGACGAGTTGGCGAAAGCACTTCAAGCGGGCGTCGGAGTACGACGCAAATTTGAATCCGCAAAACGCAAAACGACGGAACCCACGGTCCCAAAGATGCCGGAAGGCAAGCTGAGCAACGACTTCATTGTCCGTTTCCACCTGCGGAACTCCGCTGAATTTGTGATTGCAACACACATCCACAATGGGAACATTCAGCTTGCGGAGCGAATCGATCGTGTGTGTGTCGACGCGTGCAATCACGCCGCTAACACCAGCTGAAGCGAGCCAGTCGGGCGCCCCCGTGTCCAGCGTCATCTCCTGGTGGAGCAGGGACCAATCGCTCTGGGTTCGCGCATACAGTGCTGCCCCCCGCAGCAGGTCGCGTCCATAGGAACGTGACGCTTCGACAAGTAACGCAATGGCAGGGCGAGGTTTTCGCATCATGATCGGCACTCAACAGGCTGTCGCAAATTGTCATCCCAGTGTAGCACAGGCGAAGCCGCCGGATCACGCGAAAAAGGAGCGACGACCTGGCGGAGCCAGGCAACGCGAAAATGCATCGCCCCCACGGGGGAAACTGCGCGGGCTAACGATCCGTTTGGCTGGGGATTCAGGCTGCCGCGCGGGCGATTCCGAATCGATCCAGTCAGGAGGAGGCGACGCGAGGACGCGGCCGGGTACGACGTAGCGACGTGCCGCACGCCGCGCGTCCGCGACGTGCCGCACGCCGCGCGTCCGCGGTGTGTGCTCAACGATGGCTAGCCGGAACTGATTGTCCTGCGTCGCAAATCACTAATCCGGTGTCGCATTTTTAGGTCGCTCTGCACGGAAAGCCTGTAAAATCCCCTCCACACGCAACTGTAGTGAGTCGCAATATGTTTAAATTGCTCCGCTGGGCGATGCTGCGTTCTCGGTGGCCCAAGGAAGATCTACCTACCAACTGTGATGCGAAAAGAATGAGTGACGACAATCCTGAATCCACCGTCGCTGGTAATGAATCGACCAGCCTCCGCCCAGCAGTGGTCCCAACCCAATACATTTATCCGTTCATCTTGGTCACGACCCTGTTTGCTCTGTGGGGTTTCGCCAATGACATCACGAATCCGTTGGTGCGTGCGTTTAAAGAAATCTTTTTGATCAGCAACGCGCAGAGCAGTCTCGTTCAGTGGGCGTTTTATGGAGGCTATGCGACGATGGCGATACCTGCGGCTCTGGTTATCCGCAAGGTCTCCTACAAGTCTGGGATTATCATTGGGCTGCTGCTCTATGCGATCGGTGCTCTGCTAACCATTCCCGCCAGCATGATGCTGGACTTCAATATCTTTCTAGTTGGATTCTACGTCCTGACGTTCGGCTTAGCGTTCTTGGAAACGACAGCCAATCCGTACATTCTCTCGATGGGCCCGCGCGAGACCGCGACCCAGCGATTGAATCTTGCTCAGGCATTCAACCCCATCGGGTCACTGAGTGGGATGGTGGTCGCCAGCGTCTTTATCTTGCCGAGCTTGCAGGTGTCGGAGTTTCGTACGGCGGAACTGGCCGCCCATCCGGAGTACAGCACGATGTTGCCTAGTGAGGTCGATGGCTTGATTACCACCGCGATGGAAAATCATGCGGAAACATCGCCCGAGGCTCATCAGGCGATGGTAGCTCACGATCTGAATATCGTGAAAACGCCCTATGTGGTGATCGCAGTCATCGTGATCGCGGTGCTGCTCGTCTTTGTATTTTCCAAACTGCCTGATACAGGCCACGAGGAAGAATCGATTGAGCTGAAGCAATTGTTCAAGCATCTACTGACCAACTGGCAATACGTCGGTGGCGTGATTGCGCAGACGTTTTACGTCGGTGCTCAGATTATGTGCTGGACATTCATCATTCACTACGGAATGACGCTGGTCGGACTCAGTGCGGCTCAAGCCCAAAACCACAACATCGTCGCCATGATTATCTTTTTGCTAAGCCGCTTCATTTGCACGTTTATTCTAAAGTTCATGCAGCCTGGTCTGCTCTTGGGTGTGTTGGCCGTTGGCGGATGCGTGCTGACAGCGGGGGCAATCTTTTTGCAAGGCACGACAGGCCTGTACTGCCTCATCGGAGTCTCGGCATGCATGTCGCTGATGTTCCCGACGATCTACGGGATCGCGCTGAATGGTCTTTCGCCCAACGACGCCAAACTAGGATCGGCCGGATTGATTTTTGCGATCGTGGGTGGCGCATTCATGCCACGTTATCAGGGCAGTCTCATTGACGGCGAGGGGATGGTCATCGCCGGCCAAGCCCTGGAGTCGGTCCGCGTTTCGTTTTTCCTGCCGTTGATCTGTTTCGTCGTGATCGCAATCTTTGGCTTCTCGGTTTACCTCTTTGGCGGCAGACGCACCGCCGAAGCTGCGTAGGCATTCTGCTAGATCACTTCGCGAACAGCTCCTTAAATAAACCAGTACGCTTTTTCGAGTTTTCAACATGACAACACCGCAAACTTTACGTACCGTTTTCCAGGGTGACCTACCCAAGATTGGCATCCGGCCAACCATTGACGGTCGTCTGGGTGGGGTTCGGGAATCTCTCGAAGACCAAACGATGAATTTGGCTAAGCGGGTTGCTGCGCTAATCGAGGAAAACGTTTACTATCCTAACGGTGCCCATGTGGAGTGCGTCATTGCGGACACGTGCATCGGCGGAGTTAGCGAAGCGGTTGCTTGTGACGACTTATTTCGTAAGCAGAACGTAGGGGTTTCGTTGACCGTGACACCGTGCTGGTGTTATGGCAGCGAGACCATGGATATGGACCCTCTGCGTCCCAAAGCGGTGTTTGGGTTCAACGGAACCGAGCGGCCTGGAGCGGTCTATCTCGCTGCCGCGCTTGCCGGTCACACCCAGAAAGGTATTCCAGCATTCGGCATCTACGGACGCGACGTTCAAAACGCAGGCGATGCGAACATGCCCGCCGACGTGCAAGCAAAAATTCTTGACTTTGCGCGATGTGGATTAGCGGTCGCGTTGATGCGTGGAAAGGCATACCTATCGATGGGAGGTACGTCGATGGGCATTGCCGGTTCCATGATCGACTATGCGTTCTGGGAAAAATGGCTCGGCATGCGAGTCGAAGACATCGACATGAGCGAGTTTGCCGGCAGGATGAACAAGGGCCAATACGACCAGGCCGAATATGAGGAAGCGCTGACATGGGTCAAGCAACATTGCCCGGAAGGCGATGATTACAACAGCGATGCTGGCAAACGTACTCGCGAACAGCTTGACCGTGAATGGTCGGACTGCGTGAAAATGGCTCTGATCGCCCGCGACTTGATGGTCGGCAATCCGAAGCTAGCGGAGATGGGATTGCGGGAGCAGGCTCACGGCCACCAGGCGATTGCAGCTGGGTTTCAGGGGCAACGTCAGTGGACGGACCACTTTCCCAATGGGGATTTCATGGAAGCCATCCTCAACACATCCTTCGACTGGAACGGCAGACGAGCCCCCTACCTCGTTGCTACTGAGAACGATGCTCTCAATGGAGCAACGATGCTATTCGGTCACCTGCTGACCGGTACCGCGCAAGTGTTTGCGGACCTGCGAACCTATTGGAGTCCCGACGCGGTCGCAGCGGCATGTGAGGGTTACACTCTCGAAGGAGCGGGGGCCGACGGTCTGCTGCATCTGATTAACTCGGGCCCGGCGGCCTTGGATGGAACTGGACAGCAAGTCGACGGCGATGGTGGTCCGACGATGAAGCCGTTTTGGGAAATCACTGACGACGAGGTGAGTCAATGCCTTGGTGCGACGACGTGGCACCCGTCGATTACCGAATACTTCCCGGGCGGCGGTATGAGTACCCGGTACCGGACTCGTGGTGGCATGCCAGCTACCATGACTCGAATTAATCTTGTCGCGGGGCTGGGGCCCGCCCTCCAGATCGCCGAAGGACACACCGTTGAACTGCCGGGCACGGTGCACGATGTGTTGGATGCGCGGACCAATCCAACCTGGCCGACGACTTGGTTTGCTCCCACGCTGACCGGAAAGGGCGCTTTTCGATCGACTTATGACGTGATGAATCAATGGGGTGCCAATCACTGTGTGATGACTGCCGGCCACGTCGGGCACCTGTTCATCACGCTTGCCTCGATCCTACGGATCCCGGTTTACATGCACAACGTCGACGATGACCGCGTGTTCCGCCCGAGCGCGTGGAACGCTTTTGGTACCGATGATCGAGAGTCCGCTGACTTCCGCGCTTGCAACAATTTTGGTCCCTTGTACGGCCGAGTTTAAGGTATATGGATAAATCACAAACCCGCGACGCATTGCTATCACTCTCCCATGAACTCGGTGAGCCGAGTGAACGTCTAGCGATTCTCGGCGAAGGCAACACCTCTGCGAAGATTGACAACGACACCTTTTGGGTGAAAGCGAGTGGCAGCTGTTTGCAGACACTCGCTGCGGACGACGTGGTGTCCTGTCATTCCGCTCCCCTGCTGGACATGCTCGATCGGGATGATTTGACCGATCAGCAGATTGAGGACGAATTGTTCGGGTGCCGTACCGACAAGCAATCAAAAAAGCCCTCAGTAGAAACGCTTTTTCACGCATACCTATTGTCGCTCCCAGACATCGCCTTCGTGGGTCACACCCATAGCATCAGTGTGAACCAAATTCTGTGTTCGCCCATGGCGGAGAAATTTGCAACGTGCAAGCTATTTCCCGACGAAATCGTCTGCTGTGGTGCTGAGTCTGTGTTCGTTCCCTACACGGACCCGGGGCTGTTGTTGTCCAAAGTCATTCGTGACCAGACGGAGCATTTTATGCAGAAGCACGGGGCGCCACCGCGTGTAATTCTTCTGCAAAACCACGGTTTGATCACAATTGGCAAGACCCCCGCGGCGGTTAAAGCCGCGATGCTGATGGCACATAAATCCGCCGAAATCTTTGTCGGCGCGGCCGCGTTGGGGGGCCCCATCTTCATGAGCGATGTCGACGTGGACCGCATCGCCAATCGCATTGATGAACACTACCGTCAACGAGCCTTGAAACTATGAATATGAAATTGATGACGCGCGCGGCGATACTCTTGGCAGTGGGTTTGACTCTGTCGATGGTGCCCGGATCTGCTCAGGATTCTGCATCCACATCGGATCCCGCCATGGACAAGCTCTGGGGAGATTCGGTCGTCAAACTGCGTGCCGAGAATGCTGAGCGGGGGCAACTATTCGATGAAGGCAACTATGCGATGTTCATCCATTGGGGCCTCTATTCACAGCTTGGTAATCAGGTCAATGGCAAGACGTACTACGGCATCGGCGAGTGGATCATGAATCCGCGGATGGCTGGGATCCCTGTCGCGGACTACAAAAAGCTCGCTGGCTCATTCAACCCCGTTAATTTTGACGCCCAGGAAATTGCTTCGATCGCGAAAGACGCGGGGATGAAATACATCGTCATCACTGCCAAACATCACGATGGATTCGCGATGTACGACTCTCAGGCAAACGACTTCAATATCGTTGATGCCACGCCCTGGGGCAAAGACCCGATGAAGGAGTTGGCGGCGGCGTGCCGCGAAGCTGGGCTGGGGTTTGGCTTCTACTATTCACACAACCAAGACTGGACCTTTCCAGGTGGCGGAGGTGGGCCCACCGTTGATGAAGACGGAAACCCAGCTACATTCGATGACTACTTCAACAAAAAATGTTTGCCGCAGGTCAAGGAGATCACCACCGAGTACGGGCCGATCGAAATCGTGTGGTTCGATACGCCAGGCAAAATGCCCAAACACTATGTTGAGCAGCTCGTTGACGTCGTGCACAAAAACCAGCCGCGAGCGATGGTCTCAGGGCGAGCCGGCCATGGGCTCGGTGACTACCAAACCCTCGGCGACATGGAAGTGCCACGCGAAAATATTGAGGGTTTGTGGGAGAGTGTCGATACCACGAACGACTCCTGGGCCTACGCGTGGTACGACGAATACTGGAAATCCCCCCGCGAGATCCTGTCTCGTTTGCTAGCCTGCGTAGGGCGCGGCGGAACCTACATGCTCAACATCGGTCCCCGGGGCGATGGAGCGGTCCCCGAGCGAGCCGCCGCGACGCTCCGGCAATCAGGCGAGTGGATTCGCCGGTATCCCCAAGTCGTTTATGGCACCCAGGCGTCACCGTGGGAGCACGCACTGCCGTGGGGCGACGTCACTCGCAAGGGTAACACGCTGTTCCTGTGCGTGTTCGATTGGCCAACTTCAGGGAAACTCTACTTACCCAACCTGAAGACTGAGATTCTTTCATCTGAACTGCTCGTTGGCAGCCAATCAGAGCCTATCGCCTGGAACCGGTCCGGCGACTCCGTCGTGCTGGAATTGCCTCCACGTGCTCCCGAGAAGCTGGTGTCGGTAATTGAACTGCAACTCGCATCGGAGCCCGAAGTCGACCCGGTGTGGACTCTCGACCCGAACGTCGAGACAGAGATTTTGGCAGAGTTCGCCGATGTGACGAACATCGAAAAATCAGGCAAACGATGGATGGAAAAATTTGGCGAGTGGAAAGGAATCATTCATGCGCATGGTTTTGAAACAGGAGGCAAGGCGACGTGGGAAATCGATGTCATCGAACCCGGCGACTACAATGTCGACTTGACCTATGCCGGTGAAGGACGGCTGGTTTGGGAAGTGGAAATCGAAGGTGGCCAAAAGATTCGCAACCAGCAGAATTCATCCCATAACTATCAGTCGTTCCCGATCGGTTGGTTACAATTTCCCCATCCCGGTCGCTATCGCGTCAGTGTGTCGTGTATCGATGGGGAGTTGGAATCGGCGAGTCTAAAGGCAATTCGTTTTTCTCCGATACGATGAAACCGTTAGCCTCCCAGCGACATTCAAGGGAATGCGGCGGGGCATCGACCCCCGGATGTCAAGAACGCAGTCCGGCAATCTCTCAAAGTGCAATCGATCTTAGAAACATGCAAACACTCATCCCAATTTTTGTTGCGATCGCTTCCAACCTCGCCTGGTTTTCGTTCACGGCATTGGCGACCGATGCCAGTCACGAGCAGTACTCCGCCGAGCGTCGCGAAGTGTCTGCCTTGGGGAACCTGGTCGCTCCACCGGTGATGCGTGATGTGGAGGGCTTTGAATCGACAGATCGGCTGAAAGCGATCTATTTTGATGCACTCGATTGGCAAGGCGAGGAAACCAAAGTATTTGCGTGGCTGGGGATGCCAACCGAAATCACCGGAAAAGTGCCCGGGATCGTGTTGGTTCACGGCGGTGGTGGGACTGCGTTTAAAGAATGGGTCCAGAAGTGGAATGACCGCGGATTCGCCGCGATCAGCATCGCCGTCGAAGGGCAAACGGACGTTCGCGGAGCATCGAAGGCTTGGCAACGCCACGCGTGGGCCGGACCACAACGTTCAGGAATCTATGGCGACTCGTCCCAGCCGCTACAGGATCAGTGGATGTACCACGCCGTTGCTGACACCGTTCTAGCAAATTCGCTGCTCCGCTCGTTACCCCAGGTCGATGCTGATCAGGTTGGTGTCATGGGGATTTCGTGGGGCGGCGTGATCACCAGCACCGTGATCGGAATTGATGATCGTTTTGCATTTGCAATACCAACCTATGGATGCGGAAACCTGGCGACTGCAGAGAATCAGTACGGCCGAGCACTTGGTAACAACGAGACCTACACACAGGTCTGGGATCCCATGCTGCGACTCGAGCGAGCGACGATGCCGACGTTATGGCTTTCCTGGCCGGGGGATCAACATTTCCCCTTGGATAAGCAGGCAGCCTGCTACGAGGCAATGTCCGGGAGGTCGATGGTGTCGTTGATCCCAGGGATGAGGCACGGCCACGGCGCAGGTTGGAATCCTCCCGATAGCTACGCGTTTGCTGAAAGCGTCGTCGAGACCGGCACGCCGTGGTGCCGCCAGAGGGAAGTCACCGTCCAAGGAGATCGTTGCACGGTATCCTTCGAATCGACAAAGCCGCTGCGTGACGCGGTGCTGATCTCCACAACGGATGATGGAATCACAGGCGGACGTGCTTGGCACGAAACCACCGCCGATCTGACTCAAACGGATGACGCTTGGCAGGTGACGGCAGTGTTGCCAACAGATACGACGGCATGGTTTGTGAACGTACATGCCAACGACCTGACCGTCAGTTCTCACTTTCAAGAACAGAGCCATTAACCGTGGTTCTGGTGCCTCAAAACGAGAAGACAGCGATGTGTATTAACAGGCGTTTCGATAAGGAAAGACTCCTCCTCCGTAGCCTCTGCGTCGTCGCCGTGCTCGCCGCGTCACAGGCTCACGCGGGCAAGCCCAATATTATTGTCATCTACACCGATGATCAGGGCTTTGGTGATGTCAGTGAATTCAATCCCAATGCCAAGTTCGCCACCCCGAACATGGACCGACTCGCCCAGGAGGGAATCGCGTTTCGCAACGCACACAGTTCCGATTCGGTATGTACCCCGAGCCGCTATGGATTGCTGACCGGACGCTATTGCTGGCGAACGACTCGCAAGAGTGGCGTGATGGGAGCGGAAGGGCCCTGTTTGATCGATAACGGTCGGATGACATTGGCCTCACTCCTGCGGGACCAGGGTTATCACACGGGGATGGTCGGCAAGTGGCATTTGGGCATGGATTTCCCAGGTACTACTGCGGACCGGGACTGGTCGAAGGCCGTCCAGGACATGCCGCTGGACAAAGGGTTTGACTATTTCTATGGGATTCCGGCATCCCTGAACTACGGCATCCTGGCCTGGTTTGAGGGGCGGCGTGCAGCGGTGCCACCGACGCTCTACACCAAGAAAAAGAAAAATGCTCGGCATGTTGATTACCGCATCATGCCGCCCTATCACGATGCCGCTGATGCGGAGAAAGGCGAGTTTGAGGTCGCACCAGATTTTGTCGACAATCAATGCTTGAGCCGTTTCACGGATAAGGCGATTGAGTGGATGGAAACCAAGGTGCCGGATGCAAAAATGGGAAAACCGTTTTTCCTGTACTTGCCTTTCACGTCGCCTCACTACCCTGTTTGTCCGCTGCCTGAGTTTGAGGGCCAGGGCCAGGCGGGTGCTTATGGTGAATTCGTAATTGAAACAGATCACCACATTGGCCAGATCCTTGATTTCGTAAAGTCAGCGGGGATCGACGAGAACACGATGATCGTCTTCACGAGTGACAACGGCCCTGAGAGATCCTGGAGCGGCCGGATTGCCGAATTTGGCCATGACAGTCGCGGCGGTTTTCGAGGGGGCAAACGTTCGGTCTATGAGGGTGGGCACCGTGTGCCTTTCATCGTGCGATGGCCCGCGGGAGTCACGCAGCCTGGTCGTGTCTGGGATAAACCTGTAGGACAGGTCGACGTGATATCAACGGTGGCGGAATTGGTGGGGGCGACGGTGCCCAACAATGCAGGTGAAGACAGCCAAAGCTTTGCGGCTGTCCTGCGAGATCCAAACGCAGACTATGTGCGCCAACCTCTCATCAATCGTGGCGAGGACGACGGTCGCTACGCGGTCACCGCTGGAATCTGGAAACTCATTTTACCTGGCAAGTCAAAGCCAGTCGAACTATACGACTTGTCCACCGACCCCGGTGAAACGATGAATCTGGCTAGTGAGCACCCCGCGAAGGCTCAGCAGTTGCAAGATCAGATTACGGAGATTGTCGTAAACGGCAGAACGACTCCAGGAACGCCCCAACACAACGACACAGGCTACTGGAAACAGCTAACATGGATGACGGAAGAAGCATTCACGCATCCCCACTGAAGGGCAGTCACCACGACGTCTGCTTCCGTCGGATGAATCATTGATTTCCCCCTTTTGACGAGAGTTCAGTTTGATGAGATTCGCTTTCGCGTTGTTTTGGGTTGGCATTTTTCTGGCACAGTGGTTGCCATCGATTTCCTGCGCGGACGATCCTGCGGCCGCTCCACCGAATATCGTCCTGGTGATGACGGACGACCAAGGCTATGGCGATCTCAGCTGCCATGGCCATCCGTTTCTGAGCACACCCCACCTGGATGACTTGTATACACAAAGCACACGGTTTACAGACTTTCACGCCAGCCCTACGTGTGCACCGACGCGTTCGGCACTGATGTCGGGTCGAGCACCGTTCAAAAATGGGATTACGCATACGATCCTAGAACGTGATCGCATGACGCTGGAAGCGACGACGATCGCTGAAGTGCTCAAGACAGCGGGCTACACGACCGGCATTTTTGGAAAATGGCATCTGGGTGACGAAGATCCTTACCAGCCTGACAATCGAGGTTTTGACAAAGCCTTCATTCACGGTGCCGGGGGAATCGGTCAACAGTATGCGGGTTCGCAAAGCGATGCGCCGGGGACGGGATACTTCAACCCTATCATCAAAGACAACGGTCGTTTTGTTCAGACAGAGGGATACTGTACCGACGTCTTTTTCCAAGAAGCGTTGGGGTGGATCAAAGCGAACAAGGATGCAGGCAAGCCGTTTTTTGCCTACATCCCCACCAACGCACCGCACGCTCCCTACTTGGTTGACAAGAAGTATTCCGATTTATTCAAAGACAAGTGCAACGCGAAAGCGGCAGCATTCCTGGGGATGATTGTCAACATCGACGAGAACATGGGACTGTTAATGCGGAAGCTCGACGAGTGGGGCTTGGCTGATAATACGCTGTTAATTTTCATGACAGATAACGGCAGCGCAGCGGGCTCAGGCGTTTTCAATGCAGGCATGAAAGGCGGTAAGGGGTCGACACATGAAGGTGGATCTCGCGTGCCATTGTTCATGCGATTGCCCGGCCTCACCACACCCGGCGCCGACGTGGAGGTGTTGACGCGGCACTACGATCTCTTTCCAACGCTGATGGAGATCGCGAACGCAGAGGCGCCAGCAGAGCTTGATTTAGATGGTCGTAGTCTCGTTCCACTGATTAAGGATTCGCAGACCCCGTGGCCTGATCGGTACACTTTTTTCCACGGCGGTCGTTGGAACAAGCAAGGGGCCCCGGGACGCTGGGGAGAGGGCAACACCGATCCAGACGCGGCCAAGTACGATAAATTCGCGGTCCGCAATGAACGTTGGAGATTGGTGGGTGACGA
Source organism: Allorhodopirellula heiligendammensis (assembly GCF_007860105.1). Classification (NCBI taxonomy): domain Bacteria; kingdom Pseudomonadati; phylum Planctomycetota; class Planctomycetia; order Pirellulales; family Pirellulaceae; genus Allorhodopirellula; species Allorhodopirellula heiligendammensis. The sequence continues at coordinate 2,440,208 of NZ_SJPU01000001.1, forward strand.
ACTGTACGACATTCAAAAAGATCCCGGAGAACAGCACAACGTCGCCGCCGAACATCCTCGAATCGTTGCCTTCATGAGGGCGGCATTCGACAGTTGGTGGGATGAGGTTCGTCCCCTGATGATCAATGAGGACGCTTCGCTGGACGTCCCCAAGCCATTCCGTGAAGGATTTGAAAAGCAGAAATCAAGCTCTGGAATCCCAGCTTGGGTCGCCCCGGAACTCTAAAATCTATCCGGCAAGCTCCACACCACTTCCCCACGGGGCTAATGTTTCGATCGCCGCACTTTATGGCGAAGTTTCTTCCGCTGTGGCGTGATTGCGTGGCGTAAATTGTTACTGCCGTGTCGCAAAAATTGACTCTCCCTCTCGATTTGCTGTGTACGTTGAATACGGAGTCGCAATTGCGGCCCTCCTCTCGTTCTCTTGTAAATCAAGGACTTGTCATGAAGAACCAGCGTTTTAAGCGTGGTTTCACGCTTGTGGAACTACTTGTGGTGATCGCTATTATTGGGGTTCTAGTGGGTTTGCTATTGCCGGCCGTGCAAGCGGCCCGTGAGGCGGCGCGGCGGATGAGTTGCAGTAATAATTTCAAACAACTCGGGCTGGCGATTCACAACTATCACGCCGCGTACAATCAACTGCCGACTCACGGCACGGGGACGCAGCCGGGCACACCTGATGCCTATTTCAGACCGTCGGCTCTTGGAAATCGCCTTCGTCTGAGCATGTTGGTTCCCAGCCTGCCCTTCATTGAGCAGCAGGCATTTTGGCAGCAGATCTCTAATCCGAATATGCAGCGGACGGATGGCACCGTGCAATCGCCGCCATGGCCAGCGATGGGGCCAACCCCCGACGATATTCAGTACATCCCTTGGGCGACCGAAATCCCTGCCTTTCGCTGCCCCAGCGATCCGGGGTTCGGGCTTCCCGCATTGGGCAGGACCAACTACGCGGCCTGCATGGGCGACTCATCCTGGGATCTATATTTTGGGCCCTGGAACAACCTTCGCACAACTCAGAGCAATGCTGAGGATGCGCGAGCGGCCCATCGCGGGTTCTTTAAGCCTATCGACGTATCACGCTTTGGGGACTGCTTAGATGGATTGTCCAATACAATCGCCATGGGAGAAATCATTACCGACTTGGGGGATAACGATAACCGCGGTCAGGTGACCGAGTCTGCCGCCAACTCCAGCGCACCCGGCATATCGCTGGCGAATATCCGCAACAATCCTTCGCGATGTTTACCATTGTTATCTTTTACGAAATATCGGACTTTACGATGACATTCAGACGCTTCTGTCAATACAGTCTCCTGGTCAGTGGTATGTGCTTGAGTACAAGCCCCATGGCTGCTGATATTTACGTCAGTACCGATGGCAGGGACACGAATCCCGGGAGTCAGTCTGCGCCTGTTGCGACGCTTGAGAGAGCGAGATCGTTGGCAGCTACATTCAGCGGCAGCGATCCCGTCACAGTTCATGTTGCTGACGGGACATACTACTTGCCTGAAACGTTGGTGTTCACGCCCACTGATTCAGGATCGGCGGGGGCGCCCGTTGTCTACCAAGCCGACGGCGAAGCAGGCGCGGTTCTAAGCGGCGGCACACCTTTGCAGCTAGAATGGCAGCCTTTTCGAGACGGTATTTTCATGGCGGTAACGGAGCCGGGCTTAGCGATCGACCAGCTATTTGTTGATGGCCAAAGTCAACGGATGGCCCGTTACCCCAATTTCGACGCCGCGAGGAAAACGGATGCCTATCAAGGCTTTGCCGCTGACGCATTTTCCCGACAACGCGCCGCGAAATGGGCGCATCCGGAGGGGGGCTATATTCATGCCATGCACCGGGCGCGGTGGGGCGGCTATCACTACCGCATTACTGGAAAGGATCCCGACGGCAATGTCCTTTTTGAAGGTGGATGGCAAAACAATCGCCAGATGGGCATGCATCAAGACTTTCGGATGGTCGAAAACATCTTCGAGGAACTCGATGCTCCCGGCGAATGGTTCCACGACAAGACGACCCACACGCTGTACTACATGCCAGCTGAGGGCGTTGAACTCGCGTCGGCGACGATCGAAGTCGTTCGGCTGCGTCACTTGGTCGAGTTTCGTGGCAGCGATAGCGTTCCGGTCAAACACATCACACTGAAAGGTTTTGTTTTTCGACACGCCGCGCGCACGTTTATGGAAACCAAGGAACCGTTGCTCCGCAGTGACTGGGCAATCTATCGTGGCGGAGCTGTCCTGCTGACAGGGACTGAAAACGTGCAGATCCTGGACACTGAGTTTGATCAGGTCGGCGGCAACGCCATCTTCGCGAGCAACTATAACCGCGGACTGCGAGTGCAAGGTTGCCATATCCACGACTGCGGCGCCAGTGGCGTGTGCTTTGTCGGTGACCCCAACGCGGTCCGCAATCCACTCTTCGAGTATCGGGAAAAGAATGATCTGGTAGAGATTGATCGCACGCCTGGTCCCAAGACGAACAACTATCCCGCCGACAGTATCGTAGAGGACTGTTTGATCCACGGCATTGGTCGCGTGGAACGGCAGCCAGCAGGCATTTTGATCGAAATGTCGAAGCAGATCACCGTCCGAGACTGCTCCATCTACGACTGTGCCCGCGCTGGGATCAATATTGGCGACGGAGCTTGGGGCGGTCACCTAATCGAAGGCTGTGATGTATTCGATACCGTCCAAGAAACGCACGATCACGGTTCTTTCAATTCGTGGGGCCGCGATCGCTTTTGGCGCAGCGATCGGGATGTGACTCAAGCGGCCGTCGATATGGAACCAAATCTACCCTTTCTCGATGCCGTCGAGACGACGGTCATTCGTAACAGTCGCTGGCGCTGCGATCATGGTTGGGATATTGATCTCGATGATGGTTCGTCTAACTATGACATCTACAACAACCTGCTGCTGTCAGGTGGCTTGAAGCTACGCGAAGGGTTCCGTCGGCACGCCTGGAACAACATCACGATCAACAACGGTTTGCACCCGCACGTTTGGTACAACAACAGCGGTGATGAGGTGTATAGCAACATTTTTATGGCGGCTCCGCAAGGAGCGCGGATGCCCAGTCATACTGCCAAAGGCAAGCGTGTCGATGGCAATTTGTTCTTTTCTGAGAACCAAAAGATGAAGGATCGCTTTACTCAGTTCGGTTGGGATGTCAATTCAATCGTCGCCGATCCCGAGTTCATCGATCCGGCACAGGGTGACTTTCGAGTCGCCAAAGGTTCGCCAGCTTTCCAGATCGGCTTCGAGAACTTTCCGATGGATCAGTTCGGAGTCAAGAAGAGTTCGCTCCGAGCAATCGCAGAAACGCCAATCATACCGCAGTTGGAGATTCAGCGCCAGCTTGCCAAGCCGCGTCGCGATAGCCCCCAGCCGGCGACGGAGATTTCAAGCTATTTCCTCGGCAGCAGAGTACAGTCACTCACGGGTGAAACCTATTCGGCGTTTGGTGTCTCCCAGGAAGACGGTGGCGTCGCAATCTCGCAAGTTGGCGCTCACAGTGAGGCTGCGAAAATTGGTTTGTTGGAAGGAGATCTGATTCAGAACATCAATGGCAGGCAGGTGAAAACAGTTGCCGATTTATTGCAAGCGTTCAGTCTTGCCGGCGACACGGAGTTGTCCCTGCAGGTGATTCGTAACCAGCAACCGGTTACCATCCAAGCATCATCCGGTTCTTTCGTGTTGACCGCACAGGCGTCGCGAGCGGACGATTTCACCAAGCTAGCGGTGCCCGATGCGGTGTCCGCGAAAGTCGCTGCGAATCAACTGCCATCCGATGCTCCGTTGAGTATACTCAGCGATGGTCAGCTCAGCGATGGATATGGGCCGGTATTTGCCAATGGTGTAGTCTCGGGGCTGTATCGTATGGACTTAGGTGAGTCGAAACCAATCACTGCGATCACGACTTGGAGCACCAATAAGAACGGTAATCGAGGTGCTCAAAACTTCACGCTTTATGGCAGCAACAAGTCCGAGGCACCAGGTTGGGATGTTCGCGACCGCGATCGAGTCACGCCGTTGGCGACAATTGACACGACAAGGGAAGCCTCCCGTGCGTTCCAGGCCACGTCTTTGCGCGCTCGGGAGGGTCACCACCTCGGAACGTTCCGGTGGATCTTTTGGGAGGTGAGTCCTGTGACCGATCGAGGTGAAAACACGGCGTTCCAAGAGTTCTACGTGGAGTAGATCAAGGGCGTTAGGGTGCGTTGGAATCCGCTCAATCTCGAAATTGAGATGGGCGGGTATGCCATTGTGTGCCCAGACTCGCGGTCGATCCTCCCACCCTACCTCATCCGTTTTCATTTCGAATGACGGCTCCCCGCGTTTGCTTGGTGTGGGCTTGACCGTCGCTTTGGCCAGCGGCCTTGGCACGATGACGCAAATCGTTGGTGTCGTGTCGCATATTATCCTCGGCATGGCGGAAATCCCGTCCACAATGTGGTATCCTTGCCCGCTAAAACGGCGTTGACTCCTGGCGGCTGGTTGTTTGCGGTGACGCAGTTCGTTGTGTGACGTAGCGAACGCAAGCTCTGAACGCAATTCAGCACACCCTCTGGGCGTTGCGATCTGGCTAAGCTCAACGGCACCGACAAAGCAGCTGTGATCTTTTGTCTTTCCCCATGTCCCCTCGAAGTCCCTGGTATTCATGAAACCCCTTGCACTGTTCGTCGCCTTGGCATTGTTGTCGGTAAGTGACGCCCCCCCCGTAATTGCTGCCGAAGATACCCGGCCTAATATCCTGTTCGTTTTTGCCGACGATTGGGGATGGGGTGATCTCAGTTGCCATGGCCACCCCTATGTGAAGACACCGAATATCGATCGGCTGGCCAAAGAAGGCACCGACTTCACTCGCTTCACGGTCGCGAGCGGGGTTTGCTCACCCAGTCGCACGGCAGTGATGACAGGACACTTCCCAGCTCGCTACAACATCGACGGGCACTTTGCGTGGGTGCCGAGCAATGCGAAACGGAATATGCCCGACTGGTTGGACCCGAGCTCGGTGACGCTACCGCGATTATTGCAGCAGTCAGGCTACGCAACGGCCCACTTCGGTAAGTGGCACCTTTCTAACAATATGATTCCCGATTCGCCGCTGCCCAGCGAATACGGCTACGACGAGTACGGAGCATTCAATTGCGCTGGCGAGCAGATGCCGGTGCACGAAGACGCCCAGCATACCATTGCATTTATTGAAAAGTGCGAGCGGGAGGGAAAACCATTCTTCGTCAACCTGTGGGTGCATGAGCCACATACGCCCTTTCATACCGTGCCAAAATACGAATGGCGTTTTCGTGACATGGAGAGTGCGCCCGATGCGATTTATGCATCGGTATTGTCTCACGCGGACGATCGCATCGGAGACGTGCTCAATACACTCGATCGCCTCGAGATTGCCGACGACACGCTCGTAATCTTCAGCAGTGATAATGGACCGGCGAGAGCGGGCGGCAATGCGGAACCGACCTTGATGTACGACACCGCCACGGGCGCCGGCTGGGGAACCGGTGCTTCCAAAGGTATCACCGCCGGCAGAAAAGGTCACAAAGCGGCTTTGTATGAAGGTGGAATCAACGTGCCCTTCATCGCTCGTTGGCCTGGAAAAATTGCGCCGGGCGCAATCGATGACTCTTCACTGATTTCGGCTGTTGACTTACTGCCGACATTCTGCGAGATCGCCGGTGCTGAGCTTCCCGAAGGCTACCAGCCCGATGGGATCAGTCAGCTCGCCGCGCTCACAGGAAGTCCTTCGGAGGTTCGCGAAAAGCCCTTGTTTTGGAAGATGAAAGGAACATGGCCCATACGCAAAGCAGCGCCCTATCACTGGGTCGCTTACGCCATCGTTGATCAGAACTGGAAACTACTCGCTAACGAGGACCTGAGCTATTTCGAGCTCTACGATATCGCGCAAGATCCCTACGAGAAAACAGATCTCAAGTCCAGTGAGTCCGTAGCCACGGATGTGCTCCTTGCGAAGCTCAAACAGTGGAAATCCACGCTTCCATCGCAGCCCAGCGGAAGCGTGTTCTCGACTGAGCGAGATAACCCGAAATAGTGCCCATCCGCACCGACGAACTGAATTGAGTCACCTCTTGCCAAACCCACCATGCGAACGATTCACGTGATAAAGCTATTCACTGTTGCCTGTTTGATCCATTCACTTGCGACCCTGCTTCCTGCGTTTGCTGAGGAGACCCGTCCCAACATCATCCTGATTCTAACCGATGACCAGGGCTATCAAGATGTGGGCTGTTTCGGATCGCCACATATCAAGACTCCTCATCTCGACCAAATGGCTGCTGAGGGATTGCGGCTAACAAATTTCTACGCGCAACCGGTCTGCGGCGTTTCGAGAGCGGCGCTCATGACGGGATGCTATCCGATTCGCATTGCCGAACCGGGCAATCTCAAACGCTTGCACACGGTTCCGCATCCCGATGAGACGACGATGGCGGAAGTTCTCAAGCGGGCTGGCTATGCGACCGGGATGGTGGGTAAGTGGCACCTTGGTCTGGACCGTCAAGGTACTCCCGGCGGAGTCGTGCCTGCGACGATGCCGAACGCACAGGGATTTGATTATTTTTACGGCACGCCGAAGTACAACGGCTTCACGGTTCACGTCGATGATGTGCCTTCACGCAGTCCGATCATGCGGAATGATGACGTGGTGGTCGAGGCGGTTCAGGACTGGGATCACATCACCGCCGTCTACACGCTCGAAGCGACCGAGTGGATCCAACAGCATCACGAGAGTCCATTTTTCCTCTACGTCGCGCATAACATGCCGCACGTTCCCCTGGGGGCCTCGGAAAACTTTAAGGGCAAGTCAGACGGAGGACCTTACGGCGACGCGATTGAAGAGCTTGATTGGTCCTGTGGCGAGATTTTCAAAACGCTGCAAGAGCTCGGTATCGATGATAATACCTTGGTTGTCTTTGCGTCGGACAATGGACCTTGGGTAGAAACTACCCGTGGCATGCAAGCTAACGGAAAACCTTTTATTCCCCGCGACCACTCCGGCAATGCCGATCCGCTGCGCGGTTGGAAGATGTCGGCGTGGGAGGGTGGCTCGCGAGTGCCGTTCATTGCTCGATGGCCAGGCCACATCCCCGCCGGTTCAGAGTCGAGCGAATTGCTCACTACAATGGATTTGCTGCCGACGTTTGCGTCGATTGCCAACGCAGAGCTGCCGGCTGTTGAACTCGACGGTGTTGACGCCTCGAGTTTTTTGCAAGGACAAGCCGAGAGGAGTCCGCGTGATGAGTTTCTCTATTACGCAGGTAGTCTGCTGACGGGCGTACGCCGCGGGCAGTGGAAATTGGTATTGCCCCGCGAAAAATCACCGGCCGGTCTTGGCTGGTGGGGGCGAATGATTGAACAGGTGCCAGAGTTACAGCTGTTTGATTTAAATACGGATCCAGGTGAATTGAACAACCTGGCATCAGCGCACCCAGACACCGTCACCTCTTTACTCAAGCGTATCGATCGAGCCCGCGCTGAACTCGGCGACATCGACCATCAAGGGAGTGGTGCGCGGCTCTACGACAACGGACCGCGGAGACTACAGGTTCCCGTGACAACGCAGGTCCGCACGAACTTGGTACAGGAGGATGCAAACGAAGTTCCCCAGACAACGCACAGCTTTATCGCATTCGGCCAAAAAACTTACATCGTCGATGAAAACGGTGTGAAAACCTGGACCTATCCCCACGCGACTCGCGATGGATATGTGCTCGACAACGGCAACATCATACTGACGCTCAATAAAGGGAAACGGTATCCCGGTGGTGCCGTCATTGAGATTACGCCTGATGGCAAAGAGACCTTGATTTGGAGCGGTACTCAGGCAGAGGTCAACAGCGCCCAGCCAACCGAAACTGGCACGTTCGTGATCACCGAAGCCGGAGACATGCCGCGTTTGCTGGAAGTCGATCGATCAGGAAAAGTATGGGTCGAGTTTCCGCTGCAGTGCCAAACCGACAATCATCATTTGGAAACACGGATGGCTCGGAAATTGGCCGACGGCACTTACCTGGTGCCTCACTTGCTGGATTTCGCAGTGAAACAGTACGACGCCACGGGCACGGTGATCAGCGAGATTGACACGACCGTACCAGGCGACTCCGCGAGATCGATTCACACTTGGCCATTCACCGCCATCCGGCACGGTGACGGCCAAACCCTCGTATGCTGCACCAATGGAAACCGAGTAATTGATTTTGACGCTGATGGAAATATCGCTTGGCAACTGACCAACGACGACTTGCCCGGACCGTGGTTACAGGATCCCTGCGGTGGGCAGGTGTTAGCCAATGGGAATGTTGTGATTGCCTGCTACGCCGGTGGTAGGAAAGATGCACAGGCACCCAAGCTGGTTGAGGTCAACCGACAGAAAGAAGTTGTTTGGACATACACCGACGGTCAGAAAGTTGGGATTCATCATTTCCAGATTCTTGATACCGACGGAGAAAAAAATCGAGGTAAACAACTCAAGTGATGCACCGCTTCGTCCTACGTTCCACAGATCGCGCCGCCATCTCGGCACATGCCGTCGACGGTCCGTGTGTTCACGTTCATGCCCTCTCACTTTATTGTTCTTCCGACTTGCCGTAATCACTAAGAATCAAGCAGCACTGCTGCTGTATATCAACTCGATGGACGTGATGTATGAAAACCACCCAGCCGTTAAATAGAACAACAATGCCGATAGCAATACGAGAGACGACGAATTGGTTTGGAGGCGTGGTGGTCTGCTTGATCCTCATGGGGGCAATCGCGTCTGCCCAATCCAGTGCAGGTACGGATGGCAGTGAAAACCTCAGCCAACTCGCACAGGAGACACCTATTGCTCAGGTGGCGCGGGTGGATGAGTTTCCCGGGGAAAAGTCCGATTGTGAAGGTTTCGACCGGTATGAAATTCGTACCTCGCAGGGCACTATCTCGGTGGTATGTCCCCACCATCCTGCACCCGGCAAACCCTGGATGTGGCGTAGTATGTTCTGGGGAGTCGGCGCGAACGCGACAAAGCGTGTGGCCCGCGGTGACCTGAAATTGGTTGAGCAGGGCTATTATGTTGTGATCGCACCGGGAGATGTTGCTGGTCATCCGAGGGGCAACCCGATCATTGATGCCGCCTATCAAATGCTCACGCAGGAATACGGGTTTTCCAAGACGCTTTCGATGGCCTCGATGAGTCGGGAGAATCTGGCTCTGTTTCGTTGGGCCGCCGCCAATCCGGAAAAGGTAGAGAGCATCTACGTTGACAACGGAGTGTGCAACGTCAAGAGTTGGCCGGGAGGTAAACTCGTGCCTGGTAACGACTCCGTTGCGGATGGGGACCCGAGATCGTGGGCGGGAATGAAACACGCTTATGATTTCGAGACTGACGAAGAACTGCTCGCGGCAAAGGTGAGCCCCATCGATCTGCTTGAGCCGCTGGCCAAGGCAGGCGTTCCGATACTGATGGTCTGCGGCACCAAGGATACCACGGTGCCGTACGAAGAAAATGGAGCACTCATGAAGGAACGCTACGAGAGGCTCGGCGGTGATATCACCATCATCTTTGAAGAGAAAGGGCACCATCCCCATGGGCTAGCTGATCCGACTCCGGTCGTGAGTTTTATTCAAACGATGCGTTCACGCCATCAGCAGTGAGTGGCTCGGTAACGAATCATTTAATTTACCTTGACGATTAGGTCACCAACGATGAAAAAATTTGGCATATTTAATCCTCCGCGTCGGCAGGCTCGCAGTCTGCTGGGGCTGATCACAACGCTCATCGCCATGTTGTTGGGTGCATCCAGCGTGGCGTTCGCGGTAGAGAAACCGCACGTTGTCCTGGTGGTGGGGACACTGCACTACTCACCGGAATTGAGCATGCCGCTGCTGGCGGAGGAGTTGGAACGATTCGGATTTCGCACGACGGTCGTGATGGGGACCGGTGATCCTGAGAAGAAGAGGGAGAACGTTCTGCCCGGCATCGAGGTATTGGCAGACGCCGATCTGGCAATCTTCTTCATGAGGTTTCTCCAACTCCCCGATGAGCAATGGCAGCCAATCGAAGACTATGTCAGATCCGGAAAGCCTGTGATCGGATTGCGTACGGCAAATCACTCGTTCAAGTATCCAGCGAAACATCCGCGATTCAGCTGGAACGATGACTTTGGGCGACGCGTTCTTGGTACCCCGTACGTCGTCCACCAGTCCAGCGCAACCAAGATTCAGGTGAACGAAGACGCTCGCCTTCATCCGGTCATGACAAACGTATTGAAGTCGCATTGGACATCGCCGGGGACGTTGTATTTAACACATTTCGAAGAAGGCTGTATTCCGCTCGTAACAGGCACCGGGACTGGCCGACCACGCGAGTTGAAAAAATCATTCGGGGTTATCCAGACGAAGCAATCGGAGACGGATACCGTCGCGTGGGTGTGGCAGAACGAGTGGGGCGGGAAAGTCTTCGGAACGACGTTTGGTCACCCCGGCGATTTCGCTGAAGAAGCAGTTGTCAGGATGATCGTCAACGCTGCGTGCTGGGCGGTTGAACTCCCACTGCCTGGCGCGGACGTTGAGATGACGACTTGGGAAATCGAGCGGGCCGACAAGTAGCCGCGCCGTGAGCGATGCTCCGTTTTCACCGCAAAAATCCGTCTGCATATCGCGTTAGCTCCGGCGATTCCTACCAAGAAAGAAGCACCGAAAGATGAGAAGTATTTGTTATACCGCTGCATTGCTAAGCTGCTGGCTGTCCGTCTCCCACGTACCCGCCCAGGCACCGATTCGACCAGGTGACCACGTCGCTATCGTTGGAAATACCTTTGCGGACCAGTTGCGTATTCACGGGTACCTCGAAACCATGTTGGTGCAGCATTGGCCTGAAGACCCGGTATCAATTCGCAACCTGGGCTGGGGCGGAGATATGCTAACGGCGCGTGATCGGCCGACGGGGTTCCCGTCGGAAGAGCAAACTCTCACCGATCATCGTACCGATGTGATCATCGCCTGTTTCGGGATGGGCGAATCCTTCGGCGGCGAGAGCCGTCTCTCCGATTTTCGAGCTTCGGTGCAGGCGTTCATCGAGTCTCATGCGGGCAAACAGTACAACGGGCAGACGGATGTACGATTGGTGCTGATCTCTCCGATCGCTTACGAGCAACTCGGTGAGTTGACACCTCACCACCAGCGGCGGAATCACGAACTGGCCATGTACAGCCGCGCCATGGAAGAAGTCGCCCGTGCTCAGAACGTGCCCTTCATCGATATCAATGAGCAGACGCGTTACCTGATGGATGAGCCGCAGGGCCCGAATCTGACCACCAACGGAATCCATCTGAACCGGTACGGTTACTGGGCGACCAGTCATTTTATCTTTCGGGAGCTTATCGCTGACGACAAAGAATTCAGCGAGCGCCCCTGGCGGATATTCATTGACGCTTCCGATTCATCCGTCAGTAGTAGCGGCGTGAAGGTTTCACATCTTTCGGACTTCGAGACAGGGCTGACTTTTCGTGTCGCCGAAGTGGCTGCCGCGACTCTGCCACCGCCCACTCACGACGAACTACCGCCACAACTTGCGCATCTGAGAGACTCGTTGACCGTCGTTAATCTGCCCCCGGGGATCTATTCGCTGAAGGTTGATGACGAACTCGTCGTGACGGCGAGTCACCGACAGTGGGCAGAGGGCGTCGCCGTTGACGGGTCGCCGGCTCACAAGATCGCCGAGGCGATTCGCTCGGAGGTCAACGAGAAGAATTTGCAGTTCACCTATAGTTGGAAGACGCTCAATCAGGTGCACATTGTGGGCGAACGAAAAAAGTCTCCCAGCGGAAAACAGTTGCCCGCCGAAGTCATCGAGTTCAATCGACTCGCCAATGAACGCGACGCAAGGTTGCGTAGTGGGATCCAACGGACAACTCGCGAGTGGAGTTTGACGCTGGATACATCAGAACAGAAGACTAACGAGATCAAGGCTAACCAATAATGAGAATGGAAACATCACCGATGCCCCCTCGCCCCCGCCCGGTTCAACGTCGCAATCACCTTTGGCGCTGCTCACGCGGCAGTCGTGTGTGGATGGTTCTATTGGCCACGATCGTTTTCACCAGCTCGACGTCAGCTCAAGATGCGTCAGGCATCAAAAACTTGGCGGACGCTGACCTCGACTTAATGGAGAATCATGATCCGGCGTCTGAACTTGAAAATTTTGAGTTGCTCGATGGATATCAGGTAAACCTGTTCGCCGCCGATCCGATGTTGGCAAATCCGACACACATGCACTGGGATTCACGTGGGCGACTTTGGGTTTCTTGTTCGTGGGCGTATCCACAATTGAAGCCAGGTGAGGTCGCCAATGACAAGATTATTATCCTCGAAGACACCGACGACGATGGCGTGGCCGATAAATCGACGGTATTTGCTGACGGGCTCTACCTGCCGACGGGCCTCGAATTGGCTAATGGAGGATGTTATGTCGCGCAGTCTCCAGATGTATTCTTTCTCAAGGACACCGATGGAGATGATGTCGCTGATGTCAAAGAATTGGTGCTGACTGGATTTGGAATCGAAGACAGTCACCACTCAGTGAGTGCCTGGCGACGGGGGCCCGGCGGATGGATTTATTTTCAAGAGGGAATCTTTTTGCATTCACAAGTTGAGACACAGCATGGCGTGTTGCGAAATTTCAATGGTGGCGTTTATCAGTACAACCCCCGCACGCAAGAACTCAGGATGTTTTGCACCGGTACCGGCGGGAACCCGTGGGGACACGTGTTTGACAAATGGGGACAGTCGTTCATGGTCAATAACCCCCGGATCATGTATCTGTCTCCTGCCACCGGGAATGGTTCCCAAAGCGTGAAAGTACCAACACTGATCAGCACAGAAAAACAATGCGGTGGCGATCTCGCGACCGGCTCGCACGTGGGAGACGACATCCGCGACAACCTGCTCAGCGGGCGATTTAAAAGTCGCACCATTATTCGATACGAGTTCACCGAAAATGGTGCTGGGTTCAGCGCGAATGTCCTGCCACCATTGATGACGAGCAAACATCCGAATTTCAGGCCGGTCGATGTCAAAGTCGGTCCCGACGGCGCGATTTACGTTGCGGATTGGTACAACTCCATCATCAATCATGCCAACCATGATTTCCGCGATCCACGCCGGGATCATGAGCATGGTCGAATTTGGAGAATCACTCACAAAGAGCGGCCGCTCGTCAAGAAGCCGGATTTTGATGGTGCCACCACCGAACAACTCGTCGACCACTTGAAGAGCCCTGAGACCTGGGTCCGTCATCAAGCGAGAAAGGAGATCAGTGAACGCGACCCCGACGAAGTCGCAGTCGTCCTTGAGGCTTGGGTAGATCGCCTTGATGCGGAGTCACCTGACTACGATCATCACCTCGTTGAAGCGATGTGGGCTTGCCAGAATGTGGAGCGTCCGAGCCAGAAAATTCTTAAATTGGTGCTAAGTGCCAACGACGGCCATGCTCGCTCGGCAGGCGCCCGCATGATTCGCTACTGGCACGAAGATCTTGACGATCCGATTGGCTTGGTTGCCAAGGCAGCCGGGGACGCTTTCCCGCGAACGCGAATGGAGGCGGTGCTATCAGCGGGATTCATCCCCGATGCGCAGGCGTATCCCGCGGCGCTGAATTCGCTGGATTATCCAGGCGACGATTTCCTCGATCTGGCCCTGCCTCAGACGAAATCAGCCTTGGAACCACTATGGCGTCCCGCCATGGAAGCTGGAACCCTCCGTTTCGATAATGAGTCTCACCGTGTTTTTGCTGAACAGGCGGCTGGGATAGGTTTTACCGAGAGAATTACTAGCTTTCTTGCTCAAGACAGTCCGACCGAAAAAGAGATTGCAGATTTCTGCAAACAGCTTCAGGCGATCGGCACGAACGACGACGTCCTCCCGGTAGTTTCAGCGTTGGTGAAGACTGGTGAAGAAAGATCACCTGAGGTTGCCATCGCCTTGCTCGAAACGCTCCGGCCGATGGCCAATCCGCGTCAGTCGCGAGCGCTTCGCCGGCGTTTGCAGTCGTTGACGCGACTGCTCGACCATGACGACGCTAACATCGCTTCACTCGCCGCTGAGAATCTCGCGGCCTGGGGTGTCAACGGTGTCACAGGACAACTTCTCGAGGTTGTCGAAAGTGAGCAGCGGCCGCCTGTGCTCCGACGATCCGCAGCTGTTGCCTTCGCGGAACTCGGTGGTGACCGCGAGCTGCAGAAGCTCGTTGATCTCGCCGAAAACGGCAACGCCGAAACACGCTACTGTGCGCTCGCAGGCGTTGTAGCCTCCGACCTGGACAAGGGAGTGAACATGACCGCGACGTTGTTGAGCGAGGATCCAAACGAAGCCGATCCTGCGCCGTTGCTTGTCGCGATTTTGAAAAATCGAAACGGAGTGAAAGCTCTTGCCGATGCGATGCAGGGCGTCGCTGTGGATCCGACTGTCGCGCTTCGAGTGGATGAGTTTCATCGCTCGACTGGGCTGCTCCCCAACCGTCTTGCTAGGCTATTTAGGTCGCATCCGAAATCGACTTCGCTCAATGAGCAACTGCTAGCAGAAAATCAAGCGAAGCTGACAAGCGATGTGGATCAATTCGGTGACGCCGATCGTGGTGAGCTGATCTACCGGCGAAAGTCGCTGTCATGCACGACTTGTCATGGAATTGGTCCGGTCGGTCCAGAGATCGGTCCGAACCTCGTTGCTGTCGGAGCAGCCGCTAAAACCGACTATATCGTCGAGTCCATCTTGCTGCCTAACAAAGCGATCGCTGAGCACTACGACAATCGAATGTTTGTGCTCGACGACGGTACCATCCAGACCGGCATCGTCACCTCCAAGAGCAAGGACGAGGTGGTCGTCCGAGATGCGGCCCAGGGTGGAAAGGAGGTGCGGCTTGCGGTGGATGAGATTATTGCTGAAAAGGCGATGGTTTCGGCCATGCCTGCTGGTCTCCCTGACCAACTCGCCAACCGTCAAGAGTTTCTCGACCTCGCAAAATTCGTGGCATCTTTGGGGCGGCCAGGTGCCTTTGCTAATGATGAAACTCCCGTCATCCGAAAGTGGCGACTTTTCACAGCGGCCCGAGGAGAAGAGCTTCCCAGCGACGATGACGAAGGCAGCACCGTATATAGCATGGTCAATGGTGAACTGCCCGCGAACGATTTTCCTGATGGCGATCGAGTGATTGCTCGCGGATATCTTAATGTACTCGTTGCCGGCGGTCTGCAATTTCAGGTCAATGATCTTACCGGTCTCAACTTCTGGATCGATGGCGAAAAGGTGAGTGATATATCCAGCCCAATTGAGCTTGCCAAAGGTCGACGAGAGTTGACGGTGGTCGTTGACAGCCAAAAACGCGGAAGTTTGGGTCTGCGAGTGGAATTGCAGCCAGCACCGAAGTCACCTGTAAAATTCCAAATCGAAGGCGGAATTTAATCCGCGCTTTCATAGCAGGTCTCATTCTCGCACGGCGCTGCGTGAATGAGACGCGGTGGGTGATCTGCTACTCAGTGATGCTCGCGAATCAATGGTAATTCACCGTGGGGCTGCAGCCGCGAAGATGAGTCGAGCACGGGTCGGTTCGTTCGATCGATTCCGACGATTGTCTTTGTCGCAAATCCGCACTCAGGTGTCGCAAAATGCCAGCCACTAGGGTCGTGCAAGTTACTACAATTACATGTGTTGGCGGTTTCTTGTCCGTAGCTATCTAGCGGACGATGAGAATCACCCTCAGGGTGGCATTGCTGAACTTCAAAGACGCTACCGCATGGCATGCACCCGCTGATTCTCCTGTCGCTCCGGCGGAACTGCCATCAACCATTCCAGATACATCAATCTCGTGACGTTGGAAACACCCAACCTCGACCTGGCTAACAGCTACATGAATTCATTCAATCGCTTGTCATGCGTAATTGCACTGGTAATTTTGCTGGCGCCGGTGTGCTTTGCGGAAGATACAACGCGACCGCAGCCCAACATTATCCTGCTTCTGACGGATGATTTGGGTTGGCAAGACGTGAAGTGTTACGATATTGACGCCCCGTGTCCCTATGAGACACCGAATATTGATGCACTGGCAACCAAAGGCGTGATGTTCTGGCAAGCCTATTCACCTGCTCCGACGTGCGCACCTTCGCGGTGCGCGATAATGAGTGGAAACCATCCCGCTCGGGCTCAGAAGACGCATGTCGTCGGCGGTGCGCCACCGTCACCGCACTCTCGCCAAGGCTCACGGATGATGGATCCCTGGTACAGCGGACGGATGCCAGCTGATGAGATGACGCTCGCGAGGGTACTGCGAGATAATGGCTATGTCACTGGGCACTCGGGAAAATGGCATATGGCAATCGATCACCATTCGTTTCCCCAACCGGAGGATCAGGGATTCGACTTCACCCGTTCGAATCGTGGTTCGCGGCGTCGCATGGATGATCGGCTGACGGGGTTCGCGACGGCCGCACCCGATGACCCATTTCGTCTAGACAAGAATGGCTACCCTTTCGATCAAACGAACCAAGACGCTTTGGCGTTTTTGGAAGAGAGCAAGGAGGAGCCGTTCTTTTTGTACTATGCAACTTGGCTGGTGCACTCGCCGATCCACACCCGCTCAGCAGCACACTTGAAGAAATACGTTGAGCGTCTGGGGACCGATCCCGCTGCGACTCCCAACAAGGACACCCCTGGCCAACTCAATCCGTTCTACGCGTCGATGGTTCAAGAGTTGGACTATTACGTTGGGCAGGTATTCGACTATCTAGACACGACCGACGACCCGCGCTGGCCTGGACACAAGCTTTGCGAGAATACCTATGTGATCTTTACGTCCGACAATGGAGGCATGGAGGGTGGTCCCAAGGAACGCTACACCGACAATCACCCACTGGCTCGAGGAAAGATCTCTGCCATGGAGGGTGGGACGCGGGTGCCATTGATCATCACCGGCCCAGGGATCTCCGCAGGAGTCGAAACGAACGTGATGGCGAACGGCCTCGATTTCTATCCCACAATCCTTTCGCTGACGGGCGTCAATTTGCCTGCTGGCAAACACCTTGATGGCTGCGACCTCGAGCCGATGTTGCATGGCGATCCTACGGACCCTGCGCTCGTCAAAGAAACCGATGGCTCGGTGCGCGACACGATGGTATGGCACTTTCCCCATGGTACGGCCTTAGAGAGTACGATTCGTACAGGCGACTACAAATTGATTCACAATTATGATTCTGTGAATGATCCGTCGACTCCTCCATTCGAACTATACCGTCTCTATCGAACCGCCGACGGCAGACAGCAGCGAGCGGATATTGAGGAGGCCATCAATTTAGCTGACGAATTGCCTGAGAAGACGGAGGCGATGTTTGGCGATCTGAACAGGGCACTGACAGAAATGAAGGCCAGCTACCCCAGCTACAATCCGAATTACAAAGGCAGTATGCCGCATAAGGATGAAGTGCCATCAGTGATCTCGCACTCCCAACACGGCAACACTGTTGAGTTCACCGTGCAGCAGGAGCATGCCAAGGTGGACCATGCCGATTTGATTTACACGCTAAACGGTGGCAAACAGTTTGAAGAGTTCTTTCGCGCCCCAGCCACACTGGCTCCCGACGGTACCGTCCTCGCTGAATTGCCCGCCGGGACAACGCATTACTTCCTCAACCTGATTGATGAGCATAATTTTTTGGTTAGTTATCCAGAGGTGCCCAATGCCCGGAGTCTCTTGCAAGACAAACTGAAGTACTCCGATGTTGCGTTGACCGCCCAATCGATTGGAGGGGCAGGGAAATAGAGGCAGTGAAATAGAGGCAGGGAATGAATGAGCATTCCACGCAGGTGAGTGCTGCCAGTTTGCCAACCACCGATCCAGTTGCCCTCGACGGATTTTTCGGCCATTGTCAAATCGAAACGAGAATTGGCGAGGAAAACGCAACCCGTACCCGCAGAGATATCCCTTAACAAGAAGTGTTTCCGTCGACGACGCAGCTTCATTACAGTCAGCCATCGGCGGATGATGAATGCTCTATCTCTACGTGAAAACAACCATCGCTCATCGCAAAGTCATGGCCGTCGACTGCGATATTCCGATTGCCTAACACGGATTACAAACGATCACATGCACAATATTTTGATTCGAGTTCTACTTCTGCTCTGGGTTGTTTCAGGCTGCTTTTCGGAGACCGTTGCGGCAGATGAGCGACCCCCTAACTTCGTGGTTATTTTCGTTGATGACTTGGGCTATGGAGATCTCGGCTGCTTCGGTTCCACCACGATCAAGACGCCTCACATTGACCAGCTGGCTGCCGAAGGGATGCGACTAACGAGTTTTTATGCGCAGACCGTTTGCGGACCTTCGCGGGCGGCACTGATGACGGGGAGCTATCCGCTGAGGGTCGCGATTCGTCAAAACAAGGTGGAGGTGCACCCGGAATTGCATCCCGATGAAATCACCATCGCCGAGGTCCTCAAGCCTGCTGGGTACGCATCAGCCGCGTTTGGTAAGTGGGATTTAGCGGGACATCGAGGGGACCGATATGTGCCGACTTTGCTGCCCCTGTACCAGGGTTTTGACGAGTTCTTTGGTACGTCAACGAGCAACGATACCCGGGTCGACCTGATTCGAGGTAACGAGATGGTTGAAACAAAAGCTGATATGCGATTGTTGACCGAACGCTATACCGACGAAGCCATTGATTTTATTCGGCGCAAGGGTGACCAGCCGTTCTTTGTCTATCTTGCTCACTCCATGCCGCATGTAACGTTGGCGGCTTCAGATGACTTCAGAGGCAGGTCTGCGGGCGGATTGTACGGGGACGTCGTCGAAGAAATTGACGCCAATGTCGGCCGCATCATGAAGTCGCTCACAGACATGGGACTTGATGAGCATACATACGTGGTATTCACCAGCGACAATGGGCCATGGTATCTGGGACGCAGCCCCGCGCATCGCAAGCGGTTTGGTATCGACGCGGCTTCGCATGGCGGATCGGCCGCGCCGCTTCGAGGGGCAAAGACCTCAACCTGGGAAGGCGGCTTGCGAGTCCCATGCATCATTTGGGCGCCTGGCAAAGTCCCAGCGGGCACAACCTGTGATGAGATCGCGTCGACTATGGACCTGTTGCCGACTTTCGCCGACTTGGCCGCCGTGGATGTGCCCACTGATCGTGTTATTGATGGGCACGATATTGGTGATCTGATGCACGGCGTTGAAGACGCCACGAGTCCGACGGACGCGTTTTACTTTTACAGGCGTACTCGCTTGGAAGCTGTGCGGTCGGGTAAATGGAAACTGCATCGAGCGCTACCGGCAGATAAAACGTGGGCACGGTACAGCAAGGCAGAAGACTCGATCGACATCAACCTTCCAATGTTGTTTGACCTCCAAACTGACGTGGGCGAATCAAATGATGTCGCTGATGAGCACCCAGAAAAGGTGGCAGAATTGTTGCAATTGATCGAGCAGGCGCGTATCGATATCGGCGACTACGATCGCGTCGGCGAGAACGCCCGTTTCTTTGATCCGCAACCTCACCGACCTGACATTCGTGTTCCCGTTTCGTCAAATGCGCAACAATAGTGGCGTTCCTTCTGGTCTGTGGGCTGACCGCATGGGCGACGTCTGCGTCCCACGCGGAGAGGTCTGCAAACCTGTCGTAGCGCGGCCGCACGGAAGTCATCCTCGTGGTATTAAAATGATTCAAGACATGCAACGTAATCTCATTCTCATATTGACCTTCGTGCTCAGCGGCTTCGCGAGCGCGTCTGCGCAGCCTCCCGTCCATGAGGCAGACTTCTACCTGTCGCCGGATGGTTCCGACACCTGGTCGGGAACCTTGGCGGAGCCAAATGCACAAGGTACGGATGGTCCTTTCGCCACGCTTCAAAGAGCTCGTGACGCTGTCAGGAAATTGAAGGAAGGCGGACCAACGGACGTTCTCGTGCTGTTTCGAGGAGGCACGTATACGTTAAGTGAGACTGTTGTTTTTGGTCGCCAGGACTCGGGAACGGCGGCGGCCACGATCACGTATGCTGCCTATCCCGGGGAAACGCCGGTGCTGTCCTCCGCGAAGCGTATTTCAGGATGGCGGGATGTTGGCAATGATGTCTCTGGGCTGCCTCCAGCGGCACGGGACCACATTTTGGTAGCGGATGTGACCGAGAATTTTAAATGCCTTTTCGATCAAGCAGGCCTGTTACCACGCGCACGATCCAAAGGCTTCATTCCGCTGCCGGGAAGTAGCCGAAACAAGTTGCACTATCCCGCCGGAACGCTGAGGAATTGGCGAAATGTGGAGGATGTGGAAGTTGTCGTGCGGCCACACCACGCATGGATCGTCAATGTGCTTCCCCTGGAGTCTGTCGATGAACAACGGCAGATTGCCAGTACATCGGTTGACGCCACCTATGCCATGAACGAGCTTCATTTTCTCAAGGGCACGAACTCGTGCTGGGTAGAGAATGTTTTGGAGGCACTCGATGAGCCAGGCGAATGGGTACTCGATACCCAGCAAAACAAAGTTTACTTGTGGCCGCGAAATCGAGGAGAGGTGCTGGCACCCCAACTCCAGGAGCTCGTCCGTGTCGAGGGTGAGGTCGATGAGTCGGGACCCGTTGACCTGCCTGTTGAGCATCTCTGTTTTCGCGGCCTGAGCTTTCGCCACGGTGACCGGGATACGTTGACCAACGCCGACGCGGGGTTGCAGCACGATTGGGAAATGCATGACAAGGGCACTGCCTTACTTCGACTGCGTGGAGCAGAGAACTGCATAATCGAAAAGTGCCATTTTGCTCACAGCGGCAACGGTGCAATCCGCGTGGATCTTCACGGGATGCACAATACGATTTCGGGTAACCACATCGAGCAGATCGGCGGATCCGGCATCTTGCTATGTGGGTACGGTCCGGGGACAAAGGATGTTAACCGGCACAATTTGGTCTACAACAATCACGTCCATCATACCGGACGGATTTACTCTCACGCACCGGGGATCATGCTGTGGCAGAGTGGAGAGAATCGTGTGGCGAACAATCTGATTCACCATACGCCCTACACGGCACTGATTCTATCGGGATGCATGACTGACTTTTTCTCGAAATCTGGCCGTGAACTCTCACGGACGATCCGGTGGCATGAGATCGGGTCCAAACCATCGCGAAATACAAAATTGACGTTTGACGACGTGCGTTCTTTCTTACACACGCACGACAACATGATCGAATACAACGAGATTCATCATGCCATGGAATCGCTGGGTGACGGCAACGCGATTTACATTCGCGGGGCAGGGGCAGGCAATGTGATTCGCCGCAACTACGTCCATCATCTCGTCGCTCCAATGATCATGCAATGTGCGATCCGAACAGACGGCGGTCAGATGGATACTCTGATCGCCGAGAACATTATTTACAAATGCACTTCCCAAGGAATCATGCTGAAACTCAACACACGCGTTGAGAATAATTTTGTAGTCGATGTCATCGCGCCGCCGCGTGGCTACTATTTGTCGGTTCGCGAGGGTCCACTGACGGGAGCGACCATCAAACGGAACATCTTCTTGTCGTTCAACCCTGAAAGTGAGTTCATCAATGAACTGGGGCCTGGCAAAGGGAGAGCCAACGAGGATCGGCGAGGACGAGCCTTGGCCCGATCGGCAGACGCTGACACCGATTACAATATATATTTTTGTGCCGCGGAGCCTGCGTTGAGTGATGAGATGCTGGCAACGCAACGACGCAGTGGAGTCGACGCTCATAGCGTGGCAATCGATCCACTATTCGTCGATGCAAGAAAGGGGGATTTTCGGCTCCGTCCAGATTCGCCAGCTCTGCAGATGGGGATCGTTCCTATTGACATTTCAATGATAGGATTGCGGCCTCCTGTGACAGAGGACTGAATCGGGCCAGTCGCTTGCATTTGCATGAACGGCAGCTGATTCGAGCGGTTCCGCAGAAAGCATGACCAATCGCCGCACCGAAAACATGCATTAATATAAATCTCCAGAAAATCTTTTCAAATCGATTCATTTCAAGACACGCCAACTCACGACTCTATCTCAACAGGAAATAACATGACACCAATTATCCGCACCTACTTACTTCTTCTGGGGGTCTTGATTTCCGCATCGTTGCAGGCAGCGCCCACCAATGTTGTGTTCGTCATGTCGGATGACCAAGGATATGGGGATCTTGGTTGCACAGGAAATCCTATTATTAAGACGCCGAATATTGACCAACTGGCGTCGGTCAGTTCTGGCTTGAGCGATTATCATGTCGCGCCGACGTGTTCGCCCACAAGGTGCTCGCTCCTGACCGGACACTGGACGAACCGCACGGGGGTTTGGCACACGATCATGGGCCGCTCAATGTTGCGTGAGAATGAAATCACCATTGGCCAAATGTTTGCAGACGCGGGCTATGAAACCGGAATGTTTGGCAAATGGCACCTGGGTGATAACTATCCCTACCGTGCCGAGGACCGTGGCTTTACGGAAGTCTTTCGCCATGGCGGTGGCGGTGTCGGGCAGACTCCAGACCTGTGGGATAACGCCTACTTCGATGGCTCGTATTTCCACAATGGAAAAGTTGAGCCGGCAAAGGGGTTTTGTACGGATGTGTTCTTTTCCCGTGCCAACGAGTTCATCAGCAAATGTGCGAGGGAACAGAAACCTTTTTTAGCCTACATCGCGACCAACGCTCCTCACGGACCGCTGCACTGTCCACCCGAATACTCGGCAATGTACGAAGGTCAATCTGCAAACATCGCGTCATTTTATGGAATGATTACCAATGTCGATGACAACGTTGGTAAGACTCGCCGCCTGATCGAAGATTTGGGAATCGCTGACAACACGATCTTCGTATTCACCACCGACAACGGAACTGCCAGCGGTGCCAAAGTTTTTAATGCAGGGATGAGAGGGGCCAAGGGTAGTCCCTATGATGGTG
Source organism: Allorhodopirellula heiligendammensis (assembly GCF_007860105.1). Taxonomy (NCBI): domain Bacteria; kingdom Pseudomonadati; phylum Planctomycetota; class Planctomycetia; order Pirellulales; family Pirellulaceae; genus Allorhodopirellula; species Allorhodopirellula heiligendammensis. Next base: position 2,463,190 of record NZ_SJPU01000001.1, read on the forward strand.
GTCACCGGGTCCCGTTCTTTTTGCATTGGCCAGCCGGTGGTATTACAAAGCAGCATGACGTCGATGTGCTCACTCATGCCGTTGACATTGTCCCAACTTTGCTTGAGATGACTGGTGTGAAGAAGCCCGCGGGCGTGAAGTTTGATGGTGTCTCGATCGCTGGGCTCCTGGATCCTGCCAAGGATGTCGACTTTCCTGAGCGATTCGTCATCAGTGATTCGCAGCGCGTCCGCGATCCGATCAAATGGCGTAGTTCATCCGTCATGTCTCAGAAGTATCGACTGATCAACGGCAAGGAACTCTATGATATCGCCGTCGATCCCGGACAGCAGAACGATGTCGCGAAGCAGCAGCCAGCAGTCGTTGCGGAGATGCGTCAGTTTTATGAAGATTGGTGGGCGGAGTTGAAGCCAACCTTTGCCCAGACGACAGAGATCTATCTGGGGCATCCCGAGCATCGTGTCGTAAGTCTCACCGCTCATGATTGGATCCAAGATGTCTATCCCCCCTGGCATCAGGGGTCGATTCGGCAGGCAGATCGTAAGCATCCGAAGTCCGAGAAACTTGCTCATCAGGGTCACTGGGCCGTCAAGGTGATCCGAGATGGCAAGTATCAGGTATCGCTCCGCCGCTGGCCGGTTGAGTCCGGCGCGGCGATCAACGACGCCCTCCCCGCTGGAGCCAACGTCCCGGGGGCAGCGCAAGCTTTTCGTACTGCGGAGGGAAATGCCATTGGCGCTACCCACGCGGTGCTCCGCATCGACGAAGAGGATGTTGACCGTAAATCCATTGAGCACGACGCGGCCGAGGTGAGCTTTGTCGTCGACCTAAAACAGGGCTCGTATCGACTGGCGCCATGGTTTGAGATCGAGGAAGGTGAATTGGGGGCCTATTACGTGGTCGTCACTCAGCTTGATTGAGTTGGCAAGCCCCAAAAGAAAGAACGCAACCGGCTAGCAAGCAGCGCTCGATTTGCACGGTGGCAGGACATGACGGAATAGGATGGGAGTCGCTGCTCCCATCGGACAGACTCATTCGATAGGGAACCCAAAATGAACAGGATCTGGTGGGCAGTCGTTGTCTTCCTATGCTCGGCTTGTTGGTCGATCCAAGGGATCGCTCAAACGTTGCAGGTTGCTGATGGAAACGCACTAGTTGGAAATCGAAAGCTGGCCGACGCTGTCGGTGGCAGTGGAGTGGCGCCTCGTCCTCAGTTCAGCTGGGACCATGTGCCGCTGTACATGCATATGCGGAAGGCAACGGACTTTACGTCCGAGGAATTGGAGTACTTGGCAAACTTTCCGCTGATCACGCTCGAGAAAACCACAGGAAGCCGCACGCATGGCTCATCAGAGGACGGCTCTCTGGCGGCGGCGAAGGCCATCAAAGCCGTCAATCCAGATGCCTGCGTTCTGTATTATCGAAACGTCCTCTGCAACTATTCCGGTTACAAGGTGAATCGCGAGTTAGCACAAATTCCTGACGCGTTCCTGCAAGGCAGTGACGGCAACAAACGTCTTCATCGCGGGGTAAGGGAAGTGTACGACTTGTCCAATCCCCAGATTCGCCAATGGTGGGTTGATCATTGTGTTCAGATGGTTGGTCATGACGAGATCGATGGCATTTTCCTGGATGGCAACATAAAGGCTTTGGAACCAGAGTTTTTACGCAAGGAAATCGGGGCGGAACGCAAACAAGAGGTCGCGACTGGGTACGGGCTGATGATGCAAACGCTTCGCCGACAGATGCCAGCGAACAAAATGTTGGTGGCGAATATTATCCGCGCACGTTTACCTGATTCTGGATTGAGCTATCTGCAGTATTTCGATGGCTCGTACCTCGAAGGAATTGAGAGCCAAGCAAATGGTCTGACCCGCGTAGAGTACTTGGCAAAAGGTATTGATGCCGTGCAGCAGGCTGCGCGCCAAGAGAAAATAATCTGCATGTCGATAGGGCTCGGCCGTGAGGCGCTGACTGGGCTTAAGATCGATGACAGTCGAAAAAGGCTTGGTCGGAACGCCGATATTCAGCCTCGCTTGGAGTACTGTTTGGCGTTGTTTTTGATTTGTGCAGAGAAGTATAGCTATTTCCTGCCACATGACGGATACGATGTGAACAATGGACGTAGTTCAGTCTGGCTCCAGCGGTTTCCTGAATATGACAAGCGTCTCGGGCCCCCTCAAGGACCGGCAATGCGAGATGGACACGTCTATAGCCGCGACTTTGAATCAGCGAGTGTCGTTCTCGATATCGAAAACGAAGTGGGCAAAATTACCTGGAAGTGAATGTGTTCAGTTCGGTAGACGAAACTACCGGCAAGTTCGCGTCTTTCACTCATTCCTCCGGCCGGTCATTTCAATTCCCAACCGCGAAAGTGGACCTCTCCTCAGTCTGATAGCCCTGCTTCGAGTGAGGCTTGATCGAAAGTTACTACCTGGATTCAACGGAAATGACAACGAACCTATTCGCAGCATGCATGCTGCTCGCAATCGCCACTCTGTTCTCCAGTCAGCCCTCGTTGGTACATGGACAGGAGCATGAAGAAACGGTGCCCCTGCTCGTTAGCGACGGTAGTCGCTTCCAGGTGCAGGACAGTTTTCCGAAATTTAGCTGGGACGTGACGCCCCAATATTTCATGTTTGGCGATACTCAAAGGGTGTTGAGCCCAGAGGAAGTAAGGTCTATCGCCTCACGAACAGATTTTCTCTGCATCGAAAAGTCGCATGGATCGAAGGCCCTTGGTGCCGCTGAATTGGGCGCAAAGCATGAGGTCGAGGCGTTCAAGCGAATCAAACCCGAAATGAAAGTTTTGTTCTATTTCAATTCAGCATATGCTTGGCCTTTCACCTCTTACAATAAGGTTTTCACGCCGGATCAGATTAACGCGCGACCCGATTTGAAGAGCTTGTTGCTTATCGATCCGGCAACCGGCGAGCTTGCTCAGCGCCGAAAGGTGTTCTTCTTTGATGTGTTGAACCCACAGATGCGGAAATGGTGGGTCGACACCGTTGCCAAAGGAGTTGCCGACTCCGGTAGCGATGGTGCTTTCATCGATCAGATGCATGGTTTTTTCTGGATGCGAAAGGACAGGGCAGCGGAGGTGCGAGAAGCGATGGGTGAGATGATGTCGTCGCTGAAAGAGAGGCTAGGTCCCGACAAAATCCTGTTGGGAAATAATGTGCACCAGGATCTCGCGGAGCATGTTTTTCCGGCCGTCGATGCGAGTATGTTCGAGCACTACAACGCCGCACTTCTCAGTAAGGAAAGCTTGCTCCATGATTGGCAGGATATGTTGCGGCTCGCCCAGGCCGGCAAGATGTCGGTTTTTCGGATCGGGGTTGAGTCCGAGGCCTTACCTGAGCATGTGCAGGGACGTCGTCGTGGTCATGACACGGCTGAATTGGCGAAGGCCCGATTGGAATACTATCTCGCTTGTTACTTGATTGGTGCTCAGCCGTACTCGTTTTTTCAGTACGGATGGGGGTGGACTCTTTCATCGGGCTCCCTTGAGGATTACCCTGAGTTGCATCGGCCGCTCGGTGCGCCCCAGGAGGCTTTTCGGCGAACCACACCGGACGGCTGGGAGTTCACTCGCGAGTTTGAGCATGCCAGTGTGTGGGTGAATACGGAAAGTAAGCAGGCCAGAATTACATGGCGTTTGCCGGACGGTCTCAGCGATGCTCAGGAGTAGCGTGTGGACACCGTCGGTTTTGTTCCCATATTGAGACATGTCTCCATGCAGAAAGATTCACCAATTCGCGAGACGAGCCCCCATCGAGTTTCCGAGTTTCTGCCGAGGATGGCGGCAAGAGGGGCGGCTTTCACGCACGCATTGAACCGCCCCGCCACACGACTGGTTCTTGTTTTCATCGTGCTGGCGATTCCCGGCCGTCTCGTAGCAGATGCCCCCGTGATCCTCGGCCATGGCGAGGGTGTGTTCCAGGTCGGGCCACTTTTGGCACACGGTAACTTTGAGAATCTGGACCACTGGGTGATTCAGATCCAGCAGCGTACAGGGTTTCCCGAAGCAAGCGTCAAGGTGCGAGACAATGCGCTCGATTGCCTCGCACCGGGTCGGGGATGCACGATTTGGTTCAAGCAGAGTTTTCCGACCCGAGTCGCGATCACCTACGACGTGCTCTGCCCCACGTCCGTGCCTGGGATCAAAGGCATTCAGCCACGTGATATTAATAATTTTTGGATGGCCAATGATCCCTCCTCTCCCGACGAAAGTCTTTTCGATTCATCTCGCTACACAGGCGCGTTTGCCTCCTACGATAAAATTCATGGCTATTACGCGAGTACGGGGGGAGGCGGAGCGAACGCGAACTTAACGACCCGCATGCGACGCTACCCACGTGAAGTTGACGGCGGTCCGGTCGAGCACTTGGCCCTCCGTTATCGAGATGGCAAGCCCGGTTACCTCATTACACCTGACAAGGTGATGAGCGTACAGCTAGTCGCCTACGACGATATTGTTCAATACATCGTCGACGAGAAACTCGTCTATCAGATCAGCCGTGGAGACCGTGTTCAGGTAGAGGGGCGTGATCGCAACGGCCAGCAGGTTGTAAGCGATACCATATACGATCTTGATCGGTTTCCGGTATACCGGGAGGGTTACTTTGGCTTTAGAATGGTCGGCACCCACCATGTCTACACCAATTTTCAAGTGCATGCGCTCGAGCCTGTTCCGTCGTCACCGCCTCAACGCTCGTCAACCAACCGACGATCACCGCCACCACAGAGTACAGAATGAAAAACGGGAGATTTTCCTTGTTCGAGTCGAGTTGCGAGATGCCATCGCCGTGGGGGCTGGCCAAGCTCCGGGGCCTGGCCAATCTCCGGGTCCTGACTGCGGTCATCATGTCGATCGGGTGCAGTTTGGGGCTACAAGCTCAAACGAAGCTTGCCGTGTCGACATTGTCAGAACTGCGTGATGCCGTCCAGAAGAGTAATCAGACAATTGTGATGGCGCCTGGCCGCTATATGCTCACGGATCTTCCCGTCGGCCACCGCGATGTGCCGTGTTCAGGATCCCATAACACGATCGATCTCTCGGATGTGTACGTAACGGTGCCGGTGGGGACGACACGTCGCAGCTATATCACGATTTCTGGTGACCACAATCTATTTCGAGGAGGCGTCTTCGAAGATGTCTATCCGAATGGACTAAAAGAGGTTACAGACTTCAGTGCCTATAATCAAAACCGCTCGACCCTGGCAAAAGGGTTAAGTGGTAGCGCCGTGTTGTCGGTGACTGGCGATAATAATACGGTTGCCGACACAAAGTTGACCGTTCGCGGTTCGTTCCCGTACGGCTATGGCAGTATCTACGGGATCGGCGCGGATAATGTCTACGGCCTCGATAAACGTTGCGGGATCCTTGTCAAAGGCAAGCAAAATATAATCGATGGATGCGAAATCCAGCAGCAGGCGTTTGGACACGGAATCTACATGCAGCGTCCTGCCGATGAGACGGTGGTCAGGAATTGTCTGGTTGAAGGTGTGATGCGTCCGAGCAATGACCTCTACTTGGAAACGGATCCCCGGGATCTGCCTGTTCGGTCAGACTACCGGATTCCGGAAACGAGAAGAGGGGGACGGAACGGGAGTAGAAATCGGCGACGGGGCCGACCGGAGCGTGAACCAGAGACCACACCCGCGAATTTGGGTACTCCCATTCCCAGAGACACCATGATTCCGCTTTCAGAAGACGGGATCCGTGTGTACACCGATGGCGGGAGCGTGACCGTCGAAAACTGTACGGTTAAAAAGATGAGAGGCGGAATCCGGCTGTATTTAGCCAGTCGTGCAACGGTCATCAATTCCACCGCAGTTGATTGTGGAGCCACGAATTTTAACATGCCTAAAAATGGCAAAGTCATCGGCTCGGCGGGAAACTTTGCCTACGCACCACTGAGCGATTTTCGGCTCTCGAAGTCCAACCAGGATATTGAGCTGACGATCATGCCGTCGCCTCACCTCGTGGGACCGCACCATGTTGCCGATATCCTCGGTAACAATCACAACATCGTCTTCCATCGCACCGAAGGTCCACTCGATGTCAATTTGCGACCCATCGTGGTAGTAGGGAGCGGCTCGACGATCCGCAATGAAACAGAGTATCCCGTCATTCTCCAAGCGACAGCAAGTGCGAATTCGGTCGTCAGTTATGGGCCTGTCACTGACCTCGGAAGCGATAACAAGGTAGTCCGCATCGACCCTCCCGGAGACAATAGCACGCAGCCATAGTCAGCAGAGATATGAAACAACCCGGGTGAACCGATCGCAGATAGGTTTTCGTGCATGTCGCGGTTGTCCATCAATCCAACGAAATCCATTCACGCAATTTTTTTATCGATCGGACACAGATGAACCGAGGCATTATTGGGCTATTGATCGCAACCATGACGCTTGCAACTTCCACGTGCGCAGACGTCCCGACTCGTCCGAACATCATCTATCTTATGGCGGATGATCAGAATGTCGGGTCTGTTGGCTGTTACGGAAACACAGAGGTGAGCACGCCCAATATGGACCAGCTCGCGCGCGACGGCATGGTGTTTGATCGTCATTACAACACCACGTCAATCTGTATGGCGAGTCGGTCCAACGTGTTCACCGGAATGTATGAATACAAAACGGGGACCAACTTCGGTCACGGTAACATGAGACCTGACGTGTGGGCGAAGTCATACCCCGTTCTGCTGCGGGAATCGGGATACTTGACCGCGTTTGCAGGAAAGTTCGGTATCGAGGTGGACAACAAGGGATTATGCGAACAGGACTTTGATATGTGGGGCGGCGGGCCCGGGCAGACGGATTATCGGACCGCCCGGAATCCCTCGATGGCCAAGTACGCAAAGGAATATCCCCATTCAACGCTTTCGTATGCTGCTTTCGGCCAGGATGTCATTCGCGAAGCGGTTAAGCAGAGCAAGCCTTTCTGCCTTTCGATCAGTTTCAAAGCCCCGCACCGACCAGTGACACCGGATCCAAAATTCGACCATGTTTACGCGGGCAAGAGTTTCACCAAGCCGGCCAATTTTGGGCGTGAGGCGGGCGCCCATCTGGCACCGCAGAGCAAGCAAGGTCGCCAGTATCCTCGCTTTATCGAATGGGAATACGACACCGACTATGATGGTGTGATGGCCAAGTATTACCAACTCATCTATGCGATCGATGTAGCATTGGGAACGATTCGAGCCGAGTTGGAAAGTCAAGGAGTCGCGGATAATACTGTGATTATCTATACCAGTGACAATGGATATATCTGCGGATCGCACGGATATGGATCCAAAGTGCTGCCGATGGAAGAGTCTTCCCGGGCGCCGCTAATGATCTATGATCCTCGTCATTCATCGGCCGGCAAGCAGTTTCGCAGTAATGCGCTGACTGGAAACATTGATTTTGCGCCCACCATTCTGGAACTTGCTGGTGTGCCCGTTCCCGAGAACGTCGACGGCGTCAGCCTGCTACCGCTGTTGGACGATCCCACCAGCGATGTGCGTGAGCAGATGGCGTTCATCAACGTTTTTCCGCCGGCACCGACAACGAGCCTAACCTGTCTGACTAAGGATTGGAAATACACTTACTGGTGGTATGGTGATGCGGAGATGAAACCCACCGAGGAGCTATTTCATTTGGCTCAGGACCCGTTTGAAATGTCAAATCTCGCTGGGGATCCGGAAGCGGCAGCTTCGCTTGAGTTGATGCGGAAGAAGTACGATGACGAATTGGAGCGTTGGAAGCAGCAAGCGGTTCCTTACAACGACTATGTGCGGTACGGAACCCTGTTCGATCGCACGATTCCCGTGGCAGACAAACAGTTCAAGCGAGTTCGGGCAAACGGGAAAGAGAACGAGTGAGCATGGAATCCATTCGCATCCTGTCCGCGAAGGTTACTGACGTCCGCGTCCCTACGTCCGACGCACTGCTCGGTTCGGATCCTTTTCACAAAAAGCCGGACTACTCCTCGGCCGTATTGCAGCTCGAAACAGACTCGGGACTTTGTGGGATCTCTGTCGTCTTTACCGTAGGGGCAGGAACAGATTGGATTTGTCACGGGATTCGCGACTTATGCCAGCTCGTGATCGGATCCAGCCTCGACGATTTCTCTGCCTCACCCATAACGCTCTATCGCAGGCTGATCGACCATCATCAACTGCGTTGGCTGCACGATGGCGTCTTTCGGATGGCTGCAGGGGCTGTCCTGAATGCGATGTGGGATCTCTGGGCGAAAGCCCTCGGCAAACCATTGTGGAAACTTCTCGTCGATCTTGAGCCGGAGTTTGTCGCCGACTGTATTGACTGGAGAAATATCAGCGACGCTTTGACTCGCGAGCAAGCGATCGCTCTGCTGCAAAGCCGGCGAGCTGATGTTGAGCGACGTGAGCAAGAATTGACCCGTCAGGGCCCCGAGGCATATTGCACCGCAGGGTGGCTGGGCCTCAGCGATGACGAGATTCTTATGACCATACGCAAATTGCAGGGGTGTGGTTTTGGTTCGTTTAAGCTGAAGGTCGGGCTCGACTCAGACCTGGACGTGCAGCGGATTCGATTCATGCGAGATGCCATTGGCCCCGACTGCAATCTGATGGTGGACGCCAATCAGTTCTGGGGGATCGATGAAGCAAAACGCCATATTGAGCAGTACCGCCCATTCAGTTTGAAATGGATCGAAGAGCCAATCGCCCGCGACGATGTTCTGGGGTATGTCGAGCTTGCGCAAACATTCTCCAATGCAGATTTCGGCTTTGCATGCGGTGAACATGCAGCATCGCCGGTGATCTTCAAACAATTATTGAAAAGCCGAGCGATTCAGTACTGCCAGATTGATGCGGTGCGGGTGGGTGGTGTCAACGATGTCATGGCGATCGTGTTGATGGCGGCCAAGTTTGGCGTGCCGGTTTGCCCCCATGGAGGCGGGATCGCACTCTGTAACATGATCCAGCACTACGGCATGTGGGATCAAATTGCTGTGTCCGGACACTCCGATACCCAGCTCATCGAGTACATCGATTTCCTCCAAGAAGCCCTCACGCATCCAGTCGCGGTCCGAGACGGCTGCTACGTCGCACCGACGGCGATGGGATGGGGATTGGAATTTGACGCTCAATTCATTGATGACCACCGATTCCCAGATGGTGCCATGTGGAAGCCACGCAGTTCAGCATCCAAGGGCGTTATGTTCGAAGCGTAAGATGGAATCAAAGTGACGACTCACCAATCCCGGACTCGTGTATTCGGCCGTCTGGTTGGCGGAGGTCTGGATAACCAGCAAGATACGGAATATTCACTCGAACCCCAGACGATCTCAATCATGATAATTATTCGACCGTTGGCAGTACATTCCGCGATGATCGCCAGGCCGTTCCTTGCATACTGCCTTGTCTCCCTATTGATTTCCCCTTTCGCATCAGCTCAGGACCGCACAGGCAGTCGTCGTGTTGGAGGAACTGCGGCCAGCGTCCAATACGCCCCCGCAGTGCCTGTGCCGACACTGATGAACGTTCGTTACGGCGAGCACCCACGCAACGTTCTAGATTTTTGGAAAGCTGAGGCTCAGACGCCAACGCCTCTGGTCTTTGTAATTCACGGTGGCGGTTGGGTAGGGGGAAGCAAAGAACGTGTCGACCGCTTTGCAGATGTCGACGCCCTCCTGAAAGCGGGCATCTCAGTTGCGGCCATCAACTACCGTTACACCTCGCAGGCGGACGTCTCGGATAACGATCCACCTGTGAAGACGCCGCTCCATGACGCCGCCCGCGCATTGCAGTTTGTTCGCAGCAAATCGGGTGAATGGAACCTGGACAAGGAGCGTGTTGGCGCTGCGGGTGGATCCGCTGGCGCCTGCTCCAGTTTGTGGCTTGCCTTTCATGATGATTTGGCCGATGCGGATAGCGATGATCCTATCTCGCAGGAATCGACTCGGCTCTGGTGCGCGGCCGTTACCGGAGCGCAAACGACGCTTGATCCTCAACAGATGAAAACCTGGACGCCGAATAGCAAATACGGCGGCCATGCATTCGGTAAGAAGTCGTTCGCAGAATTTCTGGATCAGCGCGAGCACATTTTGCCCTGGCTTGCCGAGTACTCGCCTTATGCGCTCGTGTCGCAGGACGATCCGCCCGTTTACCTGATCTACTCCGCACCCCCAGCAATTGGCCAGAATCAGAAGGATCCGACACATACCTCCAATTTTGGTGTGAAGTTACAGGAGCATTGCCAGGACGTGGGAACCGACTGCGAACTCGTCTACCCAGGTGCTCCGAGCGCCCGTCACAAGACACCCACTGAGTTTTTGATCTCGACGCTATCCGCGCCATCAGAGTCCCGTCAATGAAGGGAGCCAGCCGAGTTTATCGTGCGTGACGACCACACGCATGGATCGTTGCAGTGAAACTCATGATCATCCCTCATGGCTCTCACAAAACGAGTTGTGATTGTGTTGTGCAATTCTGATCGCTGAGCGAGTGGCGAAGGAACTCTTTCATCATCATGCTGCTCTTCACCAGCGAGGTTGGAGCGAGCTTTTTCATGGAATTTAAATTACCTCATTTAACATATGAACATGAACCATTGTATTTCGAGTTTGTTTCTATCTCTTGTAATCCTGACAGCACTGCCTGTCGGCGGTCATGCTGCTGATCCAGCTGACTCATCAAAACAATTAAACTTCGTCGTATTTGTGGTGGACGACCTCGGCTACATGGACATTGGAGCCAATAATTCGGAGTGTTTCTACGAAACGCCCAATATCGACCGCTTGGCTGACTCGGCAATGAGGTTCACCGATGGCTACGCCGCCAATCCGGTGTGCTCGCCGACTCGTTATAGTTTGATGACCGGGAAGTACCCGACTCGTGTTCGGGCGACCAATTTTTTCTCAGGGAAGCGGAGTGGGCGGTTCAATCCTGCACCACTCAACGAGCACATGCCGCTTGAGGACGTCACGGTCGCCGAGATGCTCAAGAGCAAGGGATACGCAACTTTCTTTGCCGGAAAGTGGCACCTGGGGGAGAGCGAAGAATACTACCCTCAGAAACAAGGTTTCGACGTCAATATCGGCGGCCATCGCATTGGTGGACCGTACACAGGAAACAAGTACTTCGCCCCCTTTAAGAATCCAGAAATGGAGGTTGAAAGCCCCGCGGGCGATCATCTACCTGACCGCCTCGCTCGCGACACAGTTCGCTTTATTGAGGAGAATAAGGACAGACCGTTTCTCGCTTATCTCTCGTTCTATTCGGTACACACGCCCCTGATGGGGCGACCCGACCTAGTGAAAAAGTATAAGCAGAAGGCGGCCTCTATCGACGGTGCTGAGTTTGCCGAGGAAGAACAAGTGTTGGGAAATCAGGTGCGGAAAGTCCGCGTGTTGCAAAAACACGCTGTGTACGCCGCGATGGTGGAGGCCATGGACGAAGCCGTGGGCAAGGTGCTCCGAGAGCTCGACGACTCAGGCGTTGCCGACGACACAGTGGTGATATTCACATCGGATAACGGCGGTCTATCGACATCGGAGGGACTACCCACCAGCAACCTGCCGCTGCGAGGAGGTAAAGGTTGGGTGTACGAAGGGGGCATTCGTGAACCATGGATCATTCGATATCCGGGGGTCACGCCCGCTGGTTCAGAGTCGTCCGAGCCAATCTGCTCGATTGATTTGTTCCCGACGATCGCGGCCGCAGCAGGGGTAGAGGTGGGCCATGATGTTGACGGAGTGAATATTCGGGCAGCCCTGGAAGGAAAATCACTCGACCGGGAATCTCTGTATTGGCACTACCCGCATTACAGCAACCAGGGCGGCATTCCCGGCGGCGCGATTCGCGAGGGCGACTTTAAATTGGTCGAACGGTACGAGGACGGGCGCGTGCATCTATACAACCTCAAGGATGATATTGGCGAACAGCATGACCTGGCCGATACAATGCCTGAGCAAGTGGACCAAATGCGCCGTCGTCTGCATGCGTGGTATCAAACCGTGGATGCACAATTCTTGCAACCGAAAGATGGTCTGGTTCCCTGGAAACCTGAATAGTCGGATGAGCCAATTTTATTTATTCGCAAACTACTACCAGATGTGATGCCATGACTTTCCCGAGACTGTTGCTTTTTCTAGTGGTGATGCTTGGCAGCAAACATCTGCATGCAGATGTCTATGACGTGTACCTGCTCGCTGGACAATCCAATATGGATGGCCGGGGTGACGCCGACGAACTCTCCGAAACACAGCGACGTTGCCCTGCCGACGCGATGATTTTCTACCGAAATCCTCCGCACGCCAGCGACGGTTGGAGTCCGCTAGCGACGGGATTCAGCGTGCCGCCGAAATTCAAGGGCGCGTTGCCGTCGACCAAATTTGGCCCCGAGATTGGGTTTGCCGCAACGGTTGCTCGATCGACTACTGCGAATAAACTCGGCTTGATCAAGGGGGCCAAAGGGGGCACCAGTCTGCGTGTGGACTGGAATCCTGGGCGTGCGGGAGAACCGGATTCTCAAGGTCCCTGCTATCGCGATTTTATCGAAACGATTGAGCTGGCAACGTCAGAGCTGACCTACAAGGGGCATTCGTATGTGATTCGCGGATTACTATGGCATCAAGGCGAATCGGACAGTCGGTCGAGCGAGCAACGATACCGAATGCGGTTGACCGAATTGATCAACCGTATTCGACAAGACGTCGGGAGCCCTGACTTGCCCGTGGTTATCGGTGAAGTGTTTGACAATGGACGACGTGACACTGTCCGTGCTGCTCAGCGAGGCGTCGGCTCGTCGATGGCCAACGTAGAGGTTGCACCTGCACGCGGGTTGACGACCTGGGATGAGGGCACGCACCTCGATGCTCAGAGCCAGTGGCAGCTCGGCCAACGTTTCGCCACTGCGTTATCGAAACGCTCCAATTCGAAACGCCTGAAACCTGCAAACGGTCCGCACGAGAAACCCAACGTACTTTTCATTTCGGTCGACGATTTGAACGATTGGGAAGGCAGCCTAGGAGGCAACCATCAGGCTCAGACACCGCATATGGACAAGCTGTTCCATGAGAGTGTCCTGTTTACGAATGCTCATTGCTCGCAGGCTGTGTGCACGGCGTCGCGAAACTCACTGTTGAGTGGCATCCATCCCAGTCGCTCGGGCTGGTATGCATCGACGGCGGCCATGCGGAAATCGTATGACGAGGTGATGGGTGATCACAAGATGCTGCCGCAGTATTTCCGCGATCACGGATACGAAACATTGGCCTGCGGCAAAGTTTTCCACCAGGGTGTTTCTGATTATAAGGATCGTACAAAGGATTTTTGGGATGAAACAGCTCCCACGTACAAGATTCCCAAAGAATTGCTCGCCCGTGGTGATGGTTACGGAGGGAAAATGTTTTACCCGTTTCCAAAACGCGGCAGCCAAATCGTTGATCGATATGGTGAGGAGTACGCCGATGGACACTCGCTGTGTTACGGGGCATTGGATCGCGATGATATTCCCGGCGGCATGATGTTCGACGAGTTGACTGCCGACTGGGCGTCCGAACAACTTCGTCGTGACCACACGAAACCGTTCTTTCTGGCCGTGGGCTTTGTCAGGCCGCATGTTCCCTACACGGCACCACGAGAGTTTTTTGATCTCTACAATCTAGACGACATCCAGTTGCCTGACGTGCCCGATGACGAAATGGCAGATATTCCCATGATGGGAAAATCAATTGCATACGGTACGCTTCCCGCCGGTGACCATTATGCCGTCGTGAATCTGAGCGATAGTTACTGGCGTGAGATGATCTTTGGCTATCTGGCATGCGTTTCATTTGCCGATGCTCAGGTTGGCAAAGTTCTCGATGCGCTCGCCAACAGCCAACACGCCGAGAACACGATTGTTGTCTTGTGGTCTGACCATGGCCAGCACTTGGGCGAGAAGAAGCACTGGCGGAAACAGTCGCTGTGGGAGGAATCAACCCGTGTTCCTCTGTGCATTCGGTTACCGGGCCAGGCAACCGGTAGCAGTTGCTCCGAAGCGGTCAGTCTGTTGGATGTCTACCCGACGCTGATCGATCTATGTGGCCTCCCCGCCACCGCCGAGCTCGATGGTGCGAGTCTCCTTCCACAGATCCAGGATCCCAAGACGCCGCGTGACACTCCCGTACTTTCAACTTGGTACTATCGGAACCACTCGGTTCGTAGCAATGATTGGAGATACATACGATATCGTGATGGGACCGAAGAACTTTATGATCACCGGAGCGATCCTGGAGAGCATACAAATTTGGCGGGTCTGTCGGAGTTCGCCGATGTCGTGGCTGAGCATCGACGATGGTTGCCCAAGATCGATGCCCTCCCCGCGGGAGACGATCGCTGGGAGGGTGATAAGCTGGATCGACGCGTGCGGGAGTGGACGGAAAATGAGAGTGTGCCAGCTTGGCTGAAATAACCGCCCCCACGACATGAGTTCGCCTCGTCGGACAGACGCGGTCGTGGCGTCTCGAATGCAGGTTTGCTGCACAGTCGCACCCCTGCCCGCTGAGGCGTCACTGTCCGCCTCCGACGCATCTCAGTTTTCTGGTCGTTCGTCGCTTTTGCGTCGGTTCGGTGATGGAAGTGCCCGGTTCGATGTTCTCCTGTCGGATTGCTGTTAAGCTATTTGTTACGATTCGCAAACACTCGGATCGTTTTTTATTCGTTGCTTTTGAAATGACTCGCCCATGCGGTTCTCTGACGAAAACAGAAAAAACCTCGCGCGTTGTGAACCGACACGACGGCTCGCTGCAATCTTGTGGATTGCATTGGTCGTGATCACGGATTGTATCCCTGCCCATGCTGCCAGCCCCTTTACTGAAGTCATTTCGCCGGCTCTGAAACGACACTGTGCTAAGTGTCATGGTTCCGCAGATGAACGCGAAGCGGACATGGATCTTGCGTCGCTCGACGAAGAATCCTTGATCGCACAGCCAGAGCTGATCCGGACAGTGATCGATGCGCTGGATCTCAACGAAATGCCACCTCTCGACGAACCGCCTCTTGAGCCGGGACTCCGTGAACATTTGATTGAGCAGCTGACGTCGATTCTACGTACGTCGATCGCTCAGCAGCGTCCATACTCCCAAACGCCCATTCGGCGAATGAACCGGTTTCAATACAATAACGCAGTGACGGATTTGTTTCAGCTGAAGTGCGCCGTCTTCACTCTTCCTGAGCGGATGATGCGGGAGCACAACGGGTACTTCAATCCGAGCTCCGGACGCATGGCCGACGTCGTCGCCGTCGGCAGTCGGCCACTGGGAAAGTCTCAGATGATCGAATCGCGACTTGGAGGCGTCACCGCATTTCCGCAAGATCTGCGAGCGGAGCACGGATTCGATAATCAAGCAGATCATCTTTCGTTGTCACCGCTGCTAATGGAATCCTTCTTACAGCTGGGCCAGTCCATCACTCAGAGTCCTGATTTCGATCCACGCAACGTAGGCATTTGGAGTAAGTTTTTCGCTGCCCCGCGTAACGAACATGATCTCCAGGGCGAGGTGGCGGGACGCCTGCGTCCGTTTCTCACGGAGGCCTTTCGGCGTCCTGTGACTGCGGAAACGCTCGCGCGATATTCCGCATTTACCAATGCACAGATCCAATCGGGTGTCCCGTTCACCGATGCAATGAAGGCGGTCGCTGCAGCGGTCATCGCGTCTCCCAGGTTTCTGTATCTGTATGAAACGTCCCACGAAGATGAGGACGGGAAAGAAGTGGACGATTTTGAGCTCGCTTCGCGTCTCTCCTTTTTTCTGTGGGGGAGTCTGCCAGATCAATTGCTATTGAATCTGGCATCCAAGGGCGAACTAGGAGATCCCGTCGTTTTGGAAGAGCAAGCCGACCGGATGCTAAAGGATCCAAAACTGAAACGTTTCTGCGATAGTTTTCCAACCCAGTGGCTGCAGTTGGAACGGATCGTTTCGTCGGTTCCCAGTCCTGATAAATATCCGGAGTTTTACTACCTGAAGTTCCGCGACAGTATGCACATGATGATCGAGCCCTTGTTGATTTTCGAAACGGTTCTCATCGAAAATCAACCGATCACTCAGCTGGTGGATTCCGATTTCACATATCGGTCTGGTCTGTTGGAGGACGCGTACCAGCCGCCAGCCACCGGGCGGAAGGGCACCGGGCGGAAGGGGACAGGCGGAGAGGTCGCCGTCCTGCGGTTTCAGCGGTTGCCTGTGACCGACCGACGCCATGGGGGCGTGATCACCAACGCGGCCGTGATGACGATGACGTCCGGTCCCGAGCGAACGCAGCCGATCACACGTGGAGCGTGGATTTCGGCGGTCATCTTTAATAATCCACCGGATCCCCCACCGGCTGATGTCCCAGCTTTGGACGATACCCCATCCGCCGCGGAGGAGAACCTCACCCTGCGTGAACGGCTGGAGATGCATCGGAAACGTTCGGATTGCAAAGGCTGTCACGAACAGATCGATCCACTCGGATTTGCGTTGGAGAATTACAATCCCATCGGCGTTTGGCGTGATCACTATGAGAACGGCCGTGAAATCGACATGGAGGGGAAACTGTTCCAGAAACATGAGTTTTCGACCGTCATCGAGTTCAAGGATGCCATTCTTGCTGAGCAAGACAGATTCACACGTGGTTTAGGCGGTCACCTCCTTTCCTTTGCTCTTGCTCGCCAACTCGATGCAGCTGACCATCTCGCTCTCGACAAAATCACGGCCAACTGCGCAGCGGACAACTATAAAATGCAGACGCTCGTGAAACAGGTCATCCTGAGTGAGCCCTTCCGACGTAAACACAATCCCGTCAGCCCTCCCGCACAATTCAGTGGAACCGAACGATGAGAAAAACGTCGCGTAGAACGATCCTCCGCGGAATGGGCGGAGTTGCACTATCGCTTCCTTGGATGGAGAGTTTCGCCGCCGCACCCGAAGCGGTGAGACCTCTGCGAATGGCACACTACTATGTGCCGATCGGTGTTGTCCGACGCGGGTTCTTTCCGGGCGAGGCGCAAAGTGTGATCCCCAAGGGAAACCTGGGGAACTTGATGAAGTCGTTGAGCAAGCAGGATCCCCGTTTCTTTGCCAAGCCGCTCGAGGAATTGACGCCGACCATGCAGCCCCTGGAGGCATCGAAAAGTAAGATTAACTTGATCACAGGCATGGATCGCGTTTTTCAGCAAGGCACCGATGTGCATGCCCAGTGTGGATCTTGTTACCTCAGTAGCGCGGTTCCCTACACCATCGAAGGAACCGCTTGGCCTCTCGACCGCACGCTCGATCATCTGGTCGCCGATCATGTGTCTGCAACAACGGCTTTTCCAACACTGGAGTTCAGTTGCAATAGTCACCGTGACAACAAAGAGTCCATTTATTTCGACAATATCTCATGGTATGGAACCGGGCACGTAGCGCCCTCCATTCGCGATCCCCGCAAGATGTATCGCCGGCTTTTTTCCACGAAGGAAATTGCTCAATACCGCGACATCACCGACCTCGTTCTTGAGGACGCAGCCTCGCTACGCAGAGACCTTGGCTACGCTGATCGGCAAAAATTTGCTGAATACTTCGAGTCCATCCGCACGATTGAAACGCAGATGGACCGTCTCGAGGCGATGAAAGCTGAGCTGGCGACAGTTCATTTCGACGAGCCGAAGGCGGATTACCTCCCCCGCGGAGAGTACATTCGCTTGATGGGAGACCTGATGGTCGTGGCCCTTCAGACGGGGCTGACCAACGTGGCGACGTTCATGATTGGCCCTGAGCGATGGGACACACCGTATCGATTCGAAGGGCTATTTGACAAGCCACGAAGTCATCACCAGATGTCACACAATCAGACCGAAATGATCGACGATCTGCTGAAGGTTGATCATTTTCATATGCAGCAGTTTGCGTATTTGGTCGAGAGGATGGATGCAATTGAAGACGCCGATGGCACGTCTCTACTGGACAATACGTTGTTCACCTATGGGTCCGGATTGGGGGATGGTTCAACCCACCAATACAACGACCTCCCCATCATTGTCGCTGGGGGCGGCGAACACGTTCAGTCGGGACAGCACATCAATATGCCAGAGGGCACGCCATTGGCAAATCTTTGGCTGACCCAAGCGAGACTAATGGGCGTTCCATTGCAACAGTTTGCCGATAGCACGGGAATGATTGAACCACTGCTCCGAGGGTGATTGTTCCCAGGACACCCCGGCGCGGCAGGATCCTGTTGACGATTTGACGCAGCCACCTCAGGTTGACCGATCACCCACAGGATGCCACCATTCAGGATGCGAATACGGTACCGGATTTGTTGAATTCCCCCCCGTATCCTTCGAACTAACTTGGAAGACTCCGAGGCGGACATTTAATGGAACAGTTACAGGGGCTTTGGCGAGATACGAAATGGGTGTGGATGTCCTTCGTCTGCTTCGTCGTATTGCTTTCCGCATCCGTATCGTGGTTCTTCCTGTTGACACTGCCGGCGCTCCCGGTCAGCTATTGTTACTTTGCTTTTGTCCGATACGACGACAACGGCAACGAGAAAGCAGAGTTCTAGACATACCGCGTGAAACGTTATTTTCGACGTTTCGCCGCCGCGAGCAGCGCTTCGAGTTCGACGACGTGGCTTTCCGGCACACGTCGTCTGCGAGATTTCTTCGAGACAATGTCGTGCAGTGTTTCGAGATCGTCGAGCGGGATCTCGGGAAAGAGCGTCCACTCCACGTCCGATTTGAGTCGCGACCGGAGTTGCCATTTCCCCGCATGTCGCGAAGCGGTGACGAGCCGAGTTGCCCCGTCCTCGGTGGTCTCACGCCATTCGTGTTTCTTCATTGTTCGATTACCTGATGGAATGAGAGTTGGAGACGCTGTCGAGTGACGGCAGCGGAAAATCCTAGCAATCATCCGTCACCAGGGATACCAGCCTGTGGAGTGCGTTGCCTTCCCTGTCCGCATGCACAATCGCTAAACCGAAGCGCCAGCGAGGATAAGCAAACCGGCAAATACGCATTGACGTCCAGACCTCCCCGACGGCACCCCGTCTGATTACTTGCGGAACAGGAATGCATCGGAGGTGAGTAGCGATACCAGGAGGGCGTTCATGCTACCGCCACTCTCTTGGTACGCGCGGTGGGCTTCTTGGAGCACGGGCCCATCGTGGAGCGTCTCATTACGGCCCATCCAAAATCGGAACGCATGACGGACAAAAACCTGTTCGGCGCGCTCGCTGTCAGCGAGCTTTCGAATCATGTCGATAGCGTCAGTGACTTTGCCGTCCAAGCTGGGATCGCCCGAGTCGATGATTTCGCCGGATGTATCGACAGGTTTGTTGAGTTCAGTGAGTCGGTGCAGACCCGCGTGATTGTACATTTCAAACGGGAGGCCCAGCGGATCCATTTTCTTATGACACGTCCAGCAATAATCTTCTTGGGTCACCCGCATCCGCTCACGCAGCGTGTTGCCCGGCTCATCGGGCAGCATCGCATCGACGGTAATCGGCACGTCAGGGATACCACCCCCGAGCAGCCGTTCCTGTATCCAGCGGCCGCGCCGGATGGCGTGGTTGTCCATGGCGTCTGAGTGAGACACCAGCCAGCTGGGATGGGTCAGGATGCCAAGCCTTTCACCTTTCGGGACGGTTGCCAATACTCGTTCCGGCGTCATGGATCCACGACCGAAACTACGCCGACTCACGCGAGCGTAGATCTGCGGTCCGGTCAAGTCTGCTGCGGCGACGCTGTGATTCGTAACGCGTGGGTTCTTGAATTTCCGAGGTGTCGGTGGTTCCTTTCCTGGGTTGGCTTTCCGCCACGCCTCGATCTCAGCAGCCGCTTCCTTCGCCGCCAGCGCGTTTGCATTTTTCTCGGCCGCCATGGACGCCGCGACTGCCTCGCGTGAACGTTTGGTGCCGAAATAGATATTGTCCGCTTTGGTAGCGACCACCTTGTCAGTGGTCAGTAGCTGCTTCAGGACGTCCGTGTCCGCGCTCAGAATAAGTTCGATCAAGCGATCCGTGCTCGCCGTGGCATCGAACATGGCTCGGTAATGGGCCTGTCCCTTGTTGTTGGCGCCGGTATCGGCCAGTGCTGGTGTGTCTTTACAGATGTATCCGCCCAGGTCGTAGTCGAAATACTCGCGGAAGAAACGCAGGACGCGCGGCTTGCGAATGCTCTCATCAGCCAGCATTCGTTCAACTTCACGCTTAACGTCTGCCCGAGTACGCATTCGCCCTTCCACAATGGCGGCACGCAGGTCAGCGTCTGGCCGGATGTAGCGCAGTGCATGGTTGATCGCCATACCCAGTTCCCAGTCCTGAAGCATAACGCGTCCATGTTTGTCAGGCTCGCCGTTCTCAGCTAACTCCGGTCGAAAGAGCGCGTCGCGGTCCAGGAAAATGGCGGATAGACCAAGGACTGCTCCATCTTGTTTACCGAGCTTGTCGATCGCCTGGTTGACGATTGCCAGATAATCGTTCGACTCCGTTTCACTCGGCGGGCGAAACGTCAATGCTTCGAAGAGATAATCCACCGCGGCGCGTAGCGTTTTTTCGGTAACCACTTCTTCACGCATCAGATCGTGGACGGGTGTTAGCGGTCGGACAATTTTGGTGCTGTAGACCAAACTCGTCGGTAGGCCACGAAGGTCCCCCTTCATTTTATCCGCGATCGACTTGGGATCGTCCGTGATCTGGTAGGGCTCGGCGATGCTCAGCGGGCCGTCGGCCATGTAACGGAGGATATCGCCTGCGATGCCCAGAATCTGCGTCGCTTCGGCGCTGTTAACAGTATAAAAGTCCGGGTAGTTTTCCAGTCCATGGTGACGCGCCGACGACAGGATCGCAGGCACACTCTTAACCGAGGTGGCGTACGCGACTGTTCCGCCCTGCCACTGAATAATACGATCGGTGCCGAAGTAGAGTTTGAGTTCACCTCCATGATTGGTGGGGACCACGTCGCCGTGGGTGCGAAGTCCAGGTTTCTTGGGGTCGAACCTTGCTTCCGTATTGATTAATTCGTTCAGCCGCGTGATGTGTTCCTGGGGAGTAACCCGCCAGATGCGTGCTGGCGATGATGTTGGTTCCAGCTCAATGCCGGCGGGCAGCGGACCGAACAGCAAGTCGTGGTCAACAAAGTTTCCTTTGTCAGGGTCAAGGTGAGCATGAAAACCGCCCTTATCTCGCAAGACGCGCGTTAACTCGCCAACGATCGCATCGGAAAACTGTAGACGCTCAATCACGCCGGGCTCCTCGGCGTCCTGGGGCGGCATCTCTTTCAGGGCCACCTGCGCCCACACACTCGTCCACGTGCTGGCGTTGACTTCATCAATGGGCGCTAAACCCGCGAGTGAAAGATCTCCTTCCGGGTAAGACTCGCCGTGACAGTCGATGCAGTAAGTTGTGAGAAACGATTCAGCAAGGTTGGCAAAGTCGTCGCTGTTGACATGGCCGGGTGTGTACGTCTGGGCGTTTGCTGCAGAGACCAAACACCACGCGAAACTCAACGCCAGAGCGAGTCTAACTCTTCTCATGCCAGCACTTCTTTGAGCGGGCCGGTACCGGTGTCGAACTTCTTCGCCATTTTGTCGTCCATGTTGAAACGATCGCAATTTTGGCCTGCCGCTCGCAGCAACGATGTGTAGAGCGCGTTGATCGGTCGCTTGCCATCAAGTTGCGTGAAACAGCCCGATTTGAAAGCGCCGTCCAAGTTACCCAACAGCATGACCGGCCAGTTGGCGCCATTGGTGTGCTGTTTGTCCGCGTTATTGCTGGTGTACACGATCAGCGTATTGTCCATCATGGTTCCGCTGCCTTCTGGAACGCTCTCGAGCGCCTCCATGATTCGAACCAACATGCGACTGTTGTATTGCCGGATCTTGATCCAAATGGGATTGTCAGGTTGATCCATATGCCCCAGGTTGTGCCCTTGTTGCTCAACGCCGAGTCCCTTCCAAGCACCAAAGATTTCGCCCCGACCTGAGCCGATCGTCAGCGTATTGGTGATTCCGGACGTCAGGGCCGAAATGCCCAGGTCGAGTAAGCTATCGTGCCAGTCCGTTTCGAACTCGGGCGAAGTGTAGCGCTCGTCTACCGTGGGTGCGAATTTTCGCAGCTGTCCCGCAACCGAGTCGAGACGAGTTCTGAGGCCGTTGACGTCTTGAAAACCACTGACAAATTGTCCGTATCGTTGTTGATCGGAGGCGGGAAGCGATCGCCCCTTCGCGACAGCCAGTCTTTCGACTTGATTCATCACGCTCGATCGCGCTTCGTGTTGGCGTCGAATGTCGCCTGACGAGATCCCACCGTACAACATCTGATAGAGATGGTTCGGATTGGAGTGCATGAAAATTGGCTGACCGGCACCGCTGGCAGATAGCGTTGCAATGGTGGGTTTGGTCTTCATGTTCTCAATTGAGTCCATGCCAATGCAGAGATGAGGCAACAGCGTCTGAGGCAGAGTCTTGCTGAGCTCATAATCGATCGTCGAGGCGCTGGGTGGCACCCCATCACTACCGCGATACCCGCCCAACGCACCAAAAAATGCACTGTGCGAAGGACTCGTGTGAATGCCATGCAGACCGTTGATGATATGCAGTCGTTCCTTGTAAGGCTCGAGGGCACTGATGGGCTCGGGAAGTTTCGCTTTGGCCAGCGAGCCGCTGCTGGTCATTCCGGAAGGGACACATGTTTTTGGATCGAAGCCCTGGTTCTGCATGAAGAACACGATTCGCTTTGGCGTAGCAGGACTAGCGGGCGAGGCCATCAAACTTTCTCGACCAAGCGAAACGCCCAATGCGGCACCGGTGCTAGCTGCGATTCCCTGCAGCATTCTTCTGCGACTGAACATGATTGTTCTCTTTTTAGGAAAGGACGGTCGTCTGTCAGAATTCGGTGTGGACTTGTCGAAACAATTCGATCCGAACAGGCCCAACTTCAAGAACTCCTACACCCGCAGCAGCGGTATCGGCGACGGTTGGCGATCGTGAGACGACTGGAGGCGGGAGGCGGGAGGCGGGAGGCGGTGAAGGCGGGATTGGTCGACAAATGTGTGAGTCAACTCGACCATTCTAGCGTTTCAGTACCTCACCGCAACATAATTTTGGCCTTACCCGACCTCGCCATCCGACAGCGTGCAGTGGACAGTGCTCTTCCACTGACTGCCGTACCCGATCCGGTTTTTAAAACGTCTCCCCGACGAACGAATGTTCGGCAGGGATTCGCCACGCCAGGAGCGGACCAGCGACTGCGGTCGTCCCCACGGAGTACATCGGTATCGTTTGATTGAGTTCTTCACAGCGGTTTCCATCGAGCTTGGACGTTCGCGAGGCCGGAGCACATCGTGGGCCCGGAACGCATTACCGCCGCAAGCGATCTGACCCAACTGCTATGTTCTTGCCCAGCACCCGGACCTGCATGGATCAAAGATCAATTAAGATGGATTCAGATCACACTGTGTTGTCTACCTGTATCCAGGGCGATTCAGCTAGCTCTGGAAGACGAATTTATCGCTCCCTCTACGCAGAATAATATCGATGCATCGTTGGCCCGGCCTCGCTCAATTTCAACTCACCAATCAGGTGGCAATCGTTACCGGCGGATCGAAAGGACTTGGCGAGGCGATGGCGGCCGGCCTGGCATCGGCGGGAGCCCACCTGCTGATTGTCAGTCGCAATGAGGATGAAGCGAAAGCAGCGGCAACTAGAATCGCCAATGAGTATCCCATCCGAGCGATTGGCATGGCAGCGGATGTTTCGAGCGAGGATCAAGTCGTCGCGATGGTTGCTCGCTGTATGAACGAATTCGGTCGAATCGACATCCTGCTCAATAACGCGGGCATCAATATTCGTGGTCCGATCGAGAAGCTATCGCTGGAAGAATTCCGCCAGGTGCAGAGCATTAATGTCGAAGCAATGTGGCTTTGTTGCAAGTATGTTTCAGTATCGATGAAACAGCAGCAGTACGGTCGGATCATCAATATGGCCAGCACGCTCGGTCTGGTTGGCTTGGCGAATCGAACTCCGTACGCCAGCAGCAAAGGAGCGGTTGTGCAAATGACCCGCGCACTCAGTTTAGAGTTCGCGCTCGACAAAATCATGGTCAATGCAATCTGCCCGGGGCCTTTCTTAACCCCGATGAACGTGCCGATCGCGGAGAGTGAAGAGGCGAGACAGTTTATCGTCGGCGCAACGGCGCTGGAACGCTGGGGGGAATTGAAGGAGATCCAGGGAGCCGCAATCTACTTGGCCAGTCCTGCGGCAAGCTACACGACCGGAACGATTCTGACCGTCGACGGCGGTTGGACGGCGAGGTAACCCCGAGCCAACACGCCGAGATTGCGTGTGCACCTAGCCGGTCAGGGCAGCTAGCCGGTCAGTGCAGCTAGCCTGTCAGTGGAGCTGGTCACGGCAATAGCAGACCAATCCAGATGCCACGTCGACAGGCGAGTAACTCGTTCGTTAACGCCCCGGTTGGCAGCGACCTGGTTGGTGTCTTTGATCACACGCAGCTCCGATTGAACCGGGTGGCTGATTTGACCAAATCGAACTCTTTACCCGAGGGCCTCGACGTATCGCTCAACCATCGGCGTCGCAAACGCGACCGAAGTACGCGTCCTGCCGGAGAGTCAACTATTGCGGTCCGGGCGTCAGGTTTTCTATCAGATAGCGAAGAATAAGCATCCGCACGTGCACCACAGTTCCTGATCCCTCACGCAACCCATGGTCGCGATTCGGGTAAACCATGTAGTCGAACGGTTTGCCAAGTTCGACGAGGCGATCGACGAGGCCCTCGATGATCTGAATGTGTGTGTTGGTCTCGCCGGAACCCGTGATGATAAGTAGTTTACCTTCGAGGCCTTCGGCGAAATGGATGGGTGCCGAGCGTTCATAACCGTCCGCGTTGACCTCACGCGTTCGCATGTAAATTTCTTGGAACCATGCGTTGTAGAGATGCGGCTGAGGCTTAGGGACGACCGCAATTCCCACGTCGTACAATTCGGGCTGGCGGAACATGGCATTGAGCGTGTTGGATCCACCGCCACTCCAGCCCCAAATTCCGACGCGCGATAGATCCACGTACGATCGTTGACGACCGAGTTCCTTTAACGCAGCGGCTTGTTCCTCGGTTGAAAGCGGACCGAGGCTGCCGAAGATGCTCCGCCGCCATGCCGCACCCTTCGGCGCGGGCGTTCCCCGGTTGTCGATCGAAACAACGAGATATCCCATGTCAGCGACAACGCGGTGAAAGTCAATCTGACCTGCTCCCCATTTGTCCAAGACGGTCTGCAAATAAGGTTCACCGTAAACATACACGAACACCGGATATTTCTTGGTGTCGTCAAAGTTTTTCGGCTTGATCATCAACGCGTCCACCGAGATACCATCCCCGATATCGAGTTGCAGGAACTCCGTTGGATGCGAGATTACCCGCTCCATCTTCGCCCGCAGTTCAGCTTGATCCTCCAGCACACGTAGGACCCGGTGACTTGGCAGTTCGACGAGTTCAATGATCGGTGGTGAATCCAGCGTCGAGAATGTATGAAACGCTAGGTCGGCATTCGGTGAGAAATCGTAGTCATGGCTACCAGGCTGGTCTTTCGAAGTGATTCTTTCCAGCGTCCCCGTGCCATCGAGCGGTACGCGATACAGGTATTTTTGAGTTGCGTTTTCGGGTGATGCGTAGAAGTAGAACCACCCATCGTTCTCATCGACGACGGCGCGATCGATGATGTCGTAATCGCCCGGTGTGAGCACGGCAATCTCGTCACCATCGCGGGAGTAGAGAAACGCATGACGCCAGCCATCTTTTTCGCTGACGACGATGAACGCATCGCCTTCACGAACCCAGTTCAACCCGGAGTTCGTCCCCTGGCTACCGACGGCCCAGGCCGGGTTGGTCTCACTGTAAATTCGAGTGGATTCGCCATCGAGCGAGTACAGTGTGAATTCACGCGTGTCACGGAACCGGCTCAGGGTTTCGACGAGCACCTGATCCGAGTTTTCTGCCCAGTCGACCTGGCCCAGATAGCAGCCTTCCTCCGGCACTTCTAACGGCAGCCACCGCACGTCACCCCCGGTCGAGGCCACCACACCGACCCGCAGCGCCGGGATCTGCTCACCGACTCTGGCAAAGCGAACGTCTCGAACGCCGGGATACGATGGGTCGCTGGGGACCAGTACCGATCGTTGTCTGACTTGGGTTGAATCCGACTCGATGAATGCAATGTGCTTCCCGTCGGGGCTCCACACGGGATCACGGTACGAGACGTCTCGGTCACGTGGCCGCTGAGTCAGGCGGATTTGTTCTCCACTTTTCAGATCCCGAACAACTAGATTTCGTTTCTGAAACTCCACCACATGATTTTCATCGGGAGAGAGACGCTTCCCATGCTCGAGCTTATGTTCATCCTGCTGATCCGCTGGGCTCCGCTCCCCGCTCTGAGCGTCATAACTCCACAGGGACCGTTTCTGCGTCTCCGGATCACGTTCGCGAATTGTATATCCCGAGCTGTCAGGAAGCCATTTACCGTCAAACCCAGCTGGCTGGAACTCTCCGTGCTCGTAGACTGCTTGCAGTCGGGGCAACGCCTCCTCGACCCAGTTGGAGCGAGGCGCGTCTTGCGCCGGCAGGCTTTGAGGGTCCAACCCCATTGCGAGTATCAGGAACCCAGTCGTACAAGTGATCGCTAGGTGATTTCTCATGATGCGTTTGTTTCAATCGGGATGAGATGGAAAGTGGATGGATTACGACTACTTCACTTCGAATACAGGCTTGCCCAGGACATCCATTTTCGGTGTGATGCCCAGTCCTGGCTCGATATTGGCAGCCATGAAGCCCTGTTCGCGTCGAGGTGCGCCATCAGCAGTACTGACGGTGACGTAGCTGTTGAAATCAGTGGCGGTGAACCGAAACTCTTCGGGTGTGCTGTGAGCCAAGTGAGCGATCGCAGCGGTCGTGATATCGCCACCCCAGCTATCTTCCAGTGTCATCGCGATGCCCATCGAAACGCATAGATCGCGAGCCTGTTTGGTTTTGGTCAGACCGCCGAGTTTGCTAATTTTCAGGTTCACGACATCCATCGCGAGGTCGTTCTTTGCCAGCATCAACATCTCCAGGCTGTCGAGATTCTCGTCGAGTACAAAGGGGTGGTCGGTGTGCCGTCGGATGGCGAGACATTCCTGGTAGCTCAAACACGGTTGTTCGATGTAAACGTCCACCTCGCGAACAGCGCGAACCACTCGCATTGCCTCATGCTGTGTCCATCCCGTGTTGGCGTCGGCCACCAATCGATCGGTGGGGCGCAGCACTGAGCTCACCGCGAGAATCCGCTCGATATCGGTATCAGGATCGCCACCGACTTTCAGCTGGAACCGCGTATATCCTTCATCGCGATATCCCGCCACGTTACCGGCCATCTCATCCGGCTCCACCTGTGAGATCGCGCGATACAAACGCACGCTCTCGCCAAACCGGCCACCCATCAGTTCACACACGGGTAAGCCGCAGGCTTTGCCTAGAATATCCCAACAAGCGATGTCGATCCCCGTCTTGACGTATGCATGACCTTTCAACGCCTGATCCATGCGCTGGTTCAGCACGCCGAGCTGCCGCGGATCAATGCCGAGCAGGTGGGGCGCCAGTTCGCGAACGCCGGCTCGCACCCCCTCAGCGTATGCTGGCAAATAGAACGGCCCCAGCGGACAAACTTCGCCGTAGCCGACCATTCCACAGTCCGTTTCCACCCCGATAACGGTGCTGTCGAACACAGAAACTGATTTGCCTCCGGACCATTTGTACGAGCCCTCAACGAGCGGGAGTTCAACACGATGTGCAAAAATACGAGCGATCTTCATAGAACAACTATCTTTCAGGATGTCACGACAGTGGGGAATTGCATTGCGACAGCGAATGCAGCAACTCAGAGCGGCATTCATGAGAACGTCGGTACCGTCTTCGCGGGGGTGGCTGCATCGCATGGACACATCAGTAGGATGTTGGATGGTCTCGCTGTCGTCCAATACGAGCGGCATTGTATAGCACGCTCCGTCGGGGCGCTTGATCCAAAATGTCCCCCATCAGTGAAAACGCGCACAGTGTGTCACCCAGCTCTCGTATCTGCTCGGGCGCCCTCGACATCATCACTCGTCACCTGCTTGCCCGTCGGCAACATCACGAATCGCTTCGCGTGTGCGGACCACCATCGGATGGTCCTTCCATGGAGGAGCAATTGAGTCGATGTCGCTGACGGCACTTGCCAGCGCAACATCGGCCGCCTCCTGGTTACCCGATTCGCGATACAATGTCGCCAGGTTGCGGTACAGCATCGCACGCCAGCATCGATGTTGAACGTTGTCTGGCCTGGTTTGTATGAGCGATGTTTGAAGTAAGATCGCGCCGGATAGCAACTGTTCGGCTTCATCAAACCATAATCGCGATCGGGCGACTGCTGACAATTTGTGGCGTAGATGAACCTCCGTCACCAGATATACCGAATTGTCGGCGTCCGTGGATCGCAGCGTCTCGACCTCGTGGAGTGCTTCACGCAGCCGTTGGGCAACTTCTGCAAACTGCCTTGGTGATCGCCGTCCACGCAAATTGACATCCGCCAACGCCTCCACCAGTTCGAATCGCACGTCGTCGTCGTCCGGTGTCGCCGCCAATTGGTCTCGAAGAATCGCAACAGCCTCTTGAAAGTCGCGCTGCTTGGAGGGGGGCTTGGCACCTTCTGCTGCAGGAGGAGTGAGTCGTGATCGGGCTAACAGGCTACTCGCGTATAAAATACTCGTCGTTTTCGATTGCGGCTGGAGATCTCGTAGCCCTTCCAGAATCTCGATTGCGTGATTGATATGCCGGAGATCGTCGCTGCGCTGAGCGGGCATGAGAGCTTCGCCACGACGCAAGTGGGGAGGGCGACTGCCAAGATTCAGATAGGCACGGGCAAGTTCCAAACGCGCCGCCGTGTTCGCAGCATCAAGCTCAGAGGCGGCCTGCACGGCGGATTCGTAACATTGTTTGGACGCACCCCGATCGAATTCCGCTTCGAACATCGCTCCAAGCTCGTTGTTCAACCGTGCCAAGCGTAAGTACAGATCATCATTTGGAATTGATGCGACCTCACCACGCTCATCGAGCAGCGTAATACTGGCACGGAGTGTGTCGATGCTATGGGAGGTGCGTCCCAAGCTGTGTTGAATCCGCGCGAGCTGAATGCTGGAGTCAACACTCCTTAGAATGATGTCACTGCGAGTTGGCGATTGCTGGGCGAGCCGCTCGTAGATCGGTTGAAGACGCTCCAGGATTCTCGCCGACGTGGGGGACGGTTCGAGACCAACATTGGGCAATAAATCATCCTCTTCGAACGTCTCCCCCAGCGCGAGGCTGGCGGATGTCGGTGTGTGCAAGACGACATCGATCACGCCATCGAGCGACTGGAGTGCCAGATCGACGGTATGCTCGGACGACTGCAATGCTGCAACGGATCGCTGATTTGCGGCGGATGTTTCCAAATACGCAATCGTGGAAATGATCGTCGCGGCGACTAATGCGACAACCGCGATTCCCACAGCGGCGGCGAGCTTCGGGTTGCGGCGCACCCAGCGAATGAAGCGACCCCAGAGTGGTGTTCGCCGCGCCCGGATTGGCTCATCGGCGAGAAAACGTCGCAGATCGTCGCGGAGGTCTGCTGCCGATGCGTACCGTTGAGATGGGGCTGCATGCATTGCCTTGCCAACAATGGTCGACAAATCCGTTGGAACATCAAGACGGACCCCATCAATCGGCTTTACTTGAGCGTTCGTGATCGAACCGATGAGGTGTTCAGCGTCGGTGGCGTCAAAGGCGGGACGCCCGCTGAGCAGTTCGTAGAGCGTGATGCCAATGCCATAAATGTCGCCCGCTTCGCCGGAGACTCCCGAGAATCGTTCGGGAGCCATGTAGCGTAGGCTACCGCTGACGCTCCGTGTATTGGTGAGATCGTTACCGACATGTTTCGCCAAACCAAAATCGGTGACTTGGACTGTCCCGTCATCTTCCATCAGGATGTTGGCAGGTTTTATATCGCGATGCAAAATACCGTTTGCATGCGAATATGCGATCGCATCCGCAACCTGCATTCCGATGCGGGCCGCGTCGAGGCACGAGAACGTTTTGCCGGCTGCAATGACGGCATCCATCGACTTTCCATGGATGAGCTGCATCACCAGGTAATGGGAACCGTCCGATTCACCGGTGCCATAGATCGGTACAATATTGGTGTGATGCATCGCCGCGGCCGTCATCGCTTCGGTGCGAAAGCGTTTCAACGCCTCATCGTCGAGCAGACTTTGCTTGGGAAGAATTTTGATGGCAACCACTCGATCGAGCGATTCCTGATGAGCTTCAAAGACGATGCCCATTCCGCCCCGGCCGATTTCGCGTACGATTCGAAAGTCACCGAGTTGCGACAACGCGTGACCCGCTAACGTCGCGGTGCCGTCGGCGTTGACCTGTTCGTCGATCTTGATCCGTTCGATGGATGCCACCAGCGGGAACATTCGTCGAATGGAATCACTGTAATCTGGATGTCGCCTCGCATACTCTTCCACGGTGGGCCGTTCCCCATCGCGGTATCTCGCGAGGAAGTCGCTCGCGAGGGTATCGACCGTGGCAAGGGTGTCGTCAGTTGTCTCGGAAGCTCGCATGACATGCAGATAGAAATGACAAGAAAGGAATGAAAGTAAATCCACACCGATGGTGAAGCCGTCGCGGAAATTGTTAGGACTTTCGTCACGCCGCCACCCCCACCCAACATACCCGTGAGCAATACACTGCCGCGTCGACGAGACGTTTGTCGCGTTCGAAAGTCGGAACGCTGTACGAGATTGAAGCTCGTGAGGAGATGTGGATTCAAACAACTCCGGTGATGCAGGGTACGGGCCGAGTGCCATCTGGCCAATCCCGCCAGTCGCCCGGTTGTCTCCCCGCCTACCAACGCAACCATGAGCCGAACGCCGTAACTGCCTGTTAGCTCACGAACCCGACGCGCCAGCGAGGCATTCCACGTCGTTCCTCGCTCGCGCGTCGGGCGAGTGTTTGTGTTTATGGGTTCGGACAGCGAGCGCAACGAACTTTCAAGCCACCGGGGATCACTGCCTGTCCGGCCGCTGACCCGTCTCGGCTCACCCAATCATGAGCCCGTCGACGAGTACCGCTACGGCATCTGTTCCAAGACGCTGCGGAGACGTTCCAGTGCCCGCATGTACCGGATGCTAGCTGCCTTGGGATTGATCGCCAATTCGATCGCGACCTCTTGATTGGTCAATTCTTCGAAGTGCCGGAGAGCGAGTACCTCTTGATCCATTTCGCTCATGCTGTCGAGCGCTTGCCGCACCTCGTCGATCAGTTCGGCTTTGACGGCAACTTGGCTGGGCGATGTCAGGTGGGCGATGAAACGCTGGGACATGCACATTGAGGTATTGGCCCATAGCACTTGTCGCACGGGATTGGCTTCGCGCAGCACGCTACGCGATTCAGTCCCCACATGGGTACGGTGAATCTTGCTGAGCGTCTGCCCGACGACCAGACGTAGCCACAGGAAAAATGAGGGGAAGTCGCCGTGAATGTAGTGCTCGAGCCTCTTTTCCGCTTCCAAAAACACCTCTTGGATCACGTCATCGGGGTCCACGCGACCGCGAATTCGATCGCTGAGTCGGAAGTGGATAATCTGCCAGACACGGGGGCGATGAAATGTGAAGAGTTCTCCGAACACGGTCGTATCGCCCTTGGCGAGTCGTCGTTCGAGCTCGTCGGACATGAAATCGTTCTTCGTAGCGGAAGGCGTCAAGACTCGTTGGATTCCAATGCAG